>JBKQTJ010000112.1:0-55679 GCA_052143255.1 Streptosporangiaceae bacterium | reverse complement strand
GCTTCGCACCCCGCCGGGCAGGACCCGGCAACGCACGTCAGGGCGGGGACAGGCCCGGACACTGCCTGGACTACGTCCCTGGCATCGGCCAGCCTCCTTCGACGTACTCACTCACAACGTGCGACCTCACGTCGCACGATCAACCGGATCTGCACGCACAACGAGTGACTCGCCATGACTCAGCGGCCGCGCCGAACGCGGCAGCAGCTGAGCGATTCGCGTCGGGCTGCGCGCAGAACGCCCGGTTCTCGCAGCGCTTCAGTCCACGTCAGTTGGCAGGCACGCATTCTGGCCCTCAGAAAGCTGAGATGAGGCTGAGGTTCCGACGATCGAACACAGTAAGCGTTTCGCTGGCGACGAACCGAACCACCCCGCAGGTCGAGATCAACAGCAACCAGAGATTGCCTGACCGAGATCTGCCCGCGCCCGCGCTGGCGGAGGAGGCGGCAGCAGGCAGTAACGCCCGCCGGACAGCCGTCCGTCCACCTGACTGGCACGGCGACGAATAAAGCTCTCGGGTACGGCCGGGCGGCGTCAGCTCTCCTCCAAGACGGAGGTCATGAGCGCCGCCGACTCGTCGAGCGACAGCGCAGAGGCCTGCAGGTGGTGGAAGAACATGTTGTACTTGTGGACCTCGGCCAGGTCTTCAATCCACAGCACACCGGTCGGGTACCCCATGCAGACAACTTCGGGGTCGGCTGGATCGGGGAAGCCCATGATGACAAACGGCAGGTCCATTGCGACGTGCGCGCCGCCGCTGAACGGGATGAACTGCAGGAACACGCCCGGCGTGGCGCTCAGCCCGATCAGGTGCTCGATCTGCTGGCGCATGACTTCCGGGCCGCCGACCTGACGACGCAGCGCAGCCTCGTCCAGGACGACCCATACATCAGGCGGGCTCGCCCTGGCCAGCCGCTGACGCTCCATGACCAGCTCGACCGACCTGTCGTCAACAGGAAGCGAACGGCTCATCCGGCCAGCAGCGATTACCTCGCGCGCGTAGTCCTCGGTCTGCAGGAGGACAGGTATGCGGGTGAGGTTGAAGTGCTTGATCTGCGAGGCGGCGCTTTCCATTCCCAGGTATGTCGCGAAGTGCGGCTGCACGCTGTCGCCGTAGGCGTGCCACCAGCCCTTCTGCCGGGACTGCCGGGCCAGCTGGATGAGGCTGTCACGCTGGTCGTCCGGCACGCCGTAGATCCCGAGAAGGTCGCGGGCGTCCCGCGGTGAGACTGTCACCCGCGCGGTCTCGATCCGGCTGATCTTGGACGCCGAGCACTCCAGCAGCTCGGCGACGTCCTCGCAGGTCAGCCTCGCGGCCTCGCGCAGCCGCCTGAGCTCAAAGGCCAGACGGCGGCGCCGCACCGTCGGGCTCGGCGTTCCGGACACTTTTCCCGTCCGATCCGTGCGTACCGTGCACGTCTTCCACAGCAGCTATGCAGGCGTGCTGCCGTCATGCTACTCATCGGCGGGCGGCCTGGGACGAGCAGCGGGCGCGGCCAGAGAAGCCGATCGGCTTGAGGTCCAGTGCACCCAGCGCGGCGGGCTGGCCGGCAGACCGCGATGGCGGTGCGATCAGGACTCTGGCGCGCTGGATTGCGACATCGGGCTTGACGGACATTACGCCTCGACGCAGGATGTTGATTGCTACGTCGTAGCAGCGCGATGGCTTCGGGGCCATGACCGAGTCCCGCACCGAGCCCCCGGGTGCGTGGGCCGTGCACGTCGCGCCATGTACCAGGGGGCGTGCGAAAACTCTCTCAAAGGTGAGGCGCTGTATGCAATCTGTCAGGAAGAGTCCTGCGCACAGGTTAGTAGCGCTGGTGTCGCTGCTGACGCTGCCAGCCGCGCTGGTCGTGTTCGCCGCGAGCGCCACCGCGGCCCCAGTAGCGCCGCTAACGGGAGCTCACGCTCGCAGCGGCACCGTCACGTCAACAAGCTTGGGGCAGTCTGCGCCAACCTTCGCTGGCCCAGCCGCCACCGGCTGCTCCGGCCCTGGTTGCAGCCTGCTTACCGGCCCGTTCCGCACTCCCTCCACGGCCTCCGCCTCCGCGCAGTCCACAGCGAAGGCCACAGCCGCCGCTAGACGGCTTGCGGCATCGGCGAATGCCTCCGATGGCCATCAGGTGATGCCGTCGCCGACGCTCCCGCGTAATGGTCCCGATCCCGCGCCGCCAAGCGTCAGCTGCCAGCCGATGGGTCCGGGCTGCGACCCGATCAGTACGTCTGCGGGCGGTGCCATCGGTGTGAAGGGCCTGAACGCGGTCGACAGCGCTTCGCTGACCACTAACCCGCTCGGCGATATCGAACCCGCGGACCAGGGCCTGTGCGCTGGCAATGGCTATGTCGTCGAGACGAACAATATCGGCGAGATTCTCGTGTTCAACAAGGACCTGCGACGCTTGTCGGCGCCGATCCCGTTCGACACGCTCATGGGACTTACGGGCCAAGGTTGGAGCAGCGGCGGAGACCCTTCGTGCCTGTTCGACCAGGGCGACGGCGGGCACTGGTTCTTCACGGAGATCGTGTCCAAGACCACCGAAGCCAGCGGAGGCCCTTTCGCCGGGTGCTTCGCTGGCACAGCCAATAGCTGCCTCGAGGGCATAGCAGTCTCGGCGGGCTCGAATCCGTTCGGTCCCTACAACGTCTACTTCGCCAATGCCGACTACAACCCGACCGAGCCGGGCGCTCCTTACCTGCTCAACGACTTCGCGAAGATCTCCACCACCCGAGACGCATTCCTGTTGTTCTATGACGAGTTCCCGCTCAACGGAAATGTGCCCGGCATCGGCGGGGGCTTCTTCAACGGAGCCCAGGAGCTTGCGTTCAGCAAGGATGCTCTCGAGCAAGGCCTGCCGGTCGCCAAGTCCAACGGAAAGCCGAACCAGAAGTTCAACGTCGCGATCGAGAACATGGGGTTGCTGCCAACGCCAGACGGAACATGCGCGTCCGACAATCTGCTGCACCGGCCTGGCATAGCCTGCTGGTACCAGGTGATTCCGGCGGTCGCGCCGGACCCGTCGCAGTACGACAACAGCAACGGCGGTTCCGGATTCATGCTCGGGACGCTCGATTTCTACGGCCAGAGTGACAACCGGCTCGCCGTCTTTGACTGGACCGGCCTCGGCAGCCTGAACAGCTCGAACTGCAATAAGTGCGCCGGTATCCAGTTCGGCGGCGGGCTGTTCTCCGGCGTGCAGTCCTACTTCGGCGAGGGATTCCTGGCCGCGCAGAAGGCCGGGCCGACACCACTGGGCGACGAATGCGGAGCCGCGGGTCTGAGCGTTGGCAGTCCTCCGCCGGCGACTTGCCCCGAGGGTGGGATCGCTACCAACGGCGATGGCATGACGCAAGCCTCGCAAGGACAGGGCCAGATCTATGGCGCCATTAGCACTGAGATCGCCCAGACCTACTCATCGGAATCAAGTCCGGAGATACATCAGGGCGTCGCTTACTGGGTCGTCGGCACACGTAGTTTCGACAACTATGGGGTCTTCAGCCTGACGAGCCAGGGCTATGTGTCGCCGGAGCATGAGGACCTGGCATTCCCGGCAATCGCCGCGGTAGGCAATTCGGGAGGTCAGCAGGGAGATTACGGAGGCGGAACAGGAAAAGCTCTTATGACCTTTACGCTGACGGGTGACGGCGGACCTACCGGAGCCGACAACGGCGGCTTCTACCCGAGCACCGCTTATGGTTGGCTGACCAGCACGTCCGGTGGTCTTGTATCACCAGTCCACGTAGCTGACCTGGGCCAGTCGCCTCAGGATGGTTTCACTGAGTATCAGGGCTATCCAGGTCCTACCCGGCCGCGCTGGGGCGACTACAGCAACGCGATCTGGTCAGGCGGCCAGATCTACTTCGCTACCAATTACATCCAGTACCCGAACTGCACAGGGTCGGAGTTCACCCTGACGATCGGAACCTGTGGCGGAACCAGGGATGGTTTCGCGAACTGGGGCACCTCAGTTAACTCCGTGCAGCCCTAACGGCTAAGGCTAGGGGCCTGCTCCATGCAGGCAGGAGCAGGCCCCTAGTCGAGCTGTCAGGGTGAGAAGCAGCCGGCCGCTGTGCCCTTGCCGCCCGGCCAGCCGAATTTACGCCAGGCGCTTATCGGCGTCAACGTCGTTCGGCCTCGGCTGGCGCGCCGCCGACGCTCCTCGTGATGCTGCCCACCGGATCTGTGTTATCTGGCAGCGGGCGGGCAAGGATGGAAGCGATCCGCTTGGGCGAGACGCCCATGTGGTCCATGAAGCGCGACTTTCCGCTAGCCGTTAATGCGCGAATGCTGCTAGCCAACGGTGCCGTCTGAGATTGGGATAGACGCGGGTCCGAAGGGCTGACTGCGGTTTCTTGCATCGCAGGCAAGTGCTAGACACTGAGCCTTACGCCCGACGCAGTTCAGCAGCGCCGTGCCGAATTGGCAGGTTCCTGGTTCGCTGAAACCGCCGAGGTACCGGCGGCGTACGAGGCACCACAGGAACCGGCCCGCGC
Organism: Streptosporangiaceae bacterium; assembly: GCA_052143255.1. GTDB lineage: Bacteria > Actinomycetota > Actinomycetes > Streptosporangiales > Streptosporangiaceae > JAJYUU01. The sequence continues at coordinate 51,188 of JBKQTJ010000112.1, read as the reverse complement.
ATCCGGCGGCACGCTTGGCGACGCTGATGTCGCCGGACCGGCGCGAATCCGCGGCAGCTGCATGATCGTTCGGCAACGCTCGCCGCCCACATCGATGACGCCGGTCTTCAGGCCGCAGAAGAAATGGGACTTTCGGCCTTGTTGCAGCGCGGTCCTGGCGCGCACAATCGCCTTCAACCTACGCCGGCGGTCGCTGTTCGTGGCCATGAGGTTCGAGCGCGGTTTTCTGGTCATCGAGCGGGCTCTGATTGAGTCAGGCGGAACGAAGGAGTTGAGGCGATGGCTGGGTGTAGCCGACCGGGTCAAATCAGACGGCACAATGAGCAGTCTGGGGCGGCCCGCCGCTGGAGGCATGCGACGCTATCGGTTGCCGGATTTACTTTGTTGCTCGGCTTGACCGGGCTGGCTAGCGCCAATATCGCGCAGGCCAGCCAGCCCGCCACCTCACTTGGCCGCACATGGACGATCGAGAAGACACCGAATGCGGCCGGCGCTGCCGTCAACGAGCTCTCAGCAGTCTCGTGCACATCGCCGGGTGCCTGCACGGCGGTAGGCTCCTACGCCGAGACGCTATCTACCCCATCTGTGCCTCTGGCGGAGAGGTGGAACGGCAAGACCTGGCGCCGTCAGGACCCCGCCGTCCCTGCGGGCACGGCGAGCACTTTCCTTTATGGGGTTTCGTGCACATCAGCGACTGCCTGCACGGCTATCGGCAACGCTTTCTACAAGGCCACCAAGGAAAATTTGACCCTGGCGGAGGCTTGGAACGGCAAGAGCTGGCGAATCAAGCCGACTCCAACCCCTTCGTCGAAAGGCAGTTCGTTCTACGCGGTCTCGTGCACGTCAGGGGGCGCCTGCACCGCGGTGGGCTTCTACGGCAACGCAACCGGGAACCAGCAGGCGCTCGCCGAAAGGTGGAACGGCAAGACCTGGCGCATTCAGGCCATACCTCGGCCTTCGAAGCACACGTGGTTCTTCGGAGTCTCCTGCGGCTCACCGCGGGCCTGCGCCGCTGTTGGCTACCAGAACAATGGCACTGGGGATGCGAAGCCCTTTGCCGAGGCGTGGAACGGCAGGAAGTGGCAAGTGCTGACGGTGCCGCTCCCGCACGGAGCTCCCGGCGGCGCCTTCGACGCCGTGTCCTGCACCTCGCCGAGGGCCTGCACGGCGACGGGCACCGCCTTCGGCTCTAGCCCGACCCTCGCCGAGCGATGGAACGGCAAGAGCTGGCGCATTCAGCCGACCCCGAACCCGACCGGGTACGAGACGAGTGCGGGGGAAGTCGCGTTGGACGGCGTGTCCTGTACCTCGACGACCGCCTGCACGGCGTCCGGCGAGTACAGCCCTGGCGGTCTGGCTGCTTACTTCGCTGAGGCGTGGAACGGCAAGAGCTGGCGCCTGCAGACCACTCCGGTCCCGGCTGGCTTCAGGAGCGGCGCCCTGCTTGGCGTGTCGTGCGTCCCGGCAAGGTGCACGGCTGTCGGCGCCTACACGGCGCTTGGCCCCCAGGTTACGCTGGCCATGGCCAGGTGAGATCGGCCACTGCAGACTGATCGGGCCTGCAAGCGGGCGCTTCCTGCGCTGATGCGATCAGACGGGAAGCGCTGCCGCCGCAACCGTCGAGCGGCCGGACTGTCCAACTCTGTGCGGTCGCATCATCGTCGGCTGGGGGCAGGTGAGGAGGCTGGATTCAGCGTCGCCGGAGCCCGGCGGCGGGCTGGTCGCTTAGTGACTCAGGCGTCCGGGTACGGCGCAATGTGGCGGCTGATCCAGCTAGCGGTCGGCTGGGTCGGTGTCGCGGCCGAAGATCCATGGGGCGTACACGACGCCGCGGCCGTCGGGGTCGAGATAGACGACCGCACCGTTTGCCTCCCAGTACGGATGCGGGGCGGGGTCGGGGCCGTACCCGTGATCGCGCAGCGGAGCAGTTGCGGCCATCATCGCCACGACGTCCTCCAGGTAGAAGACGAGCTGGTCGAACCTGTCCGGCCGGTAGGGCGTTCCGTCAGCCCGGACGACCTCCAGCTGGGTAGCAACGTCCGGCAGCCCGAAGATGGTCCCGTCTTCGCCGTAGCTGCCCACGAACGATCCGACGACAGGCAGGCCGACGAGGTCGCGGTAAAACGCAACGGTGTCTTCATAGTGGAAGCTCGATCTCATCCACCGCAGGCCACCGGGGCGAAGGTGACGGGGCCACCGCGCGAGCCCAGGAGGCTCAGCATGCCCTGTCATCGCTCGATCCTTTCGGCAGAACGCCTGCATAACGAGTTGTCAGGCCAATGCCCCCCTCGTTCAGCCCCTTCGGCCCCGCCTTCCGCGCGGGCGACGGCCGGGACTGTTGTCATCAGCTCGACGATAGCCCGGCGGGCCCGACAGAACACCCTGTTCAGAGCCTGCAGCGCCACGTCAGGTCCAGCCGAGCAACCCACGCCGAACGGATCTGGAGTGCTCGTGTCGGTGGCATGGTGCGATGACACGGCCTCTGCCTATCGTTCGGATTCCTCTGCGGCACGGCAGCCGCGACTTGCAGGTGTGCCTGGGCCGTCGCGAGGCGGACCCGGGCTTGGCCCCGGGTGTCCACAATGCCGTGCGCATCGTCTTAGGCGCCCTGGCCTGTTGTGTCTCGGCAGACGACTAACGGGTCTGTGTCTCCGGCTACCTTGATGGCGTCGCGGGCGATCTCCTGGTAGATGGCGGTCTGTCGCAGCCTGTGGTCGGCCCACTCGATGGTCGACATCTCAAGGCCTGCACGGGGTTACCGGTCCAGGCCTCGATCTCCGCCTGCTCTGCCCGGCTATGCGTCTCCGGCCGCTGGCGGCAGCAGTGACCTCTCTAGCAGGCCGCGCTTCTGCAGCTCGGTCTCCATGTTCTGGTGCGTGCGCCGGTCGCGTGCCGTAGAGCCGTGACCGGTCCTAAGCCATATAAGCCAGAGATCGGCCACGGCTAGTGTTCCAATGAGAGCGCGCCGCTCTGTTTCAGTCAGCGCGAGACGACACCGTAGGTTCACGTCGTCCGCGTGATCTTTCATACTATCTACCCTTCATGTCTGCTTATCTGTTGCAGGCGGTGTGGGTCACTTCTGCGGTTGCCGGTCAGCGCGAACACGGTCAGTCACCTATGATCCACGCAGCGCAAGGTCGTTGCAAACCGGCAACCTCGCGCCCGAGCGACGGACGACCTGTCCGAACTCGGATATCCCCATGGCTTGGAGCAGCTAGCCTCACGGTGGTCGTGGCACAGGCTTATCCAATCGGGCTATACGATGCGCAGAAATGGTCCGTAACGTCCGCTCCGCGCGCTCTCGACGCTTCCGCGATCTTCTTGGTGTTGCTCCGGTGCGTTTGCGCGGGACGGGAGGCCCAGCGAACCAGCGTGGCGGTGCAGACGGAGCGACGTTCAGGGACGTCTTTGCCATCGCCGAATTCAGGGCGCTGTGGGCCGCTCAGGTGTTGTCTGTGGTCGGCGACCAGCTAGCTCGTGTCGCACTGACACTGCTGGTGTTTGACACAACTAAGTCGGCTCTCCTGGCGGCGGTCACCTTCGTCGCGAGCGTCGTTCCCGTCTTTTTTGGTGGCATCGTGCTGGCCGGCCTGGCCGACCGGTTCCCGCGGCGCCGGGTGATGATCGGCTGTGACGTTGCGCGTTGCGCCCTGGTCGCAGCGATGATCGCGCCGCGACTACCGGTGCCGCTGCTGGTGATCTTGCTGTTCGCGATCACCATGCTGGCGCCGCCATTCACCTCGGCGCGTACCGGTATATATGCTGATGTCCTGCGAGGCGACCGCTACGTTCTCGGGACAGCGGTTACGCTGACCACCTACCAGCTCGCGCAGGTGGCGGGCTTTGCCATGGGCGGCGCGCTTGTGGCGATCGTTGGCGTGCGGGCGTCGCTGGTGGCTGACGCGGCGACCTTCGCGTGCTCCGCGCTGATCACACGGATCTGGGTAACTGCCCGGCCAGCTGCACGCCGGCCTGGTCGCGCAGCTGCGGCGCACGTGGCCGGTATCGCGGCGGGCGTGCGGCTGGTGATTCACACCCCTGAGTTGCGCACTCCGATGCTTTTCGGCTGGCTGGTGGCGTTTTATAACGCGCCTGAAGGCGTGGCCGCGCCTCTTGCCCAGTCGCTCGGCGGCGGGACAACCGCAGTCGGCATCATCCTGGCCGCCGGCGCCCTCGGCGCGGCGGCAGGGGGCGCGGCATTTACCCGGCTGACACCTGCAGGCAGGCGGTTGCGATGGATGCGCCCACTGGCCTTTGCGTCCTGCGCGGTGCTCACTCTCTTCGCGCTTGCCCCGCCGCTCGCGGCTGCCGTGGCGATCTTGTTCGTCTCGGGCGTTTTCGACTGCTTCCAGGTCGCGGCGAGCGCGGCATTCGTCACGGCGGCGCCGCCGGAGCACCGCAGCCAGGCCTTCGGCATCGCCCAGGCCGGAATGAGCCTGGGCCAGGGAACGATAATGCTGCTAGCCGGCGCGGCCGCGCAGTCATATTCACCGGCCAGCGTAATCGCTGTGATAGGCCTGCTCGGCGCCATCGTTGCGATGCTGATTCCGGCCGGCCGGGCCGACCGGATCACCAGAACAGTAGGACAAGGCTCAGCCGATCACCCGGAACCCTCCGGTGGGTCGTGCTGAACCCGGGCCGGTCAGCCGCCCCAGCCGCCGGTCTTCATGCCGGGCCTCCTTTCCTCGCTTCGCTCCGCTGGTCCTGGACAGGGCGGGATCAGCCGCCCCAGCCGCCGGTCTTCATGCCGGGCCTCCCTTCCTCGCCTCGCTCCGCTGGGGCCCAGGCAGGGCCAGCGAACTGCCCCGGAGCCCGGGCAGCCGCCGATCACCGCCCGCTGGGCAGTACTGGGCGCAATAGCTAGCGGACTAGGTAGCATCAGGTAGTCGGACACTGACAATGCGCTAACTTCATCTATGAGAATCCGGGCGTCTGTCTCATGACGCACGGTCCGCCCAAGGGCGAGCGAGCCGGCAGGAGAGCAGTTGCCAGACAGCTGGTGGATGCGACTGCGTCGGCTTTCGCGACCGGCCAGGGCATGGCCTTTGCTGCAGCTGCCCCGATGGCTCGTCTGCTTCGTAGTGACCGTGGTCCTGGCAGACTGCGCGGCCATAGTGATAGCCGCCCGCTGGACTACGCTGCGTCCGTCAGCCCTGCTGGTGTTCGGTCTGCTTCTCGCCTGCGGGGCCGTCACCATCGAGGTGACGCGCCGGTCTGGTGAGACAGCCCTGTTCATTAAAGACGTGTGCGGCATCTGGGAGCTGCCCATCGCCATCCTGCTTCCGCCGTTGTTTGCGCTGATCGCGCCGATCCCGCGGATCGCCTTGACGCAGTGGCGCATCCGGAAGATCGAGCCGCACCGCCGGGTGTTTACGGCGGCGGCGATCAGTTTGTCCTATGGAAGCGTATATCTTGTTTTCCACGAATTTGACCGGCTTACCTCGTTGTCGCTGGACACGTCGGGCCCGCGTGCAGTCGCGTGGATCGCGGTCGTGGCCGTCTGTGCCGTAGTGCAGTGGTCGGTGAACCATGGCCTCGTGCTTACTGCAGTCAAGGGCTCGGACCCGACCGCGAGCGTCCGGCAGATGCTGCTAGCCCGCGAGAGCGTGCACAACGACCTCACTGAGGCGTGCGTGGCCGTGCTCGTGACGCTCGGCGTCGCTGTCTGTCCGGTCACGCTGCTGTTCGCGCTGCCGTTCGTGACCTTGCTGCAGCGGTCAGGACGGCATACCCAGCTAGTCAGCGACTCCCGGACCGACTCCATGACCGGTCTGCTCAATGCCGCCACCTGGCGGCGCGAAAGCAGCGCCGAAACTGCCCAGGCCGCCAGGAGCGGCTCCGATGTCGCGGTCGCTCTTATCGACATCGACAACTTCAAGGAGATAAACGACTGTCACGGTCACCTTGCCGGTGACGCGGTGCTGAGTGGTATCGGCCGGGCGCTGAGCGCGCTCGTGCGGGCAGACGACCTGGCCGGCCGGTTCGGTGGAGACGAATTCGCGCTCCTGCTGCGCGGCGCTGACCGCATCGTTGCCCGCCACATCACTGAGCGGGTCCTCGCCCAGATCACATACCTGCACGTCGACAAACCAGGCAGCCCCGAGACCCCGCCTATCACAGTGGCTGCCTCGATCGGAGTGGCAATACTGAGTCAGGACGGCCCGCAGCTCACGGACCTCCTCGCGGCCGCCGATGCGGCTCTGTACCGGGCCAAACGCTTGGGAGGTAACCAGATCGTCCTGACTACGCACGCGCCGGCCCTGGGCGCTAGCGCATCAGACTGAAAATCCAGAAGCCGCCAGCCGGCCAGCGGTGCCCTGGTACGTGCAAGGTCATCCGCCAACCTCAACGTGGCGCTCTGACATCGCGCTAAACCTCCAGCTCAGCTGGCTCGGCGCGCACTCGATGACGTCGCGAGACGTCTCCCGCCTTGCCATTCCTGGGCAAGGCGGCCAATTGCTGCCTCAACTTCATGCGGCCGCGGTGCAGCCGGGACATGACTGTGCCGACCGGTATGCCGAGTATGTCCGCAACTTCGCGGTAGGGATAGCCCTCGACATCCGCCAGGTAGATTGCGGACCTGAAGCACTTGGGCAGGCCGGCCAGCGCCTCCATGACGCCGGGGTCAGGAAGCCTGTCCATTGCTTCAGCCTCCGCCGACCTGGCCGGCCTGGCCCCGCTGGCCGCCCCGAGAGAACCCCGCTGCAGGGTCTCCAGATCGTCGCTGAGCACCTCAACGGGCTGGCGGCGCCTCCTCCGGCAGCCGTTGACGAAGGTGTTGGCGAGGATCCGGAACAGCCACGCGCGTCCGTTCGTACCAGGGGTGAAATTCCGAAGGCCCGCATATGCGCGAACCATCGTCTCCTGTACTAGGTCCTCTGCGTCGCCGTGGTTGCGGGTCATGCGCAGTGCAGCCGGGTACAGGTGGCTCCGGCAACAGGCCACCTCCCGCTCGAACAGAAGATGGCTTTCTCCGACATCGGGGGCCTGTCGTCGCATCTCGCAATCGCCTCTCGTCCTCGCGCCCAGGGTTCGGGATCGCCCGACCACGGTGGGCATCCTGCGCCTGCCGGCGAACCCATCCAGAACGAGGGCCGTCGCCTGGCAGCTATTACCGAGACGGTTACGGCGTGTAACAGGCGCCGAGCTTGCATCCGCAAGCACTTGCCTGCGGATGACCGTTCGCACCGTCTCGGCCAGACTCAGAGCATTCAAACAGCGACTCAGCGTCATGTCAAGATGCGATTATTTCCGACCAAAGACACTTTCTGTGATGCTGAGGTTACTCTCAGTGATCACACACTCCTCCTGGCCACAGCGAAAGGTGCGCCTCGTGGCAACTACGTAGAGTAGCTTTCTGCAGATTCCGATGAGCGCCGCCGACAGGTCGGTGGCCATTGCGAGGTCAACCCGGCTGGCTGACGATGAATGCCTGGGCGCGGTTGGTGTTGGCGCGGGTCTCGTCGCTCTCGGCGATGCAGAGGGCGACTGTGGGCGGGCGCGCTGCCCAGCTTCGCTCACCAGAACTTAAGAACCAGCGGCAGGTCAGCGAGCTGTCCGCGATTCAGGTCGGCGAACGTGTCGCAAGTCAGGTCGAGCGCCCCGAACTCAGCGACCCGGTCTGGCCGCGGTCGGCGAGTTCAGCTTCGAGTCAGCGGCGTCGGCTGGTGAGGCTGCCTTACATCACCTCCGCCGGGTGATGCGCTTGGCCGCCGAAGAACGCATTGTTAGGGCAGCGCTGAACCTCACGTCATGCCGACGCGGGCGCCTCACGCTGGTCGTGCGCGGGCACCAATGTGGCTGCCGCCGAGGTAAACGGAGGATTCGCTAAATGGGCTGGATCTTCGGGATCATCTACTTTGTGCTTCTGCTCACTCTGGGCGTCCTGTCGCTGCGGAAGGGCCACTGGATCATGTTCATTGTGGGCTTGTTTATACCGCTTTTCTGGTTCATCGGCGCGCTAATGCCGCGACGAGTGGTCCGAGTGTGAGGGCCAGCAGCCAGTCAGGCTGTTGAAGGTGAGGTATCGCCGCGAGCCGGTCTGCTTAGTCCGCGGAACACTTCGGGCAAGACCGTCATCCTGCACTGGAACGGCACCCGCTGGAAGTGACCCACACCGGTTCTAAGAGCGCTGAGCGCGGCCGGCTCGCTCGTGAGTCGGCTGCCGGCGCGACCTCGGACAGCGACCATCTCGCGAGCACGCGTCCGCCATCGTCGTTTGGGCTCGGTTGGGTAGCCAGTGGCCTTAGCCGGTGGTCAGGCGTTCAAGGCGCTGGCCCGTGATGTCGGCGATGATCTCGTAGTCCTTGTCCAGGTGCAGAACCGTCAGGCCTGCGAGTTCGGCGGTGGCCGCGATCACGAGATCGGGAATCGAGGGTGCCCGGTGCTGACCGCGATCAGCCAGCAGTGCTTGGACCTCGACGGCCCGGTCCTCGATCGCCGGGGTCAGGTATTCCACTGGCATCGCGGCCAGCGGCGGCTGGCTGAGCTCGGCGCGCAGGTCCGGGCCGGAGCGGGCAAAATAGCCGACTTCGAGGCGCGTCAGGGTCGTGACCCTGACCACGCCACGTTCGATCCGGGCCGCCCATTCCGGAGCATCGGGACTGGTAGCCAAACGGACAAGCGCCGACTTGTCGATCAGCCAGGTTGTCACTGCCAGGCCCGCGACATGACATCGGGATCGGCTAGATCGCTGAAGACTTCGGCGAACCGGGCCAGGTCCTCGGTGCTCACCTCGTCTCCTGGAACTGCAGCGTCCTGGGCGAGGCGGCGGCGCAGGTACTCACTGCGCGACAGGCGCAGTCGTCTAGCGCGGGCATCGACGGCGGCGATCACATCGTCGGGTACGTCACGGATCAGCACGTCGGTCATGCCCAGACACCTCCTCGTGATATCCAATGATAGCGCAAGCGGACTGGCGCGGCTGGAATGGCCGGATGGCTGCCCGCCGGACGGCGGCGCGGATCACGTAGCGGCGTTGCGGTTACGGCGCTTTTCTCGGTGGCCCATGGCATGGCTGGGCTAGCTGTTCAGGCGTAGTGCCGTCAGTGACAGTGGTTGCGTCGAACCACCGCAGCTAGGATCGCCCGGCGGCCGGTCAAACGGATGACGTAGGGCTTGAGGTCGATAACGGCTGTCCCGTCCAGGAGGTCGACGCCGGCAAACACGACGGCCTGGCTGGTCACCTCCAGCAGCTGGATGAGGTTACTCTGCCATGGCCTGGACGCTCAAGGCGTCGAGGAAGCGGAGAGTCGCCGCCATGGTCTCGCACCGCCACAGGACCAGGGTGCGGTCGAAACCCGTCGCCCCGTCCAGGCGGTCCTGCAGGGCACGCGCGACGGGGACCAGCTGCTCGCGCTGCGCCCCGAGCAGCGGCCGCGGATCACCGTCCTGGCGCGCGAGCAGGGCGAGCTTCACCAGCAGTTCCGATCGCACGTCCCGGTTGTGGCCGACGGGCAGGCTGAGCCAGGCTGCTGCCTCGTTCCGGCCCGTCGGCGTCGCGTCGACGAGTGACCGAACCGGGCCGCGGCTTGATGGTTGCTGCTCAGTGGTCCGTACCAGGGCTAGGTCCTCGAGCCGCTGGAGTGCCCGGTACACGACCGGCTTGGGAACCCGCCAGACCCGGCCCATGTCGCCCTGTGCACCTAGCAGGGCCGCGAGCGCGAACCCGTGCGTCGGCTGCTCGCAGATAAGGCACAACACCAGCCACTCGGCCAGTGACAGCGACGGTTCCCGCCCGGTGGACATCGGCCCAGGTTATTACCGCGAGCCCGGCTACTTGCCGATCATGACCTCAGTGGCCTTGATAACGACTGTCACCTGGTCGCCCTCCTGCAGGTTCAGGTGCTCACGGGACGAATCGGTGATGACGGCGGCGATGGTACCCGCAGCGACGTTCACGATGATCTCGGCCATGACGGCACCGGTCTTGACGGCCTGCACGGTACCCGTGAGCTGATTGCGTGCACTGATCTCCACTGTTCCTTCTCTCTGTCGTCGCTAGCGGCAGCTAGCCGAGTCCGGTCAGTAGTCTGCTCACCCGGCTGCGGAATTATGCAGCGGAGCCGCGGATGACAGAACCCGGGTTCCGTCTGTAGTCTCAGTGTGACTAGCTGATCGGTAAGAGGCCCGCGATATCTGCTGAGATGATCAGCCCGACCAGACGGCGCCGAGAGGATGCGTCGCGCCGGCCCGGCGCGGGGCTGCGTCCCGTCGTCGGCGTCCTGGCTGACGGAACGGCGTTCTACGGGCCCGTCGGCGAAGTGGTCGTCGAAGGATCGCTGGTGACCTGCCATCTGTGCGGCCGGTCGTTCCATTCGGTTGCGGCGCACCTGGCCGTGCACGGCTGGACCAAGCAGCAGTACTGCGAGGCGTTCGGCCTGGAACTCGGCCAGTCGCTGGAGGGCCCCGAAACCCGCAAGCTGCGCGCCGCCGCGTTCACGGCCCGGCTGTTGTTCGAGCCGGCTGTCCGCCGGGGCAGCGCCACGGGCCGTCAGCGGGCCCGCGCCGGAGAGCTCGCCCGGGATGCTGCGGCCGCGGCTCGCGGTCGCCCGTTCCCGCAGCAGCGCCGCAGGAAAGTCAGGCTCGCGCGGGCGGCGAGCCCGCCTGCGCAACTAGCGCGAGCGAGCAGGGAGCGTGCCGATCGCCGCCTCTTGGCCACGGCAGACGACATAGCTCGGCAGCGCGGCTATCCCGACATCCGCGCATTGGTCCTCGCCCGGACCAGGGACGGCGCCAGCATGGCGGCGATCAGCCGTGAAGCCGGACTGCACAAGGACTGGCTGTCCCGGCACCTCGGCCGGATCGACCCGGCCGCAGCCGACGCTGCCAAGCGGCGCGGCGGGCGGCGGCCCGATGCCCGCTGGCGCCCGGCTTTGCGGCGGCTCGGCTATCCAGACGTGCCCACCTATCTGTTGGACCGGCACCTCAAGCAGCATCAGACCGTGAACGCCATCGCTGCCGAGGTCGGCATGTCCCACCATGCCGTGACAGCAGCACTGCGCCGCCACGGCCTCGCCTCGGTCGCGCACGCCGCCAAGCGCCACGAAGCCCAGCAGCGGGCCGCTGAGGTCGCCGCCCGCCTGGGCTACGCAGACGTGGCCTGCTACGTAGACGACCGCAGATGCGCAGGCTGGACCTGGCAAGCAATCGCTGCCGAGTCCGGCCAGCCGGAATCGTGGCTGCGCCGGCGCGCTGTCGGCGCAGCGCACCGCGCGCGCTGATGTCAGGAGGGCAGATGGCACGGTTCCTCGTCACCTACTACGCCGGCGCGATGCCCTCCGATGCGGCCACCATCGCGGATGCGCGCCGCGCGTTCGTGCACTGGGCTGAGCTGGCCGGTCCGGCGCTTGCCGACGTCGGCACGCCGGTCCTGGCCTCAGTGACGATAGGCGCCGGCGGCGTCCGTGACCAAGCGCCCGGCGATCCGCTCATGGGCTGGTCTGTCCTCGAGGCAGCGGACCGTGACGCAGCCGTCAGGCTCGCGCAGGACCATCCGTTCCTTCGCCTTGGCGGCATCCTGCAAGTCAGCGACCCCGTCTGAGCCCGCCAGCCTGGCCACTCCGCAGACGCCGCCACGCTGCGAGACTAGGTTACGCGGAACCAGGTGTTTCCGGCTGCGATTCCGACGGGGGTGGTCACCATGATCCGTCCGGTCGTCGCCCCCGGGGGCACGATGGCCACGACGGAGGTGGCGGTGTCGGACACGATGGTGGCCGGAGTCCCGTGGAAGGACACCCGGGTCGCTGGCGAGAGGTTGAGCCCGGTGATGGTGACCCGGGTTCCTGGAGGGCCTGAGGTGGGCGTCTTGCCGGTTATCCAGGGAGTCACGCTGGTGGCAATCCGCCCGATCCTGTTGGTGCCCGAGTCGGTGAACCACATGGCCCCGTCCGGCCCGGCGGTGATATCGCCCCTATTGCCCAGGTCGGGGACGGGGTAGCTGGTCAGCTGGCCGGTGGTGGTGATCCTGCCGATCGCATTGCTCTCGGTGAACCACAAGGCGCCGTCCGGTCCGGCTGCGATCGCGGCGGGGCGCACGATGTGGGGGCTGATGAAGCTGGTGACGACACCTTTGGTGGTGATCCGCCCGATGCCGTTGTTCTGGGGGTAGGTGATCCACAGGTCCCCGTCCGGGCCAGCCGTTATCGAGCCGAGATACACATACGGGAGGGGGTAAGGGTAAAAGGTGAGGCGACCTGACTGGGTGATCCGGCCAATCGGGCGGGGACCGTATCCATTGATGAACCACATCGCCCCGTCGGATCCTTCTGTGATGCCCCCCGGATATGACACATCCGAGCCGCGCCCAAATGAGGTCGCCTTTCCCCTGGTGGTCATCCGCCCGATCGACGACGGGATGGCCCAGTTGGTGTACCACAGGTAATGACTGCTCGCAGCGATGCCCACCGGGGTGTTGGCGGTGCGGAAGAAGGTGGTGATCTTCCCGGCGGTGGTGATCCGGCTGATCGAGTGAGTGTTCCAGTTGCCGGCCCACAGCGCCCCGTCAGGGCCGGTGGTGATGACCCACGGGTTGCCGATGCCATGGCCTCTGTAGTCGGTGACATAGCCATAGGTGGTGATCCGCCCAATCGAGCGGTTGCGCGGGTTGGTGAACCACAGCGCTCCGTCGGGGCCGGCTGTGATGCTGTTATCAGAATCGCCCGACCTTGAGAGAAAGATCTTAGGCGAGGAATAGAACGTGATGCTCCCCGCCGCCTCGGCTGGCACCGTGGCGACATGGCCCGCTGGTGCGGCACGGTCTGCTGGCGCGGCAGCCGCCGCGTCCGCCGACGCCCCGGCCAGGCCCGCGGCTGCTGTGAGCAGCGCGATCGATAGGCACCACCGGCCACGCCGGGCTATCTGGCCAGTAGCGCCGCCGCTCCCGGGCGCGCTGCCCGGGCCGAAAAGGGTTCGCCGCCAGTCAACCATGACTGCTCTCCTGCCGATCGCGATCCTGTTGTTCCGTTCGCCACACCGGCACCGCGCTCTCAGGGTCGTTGGTCACGCACGCCAGGCCGGTCTGCGGGAACCCGGGTGTGCACGCGGCTGTAGCCATGGCGGTCAGCATCACTGCCTGCAGGGCGCCTGTCATCACGTCCTGCCTCCGCGGGCAATCCGGCACGAACTCCCGGCAGCACGATGCTGTCAGTGCCGCTCGGGTAACGACAAGGGGAGACATCCCCACCGCGGCGCAGTTCTGGGGTGATTCCCGAGATTCACTCCATCGCGGTAAGCCCAGATTCGCAGTTGGTCGCAGTGTCGTCAGTGATCGTCAGTCCGCGTGCAACGTAGGGGTGGCAGCAGCCGATACTCCGTAGTGATGTAGGCAGGGCTGGGCCTGCAAGATGATCTCGACGAACCTGCACCTGTGGCCGTTCGTGGCCGAGGCGCAGCGACGCGGCGCGAAGGTCGTGGGGATCGACCCGCTGCGACACCGGGGCGAACAGTCAGTGACAGTGCACCCGCACGACGCCGCCGAGCGCGGCGCCACCGACGGGCAGTGCGTCAGGGTCTTCAACGACCGCAGTCAGTTCGCCGCACTGACCCGGATCAACGACGACATCGCCCGCGGAGTCCTCATGGTACCGATGGGAGCCTGGCCCAAGAACGCCAAAGACCACTCGACGGTCAACGCGGTCACGCCGTTCGCGTTCGCCGGTCTCGGTAACGCCCCGACGTTCTCCGACACCAGAGTCGAGATCGAGCCAATGTAACGCAACCGCCGAAACCAGCGGCGCAGCGACCGCCCGGGGATGCGGTGCTCGCCCGTGCGTGCCGGCGGCGCTGCCCGCTCAGGTTGTCGATGCCAGCACCTGCTGGCTCGCATTGTCGGCGGCGAGATACTCGTGCACGAGCCGGACCGCCGTCGCGCCGTCACCGACGGCGGAGGCGACCCGCTTCATCGAGCGGTAGCGGGCATCACCCACGGCGAAGACGCCGGGCACCGACGTCTCGAGCGGGAGCGGGGCGCGGTCGAGCGGCCACCGTGACGGATGCGCGCCGTCACGCACTACATCGCGCCCGGTCAAGACGTAGCCGCCGTCGCGCTGGATCGCAGCGGAGAGCCACTGCGTGCGTGGCTCGCCTCCGATCAGTACGAACAGCGCTTCCGCCGGGACACGTTCTGTCCGGTCGTCGAGCCTGTCGTGCAGGGTGAGTGTCTCCAGATGATCTGCGCCATAGCCGTCGGTGACCTCGGTATGCAGGCGCACCGACAGGGTGTCCGTAGCCTCGATCTCCCGGATCAGGTAATCCGACATCGAGCCCGCTAGGTCGTCTCCCCGCACGAGCATCGTCACGTGTCGCGCGAACCGCGCTAGGTGCAGCGCCGTCTGCCCGGCCGAATTGCCGGCGCCGACGACCAGTACGTCTCGGCCTGCCATCGCCTGCGTGTCGCTCCCGGCCGCACCGTAGAAGACGCCGGATCCGACTAGCGCCTCCAGCCGCGGCACGCCGAGACGACGCCACGCGATGCCCGGCGCGACAATCACGGCCGTGGCCGTTATCTTGTTACCGTCGGCTAGAAGCGCGGCGTGTTTGCCGCCCCGGCTCTCCAGGCCTGACACGGGCTGCGAGAACACCATGTGCGCACCGAACATCCAGGCCTGCTCGCAGGCCCGTCGGGTGAGTTCGTGTCCGCTGATGCCGTGTGGGAAGCCGGGATAGTTCCGGATCATCGGGCTGCTGCCCGCTTGGCCACCGGAGACGGTTTCCTCTAGCACCACTGTCTGGAGTCCCTCGGACGCTGCGTACACCGCGGCTGCCAGTCCAGCCGGCCCGGCGCCAATGATCAAGAGATCACACTCGTCGACATCACTCGACGTGCTCCCGCCGACTGCCTCGATGATCTGGGCCGGCGTCGGCGCCACCATCGTGTAGTCGTCGTGCCGGATCATGACCGGCAACCGGGATCCGTCAACGCCCTCACTTGCCAGCAGTTCACGAGCGTGCTCGCTGTCGGCTGCGTCGAAATGGAAGGGCACATTGAAGCGGGTGAGCAGCTCGCGCAACTGGTGCGTGCGGCGGTCCTGGAGCCCGCCTATCACGTGGAAGAGGTCGAAGCCGGCATCCTGATCCTCGGTCCACTCCGCCAGGAACTCACTAATGGCGCGATACAGATCTTGCTCGAGCATCCAGGGCTTGGTGATGTGGTAGTCGGCCTCGCCAAGGGTCATGGCCTGGACGACCGGGCTGTGCGCCGAGTAATCTCGCTCAACCAGCAGCACGCGCTTGGCCTGCGGGTGCATCCGATGTGCATGTGCGAGGAAGGTCACCCCCGGCATCTCGGCCATGTCGTGGTCCACGATGAGCAGGGCCACGATCTGGCGGTCTGCGGCTAGCTGCTGCAGCGTGGCCAGTCCCGCGGTGACCGACGACTCGCCGATGACGGAGAAGTCCTGGCCGAACCGGCGGGCGAGATCGCCGCGGAGTGCGCGGACGACCCCGGCATCGTCGTCGATGACGAACAGGACAGCTGGTGACATCGCGTTCCGTTCCTCTCTGACCGGGCGGTTACGCCCGAGCCCAAGACATGGCGCCCGCCGCCGACCGAAATCGGACCGCGATTGCGCGTGGGCGATCAGAACGACAGCTGGGGCAATCGCATGCGACGAACTCACGCCGATGCCCGCGCCACTGTCGGCGATCGCCCGCTCCGTTCCCCTGGAAGGGACACGCGTAGCTATTCAGCTACAGATAAGTCTTCCCTCGTGGAGGCGCGGTAGCGAACTGGTGTAGACCGTGTGAAGAGCGAGGACGGACTAATGTGGCCGGTGTGGTCCTCGACAGCACCGAGCACAACGTGAATCCTGCTGACCCGCCTGCCGGTGCCCGTAGTCCGCTGATCAGGGGGCCAGGCGCCCGGCGGAAGGCCTGCGTGCTGCAGCACATCTCGTGCGAGCCACCCGGGATCTTCTCGAAGTTCCTCCGCGAGCACGGCATCGCGGTCGAGACCGTCGAGCCGGGCGAGGGGGACGCCCTTCCGGACTGGCGCGAAGTAGACCTGGTCCTGGCGATGGGCGGCCCGATGGGGGTTAATGACGAGGCGGAGCACCCCTGGCTTGCAGCGGAGAAGGACTGGATTGCCGCCGCCGTGCGTTCCGGCATGCCCTATCTCGGGGTCTGCCTTGGCGCTCAATTGCTAGCCGCCAGCCTCGGCGCGGAGGTGCGCACTGGCGCGAGACCTGAAGTGGGCGTGCTGCCGGTGCTGCTGACCCCCGATGGCCGCGCAGACCCGGTGTTCTCTGGTCTCGGCGAAGCGATCACCGCGCTGCAGTGGCACGGCGACACATTCGGCATTCCCGCGGGGGCGGTTCGTCTCGCGCAGTCAGCTGCCTACCCCAACCAAGCCTTCCGCTTCGGAGAGGTTGCTTACGCCGTCCAGTTCCATGTCGAGGTGACCGACTGGATGCTGGAGCTATGGCAGCACGTGCCGGCATACCAGGCATCGGCCGAAGCGGTGCTCGGTGCCGCTGGCTTTGAGACGTTGGCGCGAGACTTCCATAGCGCACATGCATCAATGACTGACTCCGCTGAGCGGATGCTGACCGGCTGGCTGCGGCATGCAGGCGTCGCGGCTTCCTCGCGGTCCTGAGCGGAGCCAGCCAATGGATCCGCGCGCGGTCAGCGTGGAGTAGCTGACCGGGCAAGGTCCTTGGTTTGTCCGCACGCCCTGGAGGTGCAGTGCCACCAGCCGCAGGTTCGCAGGTCCCGTACTTCCACGTGGCCGATCCAGGATTCTCCGTCAGATCTGAGGAGGTGGATGAGGCCCGCAAGACCTCGTGGTACGCGGAGACCAGCTTCGGCCTGGCGGTGCTGCGCTACGACCAAGGGGCTCGTTTGCTCAGGCACCCGGCCGTGCGCCAGGGGAGCGTTGCGTGGTTGGCCCACAACGGCATTACGAGCGGGCTGCTCGCGAGCTGGTGGGCAAGCTGGATGCTGCACAAGGAAGGCGATGACCACAGCCGGCTGCGCCGCCTCTTGAGCCCGGCATTCTCCCGGCGGCCGGTAGTGTCATTGGTGCCGCGCTTTCGTGAGCTTGCCACCGAGCTCATCGACTCGTTCGCCGCGAGCGGTAGGTGCGAGTTCATGGCCGACTTTGCCGAGCCGTATGCTGCTGGCGTTCTCGGGATGATGCTCGGCATCCCGGACCGGCACGAGTGGCGCAACATCGCGGCGGACGCGGCCACCGTCGGCCTCGCGATGGGGGTGAACGTCCGCAATGAACTGCCGCGAATAGAGGCGGCGCTGGCGAACTTGTATGGCTTTGCGGATGCGCTCATTGCCGATCGAAGCCGCAGCCCGCGCGAGGACTTCGTTACCCAGATGGTGCGGGCGCGCTACGCGGAGCACGGTCTTACTGAATCTGAGCTGCGCGATTCGCTGGTTCTCCTGATATTCGGCGGCTTCGACACGACCCGCAACCAGCTCGGCCTGGCGATGCAGACCTTCATCGATCATCCGGCGCAGTGGCGGCGGCTGGCGCTACAGCCCGAACTGGCCTCTGCCGCAGTCGAGGAGGTCATGCGAGTCAATCCCACCACGACCTGGGTGACGCGCGAGGCGCTCGCGGACTTCACCTTCGACGGGGTCGAGATCAAGGCCGGGACGACTCTTCACCTGTTCTGCGAGTCGGCCGGGACCGATCCGCGTGTCGTTCCTGCCGCCACATTCGACATCGCCGCAGCTGACCGGCCGCCGCACTTCGCCTTTGGCGGTGGCGCGCATTACTGCCTAGGCCACCTGCTGGCGCGGGAGGATCTGGCGGTAGCCCTGACAGTCCTGGCCCGGCAGCTGCGCGATCCGCGGGTGGCTGGCGACGCGGTCTGGCTGCCAACCAGCGGTAACACCGGCCCGGCGCGGCTGCCAGTAGCCTTCGCGCCTGGACACTGACCTGGCTCTGCCGGAGCGTTGTGCCGCGGCCAGGGACAGTAGCCCCCGGCCGCTCCCAGTCCGCCAGCGCCGGCGGCCGCCGGTGCTCGCCAGCCTGCTGGCGAGTCCGCGCGCTACGGGCTGCCCTGCTGGCAACAGTCAGGCCCGTGCTGTATGCCTCGGCGGCGGGATCCGCTGCGCGCGCAGCGCGACCTGGTCGTCTTCGATGGACTCGCGGAGGACAGTATCTGCGGCAGCGAGCTGCTCGGGCGTCACCTTGGCCGCGAGCGCGCGGTTGAGCCTGGCAATCACCTCGGTGATCGCGCTTGCGTACGCGCGGCCGGCGGCCGTAAGGATCACGTTGAGTTTCCGGGCGTCATCGGCGTCTGGCTCCGTATTGGCGTAGCCGCGCTCCTGGAGGCCGCGAACCACCTTCCGCGCTGCCTGGCGGGTAACGCCCAGGTCCGCGCCGAGCTGGCCGACGGGGACTGGCCCACGCCTCAGCTGGCGCATGACGGCTGCGTCGGTGATCCGGTAGTCGGTGAAGCCGCGATCCGCCAGCTCGCTGGCCATCCGGCGGATCCAGCTCTGGCGGGCGAGTGCGAGCAGGTCGCCGAACCGGTAGGGGTTTGCGTTCGTAGCCACTCACTCGTATCGTAGCAGATATGCAACCAGGTTGCATATCTAGGACGCCGGAGGGGAAGCCAATGATCGGAACGTCGCCCCGCCTGGGCCCGGCCGCGAGCCCGTACGCGCCCGTCGCAGGCGATCGCCCGGCGCGCCTGAGCATGCGACGGCACGGCCGCAGCCTCGGGCTGACGATGGCGGCGCTGCTGGCCGCCGGCGCTGTCGCGGGCTGCGGTCACGGCGGGGCAGCGTCGTCGCTGGCTACGGCGGGGACGCTGGCGTCGGCATCCGGAACGTCTGGCTGCGGGCATCACCGGGCCACCGGGTCGCAGCTGTACACCGTGACCGTCAGCGGCTACAAACGGGTCGTGATCGTGCATGTCCCCGCGGGCTACACGGGGTCGGCGAAAATCGCGCTCGTCCTCAATCTTCACGGCAGTGAGAGCACAGCCAGCGCGCAGGAGAAGTTCAGTGGCATGGACGCTGCCGCTGACGCGGACGGCTACATCGTCGCCTACCCGCAGGCCCTGATCGAGGACGGAGCCGGCTACGACTGGAACATCGCCGGCCAGCCGCTGATCGACGGCAAGCTCCCGCCCGCCAGCGCTCCAAGCGACGTCACGTTCCTGACCAGCCTGGTTACCGACCTTGCTGGGCGGTACTGCATTAACCCGCACCGGGTATACGCGACAGGAGTATCCGGTGGCGGGCGGATGGCCAGCCAGCTCGCGTGCGACGCTTCCGGGACCTTCGCGGCCATCGCTCCGGTGGCAGGGCTGCGCTTTGCGCGCCCCTGCCCGGCCGGCAGGGCGGTGCCGGTGATCGCCTTCCACGGCACCGCGGACCCGATCGACCCTTTCAACGGACACGGCGAGCCGTACTGGACCTACTCTGTGCCAACTGCCGCGCGGCTCTGGACCCGGCAGGATCACTGCGCGGCAAGCCCGCACGTGACGTCCGGTAGCGGCTACAGCCTCACGGAGTACGTCGGCTGCACCGGCGGCGCTGTCGTCGAGCTCTACGCCATCCGCGGCGAAGGTCACGAATGGCCGGGCGGGCCGGCGATGCCCGCAGTGATCACCAACGTGCTCGGGCCGCAAAGCGACGCGCTGAACGCTAACTCAGTGATGTGGGCCTTCTTCGAGGCACACCCGCTGCCATGACGCCGGCAGCCATGGCGCCGCGGCCCCAATCAGGCTGAATCCGCGCGGCTTCGATTGTCAGCTCTCGCTCGTGGTGGCAGCCGCCTCTTGCGCTGCCACGCTGAACAGCTCGGCGTAGTCGTAGGCGGCTTCGGGCTTCGCGCGCACCGCCGCGTCGATCACCTTGGCGTCTTTGCCGACTAGGATCCGCCAGGCCCCCGATCGCACGCCGTCCAGGATGATGGTCGCCGCCTCACCCGCGCTGACTGGCGCCTTGTCCCGGAAGTCAGTGTTCAGCCGGGCCAGCATCTGGCGCAGGTCATCGGTGGACGCGCCGTCCGCCAGCAGGCCGGCGCGGATCAGTCTGGCCCGCGCGCGGCTGGGGATCACCTCCTCCAACTGGGCGTTGCTCATGTGCTCGGGCTCCGGCAGGCCACGAGCGCGCAGGCTGTTCGCGACGATGTCAGTGCCCACGTGCCCAGGCATTACGACGGCGACCCGGACTCCGGGCGCGTGTGCCCGCAGGTCCTCGATCAGGGCCTCCGAGAAGCCGCGCACCGCGAACTTGGCCGTGCTATAGGCGGTATTCGGCATGCCCGGGCCCAGCGACGCCCACAGCCCGTTCACGCTGCTGGTGTTGACGAGCACGCCGTCACCGGCCGCGATGAGCAGCGGCAGGAACGCGCGGGCGCAGTAATAGACCCCCCACCAGTCGATGGCGAACGTCCGCTCCCACTCCGCACGGGAGTCAGTGACGAAGCTGGCCCCGCCACCGACGCCAGCGTTGCTGAAGACCAGGTCGACATGATCGCTGGCGTGCTCCGCCAGCAGCTCATCGCGGAACCGGAGGACCTGCGCCTCCGCAGAGACGTCGCAGACATGGCTGGTCACCCGGACGTTCGGCGGGGCGCCTGCCCGCGCCTTGGCCGCGGCCGCCGCGACAGCGTCCGCATTCAGGTCGCAGGTCGCGACCGAGCATCCATGCGCCGCCAGCTGGCGGACAAGCTCGCGCCCCATGCCGGAACCACCGCCGGTCACCACTGCTAGCTTCCCTGTGAATGACTCCACAGGTCCGATGGTTGCGTGTTGTGCTGCTGCTCGTCAACGCGCCATGCGCCCGCCGCGCCGGAGCGCGGAGACGGGCGATCAGCTCACCCGGATCGTGTGGTCGCGAGCGCGGCGAGCATTAGCTCGGCCACCGCTGCCATCCCAGCCGGCGGATTACGAGCTAGCCGGGATGGGAAAGGACGGCGCGTGAGGTCGGTGGGCACCAGCTAGGCCCAGCAACGGTCTTCGCCCGGCAGAAACCGCTGCCGCCGGCAGCACCTCAGGGACCAGACCGCCGCTGACGTCGTGGCCGCAGGCGACGGCGCCGTTATGATCGGCCAGGTTCTCAGCAGGGCCGACGACACCGTCCGGGCACCGGCCAAGGAGGGCTAAGCAAATGGTTGCGTGGGACGACGTGAGCCAGGATGACGTGGTGCGCGCGATACAGGAGTACGACCGACTGGGGCCGGAGGCGTTCTTCTCCGAACACGGTTTCGCCCCTACCACGAGTTATGAACTGGTATGGGACGAACGCCGTTACCCGCCGAAAGCAATCTTGGGCACGGCTTACGAGTTCGCCACGGGCCAGCGCCTTGCCTCCGGTGATTTCGAGGGCGGCAAGACCGGCGCGGTAAAGGTTCTCGGAAATCTGGGATTCAAGATCCAGCAGATCCAACGACCAGCCGGGTAGAAGCAATTGGGTCTTAAGACTCGCGCCGGCAGGCCAGCATGCGGCTTCAGTTGTCGGTTGAGTTGATCATCACTGGCGGGCCGTCATGGCCATCTCTGTCGTCGTACACGCCCGGCGCGGTCTGGAACACGCCGCTCGGGTTGTGGTGCAGGTGTGAGTCCTTGAGCGTCAGCGTGCCCCAGCCGGTATCTACGACGTAGAAGATGGCACCGCCGCCTTCTCTGGCCGTGTTATTGCGCATCACCGTGCCGGCGATCAGCGTGTTGTAGTCAGCGCCATCGTTGTAGATGGCGCCGCCGCTGCCGCCGCCGGCGGTGCCGGGCGCCGCCGGGTTAGCGCCCCATCCGATCGCCTTGTTCCTAGTGAAGAGGCTGTTATAGACGTCCCACTGGACGCTGATGCTGCTCAGCGCCGCGCCATTGGAGCAGCGGCCGCCGGTGAAGGTGTCGTTGGTGATGTAGACCGGGCGGTTCTCGTACTGGGCCAGCACGCGGATCGCACCGCCGCCGAGGTCGGGTCCGTACCGATAGCAGCGGTTGCCGATGAACCGGGAGTTGACCGCCTTGAACTGGCCGCCTTCGGCGTAGATCGCGCCGCCACCGTCCACGCCGCCGTACCAGCATGCGGGCGTGTTAGCCGTACATGTCGCCTGATGCCTGCCGTTGTACCCGTCCTCGAACGTGATGTTCTGCACCACCAGCTGCGGATAGGGCTGATTGACGCAGTCGTCGGTTGACCACTTCCCGGCACAGGTGTCGGAGTACAGAATCCGGCGCTTGCCGGCCCCGCTCAGGGTGATCTTGCCGCCGCCGTCCAGCACCACCAGGTGCCGGGTCTTGATCACTGACGCGGTTTGCGTCATCACGATGGTGACCGGCTTCGGGCCGCAGTTGAACGTAATGATGCCGCCCTCGGCGACGGCCCGGACCACGGCCGCGGACGTGCAACCGGCCCCCGAGCCGTGTCCGATCACGTGGTTGGGGTGGCTGGTGTTGACGGCGCGGCCGGGCGCGGGCACCGGCACGTGCCCGTTGGGATTGCCGAAGTTCGGCACGGCGGCTGCTGTCCGGTGCCCGGTGATCGCCGCCATAGCGGGGCCGTGGCTCACCAGCAGCGCCCCGATCAGGCTCCAGATGCTCACGAGCACCGCGGCCAAGCTTCCGAAACCACCCATCTGTCGCATGCCGCATCATGTTAGCTGCTACCGGATGATCACACGGGTGAGATGCGCATGGTTATGGTTAGTTCGCCCGTCGGCTGCTGCACGCGCGTGACTGCGACGGACTGGCGCTGGCCGCTGGACGGGCGCTGGCCGCTGGACTGGCGCTGGCCGCTCTGCGCAGGCGGCTATCGTGCCTCTGCTCGATCCGCTGGCTGTCCGGTGCCTATCCTGTCTCGCGCGCCCCCCGGCACAGGCACCGGATCAGCCAGCGTGGGGCGCCGCCCGGCTGCCCCGATGCGGTGCACCTGCCTGTCAGCGATGCGCCGCTCTGGTATTCATCAGAGCCGGCCGTCTTGCCTGACGGGTGCCGATCCTGTGGAGAAGAGGTGGAGAGGGCTCGCTGCGCCGCTCCGCATCGCCGAGGTTCCATACCGCCGACAGCGATAAGGGGGCGCCATCTGCTCGAGCAGGACATCGAGTGGCATCTGCCTACTAGCCGGCTGGCTAGCGGGTGGGCTGGACGATGGAGATTAGGTCACGCGGAACCGGTCGTTGCCCGCCGCCGTCCCCACCGGGGTGGTCACCATGATCCGTCCGGTAGTCGCGCCTGGTGGGACGATGGCCGGCCGGTAAAGCAGGACAGGTGGATCATCGCCCGTCGCCGGCAAGGTAACCAAACACCGCCTTGCCACCGGCCAAGTCGAAGACCGTCCTGCAATATGGCGACGTTCAACCAATTTGGCGCAGTCAGGCGGTTAATGGCGCAGGCTAGGTGCGCTAATCCTAACTATGTGGTCCGCACGACCCAGATCCGGTCAAGGCCGGTCCCGCGTCAGTGAAAATCGTGTTCTGCACGGCATCTCAACCGCGGCGCGGCCGGTGAGTATTAAATATCCAGCCGTCTGAGGAATTGACGCAGCGGTAGCAGCGACCCTAAGCCGCTAAAGGCCCCAACGCGGGTCTCCTGCCGGTTCTCCCTGCGCAGAGGGCCGGCTAATCGCGCCCATCGCCAGGTCGGCGAAAGGCGTTTCGCAGGCGGCTCATGAGCGCGCCGGCGAGCAAACCCGCCTGGAATGCGCGCCGATGCATGGTCGCCGCGTCGGGAACTGCGATCGCTATCAGCCCGGCGATGATCAGCAGAGCTGCGGCAAAGCCCAAGGCCATCGACTGCTGGGCGCTCACCGCGCCAAGGGCACCGCAGATCAGGGCAGCCAGTCCGAGGACCACGCCGAGAGCCAGGCACAATACGGCCAGTCTGGGGCGTGGTCGGCGCGGGTCACTCTCCCCATTTGGGTGTGGCGCCGGCTCTGCCGTCATTGGCACGACCTCCCCGTAGATAAAGCCCCGTCTTGCGTCTGTAGGCCGTCTTTGTGTCCGTAGGTAGGCGTGCCGCCCGAATAGCGTGTTCAACTGCCCGGTAAAGTGCGCTCCGCTATACCTGTCGTTGCTACGCGTCTCGATCGTTATTGGCTCCGAGCAGATCCGAACTCTACACGAGGGATGAGCGTCGTCATGGGCGCCACGACGCAACGATAATGATCTCCTGACATGCGGCTAAACGAAGCGCACCGTAAGTCATGACGTTGACTCTTAAACCATTAATGACGAGACAAAAAGGTGACACGCTTGTCTTTACGGCTCGGCGCCAACGTTTCTCCGGCTCGCACATGGGGTCTCAGGCTGTGGCGCCGAGCGTCCTGCCGCGAGGCTCTTCCCCGCTGTCCGCATTGACAAGGCGCCGGCCCAACCGCGAAAGTCAGGCAAGGTTGCTCCGCCAGGAGCGGGTGCCGCGGAGTTGGGCGCTCCTGGATGGGGACCAGCCCTGGTGGTGGTCCCCATCCGTACGCGCAGGCACTCATGGAACGTGATAGGCGCACGGTTCGGAGAATTTAACCAGATGCGACTGCTGCTGATCGGCGCTCCCGGCGCAGGCAAGGGAACGCAGGCCGAGCGACTCGCCGCGCGGTTCGGCATCGCGCACATCTCGAGCGGGGATCTGCTGCGCAAGCACGTCCGCGACAAGACGGCACTCGGCCGGACCGTGAAGGCCTACCTCGACCGCGGCGACCTGGTTCCGGACGGGCTGGTCATGGACATCCTTCGCAAACCGGTGCTGGCAGCGTCCAATGGATATGTGCTTGATGGCTTTCCGCGCACGGTCGAGCAGGCGAAGGCCTCGTACGAAGTCGTGCGGCCGCTCGGAGCCCAGGTACAGGCCGCGATCCATCTCGATGTCTCCCGCGAGGAACTAGTGCGCCGGCTGCTCGCTCGTGATCGCGGCGCAGAGGACGCCCAGGCTGTCGTCGAGCACCGCCTGGAGGTGTACCTGGCACGCACCGTGCCGCTGCTTGATTACTACGCCGACCGCGAATGGCTGCTCATCGTCAACGGCGAGCAGCCGCCCGATGCTGTCCACGAGGACATCGTGAGGCGCATCGAGAAGCGCGCTGGCTTCATCACCGGATAGGCCCGTGAGCCAGCACGAGCTGCCGGCGCCCCTGAGCCATACCCGTGACCGCTCTGAAGACCGTGGTCGCGGTGTGCGGTGTACTGGCCATGTTCGTTGTTCACACCCCAGCACGCTCGCCGGTGCCAGGCTCTGAGCAGTGGCCGCGCTGGTTCACCTCTACCGCCCGGCCGTCTGGGTCAGCCACGACGAACCGGCATCCCCACTCGCAGACCTGGTGCGCCTGGAGCAAATCGGTCCCGAGCGGCTCCAGCGCCGCCAGGGCTGCGTCGAGCGCGGGCACCCAGAAACCAACGAGGGTACTCCCGCCAGCGCGCCATCCGGCACTGCTTCCCGGCGCGGCAGCAGGCAGGATGGCCACGTGCACGCCGCCGATCTCGCCCGCCGCGTGAACGTAACCGTCACCGTGGTCCTCGTCCTCAAGTGGAATCCCAAGCAAGCGATAGAACGCCACGGACCGCTCGAGATGATTGGTGAAGACGACGATCGACGCCACCTGACTCATGCCGACACATTCTGTCACGCTGAGACCATGCCCCTGCTGTCCAGCCGCCTGCCGCCAGGCGGCGCAACTGGCGGTTCAGATTGACCGGCTTGCTGCGGCGACGGCCGCGGAGGTGCAGACGTTGCGCGGCTGGCCGTTGGTGAGAGTGCAGATCGCTGCGGTGATCATGTTGGCAGCGCCGTCGATGTCCTTGCCGACTGGACTGACCGGTTCGTGCATCGCGGCGGCGACCTGAGCCCAGCTGAGGTGGGCCAGGGCTGAGGGCAGGTACTGAGCCTCCGGTAGGTGGTACCGGTTGCCGATGTCGACGAACGGGATGGAGCCGCCCGCGTTCCTGGCGAAGAGGGCTACCTGCTGCTGTGTCGGAAACTGCAGGTAGACGTGCCGGAAGGGCGTACCGGGGTCCGGCTTCTCGCCATACCACTCCACCGGGACGAAAGTCAGGTACTTGCTGACGTATCTGGATCCGTAAAACGAGAGCGTCGGTGTGCTGGGATAGACATCGGTTGGCGAGGAGTAAATGAAGTGCACGCCGGACAGCGTGCCGAAGCGGCTGACGGCCGCTGCGATCGCCCATCGCTCAGCGGCACAGAACGGACAGTACTGGCCGCCCATGTACAGCAGCTCCGGTTTTCCGTGACCGATCAGTTCAGGCTGGCCGCTGATTGACGTCAGGCCGGACGCGGTACCGGTGCCCACGCTGTTGAACGTGGCCGCTGGAATGCTGCTGATGGCCCGCGCGACTGCCGGGTCGGCTGCGGGCGATGCCGCGCCTGCCCGGGCGGGCACCTGCGCGAGCTTGCCAACGATGATCGCAACCAGCAGCACCAGGACCAGCGCAACACTGCCGCCCGCGACCAGCGCCCGCCGGCGCGTCTCCGCTCGCCGCGCTGCGGCTTGCTGGGACGCTATCTTTTCCCTGGCGTTCTGCCCCTTGACCCGGTCCGCCTTGCCATCACAACCTTCGATCTACTATCTACGTACGTAGATAGTAGCACTGCGCTAGCCGGTGGCAAGTGCCCGCAGGCACCGTTCAGGTGGGGAACGACGGCCCTCTGGTGGCAGTAGTGAGCGATCTGCGAGGCTGGCATGATGCTGGATCGGATCGAACTAGCGGCCGCGCGTCGGCGCCTCTCGCGGCTTGAGGTGAACCCGGCCGCGCGCCCTCGGCCCGCGATGAAGATGGGTGCTGACTGCCTTCCGCAGATCAAGCACATCGTGATCCTGATGATGGAGAACCATTCGTACGACAACTACCTCGGCACGCTGGCCGGCGGCCGGGGAGATGGCTTACCGCTAGATTCGCGTGGACTGCCGTCGCCGGGGAACGTGGCGATGGACGGGACCGTAGTCCGGATGCACCGGTTCGCGGGCACCCGGCAGAAGGTGGCTGTGCCAACGCAAACCTGGAATGCCAGCCATATCCAGTGGGGCGGCGGCAACTGCGCGGGATTCGTGCGGAGTATCGAGCAGACCCTGCCGGGCCGGGACGCGACTGTGGCCATGACTTACTGGGACCAGCGCGAGCTGCCGTTCTATCACGGCTTAGCGCGGACTTTCCCGCTCGCGACTCGGTGGTTCTCGTCCTGTCTCGGGCCGACGTTCCCCAACCGGCGGTTCCTGGTTTCCGGCACCGCGAACGGGCTCATTGATGATCTGCCATTCGGGATGGTCGACTACCCGGCCGGCGGCACGATTTTCGATCTGCTTGGCGCGCACGGGATCAGCTGGACGAACTATCATCACCTTCCCGCTGTCCGGGCCAACTGGCGCCGGCTGTCACATGCTTGGGGACTGAACTTCCTGCGTGTCCTCGGTGCCTTGCTCGCCGCTGTTTTCCCGCAACTGATTGCCACCATGGAAAGCAAGCTGCAGACCACCGCTGACTTGTACCCGCTGGGGTTCTTGCGGTCTGTCAACCACCTGCGCTCGATCGACCAGTTCTGGCAGGCAGCGAGGACGGGCAAACTGCCGGCAGTGAGCATCGTCGATCCCGACTTCGGCAGCTGCTCGGAGGAAAACCCGCAAGATATCCAGGTCGGCGAAGGCTTTGCTGCCAAGGTCATCAACGCGGTCATGACCGGGCGGGGCTGGCCGGATACGTTGCTGATCTGGCTGTACGACGAACACGGCGGATACTACGATCACGTGCCGCCGCCCGCGGCAGTAGCGCCGGATGACGTACCCGGCCAGAGTCCCATGCAGCGCTACCTGCTGCTGCGATTGCTCCGGTTTACCAAATACGCCAAACAGATCGACACAGCCGACGCCGGCCCGTCAGCCTACGACCGGCTTGGGTTCCGGGTACCCGCCGTAATCGTCTCCCCGTACGCCAGGCCGGGGTATGTGACCAGAAAGGTCTATGACCACACCTCCATCCTCAAGCTCATCGAGCGGAAGTGGAACTTGCCGCCGCTGACCCGGCGCGACGCGGCCGCGATCGACCCGCTGGACGCGCTAGACCTGGCGAACCCGCCACACTTCCTGACTCCGCCGACCCTTCCCGACCCGGCCCGGCAATGGCGGGGATGATGGCCAGCCTTGCCAGTGCCCCGAGCGGTTAAATGTGGCCGGCCGAAGTACGTCGCCGTTTCCCCTATAAAGCTTCGATTTCAGCGCGCGTCGTGCTAATACCGACCTATGGTGACTGGTTAATCGGGCCTGGTTACCGCGGATGTCTTACCGGGGGTACTTCGAGAGGAGATCCCGGATGTCAGACGTACAGAACTCGGCGGACGGACACGATCTGGGCGGCACAGCCGCCGCCATGACGGATGTGACGGGTCTGCCGCCCTCGGGACAGCCCGCTGACGAATCAGTTTCGAGCAGTATGACCGTCATCGACCAAGCGCTCGCACCGGCGGACTTGGTGTCGCCGCCGCCACTGACGGCCGTGCAACTCGCTTTGTATGCGGGCTGGACCATGGCGGTCCTCTACGGGGACATCCAAGCGCCGCCTGCCGGCAGCATGCCCGAACTGCCAACGGGGCGCGAACTGCAGCCGCCGCAGCGACGCGAACTAGAGGTATGTCGCCTCAACCACTTGCTACAGCACCTGTCGGATCTGCCGGGAGTCGCCCAGCCGGCCGTGGCGCCTGAGATCACCGCCAACTACGCCGACCAGAGCGCAATTAAAGGGCCGCTGCAGAGTCTTAACCTGACGATTCTCGAGGCTCTGACGGCGGCCCCGCCGGAGATCCAGCTGGCCTATGAGCTGGGCAGGTCGCTTCGCGACACCGTGAATCCGCCGCCGGAATATGCAGCAGAGGGCTCGTTCGCGCCCGCGATCGCCAGGCAGTTTGGCCGGGAGCGGATCTCGAAGCTGCAGGAATGGCTGGCAACCCTGTCCAGCCAATTCCCGCCGCACGCTGGTGCCGTCGTGTCCACGTCGCTCGGCCGCTGGAGTGAACTAGCGGCAGCGGCGGTCCCCGCAACCGGCGGCCGGCTGAAGAAAGGCGATGCGCGTTCCGCCGCGGCGACGATGCGCGAGTACCTGCTCCCGCAAGGTGATGTCTGGCTCATGCTGTTGACCGGCGCTCAGTCAGCAGCCGGGCTGCTCACGCCGGAGGCCTACGTGGCTGCCGGCGAGGCTGCACTGCGCCGCTCTGCTGTGATCGTCCGCCGGATAATCCGGCATTACTGGGCCGTGCTGGTGATTGTGGCCGCTGCCCTGGCCGGGATTCTCTACCTTGCTGTCAGCAACCTCGCCGGCGCCGCCGAGGTCTGGACCTCCATCGCAGCCGTTGGCGGATCGTTCGGCGTATCAGCAAACGCGATCACGTCCAGGACCTCCCGCCTCGCCGCGGAGGCCCAGCAGCCAGTATTCGCGATGGCCGAAGAGGACGCGATGGCCTGGTCCATTACGGCGCTGCCTGCCGTCGAGCTCGATCGCCGCGGCGTTCAGCAACTCCGGCAGGCGGGAATCACGCCAAGAACCAGCCTCGGCCGCGTCTGAGCAATCGGGCGGCTAGCTGCTCGCGGAGGTTGGCGACCAGCACTTACTTCGCCCGTTCTGGCTCGGCTGAAGCGCTAGCCCCGAGCATCAACCTGTCGTCTGCCTGGGCACCGCGGTCTGACCGTTCCGCACGCCCGGCCATCCTGCGCACGGCTTGCGCCCAGGCCCTTTGCCAGCTAGCAGGCGACCTCTGGCCCTGTTGCGCCGCGCACGCGCCTGCTGGTCTGAAGCCGACGACTCAATGGTGAGTCGTGCCGCGAAGGAGGGGGTCGAGATGCCGGACACCATCGACCGAACTCGTACCGATACCAAGACGGATGCGCCGGCAGGCAGCGAGGAGCTTGGCCGCGAGCAGGCAATCAAGCAGATCGAGCGCAGACGCCGCTTCCGGATCAATACGGCTTTGTCCAGCCTCGGCATGATCATTCTAGTGACGATCTGGGCCGTGACCGAGTACCACAACGCGGGGGGCTGGCCTGCCAGCGGCTTCAGCCAAAGCTCCGGGATCCATGACGTGTGGAACATCTGGATCGTCTACCCGCTGCTTGCGTGGCTGTTCATAACAGCCGGCCACGGCTGGTTCGTTTACGGGCGCAAGCCGATCTCGGAGAGCGAGATCGAGCGCGAGATCAAGCGCCAGGCCGGAGACAGGTGATCGTCCGCAGGGACGTTGTTCACTGCGGCTGCGGTGCGCGCGAGGCCGGGCGGTTCAGCTGAACCGGACCGGGGCCGTGCCCGCCACAACTGGGGAGACGCTCAAGTCACCGCTGCACGGAGCGATCTTGGCACGCACGGTCACCGCTGTGACCTCGCCCGGCGGAATGATCTTGAGGCTGGCTGCCGCGGGGCAGGCTTGCTGGTAGGGCGGCGGAGGATTGCCGGTCGGGTTGTCTGCGTACGCGAGGTCGAATGACGCTTTCTGCCCGGGCGCGAGCCCGACGACGTGCGGAGTGACCGCCGGGAACAGGAACGATCCGCCCCGGGAAACGGTCGTCGGCAGGGCCTTGCCGCGGGCGCTGACCAGCTGCAGGCCCGGGTAGCCGTAGAGGTGACAATGCCTGGCCGACGAGTTGCGGAACACGATCTCGACGCCAACATGGCCGGTGGCCGCGCCCAGCGACAGGAAGGTTGCCGTCAGCTGTGCGGGGCTGCAGCGCGGCCATCCGGCGGCGGCAGGCGGGCTTGGCGACACATCCGTTGCAAGCGGAGACGGACTGGCGGTGCCGCTCCCGAGGCTCGAAACGATCGGCGTGGCGGTACCGGGCACCGATGGGCTGATCACCTCCGAGCCCGTGCTGATGGCTCCGTGGCCGCCTGGCGTACCTGCGCAGGCGCTCAGCAGCACGCCGCAGATCGCCACCGCGCCTATTTGTCCGGCCACCTTGCGCCGAGATTCGTTCATTGCGCACCTCACTCAAGGTCCCCCTGCCTTGACGACGGCGAACGTGCCCGCCCGGTTGCCCGCTGTCTAGCGGCCGAAAGCGAATCCGCCCAACCTAACTGGTGCGCGCTAGTGCTTCGCGCAGCCGTTGGTGAGGTTATATAACCTATGAAACGTTATCGTTATCGGCCGACTGGCCAAGTGCGGCCAGTCAGACGCACACAGGGGTTGTTAACGTCATTGCTACAACACCGTTGTTCTTTTGTCAGCGTTGCCGCATTCAGGCCAAATAGGGATGGGATAAGCCGCATCTTACAGGATGATTTGTCCAGCGATCTGCCACCGAGTGCCCCGGCGAGAACGTTCGCCGGAGCACTCGATTCGCCTGAAACCCGGTCAGAGCAGGCCGCTCACCTGGTGCACGTCGCCACAGGGAACGTCCAGCGCGGCGTGATGCCTGCGGATCGCGTCCTCGTCCGGGCCCTCCAGGAGGCAGTAGACCTTGCCGTCGGCGTTGTGGTACAGCTCCACCTGCCGGACGCCGAACTCGTCGGTCGCGCCGTCCCGCGTGCCCTGAGCGATCTGCTCGACGGCCTCTGGCGGCAGTTTGAGGTCGTCGTGGAAGTCCATGAACATAGGCATTCGGTGCCCTCCCAGTCCTGTGTCGTCCTGGACCGACACTAGCGCCGCTTGCGCCGGTCCCGCTGCCACCACCGTCGCGGCTTGCTGGGCACTCTGGCCGTTTCTTGGCTGTTTTCCGGGGTTTGCCGTGGCGTATCTGTCTGAGTTTCTGGCCGGCTATCGCCCCAGGTGCGAACCAGGGCGTCCGCGTCGACCAGGGGAACGAAGACGGGCGGCCCAATCGGGATCCGGCGCCATTCCATGATCTGCCTATTGAGTTCCGCGGCGGCATCCCGGACGTCCTGCTCGGTGCGCATGCCTGGCACGGTCTCGGTCAGCCGGTGAACCTGCTTGCGCAGCTTCAGCGGGGTCGGCAGAAGCTCATCCGTCGAAACGCCCTCTCGCCGGACGTAATCTCGCAACCAGCCAAGACCGTCTGGGTCCGGCTTGCTGGGCAGCGGCTTGCCTGCGCCAGGAAGGTTGTCGAAGGCGCCCCGCTCCGCCGCCTCGCTGATCTGCTGGTCGATCCACGAGCGGAAGCTCATCTCCGGCGGCTTGCGGTCCGTCATTACCGTTAGGCTAGCCCGGCGGTTGATGGCGCCGATCCGCCTGCCCGGGCCGTCCTGCGTGCCCGACGGCCTGGTCGGCAGCCAGCGGCGCCCGGCCTGGCTGCCGGGACAGGCAGGCGACAACGGTTTCTTCACTGGTCTGGGAGAAGTCTGCGTAGAACTGGCTGATCGCGAAAAATGGTGCCGGCGTCGCCACGCTGACCACTTCGTCGGCGTCGCGGCCTATCCGGCGTTCCCAGCCTGGCGGAGCTACCGGTGTAGCCAGCACTACCCGGGCGGCACCAAGGGCCCGGACCACCTGGCAGGCGGCCCTGGCGGTCGAGCCGGTGGCGATTCCGTCGTCAATGATTACCGCGACCCGGCCCGCCAGCGCCACCCGGTCGCGACCGGCACGGTACCTTCGGGCCCGGCGATCGACCTCGGCCCGCTCGCGTTCCTCGATCCGGCTGAGTTCGTCAGCCGACACGCTGGCCATGCGCATGACCTCGGGGTCGATGACCCGTGCCCCGGCTTCGCCGACCGCGCCCATGGCCAGCTCGGGCTGGAAGGGTACCCCTAGCTTACGGACCACGATCACATCAAGCTGAGCGCCGAGGGCGCTGGCTACCTCGGCTGCCACCGGTACGCCGCCACGTGGCAGGCCTAGCACGACCACGGGCAGCCCGCGAAGGTAGAGCAGCCGCTTGGCCAGCGCCCGGCCGGCCTCAACGCGATCGGCGAATAGCACGCCGTGCCTCCGTCTCCAAGGATGCGGCAGGCTGCAGCCAATGTCGCAAATGACTTCATCTCACCGGAATGTGCGGCGCCAGGGTCACGAATAGTCGGCCCGTCAGGCTCCGTTCCCATGATTGTCCCCCTCAGTTGCCGCTCGCTCGGATGGACGGGGCACTGCGCGGGGCCGCCGTGAGCAGCGCGAGCGCAAGAAGTCGTCGCAAATGGCCTGGGAGAAGGGCCAATGCATCATAATGTGACGTCTAGATAAAGACAGCTTGCTAGCCCGGCGGTGACCGCGCACACATGGACAGTCAGGTCATCGGCTTCGGTGCGGACAGCCAGGCAGACCAGCAGACGCGCTGGCCGCTATGGTCGGGGGCGGTACCCGCGCTCGCCGAGAACTATTGCCTACGGCCGGAGACTGGCATCGGCCCGGCCGAAAGCCTGCTTGCGGGCGAGGTGTTAATCCTTTCCGACACCGCAGCTGCGGATCAGCCGGCCGCCAGCCCTGGCGGTGGCACCGGCAAAACTCAGCTCGCGGCTGCCGCGGCCAGGGACTTGCTTCGAAACCGGGCCATCGACGCGTTGATCTGGGTCAACGCGTCAAGCCGGGACGCGGTGCTCACCGGGTACGCGCAGGCGCTCATCGACCTGAGCGTCGCCGAGGTCACTAACGGCATCGAGCCTGCCGCGGCCGCGATGCTCGAGTGGCTGGCCAGCAGCACCAGGCCGTGGCTGGTGGTCCTCGACGGCATAGTCGAGGCGCGCGACCTCGAGGGCTTGTGGCCCCAGGGAGCTGGCCGCCGCGTCCTGGTCACCACGCGCGGCGCCGGGCAGGGGCTCGGCCTCCAGGCGGCACGGCTTCGGCAAATCGGACCATTGAGTCACCGCGAGGCGGTCAACTTCCTCACGGCGGCCCTGAAGGACGACCCTGATCTCCGCCTCGGTGCCCCCGACCTTGTCGATGACCTGGGCGGCCTGCCGATCAGCCTGGACCTGGCTACGGCCGTGATGATCGGGCGCCGCCTGGATTGCCGCACTTACCGCGCCGTCTTCTCCGCGCGTCGTCAGCGATTCGCGGGTGCCTGGGGGAGTTCCAGCCCCACTCCGGTGCTCGTTGCCTGGTCGCTCGCGGTCGACCGGGCCAGCGAGATCATCCCGGCTGGCCTTGCCTGGCCGCTTCTCGCGCTGGTGGCGATGCTGGATCCGGACGGCGTTCCGGGGGGCGTCCTGATGAGCGACGCCGCCTGCGGGTATGTCATCGGCCGGCCAGGAGTGGCACGGGCAGCGGCTCAGATGCAAGTCAGGAACGCGCTGACGGCGCTGGCGCAGCTCGGGCTGCTGACCGTCGATGCTGCCAGCAGCACGCGCACGGTGCGGATGCCCGCCCAGCTCCAGCGCGCCGTGCGAAGCTTCGTCTCGTCTGAGCATCGCGACCAGGTGGGCCGGGTCGCAGCCGACGCCATCGTGCAAGCGTGGCCTGCTGGCAAAACGGGGCCCGCGCTCACCCAGGCACTGCGGGATTCCACCGCGACGCTGCGCGAGGTGACCGGCGGCCTGCTGTGGGACGGTGGCTGCCACCCGGTGCTGACGAAGGTTGGCGAGAGCCTGGACAATGGGGGCCTGACCAGCTCGGCGGTCTTGTACTGGCAGGCCCTGCTCGCTGCGAATGGCCAGCTACTCGGCGGCAATCACCATGACACCTCACTCGCCAGAGGGAAACTGGCCGACAGCTTCGAGCGCGCCGGCCAGCCGGCAAACGCCATCGGCCTGTACGAGGCCACCCTAGCCGAGGCGCAGGACGCACTCGGCCCAGGCGATCCTGCCACCCTGACGGCATTGACGAAGCTGGCGCACGCCTACCTCGAGGTCGGGCGTACCGCGGATGCCATCGCGGTGCACCAGCGCAATGTCACCGCCCGGCAAGCAAGTCAGGGGCCGCGACATCCGGACACCATCGCCGCACGCGCGAGCCTGGCAGATTGCTACCGCGACGCCGGCCAGCTGAAGGAAGCCATCGACCTGTACGAGCGCGCGCTCGCCGACCGTGAGCGAGTCCAGGGCGCGCGGCACCTGGACACCATCGCGGCCAGGGCGAGCCTTGCCTTCGCTTACCGGACGGCGGGCAAGATGCGGGAGGCGCTGCCGGTCTACGCGCGCACGCTGGCTGACCGCGAGCAACTGCAAGGACCGCATCACCGCGACACGCTCACTGCCCGCAGCAACATGGCTGCTGCTTATCACTCAGCCCGGAAGGTGCGGGAAGCCATTGCCGAGTATGAGCGCACCGTCGTGGACTCCGAGCAGGCCCTTGGACCGCGTGATCCGCACACCCTGACCGCCCGCGGGAACCTTGCCTCTGCCTACCATTCCGCGCGCCGGCTGGCGGACGCGATTCCCGTGTACGAGCGCACGATCGCGGACTGCGAGGCCGTCTTCGGCCCGGATCACCAGAATGCGCTCACGCTGCGCAGCAATCTCGGGCACGCTTATCACACTGCAGGCAGGCTCACGGACGCGATCGCCATCTTCCAGCAGACGCTGGCCGACAGCGAACGCGTTCTCGGCCCCGATCACCCGTTGACCCGGGCGGCTCGCGAGAAT
This sequence comes from Streptosporangiaceae bacterium, assembly GCA_052143255.1. GTDB lineage: Bacteria > Actinomycetota > Actinomycetes > Streptosporangiales > Streptosporangiaceae > JAJYUU01. The sequence goes on along the minus strand of JBKQTJ010000112.1, from coordinate 15,835 downwards.
GTCGACGCCGTCACTCAGGGCTAGCCGGAGCCCGGCTAGCGCTGCTAACCGGGACCGGGCCGCGAGTTACTCGGGGCAGCACGGCACTGGGCCGGCCTCGGTGATGCTGGCAGGGTTCGCCTTAGCGGGCGCGCTGTGCGCGGCGCTCGGGGCGCCGGCGAGCACGGCGGCGGTGGCGAGGACGGCGGCGACGGCGATGCGGATGCTGGTCATCTGAAGATCCACCCATCTGGCGTTGTCGGGATGATGCGGCGCGGGGACGCATCATTGTCATCGAGGACGGTCAAACAGCAATTACATTGCACTACAAACGGCAGTTGTGTATGAAGCGATCAGTCAAGGCAAACTTGACTGTACGCGGCGGCGGCGGCTAACGTCCTAGGAGCGGCAGGAGAGTCGGCCGCCGTGAGCGACGCTGCTGGCGGCCTCGAGATCAGGGTGTCAGTGTGCGTGCCTCACAGCTCACGCTCGATGGCGCTGCGACGGGATCGGTGATCGGGCCGCCGCCGCGGCGAGTCGTAGCATGACGGCACGTTGCGGCGGCGATCGATGAGTTCTGGTCCTGCTCATTTTGGCGGGCCAGGGTGGACAAGGCCAAAGCTGGCACCGACAGGGGACAGGCTAGCGGCGGTTCGCTGGCACGATGGTGCTCCGAACGTATGGATTGGTGCGGGCAAGGCTCCGCTGCGGCTGGCGTCCGACCTGCGGCCATGGCGGCTGCGCGACTTCCACTGGGGCAGGAACAGCCGCGGGCTCGTGCTCGTGCTTGATCGCGCCGGCGCTGACAAACGCTGGCTAGTGTGGCTGGACCTGCGGTCTGGCGCGCTCACCAGGCTCACGCCGGACCACGCTGCGGACGCCCAGTACGTGGGGCAGCTCGGCACGGACAATCCGACGGTCCTGACGGCCGTACGGCACTCACCATCGGGCGAGTTCGAACTGCAGAAGGTCACCCCCACAGCCGCTGTCATCTCAGAGTGGGCGGGTCCCGGCAAACCGGTGCTGCAGTGGATCGCTAGCGGCACCCAGGCGCTGGCGGTCTGTGCCAACGGAAACACCACCGAATGGTGGCACGGTCGCCTAGCAGACAACTCGTGGACAGCCGTTGCCCAGGTTCCGGCCGTCGACAGCGGCGCCTCGCGCCCGGTTGCCTTCAGCACCGACGGATGCACGCTGTTCGCGACCAGTTCAGTAGACCGCGACACGGTCGCGCTGATCCGGCTCGGCACTTCCAGCTGGCGCCCGGCTGTGCTGACCGGTTACGAGGGGTACGACATCACCGCTGTGCTGATGGCTCCGGACGGCAGCGGTCCGGACCTGGTCACGACCACCGATCCGGCTAGTCCTCAATCGGCTATCACCGCGGAGGCCGCAGCCGACCTGGCGCGGCTCCAGGACATCGCCCACCGCGCGCCGGCGCGGATCATCGATCGTAACGACAGCCATTGCCTGGCCGAGGTCTGCTATCCGGTTGGCGGACCCGCCTACATCACCTTCGGCCGGACCACGAATACCGTGAGCAGGCAGCTGGCCAGGTATTCGGGCCTGGAGAAGGTGCGCATCCAGCGTCGCGAGCCCATTACGTTCCAGGCCAGGGACGGCCGGCGGGTCACCGGATTCCTGACCCTGCCATCCGGCCGCCCGCCGTGGCCGGCCGTCTTGGTCATCCACGGCGGCCCATGGTCGCGCCACACCACTGGCATGGACCCGTGGACGCAAGAGCTGGCTGCCGCAGGGTTGTGCACTGTCCAGGTGAACTACCGCGGCTCCCGCGGCTTCGGCAAGGACTTCCGGAACGCCGGCGACAAGCAGTGGTCGCTGGCGATGCAAGACGATCTGGTCGACGCGCTCCAGCGGCCAGCGATCGCGGACCTGGTCGATCCGCGGCGCATTGCCGCCATGGGCCGCGGTTACGGTGGCTACGCGGCGCTGATGATGGCAACGCAGGACGCCGTTCCGCTCCGATCGGTCGTAGCGGCGTCGGCGCCCACGGACCTGCTTGGCTACGTCGCCAGCCTGACGGCGTTCGGAGGGCCGGCCGGGCTCGCCTACGCAGCCAGGATCGGGCACCCCGAGCACGACCGCGATCGCCTGCGGATCGCGTCGCCGGTGAACAGGGTCGCGGACATCACCATCCCAGTCCGCCTGTTCCACGGCCGGCAGGACGCTCGCGTGCCAGTCAGCCACGCCGTCACCTTCGCCGATGCCATGCGGCAGGCGGGCCGGGACTGCGAGCTGACGGTCTACGAGGGCGAAGGCCACCGGTTCGCCCGGCCACAAAACCTCTCCGACTTCCAGGCGAAATCGGTGGGCTTCCTGCTGCGGAGCCTGAACCGGAATGGTGCCTAGCGCGAACGGGGCAGGTTCTTCGCGGTGCACAGTAGCGGTGCCCGTTCTTCGGGGTGCGCAGTGGCGGTACCCCGGTTCTTCGGGGTGCACCGTGGCGGTGCCGGTTCTTCGGGTTGTACGAGGGCGACGCCCCCGTCGGCGCTAACTCACCGTTGCAGGCTTCGGCGCCTGCCTGGCCATGTCGCTGCGGATCGACGCTGGGCGGGCGCCGGCGCAGTCGGCGGCGTGCCGTAGCGCAGTGATCGCCTCTTTCGCGTTGTCGCGCTGCAATAGTGCCTCGGCTAGCTCGCGCCACGCCTGCGCGGCCTCACGCCGGGACCCGGCTTCAGCTAGCTGGCGGGCAGCCGCGGACACCTCCGCGATGCCCTGGTCGGTCCGGCCGCTCAGGATCAGTGCGAGCCCTCTGATGACCCGGGCATTCTCCGATTCGCCGCCCTGGGTGCTGCGTGCGATTGCTTGCCCGGAAAGCTCCACGGCCTGGTCAAGGTCACCGCGCAGCAAGGCGCACCTGGCCATCTCGGTCTCGCAGCTGGTCAGGTACAGATGGTGCGACCGGTCAGCCAGGACCTCGTGGGCCCGCGCCAGGACGGTCTCGGCTTCGTCTAGCCGCGGCGGTTCGCAGCGCAGCAGCAGCCAGCCGTAGGTAACCCGCAAGGTCGCCAGGTTCAGGTCAAGTGACGACTCCGACAGCAGCGCCAGCGACCGCTGCGCCAGGTCGAGCGCGAGGGTGAGATCTCCCCGGGCCTCGGCGACCAGGCACGCGTTCCAGTAGGCCCGGCCCTGAGCGGTCCGGGAGCCCAGTCGCTCTGCCCGGTCGATCACCTGGCCGGCGAGGTGCTGTGCCGAGAACAAGTCACCACGTCCCCAGTAACTGGACACCAGCGTGGTGGCGAGCCTGATCTCCTCTTCAGATCCTTCCAGGCCCAGCGCCCGGACCTCCCGCAGCGCGTCCTCGCCCACCTCGACGCTGCGGGCGAAGTCACCGGCCTGGTAGTAGATGCGGCAGCGGGTGTTCAGCAGGAGCATTAGCCCAGGTGTGCCGGGCTCGCTGGCCCGGGCCGCTGTCAGCAGCCCGTCCAGATGGGTAATGGCGGCGTCCAGGTCACCGGCGGCCTCCTCGGCGCGGACGAGTCCCCAGCTGGCCGAGTGCCTTATCTCACCACGGGCGTGCGCCGAGAGTTCGCTGAACCGGTCCCTGGCTTCCGCCAGGGCGCCGTTGGCCAGCGCGATCTCGGCGAACTGCAGCCGCAGCCGCTGCTCGTTCAGCTCTTCCGGCGGCACGCCAGACTCAAGGTAGAAGACCGAGCAGCCGAGCTTGCGGGCCAGGCCCTCAAGTACGTCCCGCTCGGGCGACCGGCGGCCTGACTCGATCAGCGAAACGTAGCTCGGCGACACCAGGTCGCCAGCGAGATCTGCCTGGCTCAGCCCACGCTCGACCCGCAGCGCACGCAAGCGCTGACCGAGAGTTGGCACCATCTAGTTCCTCCTGGCCGGGCATGAGTGCGCTTGGTTTACTTTAGGCCGTCACAGAGCCGAGTCAACACCTGGGAGAAACTCCAGGTGGCGTAAACCGGCTATCCCCTTACTGTCAGTTATAACTGATCACGACAGTGCTAGCGCATCCTGTCACGTTTGGTCAGGCGACGGTACGATTCCGGACAGCCATACAGTCCGGGGGGACACCCCTCCGACAACCCCCGAAATGGCAGCTCGCAGAGCAGGAGCGGTGATGCCAGAGCCAGCCGTGACGCTGAAGGATGTGGCGCGCCGGGCTGGCGTGCATTCGGCAACTGCCTCCCGCGCGCTGAACCCCGACACCAGGCTGCTTGTCAGCGAGGATACTGCGCGCCGGGTGCTGGCGGCCGCGGCGGAACTCGGCTACCGCCCGAATACGGTCGCTCGCAGCCTGCGGACCCGCAGGTCCCACAGCATCGGCGTGCTGATCCCCGATCTGAACAATCCGCTGTTCCCGCCCATCGTCCGGGGCCTCGAGGACCGGCTCGACGCTGATGGATATGTCGCCCTGATCGGCAACACTGACGGCGACGATGCTCGTGAGCGCAGGCTGTTCGAACAGATGCGCGCTCGCCACGTGGACGGGTACGTCTTCGCCACCGCGCATCTGCGCAGCCCGCTGCTCGCCGAGGCGGCGCAAGCCGGCCTGCCGGTCGTGCTGATGAACCGGATATCGGAGCACTACAGCTTCCCGTCGGTGACCGTGGACAACGAGCGTGGCGTGCGGATGGCGGTCAGCCACCTGACGGCCCTTGGGCATCGTCGGATCGCCTGCATAGCCGGACCGCAGGACGTGTCGACTGGCCTGGCCAGGTACCGGGGCTTCCAGTCCGCCATGGCGGCCGCCGACCTCCCGCTGCCGCCGGGCCGGGTGGCGTTTGCCCGCGCGTTCTCGATCGAGGAGGGTTACCGGTGCGCCCGCCAGATCCTCGCAGCCGGCCGCGACGTCACCGCGGTCGCCGCTGGTAATGACATGCTGGCCGTCGGCTGCTATCAGGCCCTGGATGAAGCCGGGCTCCGTTGTCCGGACCAGGTTTCGGTGGTGGGGTTCAATGACATGCCGTTCATCAACATGCTCAGGCCGCCGCTGACCACTGTCGCGTTCCCGCATTATCAGGTCGGCACGGAGGCCGCGAAGCTCCTCATTGAACGGCTGGCGGGTCACGAAGGCCTGGTGAAGGTCCTTTACCTGTCGCCCGAGCTCATCGTCCGCGGCTCGACCGCGCGCCCTTCTTGAGCATGCCGATTTCTGCCATTGACAACCGCATTGCTAATGCGCCACCCTACTTTTTGCAAACGATTGTGATGGTCGGCTGCCTTCCTGGAGGGGGACCGGAATGAGCGATCACCCTGATGGCCAGGTCGGTTGGCTGGGAGCTGGGCGGAAGGGCTCGGTCCTGATCCGTCGGCTGCTCGGGGCGGGCGTGGATGTCTCGGTTTACAACCGGACCAAGGCCAGGGCCGAGCCGTTGGCTGCCGATGGTGCCAAGGTAGTCGACCAGGCCACCGACCTGGCGTCAGCGCGGGTCGTGTTCGTCATGGTCGGCACGTCGCAGGATCTGGTCGACGCGCTGGTCGGGCCGGTCGGCCTGATGTCCGGCCGGCATGCTCCGCAGATCGTGATCGACTTGTCCACTGTCTCGGTTGAGGCATCCCGCCAAGTCCGGCAGGAGCTGGCGCAGCGCGGAACGGAGTTCCTGGCGGCGCCGGTGATGGGCAACCCGCGGGTGGCGGCCGCCGGCCGGCTGACCTTTGCGGTGTCCGGGTCCCCGGCTGCTGCCGAGGAGGCCCGGCCGTACCTGGCGCTGCTTGGCGCGGGCGCCAGTTACGTCGGACCTGACGAGATCGCCCGCACGGTCAAGCTGTGCCACAACCTATTCCTCGGCGTCGTCATCCAGTCGCTGGCCGAGGTGACCGTGCTGGCCCAGAAAGCCGGGGTATCCAGGCACGCCTTCCTGGCCTGTATTAACGACAGCGTCATGGGCTCCACCTTCACCAGGTATAAGTCCCCGGCCCTGGTGAACCTGGATTACCACGCCACCTTTACCTCCGTGCTGCTGCGGAAGGATTTCGATCTCGGGCTCGCGGCGGCGCGCGAGCACGAGGTACCAATGCCGGTGGCCGCGCTCGTGCACCAGATTGTGCAGAGCCTCGTCGGTCAGGGCTACGGTGAGCAGGACTTCGCGTCTGTGCTCGAGTTGCAGGCCCGGGCGGCCGGCCTCGAGCTTGTAAGTGAAGACGCTGAAGTCGCTGACGGGCTCGAACCCGTCGGCACCACGGGGGAAGCGCCGGGAAACGGAACAGACACCACGCGGTGAGGCGGCGGCCTCACCACCCTAGCCCGCCGGGTAATCCCGGCTGGATTCCGATCGATCGGGCCTTTCCTCACTGGAAGGAGTACCGGGGATGAGATTGCTTTCGCATCGCGCCCGGTTTCTAGCTCTCGGCATGACCGCAGCACTGACCTCAGCTCTGGTTGCCGCCTGCGGCAGTTCATCTTCATCAGGATCGTCATCGTCCAGCCCGATCCTGATCGGCGCCTCGCTGTCCCTGACCGGCGGGTTCTCCGCTGACGGCCAGGCGTTCGAGCGCGGCTACAAACTGTGGGCCAAGGACCAGAACGCCGCCGGCGGGCTGCTCGGCCGCAAGGTGCAGCTCGTCATTCTCAATGACGCCAGCATGCCTACCCAGGCAGTCACTAACTATCAGACCCTGATCAACGTTAAGCACGTCAACTTGCTGTTCGGGCCGTTCTCATCGTTGCTGACTGGCCCGTCGGTGCAGGTCGCGCACCGGTACGGTTTCGCATTCGTCGAGGGCGCTGGCGGCGCACCAGACGTCTTTGCCACCAAGCTTTCCAACCTCTTCGACGTCAGCCTGCCGGTCGAGGCCTCGATGCTGCCGCTGATCAACTACGTGACCTCACTCCCGGCTAGTGAGCGCCCGAAGACCGCAGCGTTCCCCACCAGCAACGATCCGTTCACCCAGCCGCAGATCACCTTCGCGCAGCAGAAGCTGGCCGCGGCCGGGATCAAGTCGGTGTACCTCAAGGTGTTCCCGGCCGAGCCCACGCAGTACAAGGGCATCGCCGACCAGGTCGCTGCGACCAAGGCAGACATGGTGGTGCTCGGATCGGTCGACGTGCCGACAATCGCCGCGTTCACTCAGGCGTTCGTGCAGCAGCACTACAACCCGAAGGTCTTCATCGCCACCGCGGGTCCTGACCAGGGCACCGCGTACATCAAGGCGGTCGGGGGCGTCGGCAACACCGACGGCGTGATGGTGCCGAACGCCTGGTACGGCGGCTCGCCGAACCCGGCGAGCAAGACCATGGTCACCGAGTACATCGCCCAGTACGGCGGCAACGCATCTGGCGTGAACGCCGACGTGGCGGAGGCATACTCGGTCGGCCAGGTGATGGCGCAGGCGGTCAAGCACGACAACAGCCTGAGCAACGCCAAGATCATCAGCTACCTACACAGCGGCGTCGTCCTGACCAGCGTCCAGGGTCCGGTCAAGTTCGACTCGGTTGGCGAGAACCTGCAGGCTACGGCCTTCGTCTTCCAATGGCAGAAGGGCACACTCGAACAGGTACTGCCGCCGGGCAACGGGGCGATGTCGGTCGAGTACCCGAAACCAGCCTGGGGCAAGTGAGGGGGCAGGTGCACGGAGAGTTGCGAGCTGCGACGCCCGCCGAGAGCGGTAACTGCTGGTGAGCAGGTTCGCCGAGGCGATTGTCGACGGAATCCTGGGCGGTGCGGTCTACGCGCTGATGGCAGCGGGTCTGACGCTGATCTTCGGCGTGCTGGACATCATCAACATCGCCCAGGGCATCCTCGTCGTTCTCGCGGCCTACCTGAGCTACGCGCTCTCCGTGCACCTGCACCTTGACCCACTACTGGGCCTGTTCATCACGATCCCGGTGATGTTCGTGCTCGGCGTTTGCATCGAGTGGGCCTTCATCCGGCGGCTGCGCGGCCGCGAGCGGACCGCTATGTCGCTGCTTGTGTGTTACGCGGTTGCGGTCATCATCGAAGGCGCCTTGTACCAGTTCTTCGGCAGCAGCCCGGTCACCATCCAGGCCTGGTACGCCACGACCACGGTGCACGTTCTCGGGTTCTACCTGCCCTACATCTATCTCATCGGGTTCGGGCTGGCCGTGGTGGCACTGGCAGCGATCTACCTCATGCTGTACCGGAGCAGGTTCGGCCGGACCATCAGGGCGACGGTCCAGGACAAGGTGGCTGCCCGCCTGATCGGGATCAACGTCGACCGAGTTGCGGCTCTCACCTTCGGCATCGGCGTCGCGGTGACTGCCGTCGGCGGCATGGTGTTCGGCCTGACGAACCCGGGGTTCAATCCTGACAGCGGATACGACCTGATCTCAAGGCTGCTGTCCATCGTCATCCTCGGCGGGCTGGGCAGCATCGGAGGCGCGCTCGCGGCCGCCATGTTCATGGTCACGGCGGAGGAGATCGTTAATATCTGGCAGCCGACCTGGGCGACCGCGGTGTACTACGCAGCCCTGGTGATCGTGCTCGTCGTCAGGCCAGCCGGGCTGTTCGGCAAGCAGGCGGCGAGGGCCCAGTGACAGGCAGCCCAACGGCCGGCCGCCCAGCCGGGGGCAGCCCAGCCGGGGGCAGCCCGGCGGCCGGCAGCCCGGCGACGCACCGGACGGTGACCGGCAGCCCGGTGACAGGGGACCGGCTGATACTGCCATCGCGGCTAGCAGGCGTTGCTGTCGTGCTGGCCGCATTCGCGGCATTCCCGCTGGTCTTCACGAACGCGGCGGTCACCACGATCGCTGTGTACACCCTTATCTTCGTTGCCTTCGCGGTGGCCTGGAACATCTTCTGCGGCTACAGCGGGTACATCTCGCTCGGGCACGCGGTCTTCTTCGGCAGCGGCGCCTACTTCACCGGCGTTGCTACCAACGACTGGCACCTGCCAGGCTCTGACGTCTTCTGGCTGCTGCCGCTGACCGGAGTGGTCGGCGCGATCCTGGCTGTCCCGTTCGGCCTTGTCGCGCTGCGGGTCCGCCGGCACACGTTCGTGGTGATCACGATCGCCGTGTTCTTCATCTTCCAGCTGATGGCCTACAACCTGGCCTCGCTGACCGGCGGCACCTCCGGCCTGCTCGCGCCGACCATCAACTTCCAGGCTGCCACCTATAACAACCCGTTCTATTACACGGCCTTGATCATCGTCGTCGGCAGTGTCGCGGTGTCCTGGCTGATCCGCCGGTCGAGGTTCGGCCTGCAGCTTCGCGCTATCCGCGACGACGAAGACCGGGCCGCCGGCCTCGGCGTGCGAACGATGCAGGTCAAGCTCAGCGGCTTCGTCATATCGGCGGTGCCGGTCGCAATGGTCGGCGGGCTGTGGTGGTACTTCACTACCCTGGTCGACCCGGCGTCCGGATTCGACCCGCTTATCGATGTGTCCGTGGCGCTGATGGCGTTCCTCGGCGGCCTGGGTACGGTCGCCGGCCCGGTGCTTGGCGCGCTACTCATAGAGCCCGCATATCAGTACTTCCAGGAGCAGGTGTCGAGCGGCTACTTCTTCCTGATGCTGTACGGGGCGCTGTTCCTGGTGGTGATCCTGGCGCTGCCGCGCGGCATCATCCCGACCGTCACGGAGCTGATCAACGGCTGGCGGGCCAGGCGGAAGCGAAACGGCGCGCGGCCCGGCCTCAGCCCGGCGCAGGCCAGTCCGGACGCCGTCACCGACCGCGCTTCGGAGCGAGCGTGAACGCCCTGCTGAGTACCCAGGAGGTGGCAAAGGCTTACGGCGGCGTGCAGGCGCTCGCCGGGGCGAGCCTTCAGGTCGGCCAGGGCAGCATCACCGGCCTGATCGGTCCCAACGGCTCAGGCAAGACGACGCTGTTCAACGTCATCACCGGATACGCCCGAGCCGATGCTGGCCAGGTATACCTCGACGGCAAGGCCATCACTAACTTCGGGCCGGCCCGCGTCTTCGGGCTCGGCATCGGCCGAACCTTCCAGCTGACCAGGATCTTTCCCAGCCTGACCGTGCTGGAGAACATGCTGATCGCCGCGCAGCACAAGCATCGTTCCCGGAACCCGCTCGCTATCGCGGGCGGTGCCGCGGCGCGACGTCACGCGATGGACCTGCTGGAGTTCACCGGGATTGCCGCGCACGCGGGCGCACTGGCCGGCACGCTCTCCTACGGGCAGCGCAAGCTGCTAGAGCTGTCGTACGTGCTCGTCGCCGATCCGGAGATAGTCCTGCTGGACGAGCCGGCCGGCGGCGTGAACCCGTCCCTGATCAACCACATCGGCGACCGGATCCGGGAGCTTAACGCTGCTGGCAAGACGTTCCTGATCGTGGAGCACAACATGGACTTCGTCATGAGCCTGTGCCACCAGGTCACGGTGCTGGACACCGGCACGGTGGTGGCGACCGGGCCACCGGAGGAGATCCGCGCGAACCCACGGGTGCTGGATGCCTACCTCGGCACCGATGCGGGCGACGATGACTGAGAACGTGCTGGTCGTCGAAGGGCTCACGGCCGGTTACGGCGGCGGTGACGTCCTGCACGACGTGTCCTTTGCGGTGCCTGAAGGCAGCATCACCTGCATCGTCGGGCCGAACGGCGCGGGCAAGTCCACCTTGCTAGCGGTCATCAGCGGCCTGCTGAAGGCCCGCTCCGGCCAGGTCCTGCATCGCGGCAAGCGGCTCACCGGCAAGAGCCCGCGAGACATCCTGCAGGCCGGCGTGGTGCATGTGCCGCAGAACCACAGTCTGTTCCGCGAGATGACGGTGACCGAGAACATCGACCTAGGCGGGTACACGCTCGGCAGCAAGGCTCTCGTCGCGCAGCGGCGGCAGAGTGTCGAGGACCTGTTCCCCGACATCAGCGCCTGGGGCAAGCGCAAGGCGGGCAGCCTTTCCGGCGGCCAGCAGCGGCTGGTCGAGTTTGCCCGCTGCCTGATGCTTGATCCTGACCTGATCATCCTGGATGAGCCCTCGATGGGGCTGGCGCCGAAGATCCTGCGGGTCGTGTTCGGCGCCGTCCGGGAGATGAACGCGCGTGGCAAGACGGTCCTGCTGGTTGAGCAGAACGCACGCGCCGGACTGCGCATGGCCGGATATGGCGTGGTCATGGAAAACGGCCGGGTGCGGCTGTCAGGCAGCGGCACTGAGGTGCTCGAGCATCCCGAGATCGGGTCGCTGTACCTGGGCGGCCGGCCAGGGCCGGCGGCGTGATCCTCGACTGCCACTGCCATGTCATCCCGGCCGGGATGCTCACCAGCGCGGTACCCGATGACTGGCGGCCAGGGCTCAGCGTGCAGGGGGGGCGCCAGGTCGTGGCGTTCCGCGGCAGGCAGCTGAACTCGGTGACGGGCGAGTTCGCCGATGTGGCAGTGATGCTGGCGCAGGCCGAGGCGGCCGGTGTGAGCCATCTGCTGGTGTCCCCATGGGTCCTGCTGCTGCCGGTGCAGGCCGAGCTCTCTGCGGCCAGGCGCATCTGCCGGATCCAGAATGAGAGCCTGGCCGCGGCGGCGGGCCGTCTGGACGGCCGCGTGCTTACCCTTGGCGCCGTTCCCCTTCAGCATCCGGAAGCGGCGGCGGCTGAGCTCGCCTACCTGATGACGCTGACCGGAATGCGCGGAGTCGAGGTGCCAGCCAGCGTCGCCGGCCGCTACCTCGGCGACGAGGCATTCCTGCCGTTCTGGGCGGCCGCGGCTGACACGGGCGCGGTTGTCTTCGTGCATCCGACTACGACCGGGCTCGGCATCGCCGCGCTCGAGGGCCACTACCTGTGGAACTCGGTCGGTAACCCGCTGGAGACCGCGATCGCCGCGGCGCAACTGGTGGTGAGCGGCTTGCTGGACCGCTTTCCCCGGCTGACCGTGCTGCTGGCCCATGGCGGGGGCGCCCTGCTGGCGCTGCGTGGGCGGCTGCGCCGAGCGTTCGCTGTCCGCCGGGAAGCGCGGCCGGACGGCGCCGGAGATCCCGACCTGATGCTGCGGCTGCTGTATTACGACAGCCTGACGCATGATCAGTCGCTGCTCCGCGACTTGGTCCGGTTCGCCGGGCCCGAGCATGTCCTGCTCGGCTCGGACCGGCCGTTTGACATGGGCGCGGACAAGCCGGTCGACGACATCTGCTCACTCGGCCTGAGCCGGACCGACGAGCAACTGCTGCTGGGCGGCAACGCCAGCCGTTTGCTCGGCATGCCCGGGTCTTTTGGATGACTTAAGGATGAGGTGATCGGGCGATGGCGATTCACACTTATGGTCCGAATGCGGTGGACTGGGAGCAGCGGGTTGATCTGGGCAGGTTGCGGTCAGAGCGGCTGGCCCGGTTGAAGGCGCAGCTGGAGGGGTCGTCGCTGGGTGCGGTGCTGAGTTTCGATTTCGGCAACATCCGGTACATGACGGCGACGCATATCGGCACGTGGGGGATGGACAAGCTGATCAGGTTCGCGCTGCTGCCGCGGGGCGGCGAGCCGGTGGTGTGGGATTTCGGCTCGGCGGCGCGCCACCATCAGTTGTATAACCCGTGGCTGGATCATACCGGCGGGCCGGCGACGCCGGAGGGCGCGCGGGCGACGGGGGCGCGGGCGGGGATCTCGACGCTGCGGGGGGCGTTTCATCCGGACGCGGGTATCGCGCGGGAGGTGGCCGCGCAGGTCGCGGGGGTGCTGCGTGAGCACGGGCTGGCGGGGGAGCCGGTGGGGGTGGACGTGGCGGAGATGCCGGTGCTGGCGGCGCTGGCGGAGGCGGGTATCGGGATGGTCGACGGCCAGCAGGTGTTCCTGGAGGCCAGGCGGGTTAAGACGGCCGACGAGATCTGCCTGCTGGCGCAGGCGTGCGCGATGGTGGACGCGGCGTATCAGCGGCTGTATGAGTTCCTGCGGCCGGGGGTGCGGGAGAACCAGTGCGTCGGCCTGGTCGCCAAGGTGCTGTATGACCTGGGCAGCGAGTTCGTGGAGGGGGTGAACGCGATTTCGGGGGAGCGCTGCTCGCCGCATCCGCACGTGTACTCCGACCGGCTGATCCGGCCGGGTGACCCGGCGTTCTTCGATATCCTGCACAGCCACCTGGGCTACCGGACCTGCTACTACCGGACGTTCGCGGTCGGCAGCGCGTCGGCGGCGCAGCGTGATGCGTATGTGCGCTGCCGGGAGTACATGGATCAGGCGATCGCGATGGTGAGGCCGGGCGTGACCACCGGCGACATCGTGTCGGTGTGGCCGCGGGCGACCGAGTTCGGCTTCGAGGATGAGACCGCGGCGTTCGCTTTGCAGTACGGGCACGGGGTCGGGCTGTCGATCTGGGAGAAGCCGATCTTCAGCCGGCTGGTCTCGCTTGATCATCCCGAGCCGCTGGAAGAGGGCATGGTGTTCGCGCTGGAAACCTACTGGCCGGCCGCGGACGGCTGGTCGGCTGCGCGGATCGAGGAGGAGGTGGTGGTCACCGCGGACGGCTGCGAGGTGATCACCAAGTTCCCGGCCGAGGAACTGCTGGTGGCCGGGCGGAAGTACTGGACCGCCGGCGGCGCGCTTGACACGCTGCGGGAAAGCCAGTCGAACCTGAACACCGCTGCCGGGCGCGGCGAGCTGGGGCTATCCCGGCAGCCAGACCCGGATGAGCAGGCCGAGCCGACCGGAGGCGAGCAATGACAGCCGGTACCACCAGCGCCGCAGATATCGGGGCCGCTCTGCTGCTGCAGCTCTATGAGCAGATGGCGGTGATCCGCGGCACCGAGCAGGCGGCGCACGACCTGTTCCTGGCCGGCCTGGTCAAGGGCACCACCCACCTCGCGGCCGGCCACGAGGCGGTGGCGGTCGGCGCGAACGCCGCGCTCGAGGCAGACGACTACGTGTTCGCCACTTACCGTGGCCATCATCATGCGATGGCCCGCGGCGCGACGCCCGCCGAGTGCCTGGCCGAGCTCATGAGCAAGGCCACGGGCGTGTGCAAGGCCAAGGGCGGCTCGATGCACCTCACCAAGGCGTCGGCTGGCATGCTCGGCTCGTACGCGATCGTCGGCGCGCATCTGCCGATCGCGGCCGGCGCCGCGTGGTCGGCCAGGCTGCGGGGGACCAGCCAGGTCGCCGTCGCCTTCTTCGGCGACGGCGCGACCAACATCGGCGCGTTCCACGAGGCGCTGAACCTGGCGTCGGTCTGGGCGCTGCCGGTCTTGTTCATCTGCGAGAACAACCTCTACATGGAGTACACGCCGATCGGCTCGGTGACCGCGGCTGAGCATCCGGCGGCCGACCGTGCCGCTAGCTACCGGCTGCCTGCCGAGATCATTGACGGGAACGACGTCGTCGTGGTGGCCGATGCCGTCGGCCGGGCTGCGGCCCGGGCGCGATCCGGCGGCGGCCCGACGGTACTGGAAGCGCAGACCTACCGGCATTTCGGTCACAGCCGCACCGATCCGGCCAGCTACCGCCCGGCTGGCGAGCTGGAGGCGTGGCTGGAGCGCGACCCGCTGACAGTGGCGCGGCGCAGGCTCGCCGTGCTCGGCGTCGATGAGGCTGATATCGCCGCGGCGGCCGAACGGGCCGCGCAGATCGTGGCCGACGCGGTGGCCGAGGCGAAAGCGGCTGCCCCGGCCGACCCGATGCAGGCATTCACCGACGTGTGGGCGGACGGAGGCTACCAGTGGCGAACCTGATCACTTACCGCGAAGCGGTCGCGGATGGCCTGGCCCGGGAGATGCGCCGCGACCCGTCGGTGGTGTGCCTGGGCGAGGACATCGGCGCGGCAGGCGGTGTCTTTAAGACGACCGCGGGGCTGCTGGCGGAGTTCGGCCCGGACCGGGTCCGGGATACGCCCATCTCCGAGCAGGCCATCGCGGGCATGGCGATGGGGGCGGCGATGACTGGGATGCGCCCGGTGGCGGAGATCATGTTCTCCGACTTCCTCGCCTGCTGCTGGGACTACCTGGCGAACGAGATCCCCAAGATGCGGTACATGACCGGCGGCCAGGTGACCGTGCCGCTGGTGGTCAGGACCGCGAACGGCGGCGGCCTCGGGTTCGGCGCGCAGCACTCGCAAGCCGTGGAGAACTGGGCGCTGGCGATTCCCGGCCTGAAGGTGGCGGCGCCGTCGAACCCGGCTGACGTCGTCGGGCTGCTGGCCGCCGCGGTTCGCAGCGACGACCCGGTGGTGTTCTTCGAGCACAAAGGCTTGTTCGCCAGCCGGGGCGAGGCCGCTCCCGACGGCCACGTCGTGCCGCTGGGGCAGGCTGCCGTGGCGCGGCCGGGCTCGGATGTGACGGTGGTCGCGCTTGCCGCTACGGTGCCCATCGCGCTGGCCGCGGCGGCGGAACTGGCTGGCTCGCCGGGTGCCAGCGCGGAGGTCGTCGACTTGCGCTGCCTTGTGCCGCTGGACATGGCGGCGGTGCTGTCCTCTGTCGCCCGTACCTCCAGACTGCTCATCGTCGAGGAGAACCCTTATCAAGGGGGCTGGGGTGGCACAGTGGCCTCGATCGTCGCTGACGAGGGCTTCGAGTTGCTCGACGCGCCGATCCGCCGCGTCGCCGCCGCGTGCGTGCCGCTGCCGTTCGCCGACGCGCTGGAGGACGAGGTCATCCCCACCACGGCCAAGGTGACTGCAGCCCTCCGCGCGCTGCTCGACTACTGAGCCGCCAGGATCAGGCAAGCTGCAACGTCATGAAGATGCTGTTAGGGCTCGGGTGGTAGTCCGCGAACGGCCCGCATTCGATGAAGCCGGCCGTTGCGTACAGCGACCGCGCAGGGGCGAACGCGGCCATGGAGCCGGTCTCCAGGCTAACTCGCTGGTAACCACGATCTCGGGCGACGCCGATCAGATAATCGAGCATGGCCCGGCCGATCCCGGTGCCGCGCGCGGTCGCTGCGGTGTGCATGGACTTCAGCTCGCCGTGCCAGTCCGTAAGCTGCTTCAGTGCTCCGACCGCGAGCAGCTGGGCGCCCCTGCGGTAGCTGTACAAGGTGATCGAGGGATCGAGC
>JBKQTJ010000111.1:0-4678 GCA_052143255.1 Streptosporangiaceae bacterium | reverse complement strand
CATACGGCGATTCCTAATCCTGAAAAGCGAAGGTCGGCGGTTCGACCCCGCCCCTGACCACCCACCCAGGCTGTCTGAGCAGCGGAACGCACTCTGCGGAGTGCCGCCAGTGCGATGCGCCGTCGTGCACACCGCTGAGCAGAGGAAATCCATTCCTTGCGAGCTGCCTACGCCTGGATGCACCACACCATCGGTTCTACAGCTGGCTGGATCGCGTATACGCGTTCTCTGGCTGCGCACTGAACCGCGACGAGGATAGTGCGTCAAACCGCCGCCTGGGCCGCATGCTCGCCGCGCCTTGTCAGCCAGGTCTTCCGCGCATAGCGTCTGCAGTACCCGTGCACGGCGACCGGCGCAGCTCGTCGAGGGAGAACGCCATGACAGTGCATACTCCCCGGCTGAGATCAGCCCGGTGGTACCGGACGCGTGTCGCCGCCTTCGTGGCTGTAGTCGGGGGGCTGGCCTTGCTCGCCTCATCGCACGGTGTCACCCTGGCTGCCGGCTTGCGTCAGCACCCGATTGGCCGCCCCGCGGCGGGGGCCGGCATTCCGGAACTGCGCGCGCCCGCCGTGACGCATGAGCCTTACGCGTACGAGCTGCTCGGAGTCGGCTGCTTCTCGGCGAAGTACTGCGTGGCTGTGGGTTATGGCGATGGCACCTTTACCGGTGGCGTGGCCGTTCCGATTAAGAATGGCGTGCCAGGGAAGCCGATCCTGTCAGCGAACCCGGCGTCAGTGTTTCGCGCGGTGGCATGCGTGTCGGCGGCGGAGTGCATCATCGCGGGCTCGGAGCCGGCTTCCGGCCAGACGGCCGCCCAGGCCGTGGTCTGGCTACTGCAAGGCACAAAGCTGTCGCTGCTTCCGCAATCGACGGCTACGAATAACCTCAGCGCCGATTTCACCGGGGCTACCTGCAGGTCGCGAACATGCGAGGTTGTCGGTGACGCGACCTATCTCACTAGCACAAAGGCGCAGCAACCGATCGGCCTGTTCGGCGGAATCACGCTTCGCGGTTCGCCGTCGGTCGACGTCGTTGACAACGACGCGCTGGGCTACGCCAGCTCGGTGTCCTGCCCGTCGGGCCCGGTGTGCTACGTCGGCGGGTCCACTGCAAACGGGCTCGGCGCCGAGGCCTACGTCAGTCTCAGCAATGGTGAAATCAAAGGCCCGTTCGCCCAACCTAACGTCTCGGGCATCGATGCTCTCGCCTGCCAATCCTTCACTGCCTGCGGGGCAGCGGAAGTGCAGAACCTTACATTTCCGCAGACCGCTGGCTGGGTCGAAAAGCTCAATCAGCTCAGCGACGGCACACCCGTCATGGTCGCAGGGGCCCAGCTCATGCTGGGGATCGCGGTACTGAACCAGTCCTACTATCTGGCCGTAGGAGCAGCGAATGGCAGCAGCTGGCTCACCGACCTGATGACGGCCGCCGGCAAGTCCCGGCCGGCGGCTGGCCTGGCGCACGGGGGCTACCTGCAGGCCATCAGCTGTCCGGTGCAGACCGAATGCATTGCCGTTGGCTTCACCACCGACTCCAACCCGCACCAGCCGGGCGGCAAGTCTGGCGTCGACGGGGCGATCGCGCTGTTCCACTTGAGGACCGCGCCGTCCGCCCCCGGCCTCAAGGTGACCGCCACGACGCATTCAACGGTTACGCTGAGGATCACGCCGCCCGGCAGCGACGGTGACGCCCCAATCAAGGGCTACGACCTTGCAGTCAGCCGCTGCAAGCCGCATCACAGCCCCTGTCGGCTGGAGCCCGTGAAGACGCTGACAGTATTCGCTAGTAAGCGCACCGTAACGGTCACACACCTCAAGGCGAAGACGACCTACTACTTCCAGGTGCGCGCTGTGAACGCGATCGGTGCCGGCCCATACTCCGCGCGCGTGCGCGGCAAAACCTAAGCGCAGCCGTATCGCCGAGCGCGGACATGCCTAAGAGCCGTTGGGGCCGCATGCTGCAGGCTCCGAAGGCAGCCAGGTCAGCCCGGCGGGATGGCCACTCTGAGCGCTCAGCTGAAGATGCTGCACAGCCGGCAAGCCCGCAGGTTCCGCGATACCGCGGTGCACAATGAGGACCTCGTGCCCGGCTCCCACTAGTGCCTCGGCGATGGCGCGCCCCACGAACCAGGTGCCACCAAGCAGAATCACCCGCACCGCGGCTCCCGGACCATGGCCACATTCTCCTATCGACCGTTGAGCAGCGCCAACAGACCAGGCCGCAGGCGAGGCGCTAACTGGAACCGCCAGTGCCTGAGCTGGTCGACTCACTATTGATGTCAAGTTGCCAAACGCGATGCGACGTTAGTTGCAGTTCGCTCAAGACCAGACCCATCCGCGAGCGACCGGACCATGGACCTGACCTGCGCTGCGATCTCGCGCGGAGCGCAGCGGAGCCGCCTTGATCTAAGTACGGCTCAATTCGGGCTGAGTCCTCGGTCCTTGGCGGCACGAGCCGGAGCGATCCGCCCACGCGCTGGAGCGTCTCGACTACTTCGAGCTTGGCTTCATCTAGGTCTAAGTATTCCCAGCGCAGGCCGAGCAGCTCGCCGCGGCGCAGGCCGAGGAAGGGCGCCAGGACGCAAAGCCCGGAGCACTGGAGCCCAGATGTGACAATTAGGGCAGCGAGGGTGATCACGCCTGCCGTGACGGGCGCAGATTGCGCCCCCGCTGCTTGAGGAGGACCGCCTGCTGGAGATTACTGACCTGTTGTGGCAGGCCGACGATAACGGCATTCGGCTGCCCGTACTGAAGGCTGACGTCATGGCCCGCCTGCTGGGCTGCGGCCAGCGCCGGGCGGCGCGGATAGTGTCGCGAATGCCGTCGCCAGATGGCGTCCTGGACCCTGACTATGTGGACGCGCTTGGTATCAGGGTGCATTGCGAGCTACTGCGGCTGAGCGAGGAGCTCCAGTTTGGCCGACGAGTCGAGGCGCTGCTCAGCCCGCTGATTGCCGGGCTTCGCACCGCCGGGCCGGGCATAATCCGCGTGGTCGATGTGGGTTGCGGCCTGGGATACGTACTGCGGTCTCTCGCGGCAGCCCCACGCCTTGGCTCGGACGTCCAGCTCGTTGGCGTGGACCTCAATCTGGCGCTGATTAATCGCGCCCGCGACCTGGCGGCGCAGGAAGGACTGGCCTGTCAGCTAATCTGTGGCGACGCCCTTGACCCCCAGATCGCCATCGAGGACGCAGCCCGCACGATCGTGATTTCTAGTGGCCTGATGCACCACATGCCAGAGCAAGCGCTGCCAGGTTTCTTCGCAAGCCAGGCAGACCTCGGCGTGGCCGCGTTCGCGCACTGGGACATTGCACCGTGCCTGTGGTCCACGATCGGGGCGTGGGTGTTCCACCAGGCCCGCATGCGCGAGCCGGTCTCGCGCCACGACGGGGTTGTGTCCGCCCGGCGGGCACACCCGGCGGCAACACTGCAGGCTGCTGTCCAGTCAGGAGCCCCTGGGTACACCACCCAGGTGGTTGATGGGCCGCGGTGGCACCCGCGCGGCCTGGACGTACTGCGGCCCGTCGTCGGGTTCCGGCGTTGATCGCCGCTGTGGCCGTCAGCCTCGCGCTGTTGGCCCTTGCGGACGGCGCCTGCGCAGGCTTCCGCTCATCGGTCGGCCGGAGCGGGTTGATCAATCATCGCGCCTCCGACATGCACGCAGCCCGTCGCGGTGCCACCCTCGCTGGCATCCTCCTGACACCCGCCGTCTCGCTTGCCTGCGCCGACACCCTGCTCGATCACTCCAAAATCGGGCTCTTCCTACGTGCAGGCGAGGTGATGCTGGACGTCTATGCACCCTATGGGCTGGCCGTTCTCGTGGCTCTTGTCACTTACGCAACCCTGGGCTGGCGCAAGCGCTACTTGGCCGCGGCGGTCATCCTCGGCCCGTTCACATTGCTGCGGCCCGTCGTCGTGGTCCTTGGCGCTGGCCTGGCGGTCGGAGTCACCCACGATGTTGCCGTCGCGATCACAGCCATACTGGCCATCCTTGGAGTGCTTGCTGTCGAGCCCGTCGCCGATCGCCTCTGGTACGCAGACCGGCAGCGAAGCGGTCTTGGTGGCTGACAGCAACGTTGACAGCAACGAGGGCTACCGTCGACCACCAACGCCAGCAAACGTCCGACTCCCGATGGCCCGGACACGACCATCGTGACCGAGATCTTCGACCGTTCCCGGGTGCCGGAAGACGAGCGCGTGGATATCGACAACGGCAATATCTGGGTCGAGAGCATGACCCGGACGCGGGGACGACTTGTCGAGCTATGCACCCGGCCAGTCGGGAGCAGCAGCCACGCCGGGCTACCGCCTGGCAGGCAACCGTGACCTGTTAAGGCACCTGCTGCGATCGGCTGTCTGGCGGGCCGCTATTCGAGGCTTTGTGGCAGGAAGACCGGAGGTTACATTTGCGGCAGAGACTCAGGGCAGCCAGTCCGCCGCGGCAGTAGCCCGTGCCTAGCTGATATTGGCCGCCAGGTCTTGATAAGGGGGGACGAGCTCGTCCCACCGCGCCTCGGTGTCGCCGCGCTCACGCCCGCCGAGGTAGGCGGCGAGGTTTTCGGCGTGGATCTGCCACCCGGCCCCGTAGAAAGCGATCTTGTCCAGGGGCATGCCCTGGACCTCGATGACCAGGATGGTCTGGTCGCCGTCGGCGGTCAGCGTGGCCTCGATGGCCTCGTC
>JBKQTJ010000110.1:0-3394 GCA_052143255.1 Streptosporangiaceae bacterium | reverse complement strand
CATCTGAGAACGCACCGCGCCCTGCCCCATGGCCTTTTGCGTGGGCCGCTGCGTCGCCGCGATAAGAGTCACGGCCACCGCGCGGCCGAGCCGGGCGATCGAATCGGTATCGCTCATCGCATCGGGCGCCTCGTCGGCCAGCTCGGCGTATTCATCGATGATGATGACCAGCGCAGGCCAGGCCGGGGATATCTCCCAGACCCGTTTGCCGGCGGCGGCGAGCAATTCTGCGCGCGCTTCCAGGACAGCGACCGCGTCCCGGAGCAAGGTAATAGCGTGACCGGGAGTGGTGGCGAGCCGGTCAATGCACGACTGCCAAGGTCCCAGTTCCATGCCCTTTTTCAGGTCGATAGCCCAGATGACCACGTCACGGCAGGCCACCAGATTACCCATGAGCACATTCAGCCCGCCGCTCTTGCCGGACCCGGTCGTGCCGCCGAAAATGCCGTGCACGCGGGTGAACGAGACCAGGCACGGGGACGCATCCTCAAATGGCCCCAGGTCGGCCGGCTGAGTAATCGACGTCACCGATGGGCCGGGCCACGCAATAGCCCTGGCGTGCGGGTCGACGTCCAGCACGCGGATCTCGCACCTGTGGGCCAGGTCATCTGGCGTCGGGTAAACGCGCACCGCGCCCCGGAATGTCCCCAGCCCGGACTCAATCGCGGGAATCTTCGCGACCACGTCGGATATGGTCTGGCCGCGTGCCAGCCGGAATCGCGCACGCCACCCCCACACATCGACCGTGGCGGACATGACCTCGGACCCGGCCAGCCCGATAGCTTTGGCGATATCGGGCCAGGCTTGCAGCTTGCGGTCGAGCCTGACCTTCGCGCGGCGGCGCCGATGCGCCCACCACGGAACCGACAAGATAAACGCACCGATGACCAGTGCCTGCGGTAGCGGCGGCAGGAAAGGGCCGACCGCAGTCGCGGCCGACATCCACACCCCGGCCGCGTAAATGGTGATGGCTGCGTAAACGCGCTCGGCAAGCGTCGGGAATCGCCACCGCGCGCCGAACAGGGCCACCGCCCACGCGGCCACCCCGGCCAGGACCGCGATGGGCAGCCACCAGTGCGGCCGCGTGGTGTGCAGCCACCAGGCGGCCGCCACCAGGCCAGCGACCACTCCCACGGGCGCGAGCTCGGAGCGGTACCGCCATGCCCCCCGCAACAGGACTACGCCCACGGTCTCGGGAAAGGCGTCTCCGGTGTTGATGACCATCATCGGCTGGAGCCCGCTACGTCGCGCCTGGCGGGCCTGACGGCGCATCCTGCGGTAAGTGCTCACGGTCGCCTCCGCGTGGCCGTCTCGGGCGCGTTCAGCGCGTCGCGGAGGTACCACATCGGGTCTGGCTCGCCGTCGGCGTGCGCGGCGAGGGTAGCGCGCATCGCGGCGCGGAGGTTGGCGCAGTCCAGCCGGGTGCGCCCGAGTTCGGCGGAAAGGCGGGTGATTTCCGCCGCGAGTGCCGGTGTGTCGTTAAGCGCTTCTAGGACGTTTCGCCACATGTCGGTGAGCGTCGGAAGGGCTGTCGCGTAGCCGGCGATGATATGGCGTGCGTTGTCGTTCCTGGCATTGACCTCCGGCAGGTTGATATTGGTGTGCGGCACGGTGTTTGGCATCGGGCACCACCTCCTAGGGTAGGGCGGGTAATTCATGGCTTGGTGAGCCATTGGACGAGGCCGGTAATGAGGTTGTGGATTTCCGGCGCCGCGGTGGTGGCCGCCAGCAGGAATCCGAATATGAGGCAGAGGATCGCTTGCCAGATCCGGAGGCCCATGAACCGCCATGCGAGATAGACGGTGACGCCGGCGAGTGCGACGAGCGGGATTGATACGGTCATCTGGGATCACTTCTTTCCGGGAAGGCTTCGGGTAGGGTTCCTGCGGGAATGCCATGCCTTACGCCGGTACCAGCGGACGCGAGCCCGGCATTTAGGGCAGTGGATATTGGCGCAATGGCGGGTGATGGATTCGGCCGGGCAGTTGCGCATTGCGTCAGGCCTCCTCGTCCGTGTTGCCGCCTGAGTGGTTCCGGGTGCCGACGCCCAGGACCCGGCGCGTCATGGCTTCCGCGTGCGTGTGCGGTGAGTCTGCGAGGTGCCGGGCGCGGTCGCCTGTGCGGATGCCGATGATGATGAGCAGGAGGAAACCGAGGACCGGGCCGGCCAAGAACAGGGCTATTGCGAGAATCGCGACGGCGAAAGTCATTACGTCATGCGCCTTCCTGACCGCTGTTGTCCGGGCGCCCACTGATCGCGACGGCCCGGTATTGCACTGGCCCGAAGTGACGTGATGCGGCGTAATGCCCGTGATTCGCGTCGTCTTTGACTACCGTCCCGATACGAGCGGCGATCTGGTCGATTTCCGTCCGCATCTGTTCGTCTGTGCCGCGCGGCGGAAAGACGTACACGTCAGCCCAGCGCGGCGCGGGCACGTCTGGATGGTCTTGGAGAAAAGCTGCCAGAGCGCGGAGTCCGGCGATAAGACGGCCACGCTCATCGGCGTTGGCGTATGACACGGAGATCACTCCCTTTTCCGGTGTTTCCGGGGTTTCCTTGTGACCGTGACAGTAGGCCGGCAAGAAGGGAGCGCCCAATAACAGCGTGTTATAGCAGCGTGCAATATAGCGAGGCACGATAAAGCGATGCTATAAGCTTTGTGCGTTCAACGGGACAGTGGAGAGCCGCTCTACCTTGCGTTTATTAGAAGGTGTGATAGCGCGATGTGATAATTGGGCGACGCTGAGCGGCGAAAAATCCTGGACATGACGACACCCCCGGCACCTAGCGTTACCGGGGGTGTCTCTCTACCCGTTGTGCCTAACCCGCCAGGATCAGGGCGAACGGGGAGCCTACAGGGGATGACCGGTGGCAGCCTGCCAGCACAAGCGCGGCCAGCCGGCATAGCTGGCGTGGTTCAGGCGGTTCCGTAGCGCTTGCCAGCGATTACGCGGGCATCGTAGGGGAGAGTCAATCGGGACGCGGCCCGATGGGGATGCGTTGGGCGCATGGGCCACCAGCGACCACCGGCACGAGCACCGGTACGTCATCGGCTGTCGCCGCGCTCGGCTAGCTCTGCGTCGATCGCGGCCATCTCGGCCATGATCGACACCCGCACGGGGGAACCAGGGAATGCCAGGGCGAGGCTGATCTCAAGGTCCCGCTTGGCCCGTTTAAGCTGGGCAGCGGTAAGGCTGCTGACATCGTGGGGGCGGTCAGCGGGCATCGGCCAGCCTCGTACGTGTCTCTTGCTCGGCCAGCACGGCGTCAAGCTTGGCTTGCAGTCGGTCCCTGGCCGGGGGTACAGGGTCTTGCTTGTCAAAGAACGTGATGGCGCCTTCAAGCTGGCGCCGGTAGTCGCGTAGCTCGAACGTCGTCATTTGGCCCAAGGGA
>JBKQTJ010000109.1:0-8287 GCA_052143255.1 Streptosporangiaceae bacterium | reverse complement strand
ACTCCCACCGGAAGAAGGCATTGACCAGCCTGCCGATGCTGACGACTTCCGCGCCCTGCTCCGGCGACAGGAACGCGTGGTCGACCGCGTAACGCTCATGCATGGGCAGCTCGGGGCGGAACCGCATGACCATGGTCTCGGCGCCGATCGACAATGACCGCGCGAATACGTCGTAGTCAACGGCCTTCTGCAGGTGCATGAGCATTTCGCCGCTCTGGTCATAGGCCGCGTGCAGCTCTGCCGGGTTGCTGATCTTCGAGACGCCCCGCCAGGCGCCGCCGTCGTAAGGCTTCATGAACAGCGGGTAGCCGAGCTGCTCGGCGATCGCATCGAGATCGAACGGCCGGTTGTACTTGGCGGCCGTGTAGGCATAGCGCGCGTTGTCCACCGGGTTCTTGTACGGCACGAGCACGGTGTCGGGCACCTTGAGGCCAAGCCGCAGCATCGCGCAGTAGGCCGCGTGCTTTTCCATCGACTGAAAGGTGAACGGGCTGTTCAGCAGGTACACGTCGTCCATCAGCGCGACCTTCTTCAGCCACTCCCTGGGCACGTAGTACCAATAGGCAAGCCGGTCGATGACCAGGTTGTACCGCGGCCGGTCGCGCAGCGTGAACGGCTCGATGGTGATCCGCTCGCAGTCGAAGGCGTGCCGGGAGCCGTCCGTGGCCACGACCGCGCCAGCCCGCCCGAGGATCTCCTCGAACGCCCGCGGCCAGTCCTCCTCGGTACCGAGCAGCATCCCGATCAGGTGCCGTGAGGTAGTCATGAGGGCTCCCGTTGTCAGCAGAATCGCGGCAGGTGGTGGGCGAGCTGGGCGCGCCAGGACGGCCAGTCGTGGGGGACGTCATGTCCCCACAGGTCAAGCTCGTGCCGGATGCCCTTGCTCGCCAGCAGCGCGGCGAGCTGCCTGGTGCTTGCCAGCGAGCCGGTCGTGTCCTCCCATTGGCCCTGCCCGCACACCAGCAGCAGGCTGACCTGGCCGCGGAGCCAGTCCAGGTGGTCCCCGTGCAGGTTCGCGACGTAGTCGACGGGGTTGTTGAAATACGCCGCCGTGCCCCGCTCACCCCAGCCGTGCCACGAGGCAGGGTCGTAGTTGCCGGAGAAGCACAGCGCTAGCGGGCACACCTCGGCGTGCCTGAGCGCGATGTTGGCGGCGTGGAACGCGCCCAGGCTGCAGCCGAGCACCGCCACCCCGGTCGACCCGCCGCAATCGCGGCTTATCCATGGCAGCACGTCAGCGAGCAGCCACGACTCGTACTGCTCATGCCGGCGAGCCCGTTCCTCCAGCGGGATCCTGTGCTCTGACCAGGAGGTAGCGTCGAAGCTGTCAACGCAATAGATCTTCAGCCGGCCGGCCTCGAGCAGGCCGGAGATCGCCCGGATCATGCCGTGGTCCTCGAAATCCCACGCGCCGCCCTGCTCGGCCGGGAACGCCAGCACCGGCCGGCCCCAGTGGCCATACCGGACCACAGTGCCGTCCGCGCCGATGGCGTCCGACCAGAGCTGCACCACCTCCCGTCTCACGGGCTCGCCCGCCGCAGCAGCTCGGTCAGGCCAGGATCGAACGCATCGCGCCAGGCCGTGTAGTTGTGCAGGTCTGGGGTTTCATGGAGGGTAACGGGGTAGTCATGCCGGGCCATCGTGCGGGCCATCAGGCGGTTGTTCGGCGCATTTTCCTCTGGCGCGCCGCAGGTCAGCACGACGGGAACCGGGCGGGCGCCGAGGCCGCGGCTATGGACGCCGGCGATGAACCTGGTGATGCGCCGGTAGTGCGGGAACCACCGTTCCTGGCTGTCCAGCCTGGGCACGAAGAAGCTGCCGGACTGGAGGAACAGCGCGTCGAACGCGCCGGGATACCGGCAGTGCGCATGCAGCATCGCCAGCGCGCCGAGGCTGGTCCCCATCCCGATCCGGGCGGTCGTTGCTAGCTGGCCGGTTAGCGCCGGGAAGACCGCATGCCTCAGCGCGCGGGCGTACCGCGGGTTCGCTGAATACCACTCGTCGCGCGGGCCAGGCGCCAGCAATGCCGCCCGGAGCCGCGGCAGCCAGCCGCCCGCGATCCCGGCCGACAGGTACCGGGTGAGGTCAGCGAGCGCGTCGTACTCGGGCCCGTCATGCACAAGGAGCAACGGCAGCGGCTCGGTGTCCGCTACTGCGCCCGGGGCCCAGATCCGCGCTGTCACCACGCCGGCGGCGGTAGGCACCTCGACAGCCCGGCTGCTGCCCGCCACAGCCTTGTCACCCAGCCAGGCAGGCGGACCGTAGCCGGGGAACACCAGCACGCTCTTGGACCCGAAGGCGCCTGGCGCGGTCAGCGGGTTGCCCGGATCCGGCACGACCTCACGGCGGCCGTCGGGATAGCGCAGCTCAAGGAGGTACTCCAGGCGGCATACCGGCGGACGGTCCAGTGCGAGCACCCAGTCATCCCCGGCGCGCCGGAACTCCAGCAGCGCTGGCTCGATCCGCAGGTCCTGCTTGAGCGTGATCCCGGCTAGCGCGTGCTGCGGATCTGCGACCAGGAAGCTCGCGGCGGCCCCGTCTGCGCGGGCGCTCACGCCGGCTACGGCCTCGGCGACTGGCTCGGCAGACACATTGACCCTCCGTGGCAGCACCGTCACACATCGCCCGTGGTCTGAATCCCACCGCGCATATGCCCATTACTCGCACATCGTGCCCGCTCCGGGCCGCGGTGACAATGGCCAGGTCAGCCTATGTCGGCCAGGGCACCTGCAAGCGGCTCGAGCACAGTGGGCGACAGCGGCGGCCGGAAGGTGATGATCGCGAGCTCGACTCCGGCGTCGCCGAGGGCGGCGGCCGTGGCAGCCGTCTCGGTTGGGTCCCCGGTGTACGCCACGTGGCTGGAGAGCAAGATCTCGCTTGGGTCGCGGCCGAGGTCCGCGCAATGCTGGTACAGCACATCGCGTTTGTGGCTGAACTCCGCCGGCGTGCCGCCGAGGAAGTTCCAGTGCTGGGCGAACCGTGCTGCGGTCCGCAGGGTCCGCTTCTCGCCGCTGCCGCCGATGCAGATGGGCGGATGCGGCTGCTGGAGGGGCTTGGGGTTACAGCGGGCGTCGGTCACCTGGTAGAAGCTCCCCTTGAACGTCGTCGTCTGCTGCGGCGAGAGCAGCCCGGTGAGCACCGCGCAGGCTTCTTCGAGCCGGTCGCTGCGCTCGGCTGGCGTGCCCAGTTCGATGCCGTAGGCGCCAGATTCCTCGGTGTTCCAGCCGGCCCCGACGCCGAGTTCGAGGCGGCCGCCCGACACGATGTCCAGCGTCGCCGCCATGTTGGCGAGCACGGCCGGATGCCGGTAGTGAATGCCGGTCACCAGCGTGCCCAGCCGTAGCCGCCGGGTGGCCTGGGCAAGCGCCGTCAGGGTGATCCAGCCCTCCATGCACGGGCCGGTGTGATCACCATGGATGGGATAGAAGTGGTCGAAGGTCCAGCCGGACTCGTACGTCTCGATGTCGTCAGCGGCGCGCCATACCTCGAGCATGGCGTCCCACGTGGTGTGCTGCGGTGAGGTCTTGAAGGCGAAGCGCATGACTCTAAAGGTACGCTGCCGCACTCCCGGACCGATGTTAGCCGCGGTCCCTCGACGGGCCTCTACGCTGTGCCCGTGGAGACCTTCACGTTCCTTTTCACCGACATCGAGGGCTCGACAGTTCTGCTGGGGCGGGTGGGGCAGGACGTGTACGCGCACATGCTTGCCGACCACCATGCGATCATCCGGTCCGCGCTGGCGCGTGTGGCGGCTGACCGGGGATTATCTGGGCGCTGCCCGCGACCTGGACGAGGCGCTGGGCATCTACCGGGACATCGGCGACCGGGGCGGTGAGGCCGAGGTCCTCAACGATGCCGGGACGCTGCACAGGGCCCGCGGTGACGTGCGCCAGGCCGGGTCGTGCCACCAGCAGGCCCTGGGCATGGCCCGCCAGATCGGCGGCTACTGGGATGAGGCTCACGCGCTGGCGGGCCTGGGCCGGTGCGCCCTGGCCTCCGGCCGCACCGCTATGGCAGAAGACCGGCTGCGGCAGGCGCTGGAGATTTTCCAGCGGATCGGGGCGGCCGAGGTCGCCGAGGTTCTCTCCGAACTCAAGGTTCTTACCGACGCACGTCCGGACGCGGGCGGATCATGACGTCCGGCGAAGGCGTGGCGCAGGCCGGATCTGGCCATGACCGGGCGCGGCAATGGCTGTGTTAGGAAGGCCTGGAAAGGTGTCGAGCCCGGCTGAAGCGCGGCCTGTGCGGAGGCGGTAGCGTGCCGCCATGGATCACACCCGACTCGGCCGAACCGGCCTGCAGGTCTCCCGGCTGTGCCTGGGCACGATGACGTTCGGTCTGCAGCGCGATGAGCCGACCGCTGCCGAGATTCTCGACCACGCGGCAGAAGGCGGCATCGACTTCATTGACACCTCTGACGCCTACCCGCTGGGCGGGGATCTGAGTACCCGCGGGATCACCGAGGCAATCCTCGGCCGGTGGCTGAAGGGGAAGCGGGACCGGTTCATCGTTGCCACCAAGTGCTTCGCCCCGACCGGCCCGGCGCCGTTCGACGCCGGCAACTCCCGCAAGCACATCCTGGCCGCGGTCGATGCCTCCCTGCGACGCTTGCAGACCGAGTACATCGACCTGTACCAGCTACACGGCTACGACCCCGGCACGCCGATCGACGAAACCCTTGGCGCCCTTGACGACCTGGTTCATCAGGGCAAGGTCCGGTATACCGGCTGCTCGAATTTCCTGACCTACCAGCTGGTGCGCGCCATCGGCCGGAGCGAGACGCTGCGGCTGGCACGCTTCGATTCGGTGCAGCCCCGCTACAACCTGCTGTTCCGTCAGATCGAGCGGGAAATGCTCCCGTTCTGCGCCGAGGAAGGCGTCGGCGTCATCCCTTATAACCCGATCGCAGGCGGCATGCTGTCCGGCCAGCATTCCCGCACCGCGCCGCCGCCTGAAGGGACTCGCTTCACCCTCGGCAGCGCCGGGCAGATCTACCAGGACCGCTACTGGCACGACCGGGAGTTCGACACCGTCGACGCACTTCAGCGCCTGGCCCGCGACGCCGGAGTCAGCCTGGTGACGCTCTCGGTCGCCTGGGTGCTGGCCAACGACGCGATTACGGCACCGATCATCGGGGCAAGCCGGCCGGAGCAGCTCGACGCAAGCCTGGCAGCGGTCGATTTCACGCTCGACGCCGATCTGAAGCGTCAGCTGGACGAGCTCACGCACGAGTACCGCATGGGCGACGCGCCACGGTAGACATCGCCAGTCAACTGAGTCGGCCGGATAACCATGAGGGTGAGGAATACAGATGACACCTGGGTCGGTGGCGATCACCGGAGGCCGGATAGTGCCGATCAGCGGAGAGCCAGTTGATAACGGCGCTGTCCTCGTCCGGGACGGGAAGATCGTCGCGGTGGGCCGCACCGTGACCGTTCCCGAGGGCGTCCCGGTGATCGACGCGGCAGGCGGCTGGATACTCCCGGGTTTCATCGAGGCCCACGGTCATGTGGGCGTGCACGAGGAAGCCGAAGGCTGGGCCGGTCAGGACAGCAACGAGATGACCGAGCCGGTGACGGCCCACGTGCGGGCGCTGGACGCGATCAATCCCGCAGACCTTGGCTTCCGTGACGCGATCTCCGGAGGCGTGCTGGCCGTCAACGTCAACCCTGGCTCTGGCAACCCGATCGGCGGCCAGACCGCAGCGCTGAAGTGCTGGGGCCGGACAGTGGACGAAATGCTGCTGCGCGCCCCCGCCGGGATGAAGTCCGCGCTTGGCGAGAATCCTAAGCGCATTTATGGCGAGAAGAAGCAGACACCGAGCACGCGGCTCGGGGTAGCCGCGGTAATCCGCAGCGCGCTCGTCGACGCCTACAACTATCTGCAGCGCATCGACACCGAGCAGGGCAAGCCAGCAGCCGACCGTAAGCCCGTCGACCGCGATCTGAAGCTCGAGGCGCTCGGCCGGGTGCTGCTGAGGGAAATCCCCTGGCGGCAGCATTGCCACCGGGCCGATGACATCGCGACCGCGATCCGGCTGGCCGACGAGTTCGGCTACGACCTCGTGATTGACCACGGTACCGAGGCATACCTGCTAGCCGATGTCCTCGCTGCGCGTGACATCCCGGTGATCATCGGACCGCTGTTCACCAGCCGGTCCAAGGTCGAGCTGCGCAATCGCTCGCTGGCCAATCCCGGCAGGCTAGCTGAGGCGGGCGTCACAATCGCGATCACGACCGACCATCCGGTAGTGCCCATCCATTTCCTCGCGCACCAGGCTGCGCTGTCCGTCAAGCACGGCCTCGACCGCGACACGGCGCTGCGGGCCCTCACCATCAACCCGGCCCGCATTATCGGCATCGATGACAGGCTCGGCACGATCGAGCCCGGCAAGGACGCCGATCTGGTCATCTGGTCGGGAGATCCGCTGGACGTGCTGAGCCGGGTCGAGCGCGCCTTCATGGACGGGACCGAGATCTACACCTACGCCGACGGCGAGTCCGTGTTTGCGGACCGGTGAGCAACCGCGGCAACCGCGCGGCTGCCTACGGCACCACCACGGTGCCGGTTGCGGTCACCGCGAGCACCGCCTGGTCAAGCACCGCCGCTGCGGACGGGCCGTGCTCGGGCTGGGCGCGGCAGACGACCCGCGCCTCGAACGCCAGCTGGCGGCTGCGGGTGCCGACCCGGGTAATCGCGGCCGTGACTTCCAGCACGTCGCCGGCGATGACAGGCGCTTTGAACTGCACGTCGGAGTAGGACGCGAACAGCCCTTCGTCGCCGTCGGTGCGGATGCACATCTCGGTCGCCACGTCGCCGAACAGGCCCAGCACGTAGGCACCGTCGACCAGGTTGCCGCCGTAATGCGCATGGCTGTACGGAACGTAGCGCCGGTGCGTGACCGTCAATCCGAGCCGCGAGTCCTCGGTCACGCGTCTGCTCCGACTTCCCGCGCGGCGATTCTCGGGGGTTCCAGGCCATCGGGATCTGGGGTGCCGCCAGAGGGCAGAGTGTCCCCCTGGGCCAGCACTGTCGCGGAAACGTCGGGCGCGAGCGCGTGCACCAGGTAGCTAGCGACCTCGCCCGGCGTGGTGCCCTTGCCGAAGATCTTGTCCACGCCGAGGCTGGCCGCCATCGTCGGCTCGAACCGCGGGCCGCCCACAACCAGCAGCGGCCGGCCGGGGCCAGCCGCATCGAACGCGGCCGTCATGTCGCGGGCGTTGGAAATGTGCGCGTCCCGCTGCGTCACGACCTGGCTGACCAGCACCGCATCCGCACCCTCTGCCTTGGCCCTGGCAACCAGGGCCGGCACCTCAACCTGGGCGCCGAGATTGACCACGCGGATCTCCCGGTAGTACTCCAGGCCCTTCTCGCCGGAGTGCCCCTTGACATTCAGGATGGCGTCGATGCCGACGGTGTGCGCGTCAGTGCCGATGCACGCCCCGACCACAACGAGCTCGCGGCCGAGGCCGGCGCGGATGCGCAGGTTCACCTCGGCCGGGGACAGCAGCGGGAACTCGCGCTCGGTGACCGTCACCTCGGACAGGTCAATCAGGTGCGACACCCGCCCGTAGACGATGAAGAAAGTGAAGTCCGGGCCCATGGCCTTGGCGTGTACCACCATCGCGGGCTCCAGGCCCATCTTCGCGGCCAGCTGCGCCGCAGCGCCCTCGGCTCGCGCTTGCTCGGCGGCACTGCCGAACGGGACTGGCAGCGTGAAGGAGACCTGGACGCGCCCGTCACCGGTGGTGTCGCCGTACGGCCGCACTATGGTGCCGGTCATGATCGCGCTCCGATCTGGTTCGCCAGCACGAAGGGCGAGTCTGGTGAGGCGACCTCGTTCCCCTCAAGAATGTCGGACGCCGGGTTGAAGTAGCCGTCGGCCCTCGCGATGACCCCGTCCATACCCCGGCCGCCGTCGGCGGGGCGCTTGGTGATGCCGAACGTGCCGTCGGCGATCGCGGTCAGCAGGCCCTCGTCGCAGATGCGGCGCAGTAGCGCCACCGATTCGCCGAGGACCTGATTGGCCCGCCGTTCGATGAACCCGCCCGGCGCCGGCACGAAGCTCTCCCCGAGCCGCCCGGCCGCATCGCGCACGTACCGGACGTTCTCCAAGGCAAGGTCGCGATCGGACAGGAACGGGGTGTGGATTCCCTCGGTCATCATGCCGATGAGCAGTATCGACTGGTCGGTCATGACGCCGCACAGGTTGAAGAACGCGTCCAGCAGGTAGCCGGCGAACACGTTGCCGGTCATGTGCTTGGTCGGCGGCATGTACTTCAGCGGC
>JBKQTJ010000108.1:0-2932 GCA_052143255.1 Streptosporangiaceae bacterium | reverse complement strand
AGCGGGGTGAGGGGATGCAGCGGCCCGGCGCAGTCCAGCTCTGCTCGTACGCACCTGACCTCACCCAGCCCCGGTGGCTCGGGTCGATCGGCAACGTCGCCGGCCTGGTCTACTCCGACTCGATGCCCGGCGGGAACGACACCCTGGACTGCACCCTGCAGATGCGCCCCGGGCAGCCTGACGTGGGCATCGAACCGGGCCGGATCCTGCGGGTGTTCCAGGGGGCACGGTGGATCTGGGAAGGCTACCTGGCCAGCCCGAAACCGGACGCTCAAGGGTGGAAGCTGACCGCGAAAGGCGCCGGGACGTACGGCGACAACTACGTCGGCATCGACTCCGGCGGTTTCGCCCACGCTGACACCTGTGTCGCCGCGGCGGTCGGCCGGGGGCTGCGGTGGATCGACCCGGGCATCTCCGACACGGGCATGTTTTTGACCCAGCCACCCGACAACGGCAGCCTGTACATCACTGACTGGCTCAACCAGATCACCTCCGGCGGGGCGTACACGTGGCATGTGGGGCCATGGAACACCCTGCAGGTGATGCCGATCCCCTCGACCGTCACCCGGCTGCTGGTCGCCGCGACCCCGGCCGCGCCCACTTTGGGCGGCTACTACGACGCCTTGTATGTCTACTACCAGGCCACCTCAGACTCTTCGAGCGCCGCGGCTACCCACGCGATCGCTGAGGCTCAGAACAACCTGAACATCGCCCAGCACGGGCGGCTTGAGGCCACATGGGACCTGTCCTCAGCGGGGCAGATGAGCGGCGGAGTCGCCGCGGCCGCGGGCGCCGCGGTGCTGTCCCGGTACAACGCCGCATCGTTCAGCGAGCCGTTCACCGTCTCCTACGGGCAGTACCTGACGACCGGCGGCACACCAGTCGACCTCTCCACTGAGCGTGCGGGGGAGGTGGTCCGGCTGCTGCTCACCGACGGCGGGTACGGCGGCCAGGTCTCACCCGCCATCTCGATCACCTTCCCGGTGGGCAAAGTCGAATACGACGACGACCACCTAGCAGCGCAAATTACACCGTTCGCGAATATTCGGGCGGATCTGAAAAGCATGCTGTCCGCGGTGGCGACGATCCTGCAGCCGAAGACGACGCCCGGCGGGTGACTGCCAGGCTCCTGGTGATCATGGCTGCCATGGAGACCAGATGACCAGCGCAATGATGCCGCTCGCCCAGAGCGTCGGCGGCACGGCCCAGGCCGGGACGGTCTTCGCGATCCTGGCGTCCGCTGTCATCGTGCTCGGCGGCCTGGCCGCGCTGGTCCGTGCGATCTGGCGCACCGCCCAGGTACTGCGGGACAACACCGTAGCCATGCAGAATCTGACCGGACGGCTAAACGATCTGTCATCCGAGGTCGACGGCCGGTTCGACAAGCTGGTTCAGCGGGTCAGCAAGCTTGAGAGCGACGCCGGCCGGTAGAAACTGCCACCAGCGAGCCGACCATGACCGCGATGGCCACCTTGATGTACCCGGATGTCAGCTCCGCGCAAGCAGGCATGAGCCTGGCCGGGGCCGCAGCCGTCTGCGCGAAAGTCACCGAAGGGACCGGGTACGCCAACCCGTGGTTCGCGACGTTCATGTCGCAGGCCGCAGCCGAGGGCGCCCTGTTCTTCGCTTACCACTTCCTCCACGAGGACCAGGCCGCCGCGCAGGCCGCCTGGTGCCACCAGCACGCCGGCGGCATCCCCCTCATGGTCGACTGCGAACCCGCCGCAGGATCAAACCCGCAGCTCGTCGACCTGACCGACTTCGCCGACGTCTACCGGAGGCTCGGGGGCACCGTCCATCTGGCTTACCTGCCGCGCTGGCACTGGGCTGACCTCGGCTCGCCGCCGCTGGCCCCGCTGGCCAAGCGGGCCATCGCGCTCGTGTCCTCCGACTACCTGCCGTACAGCGACAACGGACCTGGCTGGCAGCCCTACGGCGGCATCACGCCCAGCGTCTGGCAATGGACCGAGACGGCTCACTGGAACGGGCAGCTCGTCGACCGGAACGCCTTCAAGGGCAACGTCGCCCAGCTCCGCGCGCTCATCACTACCGGCAGCACGGCCACGCCCGGGCCTCGCGCCGACGAGGAGGACGACATGCAGCAGCTGGTCAACGGCGGCGGCCAGGAAACGATCATCTCGTTCCAGCGTGGCTCCAAGAGCTGGGTCGCGTTCGCGTGTGACGCCAGCAGGACGAAAAGCCCGGCGCCGGTGCTGCGAGTCGCGGTCCACTCGGCCTCCCGCGGCATGAGCCAGGTCGACACCGTCCCGATGCCCGTCTCCGGCAAGCACACCGTCTCGTTCACCGCCAAGGACGTCGATTTCATCAGCGTGGTCCGCGACGGCGGCGGCGCGGGCGACGCCGTCGCCGTCGGCTACAACCTCGGCTAGGAAGGACCCCACCCGTGGCCACCTCGATCATCTACGTCCGGGAGATACCCGAATACCACCTCGACGGCCTGCCGCTCGGCCGGCACGTCGAGCACGACGACCGGTCCCGCCAGTACGCCTTCCAGGTCCCCGAGCACCTGGTCTCCGGGCAGCTGCAGCCTGTCCGCCACCAGCGGTTCATCCCGGTCCTCGATCAGGGCAACCTCAGCTCGTGCACCGGCAACGCCGCTGAAGGCGCGGCTGGTACCGGGAGCATCTTCCAGGCCATCCCGCCGACCGTGCCCGGCCGGCCCAGCCCGACCGACGCTGTCGGCGACGAGGGGCAGGCTGTCAGCCTGTACGCGGCCGCCACCCTGCTCGATAACGTCCCGGGCGCTTACCCGCCTGACGACACCGGATCCACCGGTGTGGCCGAGGCCAAGGCCATGGTGAAGGCCGGGCTGGTCGCCGGCTACCAGCACACGTTCAGTCTCGCCGATGCTCTGGCCGCGCTGCAGCTGGTCCCGCTGATGTTCGGCATCAACTGGTACGACTCGTTCGAC
>JBKQTJ010000107.1:0-10473 GCA_052143255.1 Streptosporangiaceae bacterium | reverse complement strand
GTCGGGAGCGTGCGGCACCAGCTGTCCTGTCGGCTAGCGCAGGTCCAGCCGGGATCGGAGCTGCTGGTGGCTTATGAGCCGGAGTGGGCGATCGGCGCTACCGAGTCCGCGTCGCCGGGCTGGATCGCCGCTGTCACCGGGGTGATCAGGATGGTCGCTAACGAGGCTGGGCTCTTGGTACGGGTTCTTTACGGCGGATCGGCCGACAGGGGCCTGTTCAGCGAGCTGAGGCGGGTCGCCACGCCAGGTCAGTGTCCCGACGGGCTCTTTCTCGGACGCGCAGGGCTTGACATCGCCAACCTGACGGCGATCGTCGGCGAGTTGTCGCAGGCGCCGCGCCCTGAGGCGGCGTGATCGTGACGGCTACGCTGTCCGCTTGATCCGTGGCGGTGCGCTCAGTTGCCCTGCAGCGCCGGCTGCACGAATTCCTGGTAGGCGTCCCCCGGCTTGGCAGAGTCGTGTACCACGGCCCGGATGGCGCGAATCATCGCGACCGGCTGGTCGCTCTGGAAGATGTTGCGGCCCATGTCGACACCGGCCGCGCCGGCTTCGATTGCGTTGTAAGCCGTCGTCAGTGCCTCTAGCTCGGGCAGCTTCTTGCCGCCTGCCATCTCGACCGGCACCGGGCACGCCGACGTGACGGTGTCGAAGCTCTCGGCGCAGTAGTACGTCTTCACGACATGGGCACCTAGTTCCGCGCAGATCCGGACTGCGAGCCTCAGATAGCGCGCATCCCGGGTGAGGTCACGGCCGACCGCGGTGACCGCGAGCACGGGTATCCCGGCTCGCTGGCCCTCGTCAACGAGCCGCGTCATGTTGTGCACGGACTGGGTCTCGTGCTCGCCGCCGATGAAGACCTGAACAGCTACCGCAGCGACGTTAAGCCGCCCGGCGTCCTCCATCGCGACGGCGATCTGTTCGTTGGACAGCTCCCTGAGGACGCTAGGACCCCCGCTGGCGCGTAGCACGATCGGCACGCCTGACGTCGGCGGGATCGTCGAGCGCACCATCCCCCGGGTGGTCATGAGCGCGTCGGCGAGCGTCAACAAGGGCACGATCGACAGGTCCACTCGTTCCAATCCCGTGGTCGGCCCCTGGAAGTAGCCGTGGTCGATGGCGAGCATGACCGTGCGGCTAGTTGCTGGTGTGAAGATCCGTGCGAGCCTGCTCTGCATACCCCAGTCCAGACCGCCGGCGCCCTTGAGCTGATTCACGTGCGGCCGGGCGGCCACGTGCGGCTGAAATCGCGCGCCCTCGGTGAGCTCGTCGGTGTCGGCCATGACTAATGCCTCCGGAGGTTGTGCCAGCGTCGCTGGCGCGGGTTCTTCATCAGGCTCCTGCCGCTCGCCAAAGCGGGCTCAGAATGCCGCCGTCGCACATGTCTAGCATTCGCTGGTAGACTTGCCGCCAGGTCGCGTATCGCTCGTGGTACACGCCGACCGCACCTGCGTCGGGCTCGAAGGTGGCGGAGCGAGCCCGCAAGTCGGCTTCCAGGTCGACGAGGCTGCCGTAAATCCCGGCACCTGTTCCTGCGCAGATTGCCGCGCCGAGTGCGCTGCTCTCTTTCACGACGGGAACGTGCACCGGGAGGCCGGTCACATCCGCGATGATCTGCGGCCAGAGCGTTCCCTTGGCGGCGCCGCCAGTGAAGACGAGCTCGGTGAACGCCGTTCCAAGGATCTCGGTAATGATGTCTTTGTGCCCGCGGGTCACGTAGGCAGCGGCTTCCTCGAGCGCTCGCACGCAGGCGCCGCGGCCTGATCGGGCTGGGTCCGACAGTTCGAAGCCGAGAAATGATGGCGTCGCGTGCACCCACTGCCGTGCGTTCATCAGGTTCGACATGATTGCCAACACGCCGCCAGAGCCCGGGGGCACTGCGGATGCGCTCTCCTCCATCACGGCGTAAGGGTCGATGCCACGTTCGCGAGCGATGGCGGTCTCTGCCTCGCAAAACGCGTCGCGGAACCAGCGCATGCTCATCCCGCAGTAAAATCCGATGCCCTCGAGCATCCACTGGCCTGGGATCACATG
This sequence comes from Streptosporangiaceae bacterium, assembly GCA_052143255.1. GTDB lineage: Bacteria > Actinomycetota > Actinomycetes > Streptosporangiales > Streptosporangiaceae > JAJYUU01. The sequence continues at coordinate 8,442 of JBKQTJ010000107.1, read as the reverse complement.
GCAGAGCGTGCGCAGCCGGGTTTTCGGGTCGATCAGCGGCCGGTCGAGGAGGATCGTGTTCTGCCAGAACGTGCCAGCGACAACCGTGTACTCGTTCGGCCGAGCGCCCGCGCCGAGCAGCGCGAGCTGGGTGTCGGCACCGCCGGCAACGACCGGGGTGCCCTCGCGCAGGCCGGTTTCCTCGGCGGCGCGGCGGGTCACCGTGCCGATCACGGTGCCGGGATTCCTGACCGGCGGAAGGACGGACGCGTCAATGCCGCAGATCTGCGCGATCTCGACTGACCAGGTCCGATCGGCGAGCGAGAACATGCCGGAACTCGAGCCGCAGGACGGCTCAGTTGCGAGCACGCCGCACAGCCTCGCCTCAATCCAGTCGCTGAGCATGCCCATGCCGCGCGCAGCGGCAAGGATCTCCGGCCGGTGCCTGGCAAGCCATCGCAGCCGGGCGGGCGTCGTGATCGACACCCAGTCGCCGCTGATCTCGTAGATACGGTCGGCAGCGCCTTCTGCGATGAGCTCGGCGGCTTCGGTGGCGGCCCTGCTGTCGACGTTAGGGCAGGCCCAGATCTCCTGGCCCGCCTTGTCATACAGCACGATGCCCTCGCGCATGCTGGTGGCGGCGACGGCGGCTACGTCAGCGCCGGTCGCGCCGACCGCGCGCAGCGCGTCCTGAACGCAGGCCGCGATCAACAGCCAGTTCTCCGCGACGTCGAAATCTTGTCCGCCCGGCGCGTCCGATGGCTCGCGGTGCGTCCATTCCCGCAGGCTCGCAGCTATCTGCTGGCCATTCTCCGTGAACAGCAAGGCCCGGCAGCTTCCGGTGCCCGCGTCGATTGCTAGCAGATAGCTCATGCGGCACCGCCTCGTTCCGTCAGGGGGACCCGGTCGAAGACCTCGGGGTTGACCACGGCGTCCGGGCACTGTCCGGCCAGGATGGCCGCCACGGCAGCTGTCGCCTGGCGCGCGCCGCGGTCCAGGGTTTCCTGCGTAGCGCCGCCGATGTGGGGGGTGATGAAGACCTGCGGCAGGTCGAGCAGCGGATGGCGGGCGCCGCCCGCGGGCCGTTCCATGACGTCCAATGCCGCCCCCGCCAGTGCCCCGGAGCGCACCGCCTCGGAGAGCGCGTCCTCGTCCACCAGCGATTCGCGGGCGGTATTGATGAAGCACGCGCCCGCTTTCATCTGGGCAAAAACGGGTGCGGAGAACATGTGGCGGTTGGCAGGGGTGGCCCGGGCGTGCACCGACACGATGTCCGCGTCGGCGATCAGGCGGTCCAGGCTTACCAGCCGGACATCGCGGGGCACGATTGCCGGTGGCACCGGGTCGTGTGCTATCACGTCAAAGCCGAGCGCGAGCGCGCGCGTTGCGACGTTCCGCCCCACGTGGCCGAGGCCGACGAGCCCGAGTACCGTGCCAGGCGCCTCGCGACCGAAGAACTCGCGGCCGTCGAAAACCGACTCGCTGAACGTGCCGCGGTCGGCGAGATACCGGTTGGCGCGCGGCACGCCACGGATCAGCATCAGCGCGAACGCGATGGTCAGGTCTGCGACCGCCTCCGCATTCTTGCCCGGGGTGTTGGCCACCGGGATCCCGTGCTCGGTGGCGGCGGCGACGTCGACGTTGACCGGACCGCCCCGCGCACAACAGACCAGCCGTAGGCCTGGCGCCCCCAGCGCTTCGGCGCTCACCGGGGCGCCGTGCACGACGAGGACGTCGTGACCGGCGGCTGCTCGAGCGACTTCGGCGGGATCGCCTGCATACTCTCGCAGCCGGTGCTCGGACTCGGTTCTGGGCGGCTCACTGTCGATCCGGTCGATCTGCATCTGGGTGACGGTCACCGCCTCGCCGAGGCTTGCCAGGGCCTCGGCGAAGCAGGTCACCGGCATGTACGGATCACCGATGGCGAGGACTCGCACTAGCTGGTTCCTGCCGTTACGGGTAGACGTATGTCGGCTTAAGGTCGATCGCATGCCCGCTGCCGGACTCCAGGACCCACTTGAGCAGGGGGCCGGTGTTCAGGTAGTAGAACTCGATCGAGTCGCCGATCTGGCCGCTCATCAGTACCTCGGCGCCGCGCTCGCGCCAGTGCTCCTTCATCAGGTCGCTGTCGGTGATCGTGTGCTTCATGCAGGCGATGTGCTGCACGCCCTCGCCGTAGGTGTCGAGGTACTCCTGGTAGATGCTTGGTCCGCTGACCGGCTGGATGAGCTCGAAGCCGAGATCTCCGACGTGCGTCTCGGCACCGATCATCCGGAACTCGACCGGCTCGCCTCGCACATAGGTGTCATGCAGCAATGGCGGTTTGTAGTCGAAGACGCTCCAGGGGCCCCAGCCGAGGTTCTCGGTGTAGTCCTTGAGCGCCTTGTCCATGTCGCGGACGACGACGGCGATCTGGCTGATCGCCATCGGGGTGCGCGGCGCGGCGATGCCAGCCGTGCTTTCAGTCATCCTGAACCTCCTGGGGTGCGAGCGATGATCGGCGTGGTGTGCGTTGCCCGCGACGCACCTAGCGCAGCGAGCATGGCGGCGAGATTGCCGGAGGCGTTCTTGCCGTCGAAGATTGCGCTGCCGCTGACGACGAGGTCAGCGCCCCAGCTGGCGACCTCAGCGGCGTTCGCAAGGGTGACTCCGCCGTCCACGCCGACCAGGACGGGATGGTCGGCCGCGCGGCAGATCTCGCGCGCCGCGGCTATCCGGCGGGCGGTATTCGCGGCGGGTGCCTGACCGGACCAGCCAGGGTTGACCGCAAGGACGAGCACAAGGTCGATAAGGTCGAGCACCGGCTCGACCGCCTGCACGGGAGTGCCGGGATTGATCGCGTAACCGCGGATCACCGGCCGTATCCCGGCGGACAACCAGGTGAGCTCCTGCAGCGCCCGGTGCGGGTGGCGGCCCGACTCCGCGTGCACGGTCACGATTCCGGCGCCCGCATTGACCACCTCTGGCAGCATGCGCAGCGGGTCCTCGACCATCAGGTGCGCGTCCACCGGCACGCCTGTTGAGGCCACGGCCTTGATGAACGACGGCCCGACAGTGAGTTGCGGGCAGAACATCCCATCCATCACGTCGACGTGCGCCCAGTGCGCCCGCCCGCGAATCACCGCCATCTCGGCGCCAAGCCGCGTGAGGTCAGCGGTAATCACCCCGGCGCTCAGCTGGGCTCCGGTGTCCGCCTTAGCCGGCAGCGCCGGGTCCCGCCCGGTCACGCCGGAGCTCCGGACACCAGTTCGCGGACCGGCCCACTCCTGCGACGGCGCCAGCTCACGCACGATGGATCACCTGGCCTCCGTCCACTGGGATCACTGCGCCAGTTATGAACGAGGAGAACGGGCTTAGCAGGAACGTGACGCACCGGGCTACCTCATCGGCGACGCCGATCCGGCCGAGCGGGACCTGCCCGGCCAGCCATCGATAGGCCGCCTCGAGGTCGTCTGCCCAGGTCTGGTGGATCGGCGTGTCGATAGGCCCCGGACCGATGCAGTTCACCCGGACGCCGGACGGCGCTAGTTCGCCGGCGAGGCTCATCGTGAGGTAGTTCAGCGCCGCCTTCGTCATGCCGTAAACGGACTGGCCGGATAGGTGCATAGTGCCGGAAGAGGAGCTGATGTTCACAACGGACCTGATCGGGGAGGCAGTGAGGTCTGGCAGCGCGGCCTGGATCAGAAAGTAGGGGCCACGGACGTTGGTCGCGAGATGCTGGTCGAAGTCAGCTGCCTTCCAGTCCTGTAGCGGCAGATGGCGGACCACGGCGGCGTTGTTAACGACGCCGTCGATCCGGCCGAACCGCTCCCGGCACGCGGCGGCTATCTGGGCCGCGCTGTCTGCCTCCGCCATGTCTGCCGGCACGCACAACGCCTGTCCGCCGGCCTGAACGACGACGTCGGCCTGTGCTATGAGAGCGTCTTTGCCGCGGCCGACGAGCACCACGTTTGCTGCGGCCGCGCCGAGTTGGGTGGCGGTGGCGGCACCGATCCCGCTGCTCGCGCCCGTGACTATGATAGCCGCATCGCGCAGGCCTAGGTCCCCAGCTGAGCCGGGGGTAGCAGCTGCTCCTGTCATCGGACCTCCAGCTCATTCGGCCAGGCCCCAGTGGCCTTTCAGCAATATGCAGGATGTGTATGATCCTGCCTTAGGGGCCTGGGCATATGTCAAGACCATGAGCGAGTGCTCAGCCTCATCTTGGGCTGTGCCGGAACCGGGTCAAGGCACCGGCAGCGGAACGAGGCGATCAGGTGAGACGCACCGGCATGGACGAGGTCGGTCGATGGAGCTCGGAGGAGCTCTTGCTGCGCGCCGCCTGGTTCTACTACAAGGACGAGCTCACTCAGGACGAGATTGCCAAGCGACTGTCGCTGTCGCGCGCCTCGGTCGGTCGGCTGCTTGACCGTGCCCGCCGGGTCGGGCTGGTGTCAATCCAGCTCAATGCGGAGTATCTCGATGCGTTCGAGCTCAGCGCCGAGCTGCGTCGTAAGTTCCACCTCGCCGAGGCGCTGGTGGTGCCGGATCACGACAAGGAACCCGGTGACCACCGCGTGCTCAATGCCCGGATCGGGCTCGGCGGGGCGCAGTTCCTCAGCACCCACCTGCGTCCCGGCGGAAGCCTGGGTGTCGGCTGGGGCGAGACGGTCTCCCGGGTGATCGCAGCGACCAACTTCGGTGCCGTCGGGCCAATTCACATGGTCACGCTAACCGGGGGGGTTGATGGCTACCTGCAGACGATCCTGTCGTCTAAAGGGGATGCGGCCGACGGCGACCATGCCACCACGGCCGCGGTGATCCCGGCGCCGATCCATGCGTCATCGAAGGCGCTCGCTGCTGCGCTGCGCGAAGAACCAACCATCCAGCAGGTGCTCAGGCACGCATGCGAAGTCGATCAGGCGGTTGTCGGCGTTGGCACGCCGTCGCCGGACGCCACGATCGTGCAGCTGGGCTATCTGAGCGAGGATGACCTGGGACTGCTCGCCGAGCACAACGCGGTCGGCGACATCCTCGGGCAGTTCTTCGACGCCAACGGCGTAGTGGTCGATATCCCCCTGCACGCGCGGAGAATCGGCATCGAGCTCGCCGACTTGAAGAAGATCCCGAAGGTCGTAGGAGTCGCGGGCGGCGCGCACAAGGCAGAGGCGATCCTTGGCGCGCTCCGCGGTGGCTTCCTCAACGTCCTTGTTACTAACGAGATTGCAGCCATGCGCCTGCTGGAACTCGAGGCAGGCTAGAGTGCGCCAAGCCGGACTCGCGGAAACCTTGGCGGCTAGGACAGCCGTGATACCCGAGCCTCAAAGTCCGTAATAGCCGCCTCTCCAGCAAGCGCGCCCACTTCGAGGTCATATCGGCGTTCTTCGCCGGGGTCAAGCCATTGCAGCTCGCCGCGTTCCCGCGCATCCCAGCGACCTGCGTCCCGGTTGGTGCTCGGCTCCATCGCCAGCGCGTAGGTGCCCTCGCCCATCATGCGCCAGACGGTGTGGTGCGGGAGCTGACTGATGCGGAAGACCTGGTACACCCCGAGGGACAGTCTCCTGTTGACGAGCGCTACCGGAACGGTTCCCTCCGGCTCCGCAATGAGGTCGTGCTCAAAGCATGCCTCGGTGAAGTTCGCGATCGGCGCTGACATTGTCCGATATCCCTCAACCGGCACGCCATAATCGGTGGTCGTCTCGCGGCTGGGTACGAGAAGCTCCGACAATTCGTCGACTACCGGAAACCCTATGTTGCAATGGTAGAGAAACATATGTGACGTACGCGTGTGCCCAGCGTTCTCGACCCTGTCATGAATTGAGAAACGGGATGCGCCTACCCTTGCTTCGATGCGTCGGCGCAGTACCAGGTGCTCGCCGAAGATCGCAGTCTGCACGACCTCTCCTTCAGCCCAGAGCAAGCACTCATCGCCATCCCATTGCTCGCCATATCCAATCAGGCGGGCCGGCAGGCCGCCGATACGCCCATGGAGCCCGTACTGGACCGTCTTCATGATGTGCGGCTGATTGAAGTGCTCGGCGGAGTCCTCGCCCGGTGCCAGGGTGTGGTCGAGCCCGCAGGTGACAACCATGCCGCCACACCACGACCGGAACCAGCCCCAGCCATCGGGCTCGTAGTACCACGGGGCGATGACCCCGCAACCCGACTGCCAGCTCAGCGGCCGCCCGTTGTGTTCGCAGCGCCCGATGTCGAAGCTGCGGTCGACCAGCACGTCGAACGCGAAGCCGGATCCGGTGCGGAACTCTAGGACGCGAACGCCTCTAGCCTGACCGTCGCCGAGCGAGACGAGCCGGACTCCTGCGACTTGTTCAAGCTGCCCGATGCGGCGAAGTAGGTCCGACTTCGCGTAGCGGAGGCCAAACAGCTCAGGCACTGGCAATCCATCCTTCCCTCAGGTGCGATCGGTGGCGGCTGTCACTGTCACCGGCGCTGGCGGGTCGGGGCGCTCGCTAGGAGGCGTGCTTCACGTGCGCGGCGTGCCTGTGTGATCTCGTGACTTCCTGACTCCAGGGGCCGCAGCAGCGTGGTGCCCGAGGGGCGCATGAGCAGCACCGAAACCTTGACAACGCTTGTTGTGCGGCCTGATCATCAGCTAATCAGACCACTGGAGGCTGTACATGACAACACCTAACATGCGGCAAGATGAGGCCGACCAGGCGGTTGAGGCTTCTGGCATCTGGGTCGCTGAGACCAAACTCAAGGCGGGCTCACTGCGCCTAAGCGGCGCGCTGATGCAGAACATCACGCACATCGCGCCTGCCATCGCGGCGTTTTTCTTCACGCCATTCGTGGTAAGCCTTGCCGGCGCGCACTCAGTCCTGGCATACGCGGTCGGAGTGGTGGTCGTTTTCGGCCTGGGCGTATGCCTTACCCAGCTGGCTAAGAATTTCCCGTCGGCCGGAGGATACTTCACCTATATCAGCCGGACGATCGGGCCGCGCATGGGTTTTCTCAGTGCCTGGACGTTCATTTTCTATGCGCCGATCATCTCAGGACCTGTCGCGGCATTCTTCGGGTTCATCTTGCAGAATCAGCTCAAGTCGGCTTACGGCTTCGACTTCCCCTGGTGGGTGACCACGCTCATTCTCATCCCGCTGGTCTCGCTGATGATGTACCTGGGCATTGTCGTCTCGGTGCGCCTGCTCATCGTGCTGGGAACACTGGAGATGCTCATCGTCCTGGCGCTGGCCGTCTCCGGCCTTGCTAACCCCGGCGTGGGCGGATCGGATCTCAAGGTCTTGAACCCAAGCTTCAATCCCGGCCACATCGCGACAGCCAGCGGGGTCGCTCTCGCCGTGGTCTTCAGCGTTCAAGGGCTAACAGGCTGGGAAGGAGCCGTACCTCTCGCGGAAGAGACGCAGAACCCGCGGAAGAACGTTAAGCGGTCGATTCTTATCTCGATTGTTATCGTGGGCGTGCTTCTTGTCGTGGCCTACTGGGGCCAGGTTGTCGGGTGGGGCGTCAACAATCTGAAGGGCCTGGTGAACTCCCCAACGCTTCCCGCGCTCGTGCTCGGAACCAAGTACTGGGGAAGCTTCTGGCCGGTCGTGATGTTCGCGTTGTTCACGTCGGTAATCGCGAATCTCATCGCCTGCCAGAATGTCGCCACGCGCATGTGGTGGAACATGGCGGATAAGGGCGCCTTGCCGAAGGCAGTGGCAAGGCTCCACCCGACCAGGAAGACACCCGTCGTCGCGATCCTCATCCAGTTCGTCATGGCCATGGGCCTCGGGCTTGGCGTTGGCTTCCTGCTCGGCCCCGAGGTTTCGTTCAACCTGCTAGTCGGGCTCACACTCGTTCTCTCAATCATCTTCATTTACATCGTCTCGAACATCGGGATGGCGCGTTACTACTGGCGTGAGCGCCGCTCGGAGTTCAACTGGTTCATGCACTTCCTGCTCCCGCTCGTTACGAGCTTGGTGCTGGCATATTCAGTCGTCAAGTCCTTCCAGCCGTTCCCGGCTGCACCGTATGCGTATGCACCGGAGATCGTCGGCGGCTGGATGCTTGTCGGCCTCGGCGTGCTCTACTGGCTGCACCGCACCCGCCGGGAGGAATGGCTCACGAGGGCAGGCGACATCGTCTCGGAGCGCCCGGAAACCACCGAAGAACTCGCGGATACGGCCACCGCCTAGCCCGACATACATCGGCCGGAAAATGACACCTCAGGACCCATGCCCTCGCCGTGATGGAGGGGGCATGGGCCAAAGGTCGCCCCTCCGGCGTAACGACTGCCGCCGCCCGGCGCGAAGTAACCGAGTGAAGGCCTCACTTCAGTGCCGTTCAGGCTTCCCCGGCCTTGCGATAATGTCCTGCCATCGCGGCCACATGGGCAGCCATTCGCCTGGCTGCAAGCCCTGCGTTCTGGTCCCGAATGGCGAGGTAGATGCCGGTGTGCTGGCGGAGTTCCCACTCGCTGAAGCCCTCGAGGTCCTCATAGAGGCTGGGACCGCGTTCGAACATCGG
>JBKQTJ010000106.1:0-14185 GCA_052143255.1 Streptosporangiaceae bacterium | reverse complement strand
CGGATAGCCAGCCAGCGGGCCGGGCAGCGACCCTAGCTGGTCCCCGAAGCTCGCCCACGGGTACAGCCACAAACCGGCTGCCCAGGGCAGGTGCGAATTGCCGGAGCTGGCGAACAGCACCAGGGCGCCGAGCATTCCGGCCAGCGGATGGGAGAATCGCGTGCCGATCGCGATCCCGGCCGCCCCGGCGGCGATCACCAGCAGGACCCCGGCTGCCAGCACCGCGAAGCTCGGAGTGCCGATAGCACCGAGGAGCTGCACCACCAGGGCTGTGGCGCCTATCAGCACCAGGCTGGCCGGCGCGGCGCCCAGCAAGCCGACCAGATGGGCCAGGGTGCGGGTGCCGGCCGATATCGGGAAGCTGGCATACAAGTCAGTCATGGCGTCGCGCCGTGCCCGCCCGGCGGCCAGCTGCGCCGCGATCAGGACGGCCATGCCGAGGACGACCTGCCCCAATCCGATCCGCCAGCCGACGTTCCACCACAACGGTTCGGCCGACCGGATGGTGAGCCAGACCACGGCACCGCCCGCCAGCAGCCCGGTCAGGATGAGCAGGCTGCGAGCCCGCAGGGATGCCTCCACCCTGGCCAGGCTCAGCACCGTTCGCAGCGGGGGAGCCGGAGGCCTCGCGGCGTGGCCCGCGGCGGAGTGACCGTCGGCCGGGTCGGCGGTGCCCGAGCCAGGAAGCGCTGCCGCGCCCCCGATGGCGGTCATCGCTCACCTGCCGCGTGAGACAGCAGCAGATAGCCGTCCTCGACACTCGGCGCGACCAGCTCAGCCCCAGCCGGCGGGTGGTCGCCGATGTGCCGCCATCGGTTGTCACCACCGCGCCAGGACAAGTGGGCTTTCTGGTCGCGCTCGGCCGCCGCCCACACCCGGCCGTCGGCCGTGGCGGCCAGCTCGGCCGGGGTGCCGGCGAAGCGGACCTGTCCCTGGAGCAGCACGATGACCTTAGGGCAGATCGCGGCGATGTCGTCGGCCTGGTGGGTGGACAGCACGATCACCGGTTCGCCGGGCAGGTCCGACAGCAGCTCCCGGAACCGCAGCCGCTGCTCCGGGTCCAGCCCCGCGGTCGGCTCGTCCAAGATCAGCAGGTCAGGCTGCCCCAGCAGGGCCTGGGCGATGCCCAGCCGCTGCCGCAACCCGCCGGAGAGGGCGCGGATCCGGGTGCGGGCGCGGCCTTCCAGGCTCACCGCGGCGAGGACCCTGGCCACTTCCTCGGCGCGGCGGCGCCGGTCGGTGATCTCCTTCAGGATCGCCACGTAGTCCAGGAACCCGGCGACAGTGAAGTGCCGGTGGTAGCCAAGCTCCTGCGGGAGGTAGCCAAGCCGCCGGCGGATCTCGACCCGTTCCGCCGCATCCCGCGGATCGAGCCCGAACGCCGACACCCGCCCGGCGTCGGGTTCGCTGACGGTGGCCAGGATCGTCAGCAGCGTCGTCTTCCCCGCGCCGTTCGGGCCGAGCAGGCCAGTGATCCCCCGCTCCAGGGCGATATCGACCCCGTCCAGGGCGCGGGTGGCGCCGTACCGCCGGGACAGGCCGTCGGCGCGGACAGCGGCGGTGTGCACGTTCACGGTCATCTCGTCCATCCCTTGTCGAGGCGGTCACGGCGTGCCAGCAGCACCAGGGCAGAGGCACACAGCAGGGCCGCGCACGCGAACTGGGCGTTCCGCTGCACGATCAGCAGCGGAAGATGAGCCGCCGCCAGCAGCAGCGCCGGCAGCACCCACAACGACCCGGCAGTGACGGCTGCGGCGCGAGGTTCCATCACGGTCGCGGCCGCCAGCGCGAACGCGCACAGTGCCAGCGACGGCAGCAGCAGCGCGACGGGTAGCCATCCGGGCCCGGGTACGAGGAACGCGGCCGCGACCACCGGGACCAGCGCGGCGGCCAGCGCGGAGACCGCGCGGGCCAGCAGCAGGGTGACGCCCGAGAACGGCGCTGCGGTCGCCAGCCGGGAGGCGGGGTCGAATACCGGCAGGAACGCCGCCGCCACCCCCGCCAGCACCAGCAGGGGCGCCACCAGCAGGAACGGTGCCACAGCTGCCGGGTGCACGTATCGAGCCGGGCCCGTGTTCGCCGCGTTCCCGGACCACCCGTGCCCGACTGCCGCGGCCTCGCCGGCCACGATGGTCAGCACGCCGACCACTGACAGGAGCCAGGACTTGCGCAGCGATGGCGTCGCCGCGAGCAGGCGAAGCAGATGGTCGGGCACGCCGCAACGGCACAGCAGAGCCTGCAGCCGCCCGCCCTCGGGAAGCGCGGTGCGCACCAGTAGCACGGACCGGTTGCGCGCCAGCCGCGCCGGGTCCACGCGCTCGGCTAGGGCCGAGCGGCAGCGCGCGCACCCCGTCAGGTGGGCCTCCACCGACCAGACGACGGCTACGTCTGCCGTCCCGGCCGCATAACTGGCCAGGAGATCTGCGCCTGCGTGCCCGCCTGCGCCGGCCACGGGTCCGGCCGGGCCGGGAGATGAGCTCGTCATGATGTTCCCCAGGCTTCTCGGCGGTGCGCCGTAGCGTCGGGTCCGCTTGCTGGATCGGCGAGCGCGGCGCGCAGGGCCACCCGGGCGCGGTGACAGCGAGACTTGACCGTACCCTCCGCCACGCCCAGCAGGACGGCGGCCTCCGCACAGGTCAGACCGTCCAGCACGGTCGCCTCGATGGCGCCGCGCAGTTCCGGCGACAGCCCGGCAAGGGCCTGGCCCAAGCGGCCGTGCTCGATGCCCACCAGCACTTGATCTTCCGCCGAGGCAACCGTCTCCGGCTCGGCCACGCGCCATGGCAGCCGACGCGCGCCGGTCTCCCGGCGCATCGCCCCAATAAGGCGGCGGATACCGATGCCCCAGATGAATGCGGCCACATCGCCGCGTCCGCCGTAGTCGCCCGCTCCTCGCCACAGAACGAGGAACGTGTCTTGTACCGCCTGGTCGACCACATCCGGCATCGCGCACCGGCGCGCCAGCCGGACAGTCAGCCAGCCAGCATGCCGGTCATACAGGGCAGCAAGCGCCGCCTCGTCACCACGCGCCACGGCGCGCAGCAGCGCCGCGTCATCGCGCCCCACAGGTCCTGGCGTCATGCCCGCAGCCGCCTGCCCACTCCCACACACTCTTTGTCGCACTTACAGACCAGATCGGTTCCCATCATTCATGACCAAGTCAACCGGGACACCAGCCTGCAGCGACACGATCGAACCGTGGCTGCCAGCACCGTTGCCACGGACTTCTCGCGGCGGCCGAAACCACGACGGCTAACCGCTAGGGGGTCAGCACCAACTCAGCACGCTATCGGGAACTGACGGGAACCAACCAGGAATAACGGGGCAAACGGCCGGCCTTCAACAGCCGGAGTTCACGGCCACGTTCAGGCCCCGCACCAGCGCCACGACCTGCGGTTATTAGCGCACGTCAAGCCCGGTGACGGCCCTGCCGATGATCACGCGCTGGATCTCCGACGTGCCCTCGAAAATCGTGAAGCTCGTGGAGGTAGGCGCAGTTTCCGCAGGTAGATGGCTTGTCGACGGTCGCTCTGTCAGCACGAACTCAGCACCGCATTTGTCGCTGCGTCCGTTCAGGGATGGCTGCGGCAAGACAAGACAGCAGGCCATCATCGGACTGAACCGCGCTGGGTTTTCGTGGAGCCTGCATCAGATCCAGGGCGGGTTCACAGAACTGAACGAAGGAGGGCCTGGTATGGACACTCGTGAGGCCGCCCGACGCTGGCGCAGCACTTGGGAGGAGGGATGGCCACGCGGTGACGTCAATGTTGTCGCTGCCCTCTATGCGCCGACATGCCGGTACTGTGCGCTCGCCTTCCGGCAGGCAGATGAGGGCCCGGTCGGCGCGCGGCAGTATCTGCACGCCAACTTCACTGCCGAAGAAGGGGTGACCTGCAGGTTCAACGAGCCGATCGTCGGCGAGAGCCGCGCCGCGGTCGAGTGGTGGGCATCGTGGACCGAGGAGGGCAGGGCCCTGACGATGGCAGGCGTCACACTCCTCTCCTTCGACGAAGAGGGCTTTGTTCTCGACCAACGGGATTACTGGAACGACGTCGATGGGCGCCGTGAGCCATATCGAGGCTGGTGAGCTGCGCTCCGTCGCACGGTTCGCCTCAACTAGCGTTTCGATCATTCAGCTACCGAAACGGGCACCGTGCGTGCAAAGGCCGCAGCTCGACGCACCGATCCTGACACCAGCTCAGGCTGTGGGTATCGCTGATCAAGTGCAATCAGATGTGGTAGCATTGATGGCAAGAGGTGGTAGCAGTGGCGGCGCTAAACATCCGTAACCTTGATGAGACGGTGAAGCGGCGCCTCCAGATCCGCGCGGCTCGTCACGGCAGATCAATGGAGGCAGAGGCACGCGAGATCCTCGCGGAGGCTGTTCGCGAGCCCGCGGACTCTGCCGGGCTGTTCACGGCGCTCCTCGACCGGTTCGGCACGCTCGGCGGAGTTGACTTGCACCTACCTGGACGCGATGAGCTGGCGCGCGCTGCGGACTTCTCTACATGATCATCCTCGACACGAACGTGGTCTCCGAGCTAATGCGGCCCGAGCCCGCGCCTCAGGTCGCGAGCTGGGTCCGTGACCGGGATAGGCGCGAACTGCGCACTACCGCTATCACGCTCGCTGAGGTTCGGTACGGCATTGCCCGGCTGCCGGACGGGCGCAGGAAGCAGGTGCTCCTCGCCGCAGCCGACGATATCTTCTCGACCTTCGAAGACCAGGTCCTACCCGTCGATGCCGCAGCTGCGGAACATTATGCGGCCATTGCCAGCAGCCGCGAGCGAGCAGGGAAACCAATCGCCGGTTTCGACGCGTTGATCGCGGCCGTCTGCCGCTGTCAAGGCGCCGCACTGGCGACCCGCAACGTGTCCGACTTCGACGGAACCGGAGTCGAGGTCATAGATCCCTGGCTCCAGTCACCAGGCTGAGATAGCTATTGCGGATCCCAGCCCCGCTCGACACTTGCTGTCCCAGCGCGGCGCGCCCGAGACAGTCAGTAACAGCGGTACCTGACGGCCGCATGCGCAAGCTTGCGCGAGTCATGGATACCAGGCGACAAACGCGACGATGAGTCCTTGTCGGCCTGCTGGCAGAACAAGCACGACGAGGGACTCAGACTTCGCCACCGGACGAATAACTCAGTAGCTGTGTCACGCCGTCGCCAAGCTGGGTACAGGTGTGATGCGCGTCAGACGCGGGGAAGGGGCTCGATCATCACGTCTGCGCTGATCATGGCTGCTGCCGCCGTCGGCCTCGCCGTCAGCGCAGCAGCGCACTGAGAAAGGATGCGTGAGGACATGCATCGCACTGACATCGGCTACGCGCTCTCGGGCCTGATCGGCCTCGGAATCACCGCGGTAGGGACGCAATTCCTGGTCTCGCCGGCGAGGGCCGCAGCCGAGTACGGGATCTCGGTCGGGCGGGAAGTCAGCAGCGCGGACCCTTACCTGTCCGTGAAGGGCGTCCGCGACGTGGCGTCCGGCCTGATGACGTTCGTGCTGATGTCCGCGCGGGAGCCGCGAGTGCTGGCCGGCTTCCTGCTGGCTGCCACGGTTATCCCGGTCGGCGACGCGGTCATCGTGCTGCGTCGCGGTGGTCGGAAGTCAACGGCTTACGGCGTGCACGCACCCACCGCTGCCGCGATGGTCGCCACCGTAGCGATCCTGCTCGGATGAGCCTCTGCATTTCCGCGGAAACGCCGGCCAAGTCAGCCTAAGGTCAGGCGAGGGCTTCTCCGGGAGCGAAGCCAGCCAGATCAGGGGGAAGAAATGGGTGCCTCGAATGCCGTCGGCCGCGACAGTGTGGAAATGCTGCGGGGTGCCCTCGCTGGCGATGTTTTCGTCCCGGGTGATGACGGCTACGACGAAGCTCGCCGGGTGTGGAACCTGTTGCCCCCGATGGTCGGGGGCGCGTCGAACAGCACAACGCCGTCATCGGTGGTCAGAAACGCCGACTGGTAGACCCCGTCGGTCACCCAGTACAGGTTCCGCTCCACCCGGCCGACGTAGTACCCCTGGTCGTTCAGGGCCGGGCCCAGCGCGGACCGGGGAATAGGCGTGTAGTCGGGCAGGGTCTCGGTGCCGCGGGCGCCGGTGGCTGGTGAAGTCACGGTATCTCCCTGGAATCTTCGGGCACGTCCCTGACGGCCGTGCGAGTTCGCGACAACGTCACGCTCACCGCCAGCCAGGTGAGACGTCGTCACCCGATCACAGTGATTCACGCGCCATGTCTTGCTCCTAAGCCCCATGCGCCGGCACGATCTCCCTCACTCACCGGAGCTGGGGCATCGCTGACAAGGACGGCGATAACGGCGATCGCCTCCCGCGCGGCCGCGCGGGCCATCACCTCGGCCGGGAACGTGGCCCCGGTTCGCAGGGGGTCAAGCAGCGGCGGCGCGAGCCGAGCTCGACGTCGACGATGCGTGTCAGGTGGGCAAGCCGGCCTTGCTCGCGCCGTAGGCTGCGATGCCGCCGGATGGCTCAACCCCCGATGCCGGTCAACAGTTCACGCAGGTCCGCGAGGCCTACACCGAGCTCGAACGCCGCCACACCCACGGCAAGATCATCCTGAGGCTCTAGTAGTCGGACCTGGCGGCGTGCGAACTGCCGTGGCAGATGCTTCCGCTGCAGACACGCCCGCTCGTGCGCTTCGGTGCCGGGGAGCTGCTGGCCGGGATCGCGGCGGCGCAGCTGGCCGGGGAGGATTTCCTGGCAGGCCTGGACCGGCAGCGCGCCGATGCGGCCGGGCAGCTGCTGGCGCCGGTGCCCGGGCTGAGTTCTACCACCGCCGCGGGCGTGGCCCGGCGGATCACCGCAGGGCAGTGGAAAGCCGTGGAGGCCGGCCTGGCGGCGGTCACGGCGCGGATGCTGGACCTGCCGCCCGCGCCGCGGGCCGCAGCGCTGGCCGAAGGGCCGGTCACCATCGACCTGGACACCACCGACGTGGAGGTCTACGGCCGCAAGAAACGTGGCGTGGCCTATAACCGTCAGGGGCAGCGCGTGGGCCGCCCGGATGTGGCCGCGTGGGCCGAGACCGAGATCGTGCTGGCCGCTGACCTGGGCGCCGGGACCGATGACCCGCGGGCGGGCGCGCCGGATCTGCTGCGCCGCGCGCTGGGCGCCCTGCCGGAGCGGGCCCGGGCCGGCGGCCGCGTCGCCGCCCGCATCGACGCCGGGTATTTCGCCGGGCAGGTTGCCCGCGCCGCGCACGACGAGCACCTCTTCTTCGCGATCGGCGCCCGGCCCATCGCGCCGCTGTGGCGGCTGCTGGACGGGATCGCCGAGGCGGACTGGCACGAGGCCATCGAGATGGAACATGCCCAGGTCGCGGTGGCCGATTACCGGCGGAGGCGATGGGAGCGGGAGTGCTCACTACGCACCCCTCATGGCGTGCGATCCGGTTCGAGTTCTTCGAAGAGCGTGATCTGGAGTTCGGCTGGTGCGTGGAGGCGTGAGTTGAGCGAGTTCCACGGTGTTGGGGTGGGTGCGGCGATTAGCGTGGCGCCGGCAGCCACAAGCCGGTCTGTCGTCGCCGCGGTATCTGCGACCTGGAAGGCCACGCGAAGCGTGGGGGCGACCCTGCGTCCCACTTCTACCTGGTCGATCAGTTCGGCCTGGGCCCGGTTGGACAGTTCAAGGGTGGCGCGGCCAGCGCACAGGACCACGACGCGGGCCCCATAGTCACTGGCGATGTCCATTTCCACGGGCAGCCCGAGGGCGTCCCGGTAAAAGGCCAGGGCCTGGTCGAGGTTGTCCACGGTAACGACTAGTCGCAGTTGCGTGACGTCTGCTGGCCTGGTTCTGTTCACGCGGGTCGCTCCAGTTCGAGGTTCGGAGAACGGGCGGGGATCACCGCCGCTTGGGGGTGGTGGCCGATACGGCGCCAGCGCAGCGGCCGAGTCGTGTTCGCCGAGTCGGGCGTCAGCGCCTGCGGGTGAGGCTCAAGGGTCGACGAGGGCATCGGCCTCGCCGAAGGCGAACGTCTGCATGTCACAGACAAACTCCTGCGGGAACCCGAGGTCGAATGCGGCCGCCTTGTCGTGCCGTGCGAGCGCGTCCTGCGGCAGGGTAAGGTCGGCGGCGGCGAGGGTCTCGCGGATCTGGTCCAGGCGCCGCGCGCCGAGGATCGGGTGCACGACGCGGGAGTGCGCCCGCGTCCAGGCCACGGCAACCTGGGCGGGCGTGACGCCGAGGTGGTGGGCCCTTCGGCCAAGGTCATCGCCCCGAGGAACAGCGTCGATACCCGCAGTCCGCTGGCCCCCAGGATGCGGTACCGCATCTCAGCCGAAGACTCGCGCGGCAGCTGCGACGACCTCATCGTGGGGAGCGTCGCGCAGGTGCTGAGAGATGTTCCACCGGTGACCGAACGGATCGGTGAGCTGGCCGTGCCGGTCGCCCCAGAACATGTCGGCCAACGGCTGGCGCACCTGCGCGCCGGCCGCTATCGCCTGGGCGAACACCGTCTCGGCGTCGGCGACGTCGAGGGCAAGCACGACCGGAGTGCCGCCGATCGTGGGCAGGGCAAGCACGTCCATCTCGGGGAACTCATCAGCGATGTGCAGCACGCTATCTCCGATGCGCAGCTGGATCGACATGAACCGGCCGTCCGGGACAAGGGATCCTGCCGGCCTCTTGCGCGCCGAACGCGTCGCGGTAGAACTCAGCGGCCCGCGCAGCGCCCTGGACCACGATGTGAGCACTGATCGACATGCCGGAAGCGTAAGGCCGGCCTGGTTCCTTACTTGCCGGCGACCTTCTAACCCCAAAGCCAAGGCGCGAACGCGTGGGTTACCCGGCAAGCTCAGGGCTCGAAGAACTCAGGGCGGGTCACCGATCTCTTGATCGAGCTTGCCGTGAGCCTGCAGCGAAAGGTCCTGCCAGTCGGCCCAGGTCTTTAGCCGGTCGGCGTAGGCCTGCTGGAGTATCTGGTAGAAGCCCTGGCCGAAGAGCACCCGCAGGGGCGGGTTGTCGGAGTCGACGATCTGCAGGAGTGCCCGGGCGGCGGCGGCCGGATCGCCGGCGGGCTGCTTTCCCATGAGCCCGGCAAGGCGCTGGCGGATACCGTCGTAGATCGGGTTGGGCTCGGCCATGTGGCCGTTGGCGAGTGGATCTGGGTTCTTGCCGGACCTGGTGGCGAACCCGGTGGGCTCGACCACGGTCACCTTGATGCCGAAGTCCGCGCCCTCGTGGGCGAGGGTTTCATTCAGGGCTTCGAGGGCCCACTTGGAGGCTTGGTATGCGCCGCCGAGCGGCATTGCGATGAGACCGGCGATCGAGGACAGCTGGATGATGTGCCCTGCACCCTGCTCGCGCAGGTAGGGCAGCGCGGCCTGAATGACCCACACCGCGCCGAACACGTTGGTCTCGAATTGGTCGCGCAGTTGCTGCTCGGTCAGTTCCTCGATCGCGCCGATCTGGGCGTAGCCGGCATTGTTCACGATGACGTCGAGACGGCTGAAGTGCTCCTTGGCCCGTTTCACGGTCTCGAAGACGGCAGCTTTGTCGGTCACATCCAGCTCGAGCGGGAGTACCGCGTCGCCATAGGCGGTGACCAGCTCATCAAGGTGTTCGGTGTTCCGGGCGGTTGCGGCCACCTGGTCGCCGCGGCACAGGGCGGCTTGGACGAAGTTGCGGCCCAAGCCGCGGGACGAACCGGTGACGAACCAGACCTTGCTCATGATGTCTTCCCGTTCTTTCGTTGCTGGCTTGCCTCTCCCGGCGGGAGGGACGTTCGGGCGTCCTCGGGCGCGGCGGCACCGAAGACCCAGGGGCTGGTGTCGCGGATGAAAGTGGCTGGGAAGCCGAGGTCGATCTGGGTGGCGGCATCCAGCCGGGCGAGCGCTTCGGCGGGCAGGTCAAGGCCGACGGCGCCGAGGTTGTCGAGTATCTGGCCATGGCGGCGGGCGCCGATGATCGGGTGAATAACGGGTGAGCGGGCCCGGGTCCAGGCGATGGCGACCTGAGCTGGGGTGGCGCCCAGCTCGGCGGCGACTTCCTGGACGCGTGCCGCGACCGCATGCTGATGATCGGTGAGAGCGGCGGGGTCGATCCGGCTGGGCTGCCCGGCCGTGCGCTCGCGGGCGTACTTGCCGGACAGGATCCCGTCGGCCAGCGGGCTCCAGGCGGCCAGGGTGAGCCCGAGGGCCTCGGCCATGGGCAGCAGTTCCCGTTCGATGTCGCGGCGCAGCAGGCTGTAGGGCGCCTGCAGGCCGGCAAACGCGGTCCACCCGCGCCATTGAGCCAGGGTGTTGGCCCGGGAGACCACCCAGGCGGGCGCGTCCGAGATGCCGGCGTAGAGGATCTTCCCGGCGCGGACCTGGTCGTCGAGGGCGCGCATTGTCTCCTCGGCCGGGGTGCGGGCGTCCCACATGTGCACCCAGTAGATGTCGATGTAGTCGGTGCGCAGCCGCCGCAGGCTGGTTTCCAGCGACAGCCGCAGGTTCTTGCGGTGGTTGCCGGCCGCGTTGGGATCACCGGCATCGCGGCTGACGGTGTACTTGGTGGAAAGCACGAACCGGTCCCGGCGGCCCTGCAGCAGCTCGCCGACGATCTCCTCGCTCGCCCCGCCGCGGTAGTTGATCGCGGTGTCGATGACGTTGCCGCCCGCGTCGGCGTACGCGCCCAGGATGCGGGCGCACTCCTGCGGCGGGGCGCCGACCCCGCCCTGCTCGCCGAACGTCATCGCGCCCAGGAACAGCTCGGACACCCGCAGCCCGGTGCCGCCGAACAGCTTGTACCGCATCAGCTCTCACCCTGGCCGAAGGCCTCGGCAGCCAGCCGGGCGACCTCGCCGGGCGGCACATCCCGGATGTGCTGGTCGATGGCCCAGCGGTGCCCGAACGGGTCGATGAACTGGCCGGTGCGGTCGCCCCAGAACGCCTCATGCAGCGGCTCGAACACCGTCGCGCCCGCATCCAGCGCCCGCTGCCAGACCGCCCCGGCGTCCCCGACTGCCAGGTGCAGCGCCCCGTAGGTGCCGCCCAGCGTCAGCGGGGAGACGATGCCCAGGTCCGGGAACTCATCCCCGATCGCCAGCTTGCTGACACCGAACCGCAGCTCGATGCTCAGCACCCGGCCGCCGGGCAAGGTGACCCGGCCTTCTTCCACAGCGCCGAGCACCGATCCGTACCAGGCAGCCGCCGCAGCCGGGTCCCCGGTCACCAGATGAGATGTCAATGTGCTCATGTCAGCCACACCCGGTCCTTGCCTGCTTCTCGTCTCATCGTTCTGACTCCTTGCTTTGCCCAGGGTTTGCCGAAGCGGCGACCGGCCCAGGAGCTTGTGCCTAACCGGCACCGTCGCCGGGACACGCTGCCGACCATGCTTCCCGGGCCGATCCTGGTTTCTTTCCTTAGTGGTCCAGCCTGCGCGCCCCGCAGGTGGTGATCAACGCCGGATTGGGCAACGATTCATAACCTGAGCGCATCGCCGCCGAGCGCAACCGGGGCCGCGGCGAACCTGGAATGGAGGCCGGCGGTGGACATGGCGGAGGCAGAGGCATTCCTCGCGGTCGCCGAGGAACTGCACTTCGGCCGGGCCGCGGACAAGCTGCGCGTGTCCCAGCCGCGTGTCAGCCGGCTGATCGCCGCCCTGGAGCGCGAGATCGGCGGGAAGCTGTTCGAGCGGACCAGCCGCCGCGTCGCGCTCACCCCGCTCGGCGAGCAGTTCCATGCGCTGCTGCTGCCCGGATACGCGCAGATGCAGACCGCGCTGGCCCGCGCCCGCCACGCGGCCCGGGAGCCGGCCGGGCTGTTGCGCATCGGGACCCTGGTCACACTCGCCGGCCCGGCGCTGACCCGGCTGATCGACGAGTTCAGCGTCCGCTGCCCGGACTGCCAGGTCAGTTTGCACGTGGTCGAGACCAGGAATCCGTATGCGTCACTGCGCCGCGCAGACATCGACGTCCTGGTCAGCTACCTCGCGGTGAACCAGCCGGATCTGACTGCCGGGCCGGTGATCGAGCACCGCGACCGGGTGCTGCTGGTGGGCTGCGGGCACCGGCTCGCGGGTGCCCGGTCAGTGTCGGTGGAAGACCTCGGTGACGAGGAAGTCCACGAGAACGCGCCGGGCTTTCCGGCGGAGGTATACGACGCGATCGTGCCGCCGGTCACCCCGGCCGGCCGGCCGATCCGGCGCACCTACCCCTGGAAAGATGACGAGGACGTGCTCACGGCGGTAGCACGGGGGCGGATCGTTCACCCCGGAATGGCGGGCATCCCGCTGACCACCCGCCCAGACCTCGTGCAAGTCCCAATCCGCGACCTGCCGCCCTTGCCGGTCGGGCTGATCTGGCGGACCGTGCACCAGAACGCCCGCATCCGCGCTCTCGCCGCCACCGCCCGCTCCATCTACCCGCCAGGCACCCGAGCCGCTGCTCCTCGCAGCCGACGCCGGCAACCTGGGACACAACGCTGACAGTCGATCGGGCCATAGCCGGGCGATCTGCGAGCCATCAGCTACCTACTTAGATACATGTTCGCCGCGCCGGTAATCGGCAGGGAGACTGATCCAAACAGGCGAACGTGGCCTGACCCGGCACTGGCGTGCTGGGCTTGTCACAGTTCAGCGCGTGGGCCTGGGAACGGCGTGCGGAAGACCAAGCTATGGAAGAAACTCCCGCATGTCGAGCACGTGGTGCTCGAGAACGCGGATGAGCCTGACCAGCTCGGCTCAGGTGATCGCTTCCAGGTTTGGCGGAGGACGTCGGGTACTAGGTTGACGACGGTGATGGTGCCGCCACGACGACTGTCACCTCCATCGGCGACGTACAGGCGGCGCTGGGGTAGGCCTGGTTGGCCGTCGAGTGTGCTGACGAGCAGAGGAGATGACGCGATGAGCGAGACACGGGTCGTCGTTGACGGCCTGGGCTTTCCGGAATCGACTCGATGGCGCGGCGGACGCGCCTGGCTGTGCAACCGGGGTGCCGGTGAGGTACTGGCGGTGAGCAGTGACGGCGCGCGCGAGGTGATGGCTCGTCTCGCGCCGCAGACCATTCCGTTCAGCATTGACTGGCTTCCCGACGGGCGGATGCTCGTCGTCGACGGGCCGCAGGGCAGGCTGCTGCGTCAGGAGCCGGACGGGACGCTTGGCACCGTGGCGGACCTGACCGCTCTCGGCAGCCCGCCGTTCAATGAGCTCGTGGTTGACGCAAACGGCAACGCCTACGTGAACGGAGGACCGGGAATCGTGCGTGTCCGGCCGGACGGCAGCATGCGCGAGGTCGCGGACGGCCTGCGATGGCCCAACGGCATGGCGTTGGTCGACGATGGCCGCACCCTCGTCGTCGCTGATTCGCACGCCGAGCAGCTCGTCGCGTTCGAGGTGGCAGACGACGGCACCCTCGCCCGCCGCCGCGTCTGGGCTGACCTTGAGCACGCGCCCGACGGCATCTGCGCGGACGCCGACGGTGCCGTGTGGGTCGCGACCGTTCCCGGGCAGTGCTGCGTGCGCGTGCGGGAAGGCGGCGAGGTACTCAACACGGTCGCCGCCGATCGAGGGTGCTTTGCCTGCATGCTCGGCGGCGAGGACGGCACGACGCTGTTCATCGCGGCCGCGACGCCACCGCCTTCCACTCCGAGGCTGCAGCTGTGCGCTCCACAGTCGCCGCAGGCCCGCGCGCTCATCAATCCTCATTCAACGGTGTACCGCAGCTGTTCATCGAACCGGCCAGCGTCGATCGGGAAGCGGTGGCGGTAGCAGCCGAGTTGGCTCCCGGCGCGCACGGAGGCTTTGCCATGACCAAGCGCCTTCGCCCCGGGCCTGACTGCCATCGATTACCGGCCCGACGTTCAACAATCGCGGGCCTTCGCGGTCCGCCAGCCCAAGGCCGGGCCGCAAAGGTGCGTCGCTCCGATCCCCGGACCCGGGCCTGGCCCGGCTCGCCGGCTTCAGTTCGCGCCGCGCGGGCGAAGCCCATCGACTGAAGCACCACGGGCCTGGGCGGTCACCCAGAACGCTGGCGTTGGTGACCCACGCCGGTTGAGTGCCGCGAAACTATCCGCCGTTCTGTTCGGTTGCGAGAGCTTCGATGTCCACCCGCTGGGCCGCGCAGAATGGGCCGATAGGGACTCGACGGTTCAGCGCTGTCGTCAATGGTGATCATGGGACTCGGGTCGCGCGATGAGAGATGAGCAGGTGTCGCCCTGAGCTCAGCTTCCCAGCGGCGCTCGCCGAAGCCGCCG
>JBKQTJ010000105.1:0-41096 GCA_052143255.1 Streptosporangiaceae bacterium | reverse complement strand
GGCTATATAGCCCCCGCAACTCCGCCATGATCATGGGCGCCCTAGGTACACGGGTGACGCAATGCGCCTGGGCAGGCTCAGCGGGGTGACCGCTGCTAACTGACGGACACCGGTAGACGCGCTAGTCCGCGCAGGTTGATCCGGCCGTTCCAGGTCACGTCGCCGTCCAGGGCCAGGCCGGGGAAGCGCACGGTGAGGCGCGCGAGGGCGATCGAGGCTTCCATCCGGGCGAGGGACGCACCGAGACAGTGATGCGGCCCGGCGCCGAACGACACGTGCTGGCGCGCGTTGTCACGGCTGAGCCTGACCGCGGCGGCGTCGGCGCCCCAGAAGAGCTCATCGCGGTTAGCCGAGCCGAGACTGGCCAAGACGAAGGCTCCGGCCGGGATGACGGTGCCGCCGACCCTGACCGGTTCGAGGGTGATTCTCCTGCTGGCCTGGACCGGGCTGTCGTACCGCAGCAGTTCCTCGACCGCGCCCGGGGCGAGAGCCGGGTCGTCGCGCAACAGTACGAGCTGACCAGGGTTGCGCAGCAGCGCGAGGACGCCGCCGGCGATGAGATTGACCGTCGTCTCGTGCCCGGCGATGTACAGCAGCAGGGTCTGCGCAATCAGCTCGTCGTCGCTAAGTGCGTCTCCGTCTTCCTCGGCGGCGATGAGCGCGGTCAGCAGGTCGTCAGCAGGGTTGCGGCGCTTCCACGCGATCATGTCGGCCGCTATCGCGGTCAGCTCGGCGTCGGCGGCCGCTATCGCCGCAACCAAGGCTGGGTCGGCCACCGGCTCCAGCGAGCGAACCACCGTTCCGCTCAGCTTCCTGATGCGTTCGTGATCGGCCGGCGGCGTGCCGAGCATCTCCGCGATCACTGCGAACGGCAGGGGAAAGGCCAGGGCATCGACCAGATCAACCCGGCCCTGTCCCTCGGCTGCATCGAGCATGCCGTCGACCAGCCCGGTGATGCGCGGCCGCAATGCCTCAACGGCCCGCGGCGTGAACGCCTTCGACACCAGCCGCCGCAGCCTCGTGTGGTCGGGCGGGTCCCGGTCAAGCATGGACAGCCTGTCCGCGCCTGGCAGCTGGTCGCCGTACACCTGGTCCCGGAGCTGCCGGAAGGGGCCGTCGGCGACATTGCGGTCTTCCACCGAGAGCCCGGCGCGCAGCAGCCACGACACATCGTCGTAGCGGCTAAGCAGCCAGAACCCGAACGGGTGCTGGTACACCGGCGCTTCAGCCCGCAATACTGCGTACTGCGGGTAGGGGTCATCGGTGAAGCCCGGCGCGAACGGGTCGAACAGCGGCGATGGCACGGCCTGGGTCACCCGAAGGCTCCTTCCTAGCTGCGCGGCGCGCGGCGGCGGAACGCCGGTCAACCGCGGCGACGGGAACCGCCGCGGTCGCACCCAGGCGCATACGCTCCGATCTTCGCACGCAATCGGCACACGAGAGCTCGCACGGATTCGTTGGCTTCATGCTGACACTCTCAGGCTGACGCACCACGAGGCTGGCCCTGCACCAGGGTGACGTGGCCGCAGCTCACGCCCGCAGCGTGCATGAGCCGGGCCAGCCGTGCACCACGGCCGGCCCGACTCAATCACTGGACGTTCGCGCGGTTGGGGTGTCAGTACCAGAGGTTAATTACATACCGTTCGCGGATGATCGAGGTAGCGGCGTTCGCCGTCACGACGAGCGTCTTGGCCGAAACGCTCTTCACTTTCAGCCAGGCGATGACGCAATGAGCCCCGCATACCAGGTTCGCGATGTCGGTGGTGTGAATGGTGCTATTCCCGGACTGAGACCCGTTGCTATTAGTCCCGATCCAGCTCATGCCCGCGTCGTTCGCGTTGGCATTGACAAGCGCGCTGAAGACCTCGCTCGGCGTCTGCACCCCGCCGTTGGTCGAGGGCGAGGCGATATCGATCCTGACCGGATCGTTGGTTGCGGGAAGCTTGAACACGAAGCTCCCGCCCGGGGCCAGGACGAAGGTTAGCCGTTGGTGATCCGGTCCTGTCACGATGACTGCCGGGCTGCTGGTGGCGGCAAATGCCGCGCCGCCAGCACCCGCTAACGCGACGAGTGCCGCGCCAGCCGCGATGGCCTGTAGGAAACGTCTTTTCGTCATTCCCGCTCCAATCTCTGCAAACTACCTGCCACAGAACTGTAAGGCGTTGGCAAAGAAGGCCGCCGGGCTTTGCGCTGCACGCCCGGGCATTGCGAATCGAGACCGTGGTCGCTCACTATGTTCACGGTCATCCATGACCAGGTAGATCCGGAGGCTTGCATCAACAGATGGCGCGCTCGGCTGGCGACATGATCATGCGCCACGGCAGGCTGCGGGATCAGAGTGCTCGGTCCGTAGCGCGAGCCGAGCAGATCCTGCTGTTCGGCGCTCTGGGGATGCTGCTGGTCAGTGCCGGCGTGGGTAACAGCGCAGGCGTCGGCGCCGCTGGCGGCAGTGGTCCAGCGCGCTGGTCGCTCACGTTCACGCCGGGTCGCTCGGCTGGCTGACGCTCGCGGTCCTCGCCGTGGCGCTACGGATGGCCCGCGATGTCGGCAGCGCTGACGCTGGCGACAGCGGCGGCGACCGTCCCCGGTCTCGCTCAGCCAAGCTCGCAGTGCGCATCAGCTTGCTGGCAGTCGCCGCCGTCGTCGCGTTCGTGACCGCAACAGCAACGGGTTCGGCCGCGGCCGAAGAATGGACCGGCATTGCCGCGCTGCTGGCTATCCTCAGTCTCGTCGCCTGGCTGGCCGTCGTAAGCTCGCATGCCCGTACCCGGTGGGCGCCGCCGCAGCTATCGATGGCGGGCGCGCTCGCCGTTCTGGTGTCCGGCACCATCGCCGGGGCGATCGCAGCAGGTGACGCGGCCAACGGCAACGCGACCGGCGCCGCTAGCCTGGCCACAGCGCACTCGGCCGTTCTGGTCGTCCCGTTCGTGATGCTGGCTGCCACGGGCGTGCTGGAGTGGTCGGCGCTGCGGCCCGCGCAAGATCCGCTACCGGTTTCGACGGCGAGCCTGGTGCAAGTCGGGGCGCTGGTCCTCGCCGCGGCGGCGGTGCTGGCCGGTGTACTCGGCAACAACCTGGCCTTGGTCGAGGCCAACATTCCGCTCGAGCTCGGCGGGATCGCCATCTTCCTGGTCCGGGTCGGACCGGTCCTGCTGACCGCGGACTGGTCCAAGGGCAGCAGGATTTGGCTGGTAACGGGTACCGTCTCACTCGCAGTGGACGCCGGGCTGTTCGCTCATGTGGTGTTCGAGATCGGCACCCGCCGGTACGTCTCCGTTGACATGGTGCCGCGGTGGCTGCTGTTCACCGTCGACCACGTTACGTTCGTCGCGGTCGGGACGACCGCGTTGCTCGGCGCGATCGCGGTGATGGCCGCCGGGACAGCCGGGAACCTGCGGTGGCCGAGGACGGACGCCCGGCAGCGGCCGGCCTGGTCCTCGGGCTCGCCGGGACGGCGGCTGGCATCGGCGCGGACTCGTCGGCCATCGAAGCCGCGGCCGCCACGGTGCTCGGCATCTCGCTGCTCGCAGCAGTCCTGATCGCCGGCCTGCGCACCTTGGCGATCAGCCGCCCAGTGCCGTCTGATAGCCAGCGGGAAGGGTCCGTTGGCTAACGGTCAAGCAGGGGCGATGCACTGCGCTGGCGAAGTTGTGCCGATGCACCCACGTCGTCGTTGGCGGCTTGTGGCGATTCCGCTGTATGCGGATACTCGTCCGCGGGCAGAAGCCGAATCCCGCGGCCGAGCGCAGCAATGCCCGGCAATTCGAAGTGGGCCTCCTTGGTGAGGACGTCCGCGTCCTCGACCGACAAGGTGGCGGTGATGTCACAGCGCCCGGACTCCACGGCGACCAGCAGGCCCGCGCTGATCTTGGCGAGCAAGGCGCTGACGTCGAAGACGACAGACAAGCCCACGTTGAGCGTGGCCACGCGACGATCGTCTAGCAGGACGTTGACGTAGGGTTGTTGCGCCACGGTGACCCGGTGACTGACTATCTGGACCAGTTCGACGCTGCCGGGCGCCGCCAGGGTGCGCTTCGCGGCTGCCACGAGGTCTTGATACTTACGCCATCCAGCGACGAGCATGTCGATCAGGTCGACATTGAGCAGCCCGGACGCCGCCGCTGTGACCTCGCGCGCGGCGGCTTCGCGGGTCGCCTCCGGAAGGCCTGCCAGGACTCGGCCAAGACTGGCGGGGTCTGACGCAAGCCGGGCCAGGGCGTCAGCGGCGTCCCCGTCCGAGCCGAATAGCACGGCGAGGGCAGTATGCGGCGCCGGCTGGGCAGCTGATGTCACGTCTCGGCCTCCTCGATCGTCGTAGTGCCGGCATCGGGATGAGGCTCGATCCGGACCGTTCGCGCCGGCGGCGTACCCGAGGTATGCACGGTCAGCACGGCAGGCGGGCCAGCCTCCGGGACTGCGCGCACGCTCTGGGCACTCGCCGGCATAGGCCGTCGGCGGACGAGCCACCACCCAGCGACAAGCAGCACGGCCCCACCGGCAGCGCCGAACACGAGCGGGAGGGGGATGTTAGGTCCAGAGCCGCCGGTCCCTTGCGAGCCGAACGGCGGCCCGGTCGAGGTCGAGGTGGATGGTTGCCCGGTCGAGGTGGATGGTTGCCCGGTCGAGGTCGAGCTGGACGACGGCCCTGTTGAGGTGGCGCTCGATGATGCAGCTGACGAGCCGGACGACGTCACGGTCACGTCCGCGACCAGCGGCTGCTGCAGCGAACTGGCGAGTTGTTGCGCTGTGCCGGTGAAGCTGACGGTCTCACTCGGCGCGGTCGCCAGCGGCGGAGCGGCAGCCGAGTACGTCACGGTCACAATCCCGCCCACCTCCAGAAGAATACGGGCGATCGTGATCGTCGTACCGCTCGTGCTCACATCGGGCGAGACAGGACCATTCGACATCACGAAGGTAAACCCTGACGTGCCCGTGGAGCCTGCCAGCGTTGGAGCGGGCCAGTTGTCTGGCACCTGCACAGTCAGGGTCCCGCCATGGAACGGAACTAAGGCCGTGATCGTGAGCACGAATTGCGCGGGCGTGCCAGCTGCCACTGACGGGGGCGTGATTCCTAGCGTGGCATAGTTCGGCTGATCGGAGTCGGGCGCCACAGCCGAGTCCAGCACCACGCTTGTTGTCCGCCCAAAACCACCCAGGCTCGGCCCGCCGGCTGCCGACGATAAGCGCGCGCCGTTCCCTGCCAACGCGACGGCTATGCACGTTCCCGCAAGCCCGCGCAGCCAGCGCGAACGCCAATCCGGGTCACTGCAGACCATGCCGGCACCAGTTTCGTGGCAGCAGCAGTTGCCGATCGCACGGCAGATACTGCCAGTGAAGCCGCACAATCGCCGGCTGGCAATACGCCATCTTCGTGGGTCCGCGCCGGACCGGTCCCGGGTGCGCCGTTCGGCGCGCTGCCTATCTGGCCGGCGCGAGCGCGTGTGCCGAACCGCTGCGGTCACCGACAGCGAGGGCCAGCGCGGCGAGCGCGAAGTAGGTGAGCGCGTTCACGCGGGCGCGACGGCGCTGTGCTCGCTCGGTCCTGGCCAGCCGGTCGGCCAGCCAGGACGCGAGAAGGACGTAACAGCTGTCGCAGGCTACGGCGATGGCGAGGTAGACGGCGCCGAGCAGCAGCACCTGCGGGGCGACAGCCTGGCCGGCCCGGATGAACTGCGGAAAGTAGGCGAGGAAGAAGATCGCGACCTTGGGGTTCAGGAGCTGCACCGTGAGCCCTCGCCCGTAGGCGCCAAGGTGCCCGCCCTGCTCGGGCTTGCCGCCGGGCTCCTGCCCCTCGCGGTGCCGCCAGGCACGTACGCCGAGCACGATCAGGTAGGTAGCGCCCGCGTAGCGCACGATCGACAAGGCAAGGGCAGAGGTAGCCAGCACGGCCGTGATGCCAAGAGCCGCCCCGGCGATGTAGACCGCTTCACCTGTCTCGATTCCCAGCATCGAGGCGAGCCCGGCTCGCCGGCCTCCGGCCACCGAGCGCCCGACAATGTACAGCACGCCCGGGCCCGGGCTCACCGTCAGCACGAAAGTGGCGACAGCGAAGACCGCGATGGCAGCTGAGCTCGGCATGACAACCACCCTATCCAGGAATTGGCTGATTAAGGCGAGCACAAAAGCGAAAAAATCGGCTTCAGTTGTGTAGAATCCCGCCAAAGACACAAGCGCGTCCGCAAAGGAGGCCAGCGTGCGCCGCTCGCGGCCCCGGATCGTTGCAATGACAGCTGCTGTTGTCTGCTGCCTCACCTCGGCAGTCGGCTTGCCGGCACTGGCCAGCACGGCGACAGTCTCACCGGGCAACTCGCCGGTTGCGGCAACAACCGCGCGAAGCCCGTTGCTGCTCGTTACCGGCCAGCGGCTGGCAGTACGGCAGCTGGCTAGCGGCGGTCGCACGATTGCGCTGTTGGCAGGGGCAGGCGCCCCGCTTGTCTCGATAAGGCAAGGCAGCCTGACGGAGGAGATACCCGCGGAGGCACTGGCCTATCTCGGCCGCGGGCTCGATCCGAGCCTGTTCAATGTCGGCGCGCTGCAGCGAGCGGAGACAGCGGGACGGTTGCCGGTAGACGTTTCGTTCGCGGGACGGCCGCATGCTCTGCCTGGGTTGACCGTGACTAGATCCGCCCCGGGACGGGAGCAGGGGTACTTGACTGCTGCCGGGGCGAAGTTGTTCGGGACCGCGCTGGTCAGGCAGTTCCGCGCCGATCACCGCACGGGTCGCTACGGTATCGACGGGCTATTTGCCGGTGGCGCGGACATCGCCTTGCGCGGGGTGAATGCTGCTGTGCAGCGCCCTGGCTTCCGGCTGGATCCGCTGACCTTGCGCGCAACCAACATGCAAGGCCGGCCGGATAGCGGCGACATGGTTATGGTGCTGAACACCGACAACCCTGCTCGGTTCGAGGACTTCCTCGAGACGACCAACATTTTCTATCGCGGGAGCGCGAAGTTCAGCGTGCCGCCCGGCCACTATTGGGCGATCGGCCAGTTCTTCACCTTCGGCAAAAGCGGCTCCCTCGCATGGCGCCTGGTCGTGCTGCCGCAGTTCACGGTGCAGGGCAGCACGACCGTGCACCTAGCCGAGCGAGCCGCAAGCAGCCAGATCGGCTTCGTCACGCCCCGGCCCGCCGTGGCACAGCAGCTAACCTTCACGGTGGCCCGGCGAGCCGCAAATGGCGCAAGCTTCACCTCCGCGTACTCGGCCGGCGAGCCCGGCGTCACCCTCTGGGTCAGCCCGACGGCGACCAAGCCAACGGTTGGCACCATGACTTCCTTCACGTCAGGCCAACTTGCGTCGCCGCCCAAGGCCCCCGGCATTCCCTACGAGTACAACCTGAACTATGCCGGGCCTGCCGGGATCATTCCGGCCCAGCAGGAATTCACCGCCACGGCGGCGACTTTGGCCGCGGTAACGCAGCGCTACGTCCAGGACGTCCCCTCAGCTGGAGGATGGGGCGTGTTTGGTGGCTTTCCGCAAGAGCTACGGGGCGGCATATTGTTTGCCATCGTCTTCCCCATCAGCCTGCCGGTGACCCGTATCCAGTACTTCAGCGCTGGTCCGTTGCAGGCTTGGTCGAGCTTCTACATCGAGTTCCTGTCGTCATTCGCAGGTGGGCAGAGCGGCCCGTTCCAGGTCCTTCCCCCGGCTGCGCAGCTGGCCGAGGACTGGAACGCCGACCCGCTGCACCCCCAGCCTGATGTGCAGCAGCTGCCACCGAGCCTGGGAGTCCTGCTGCCGCAGCTGCCGTCCGCGTTCCGGGCCGGCAATACGCTCACGCTGTACACGACCCCGTTCAGCGACAACACCCCCGGCCATTTCGGCACCGGATACTACGCCGGACCCGGCACCGCGGTGACCGGCAGTTACGCTGTCTACCAGGACGGCGTGCGGATCGCGCACGGCAACCCTGTCAACGGGATCGCGCCGGTTAAGCTCAGCCCGAAGCCGTCCGTGCTGACGTTCGTGCTCACCGCCGGCCGGTTCAGCCCGTCCTATCCGCTGTCGAGTGCGAGCAGTACCACCTGGACCTGGCGCTCCGCACCGCGCTTTGGGGCAGAGGTGCCGCCGTCCTGGTTCTGCGGGTTCACGAAAGCTGGCCGGCTACTGCGCAGCTGCGCGGTGCAGCCGATGATGACGGTCGACTACCAGGTGCAGGGGCTCCAGCAGGATGGCCGTGCGCCGGATGGCGCGCAGCGTATCGACCTATCCTTTGGTCACTTGCAGCTAGCCGGCGACGCTGCCGTCACCGGTGCTAGCGCACAGTACTCATATAACGATGGCCAGACCTGGCAGACCGGCACGGTTACGCCGTTGGGCGGCGGGCGCTTCCAGATGGCGTTTAATGCCCCGGGCGGTGTCGACGTGACCCTGCGCGTCCACGCGACGGACGCCGCCGGTGGCGCCATCACTGAGACCATCCTGCGCGCCTATGGCGTCTCATTGTGATGCTGGGAACGGGGAGCAACCAGATGACTTTCCAGACTGTCGGTGGTTCTTTCGGCCGACCCGCACGGCGAGCGCGAGCGCGGCGTGGTCCCGCGGCGCGGGCTGGCCTGGTGACCGTGGCTGGCCTGCTCATGCTGGCAACCGTGTCTGCCCCGATGGCCAGCGCGGCCGGCCGGCAGGCAACCACCCAGGGGCCCAGCGGGCTGCGGGCGGCCTGCCCGGCCGTGCCCGAGGGGTACATGCGGTGCCTCGTCTTGTACCGGACGCAGACGGCCGTTAACCGCGCCATCGCGGCAGGTATGGCGGGAACCGCGGCGCGGCCAGTTGGCCTGACCGCCCGCCAGCTAGAGGCGGCGTACCGGCTCCCGGTAAGCCGTCGCTCGCACCAGACCGTCGCAGTCTCAATCGCTTATGACACCCCGAAGCTCGCGCGCTACCTGGCGATGTACCGCAAGCAGTTTGGCCTGCCACCGTGCACCATTGCCAGTGGCTGTTTCCGGAAGGTCAACCAGAACGGCAAGGTCAGGCCGCTGCCGCCGTCAGGCGTCGGCTCGGGCTGGGACCTTGAGGCAACGCTCGACGTGTCGATGATCTCAGCCGCCTGCCCGCACTGCCGGATCCTGGTGGTCGAGGGCGACGACCCGAGCTTTGCCAACCTGGCGAAGACCGACGACACGGCGGCCCGGCTCGGCGCGCAGGTCATCAGCAATAGCTACGGAACGCGGGAAAACGGCTTCGCGCTCGCATTCGCCAGGGCCTACCACCACCCCGGTCACGTGATCACCGTGTCGTCGGGCGATTACGGGTTCAGCGCCGCGAACTTCCCGGCCGATCTCACCAGCGTGACCGCCGTCGGCGGCACGATACTCTCTCGGGCTCATGACCGACGCGGCTGGCGCGAGAGGGTCTGGAACACCGCAAATGCAGGCGCGAGTAGTAGCGGGTGCTCGGCCTACGTGGCTAAGCCAGCCTGGCAGCACGATCGGGCCTGCCCTGGGCGCACCGTGGCGGACGTGGCGGCGGTCGCGTGGAATATTCCGATTTACAACAAGGATTACGGTGGCTGGGTTACCGTCGGCGGAACCAGCGTCTCGGCACCGTTCATAGCCGGGGTATACGGGCTGGCCGGCAACGCCACCAGGATCCGGCCCGGCTACAGCTACCGGCATGCGCGGTCGCTGTTCGAGGTCACTACCGGTAACAATGCCTTCCTGGTGCCGCTGCCCGGAATAGTCTGCGGCTACGATTACCTGTGCGTCGCGAAGAAGGGCTATAACGGGCCAACCGGCCTGGGAACGCCGAACGGGCTCGGCGCTTTCTGACGCCAGCCTAGGGGTGACCGCTCGAGGGCCAGTCCACGTCTCGGCGGAAGACGTCCTCGATCGTCTCGGCACGCCGCACGACGCTGGCGGTGTCATCCCGGACCAGTACGGTGGCCGGCCGCGGCATCGCGTTGAAGTTACTGGCGCAGGCTTCCTGATATGCGCCGGTGTCAAGAAAGGCCACGACGTCTCCTGGCGCCGGCTCGGGCACGGCGGCGTCGGGAACGATTGTGTCGAAGCCGCAGCTCATCCCGACGATGTCGGCTGCCATCGTCGCGGGGTCAGCGGCGCGGTTCGCGACGATGTGCGACCAGCGGTTGTGTTCGAGGTGCACGTCAATCAGGAACATCTCGGTCGTGTCCAGCTCGACGAAACTAAGCGGCGATGGCGCTGTCTCGCGCTTGATGTTAATGACCCGGCTCAGGTGCACGCCGATGTCGGCGTAGCAGGCACGGCCGGGCTCGATCTCGAGCGTCATGCCCGACGCGTCCATGCCATGGGTGGCCAGTGACTGAGACAGGCTCGACGCGATCACCTCGGCGTACCGTTCTACCGGCGGTGCAGGACCAGTCTGCGCCGCCAGGCGCGGGATCGCCCGGCCAGTCGGATCCCGCCTCGTCGGGAACCCGCCGCCGACGTCGATCTCTCGCGGCTGCCACCCTCCCCAGGCAACGGACAAAGTGCCTACAGTGTCGCCGAAGGCGTCCATCATGGCTGCCCAGGCGTCGAGGCTGGCGGTGTGCCGCGCGAAGTGGGCATGTACGCCGACGAGCTCGACATCGTCGGACTGCAGGGCCCGTTCCCCCATCGGGAGGAGCTCGTTCATCGGTATGCCGGCCTTGTAGTGGCGCGAGACTTCAGTGATTGAGTCGCCGTCGGCGCTGAAGTCCGAGGCAACCTGGACCAGGGCGGAGAGGTCCGGTCGCACCCGCACCCTTATCTGGGCCGGCCGCCCGTGCTTGCGCGCGGCCTCGATGGCCAGATCGAGCTCTCTGGGGGAGTCCAGGGTGAGGCGACAGCCGGCCCCGACCGCCTGCTCGACGAGCTGAACGGACTTACCGGTGCCGTTGACCGAGATGAGGTCAGGACGGACGCCGCAGGCCAGGGCTGCCCATAGCTCCGAGGCGCCGAAGGTATCGCAACCGAGGCCCTCGCTGGTGAGGATGCGGCGCAGGGCGAGCACGTGGTTTGCCTTGATGGAGGGGAGCACGCGGACCGCGCCGGGCCATTGGCCAGAGAAGGCCCGGAGGATGCGGCGGGCGTTCCTGCGCAGCTGATTCTCTGACACAACGTAGATCGGCGTGCCGAAGCGCGCCGCCAGCTCCATGGCGTCGCAGTCCTCGATCCAAAGATGGCCGTCACGCACCGACAGGCACTCATCGATCCGTGCCTGTGCGGCATCGTCAGGCACTCGCGCCTGCCTCGATGAGCTCCACGAAAACTCCATCGGGATCGCGAAGGTAGACGACCGTGCAGCCCTGCCACACTCCGTCGCCAGCCAGCTTCGCCTGCGCACCGACCGGCATTAAGCCGGCGTCTGCCAGGCGCGCGAGCGCCGAGCTGAGATCACCGACCTGCAGCGAGATATGACAGCTTCCGGCCAGGTCAGGCCGGTGCGCGTGGGCGTCTCCGTTCCCCTGAAGGTACTCGAGCAGCTCGAGGATCTGACCGTTCCCGGCATCCAGGTCGGCTATGCGCGCGCGCGCCCCTGGCAGGCCGACGATCGCGCCCACGTCCTCATCCTCTTCGAGTCCAACGACCCTCATGCCTAGCAAGTCGCGATAAAAAGCGAGCGAACGGTCAAGCTGCGCCACGGTGATTCCGACGTGATGGATGCGGCGCACCGCGTAGCCGTCCATCCCGGCTACTGGCCAGGATTTGCGCTTTGGGCCACGACCTCGTCCGGGATAGCGATGCCGAGCAGGCCCGCTCGCCGCTTGCGTTCGCCGAGTACCCAGAAAACCAGACCGAGCGCGATCATGACGCCAAGCGATCCCAGCGTGACCGACTCGAAGAACACGCGCGATACCCCCCAGCTTGACTGCACGGAATACGAACGGCCGAACAGCGCATTGATCGCGCCCGGCCACACCAGCGTGATCACTGTGACAATGACGAACGCCTCGGTGATGATTACAGCTGCCCAGGCGCCCACCGGTCCGCCGGGTACTCGGTACGGCCGGTGCGCAGCCGGGTATTTGCGGCGCAGGACGGTAAGAGCCGGGAAGATAAAGATGTAACTCAGCGTCGTCGTCGAGATGGTCAGCGCCAGCATGACCGCGAAGAAGCTCTTGAGGCTGCCATTCGTGGCGACGAGCACCAGGATGCACATCAGCGACCCGAGAACGCCGGAGGACAGGTTCACCGCGATCGGCGTGCCGAAGCTGGTGAAGCGCCCCATCCACGCCGGGGCGGCGCCGTCCAACGCGGCGATGGCCTGGGTCCGGTCGGCGCCCTCGAGCCACACCGAACCGCTGCCCACCAGGGTCAGGATGACGAGCACTGCGAACAGCACGTCCAGCGCATGGGAGTGGAAGACCCCAGCAACCGAAGAATAGGCGTTGACGAAGCCGCTCACCCCAGACAGGTGGGCGCTCGGGATCACCAGCACGATGCCCAGGATCACCAGGCCATACAGCAGCGCCGCGATGATGCCCGACCTTACGATCATCCTGGGTACATCACGCTTCGGGTTATGCATTTCCTCCGACGCGCCGTTGGACAGCTCGAAGCCCACCCACAGGAACACCAGGATCCCGATCGCGGTCAGGAACCCGTCCAGCGAGGGCTTCAGGTCCGCTGCGGTCGAGGCGCCTGCCGGGCGGCCGTGCTGAACCAGGTACACGATGAAAAGGATCGTGAAAATCGCCACTACCGCGATCTTCACGAACGTCCCGATGCTCGGGCCCCACTTGCCGATCCGGAAAGCTACGATCGCTATCCCGGTGGTCACCCAGGTGAACACGAGGCCGACGATGATCTCGGCCGTGGTCCCGAGTGGCTTCTTGACAACGAAGGCATCCAG
The DNA here is from genome assembly GCA_052143255.1 of Streptosporangiaceae bacterium. GTDB lineage: Bacteria > Actinomycetota > Actinomycetes > Streptosporangiales > Streptosporangiaceae > JAJYUU01. The sequence continues at coordinate 28,300 of JBKQTJ010000105.1, read as the reverse complement.
CGTGGCGATCGTGGCCGCCGTCAGCGATCCACCGACCCACAGCGGGTTCGACAGCCAGTACAGGATGGATGTCACCGCCCCGGCGGCGCGGCCGAACGACATCCGCGCCCATTCGTACGGCCCGCCCTCCACCGGGAAGGTGGAGCCCAGCTCTGCCGTCAGCATCCCGTACGGGATGAGGAACAGCACCAGCGAGATGACCAGCCAGGTGATGGCCTGAGCCCCGGCCTGGGCAGCCACGGCCACGCTGTCCAGCCCGACTATCGCGCAAGCGGTAAACAGAACCAGGTCCAAACGGCCGAGCACCTTCCGGAGCTTGGCCTTCTCCTGGAGGACGAGCGTTCCGTCAGCAGCCTGAGCAGCTTCGACAGCGGCCATTGTCGCCTCCAGCTCCGGGAACGAACCTTTGCCGAATGTAGTACCGTCCGCTCCGCCCGCGCCAGATGCCGCAGGACACTACTCACTGCAATCGCAATGGAGCGTGCCGCTACTGGCGGTGACCAAAATGCCATTGCCGTACGGCGGCCGTTACGATTACTGAATCCGCTCTGCTTCGAATATCGATCTCAATTAAGTAAAGTCAGCCGATATTCGATCGAGGCAGGTCCTAAGACCTTGACATCCGAACCGCGCAAAACTTACGCTCCAGCCATTCCCGGCTGCGCACGCGCCCCCCGCATGGTGATGTCGAGCACCGGGACCGGCACCCGGGCGACGGCCGGACACGAGGCAAGGGAGCGCGGTGGCGAACATCGAGCAGTTGCAGCAGCAGCTCCAGGCACAGGGCGTTAAGTATTTCTTCGGTGCTTACACCGATGTGCATGGCGTGCCCAAATCTAAGTGCGTTCCGGTGGGGCACCTCGCGGACGCGGCGGCAGGCTCGGAGCTGTATACGGTGGGCGCGCTCGACGGCATGGGTGACCTGGGGCCCAACGAAGATGAGTGCGCAGCCATCCCCGACCTCGACGAGCTGACTGTGCTGCCGTGGGACCAGCGGTACGCCATCGCTCCCGCGAACCTGCTGTTCCATGGCGAACCCTATCCGTTCGACTTCCGCCGCCTGCTGCAAGTTCAGGTCGCCGAGGCGGCTGCGCTCGGCTTCCGGATGAACATGGGCGTGGAGCCGGAGGTCTACGTACTGCGCGAGACCGATGCCGGCGTCCGGCCGTGGATTCCCGAGGACCAGGCCAACCTGCCGACCCGCGGGTACGACCTGGAGACCACGATGCTCGCCGACCCGTTCCTGGAACCCATGGTCGGGTACATCAACCAACTCGGCTGGGACGTCTACTCGTTCGACCATGAGGGCGGCGACGGCCAGTACGAGTTCGACTTCGGGTTTACCGACGTCGTGCGGATGGCCGACCGCATGCTGATCTTCCGGCTCATGGCCAAGCACGTGGCCCGCAGCCTGGGCTGCTTCGCTTCGTTCATGCCCAAGCCGTTCCAGGACGGCTTCGGGTCCGGTGCCCACCTGAACGTGAGCCTGACCGACATCAGCACCGGCCGGAATGCATTCGACGGAGGTAACGGCGGCCCGCCAGGGCCTGGCAGCGCCGATCTGGTGGCCGCACCGCGGGACAGCGCCTACGGCCCGGTGGCGTACCAGTTCACTGCCGGGGTGCTGCAGCATGGCGCTGCCCTGATGGCGGTGCTGTCGCCGACGGTGAACTCCTACAAGAGACTGATGCCGCGCGGGCTCATGCAGGAAATCTCGTGGGCCCCGGTCTACCGCGCCTGGGGATATAACAACCGGACTCTCATGTGCAGGCTGCCGATTAACAGGCGCTGCCTGGAGGTTCGTTCCGCGGACAGCGCGGTGAACTTCTACCTCAGCGCAGCGCTCGTACTGGCCGCCGGGCTGGACGGAATCAGGCGCGAGCTGAAGCTGCCGGACCCGGTGAACACCGACACTTACAAGATGTCGGAGCAGGAGCTGGCCGCGCTGGGCGTTAGCAGGCTGCCATGGACGCTGGGCGATGCGGTGACCGCATTCGAGGAGAGCGAGTTCGTGCAGAAGGTGCTCGGCTCAGATTTGCATGCGCACTACGCGCAGCTCAAGCGGGAGGAGTGGCAGGAGTACAGCACCGTCGTCGGCCAGTGGGAGCTCGACAGGTATCTGCGGCTGTGGTGAACGGTTAGGGACACAAGCATGGAGATGGGGAACGAGGCTGCGACCGGCCTAACGCCGCCTGCAGATGCGGAGCTGCTTGCGGCGGCGGATGCGGCGCGGCTGACGGCCAACGCCGAGGCTGTCAGGCGGATGACGAGCGCCGAGCCGGTGCTGGTTGACGTCTTGCCAGCGGGCGAGGCTGTGCCCGGCATGGCGCCGAACGTCATACTCACCTCGGGCCCGACGATGCCGTGGGACAGCTATTACGGGGGCCAGCGGAGCGCCGTGATCAGCGGGGCGATCTACGAAGGGCTGGCCACCGACGCCGCCGATGCCGATGCCCGGCTGAGGGACGGACTTATCGCGCTGAGCTCGACGCACGATCACGGCTGCGTGGGCTCGGTAGCCGGCATCTATACCGCGTCGATGCCGGTGTTCGTGGTGCGGAACGCCGTCGGCGGTAACTATTCCTACTGCAACTTCTACGAGGGCGAGTCGCGGCACCGGCTGAATTACGGCTCCTATAACGATGATGTGCGCCGCGGCCTGGACTTCCTGCGCCACGAGCTCGCCCCCGTCATGCAGCAGGTCATCCGCGGAACCGGCGGGATACCGCTCAAGCCGATCATCAGCCGCGCCCTTCGGATGGGCGATGAGCTGCACAGCCGGAACACCGCCGCGACCATGTTGCTGATCAGGGAGCTCACTCCGCAGTTCGTTGAGTTCGCGGTGGATGCCTCCAAGGATCGCGCGCTCATGGCGCTGCGATTCTTCTTCGGCAGCGATTACTCGTTCTTGCGGCTGTCCATGGCCGCAGCTAAGGCGATGGCCGACGCGGCGCGGGATGTGGCCGCGTCGAGCGTCGTCACCGCTATGACAATCAGCTGCCGCAACTTCGCGATCCGCGTCAGCGGCCTAGGCGACGAATGGTTCCTCGGCCCGCTGCCTGAGGTGTCGTGCAAGCTGTTCGACGGGTTCACCGATGCGGACGTGCAGTGGATCGGCGGCGAGAGTCACATCACCGAGACCGTCGGGCTCGGCGGGTTCGCGCAGGCCGCTGCCTTTGGGCTGCAGGCTTACCAGGGCGGCTCGGCCGAAGAGATGGTGGCGATGAACTCGCTGATGTACGACATCACAGTCGCCGAGCATCCTGATTTCAAGATCCCGTATTTCGGGTTCCGCGGCACGCCGGTGGGGATCGACGTATTCAAGGTGGCCAGCTCGGGCATTCAGCCTGTTATCGACGGCGGCCTGGCCGGCAAGGACGGCGGGCAGATCGGGGCCGGCATACTCCGCGCGCCGGTCGAGTGCTTCGAGGCCGCCGCAGCGGCCTATTCCCGGAACTACCTATCGTGATAGCCGTGTCAGTATCCAGCGCGGACCACTAGGCAGCTCACCAGCCAGGGCCCGGCAGCATCGGTTTGTAGGCGATGCGCTGCTGCCACGGCACCCAGGACGCGGCCCGGGCAGGCGTGATCATCCTGCCGATAGGGCTGGCCACGCAGAGCCCGTCAAGGTTCTCCTGGTCGACAACCGCGCGAACGACGAGATCGGCCGCTGTCTGTCCGATGCCGGGCGGATCGATGTCCCACGTGCCGTGATGCACGCCGGCCCGGACCAGCTCGACCGCTGCCGGAGTGCCGTTGCGCGACACCATCTTCACCTCGCCAAGCCGGCCGGCCTCGCGCAGGGCCTCGACCGCGCCGAGCATGGTCTCGTCGTTGAACGGGATGAGCGCGTCCAGCTTGGCGAAGTCGGCGAGCAGGTTCGCGGTCTTCTCTTTGCCTCCGGCAGCGACGTCGGTGGTGTTCTTGTACCTCGGGTCCTCCGGGTCGTTAACTCTTGTCAGCCCCGATATCTCGATCCCGTGCAGCAGGCCGAGCATGAGCTCGATGTCGTCGACCACATCAGGGCCGCCGACCACCGCGACCCGCGCACCTGGGGCGACTAGCGTCGCCAGGTACTGGGACATGTAGACGCCGTGATTGAAGTTCGGGTAGACGACCGAGCCATCCACGTCGAATCGAGGCCGCTCGAGGCTCACGACCGGGATTCCCCGGCCGCGCGCATATCCGACCGCGTCGGCCGGAACCGCCGGGTCGATGACCCAGATGATGATTGCGTCGTAGTCGGCGTCCGCGGCTGCCCGCACGGCCGCGCCGGCCGTGGACCGCCAGTTCTCATCGGCAAAGTCAGCGTAGGAGACGCGCAGTTCGATGCCCCGGTCCGCGAGCCGGCTGTCCAGGCCGTGCCCGATCGCATCCACCGCAGCATTAGCGCCGTACGCCATCGGGCTCACGTAAAGGGCGCGCATCTAGCCTCCGACCTGCCGTAGCCGGGCCGGAAGGTCTCCGGACAGCACCTCGCAGCCCGTCTCGGTGACCAGTACCTGCTGCTCAAACACGAAGATGCCGGCAAGTCCGCCATCTGGATGCGGCGGGGCGAGGATTGGCTCCAGGCACAGCACCATGCCTGGCCGCACTGGCACGTCGTCGTCGCTGCTTTCGTGCCGGCGGATCAGCGGGCGTTCCCACAGTTCCAGGCCGATGCCGTGGCCGGCGATCTCGCCGATCTGCTCATCGATGCCCGCTGCCGCCACCTCCGCAGCCGCGACGCCGATGAGCTCGGATACCCGTACGCCGGGCCGAAGCGCGCCGATCATCGCCTCGGTGGCGTCGGCGGCGGCGTCGGCGTACCGCCGGTCCTCATCGCGCAGCCTGCCCACGCCGATCAGCCGCAGGATGTCGGAAACGTAGCCGTCACTCGCGCCGCCGCCGTCCACGAACACGATGTCGCCATCGCCGATCACGTTGTCCGACGCCGGGGAGTCGACTAGCGGGTAACGGGTCCGCCCGGAGACGCAGTTCACGAACAATGGCTTGGTGCCGGCCGTGGTTCCGCTGCGGTACATAGTCGCGCCGATGATCGCGACGAGCTCCTTCTCAGTCATGCCCGGGCTAGCCGCATCCAGGCCCGCCTGGTAGCCGGCTACTGCCGCGTTGACCGACCGGCGTACCCGCTCGATCTCCAGCGGGCTCTTCAGCATGCGCAGCGCAGAGATAAGCCGACCGCAGTCTCTTGGCCCGCCATCGCTAGCCACGGCTACTGCCCCGACTGTGCGGATCCCGGCGCTGCCGGCCGGGCTGTTGCCGCCGCCGATGATCGCGCCTATCAGGTGCTGTGGCAGTGCCATAAAGCTGCCCGGTCCTGATTCGACGCCCACCCGGTCGGTGGTGGCACCGACAGCCGACAGATGCTCGCGAACCTTCGCGGGGATCTCCTCCGCTGAGCCGTAGGTGTCTACCGTGGCGACCCAGGCCGTTCCGCCAGCACAGCCTGCATCGAACGAGGAAGCGATCAGCGCGGCATTTCGCGGATCGCGAGTCGCCACCAGGACCGTCGGCAGCCACCGCCCGACCGCCCAGATGACCGAGTTGTACCCACTCAGATACCGGACCGGCTCCTCCTGCGTCAGGACGAGCGCATCGAAGCCCTCCCGGTCCATCAGCGCCGTTAGCCGCGCATACCGCCGCCGGTACTCCGCGATCGGAAAGTCTGGCCAGGCCGGCTGCCGCTGGCCGAGGTCAACGCCCGTTCCGTCGATGCCGGCAATCACGGCCAGCGCTGCATCCAGGTTCATCGCGATGCTCCCGGTCAGATGACGACCGCCGACCGGCCCAATCCGCCATGATCATGGCGCGGACCGCTACCTCTTGGTCAGCTCGGGCTCGGCGGGGTCGGAAACCTCAGTGGACTTGCCACGCAAGCTAGCGAACCACCACACCACGCCGACGACAATGACGCCGATGGCCAGATCTTCTATCACGGGCATCGGCCCCAGGCCCGGATTGGTAGCCGCCCGTGGCCAGGCGGCATCCCACAGGATTACCGCTGTCCAGATCAGGCTCACCACCGTGATCGGCAGGCCCCACCTGCCCAGCCGGAACTGCGACCGGGCGTGCGGCCAGCCCTGCAGCCGGCGGAGCAGAAGTGAGCCGAGGACCAGGATGTAGGGAATGATGATCAGGGCCGTGATCGCGGCGATGATCACCGGGATCCGCGTAATGAAGATCAGCGGGAGCATGCACAGGATCGCGGCCACCACGATGGTGCCGATCGGCTCGTCGGTCTGCGGCAGCAGCCTGGTCAGGAACTTCGATGCCGGCAGCTGCTCGTTACGGGCCATGCCGTAGATCATCCGTACGATCGTGGCCAGCGTGGCTACAGCTGTGCTGAGCACCGAGACTAGTGCGCCGGCGAAGAAGAGCTTGGCGAAGCCGGACCCGAGAGCGGCGGTGAGCACATCCGGGATCATGTTGGGGTCGGTCATCGCCTTCCCGACGTTCGGAATGGCCAGCAGCAATGCCAAGTCGAAGATGAACAGCACGACAGCGGTCCCGACAAGCCCGGCGATGATTGCCTGACTTGGCTTGATCCTGGAGGTGCGGGTTTCCTCGGCGAACGCGCCGGCAGTCTCGAATCCGACGAGCTGCGTCACGACGAGAGCGACCACAACGAGGAACGGCCACAGGTAGCTGCCGTGGCCTTGCACTCCCGCAGTGTCGCCCAGCACTGAGATCGACTGGTGCTGGTGGAACAGCAGGCCGATGGCGGCGATCAGCAGGACCGCGATCTCAAGGGCGACGCCGATGCTGTTCAATGTCGCCACGACCCGGACGCTCGTCGCCATCAGCACGGCCGCGACCACGGTCACGATGATGGAGATGATCACCTCGTGGGCGAGCGTCAAGGTGATGCTGGAGAACAGGCCAGACAGTACGATGTTCATCGCGTAACCGACCGCCGGCATCACCAGCACGATCGCGACGACGTAGAACAGGCCCGTCATCCAGCCGACGAACGCGCCGCCCATCCGGCGGGCCCACTGGTAGATGCCGCCCGTCAGCGGGTAGTGCGAGCTCAGCTCTGCCCAGGTGACTGCGAGGAGTAGCTGGAACGCCAGGATGACCGGGATCGCCCAGATGAAGGCTGGACCGCCGAATGCCAGCGTCGCGCCCGTGATGAGCAGCGCACCGGTAGTCGGGCCCTGGAAGGCGACCGCGAACAGCGAGCCAGTGATGAAACCTAGCGCGCGCTTGAATCGCGGCTGCACACCAAGCTGTTGCAGATATTCGTTGTCACTGAGTTCGTGTCCTGCAGTTTCACCCACGGAAACGTCGTCAGTCACGGCGCCCTCCACTAAGCGTCAAGTTTTCGCCTTGACCGGATGGTAAGGGTTGAGTTCGAATCCCGCAATGACTTGGACATGGAGATGCGTGATTGGTGCAGCGGGACGACTCATTGAGCCGAATCTCGAACAGGGCGGCTGGTACGACCCCGCAGCCGGTGACCGCGCGCGGCGCCGGCTCAGCCGTGCGGTGCCTAGCCGATTTCCCACTCGTAAGAGAACTTGACGACCTTGAGGATGATCGAAGTCTCGAGGTTCGTGATGCCGGACAGCTTGCCCAGCTTGCCGGTCACGAACTCGAGCAGATGCTCCTGGTCGGTAAAGAAGGCCTCGACAATCAGGTCGTAGCGACCTGACGACATGCCCACGTACCTGACCTCTGGATAGGTGCGGATGATGCTGGCAACTTCGCGGATCGCGGGCAGCTCCGCCGATACGCCCATGATGGCCGACAGCGTCATGCCGGTTGCCTCCGGCGTTGGTACGGCGACGATGCTGATCAGCCGCTCATCGAGCAGCCGGGCGATCCGCTTGCGAACGGTGGTCTCGGTGATGTCCAGCGACCTGGCCACCTCGGTGTTGCTCAGCCGGCCGTCAGCCTGGAGCATCCTGATGATCTTGCGGTCGAGCTCGTCTATTTGCCGGGTGCGGCTCCGGGCCGGCGCGGGGGGTACCTCATCCGCTTCGTGATTCGGGTTAGAAATGACAGCACTCCTATCGCGGCGGACAGTTGCGGACAGTATCGCAGCATCCGGAGGTGCGACTAGCCACACGGGTGAGCGCGTGCCGGCGGGCGTTGCCCATGCGGCTCGGGCGGATTAGCGTTGGCCTCCGCGGGTCTAAGCTCCCGACGAGGGTTGGCGGAGGGAATCCCATGTCAAAGCAGGCGGTGGGCGGTAGCCGGCCAGGTGGCGCATACTCGCCAGGCATCATCGCCGAAGGCCGGTTCCTCTATGTGGCTGGCCAAGTGCCGACCAAGGATGGCGTCGTCGTCGGCGAGACCGCGGCGGAGCAGACCATCGTTGCACTGGAGAACATGGCTGCCGTGCTAGCTGCCGCTGGCGCCAGCCTGGCAGACGTGGTGCGGTGCGGCGTATACCTGAATGACATGGCGGACTTTGCCGAGATGAACGAGGCCTATGCGGCGAAATTTCCCGAGCCGCTGCCGGCCCGGACGACAGTGGGTGTCAGCCTGCACGGCTTCAAGGTAGAGATCGACTGCGTCGCAGTGCTGCCAGCGCCAGACTGACGCGCTCACGCGGCGGACACGTTCGAGATCAGGGCTGGACTTCGGCGAGTCGGCCCGCAACGATCGCTGGCGCGTGCCGCCGGATCACGTCAAGCGTCCCATCGATGTCGACGATTCCGGCGTCCGAACCTAGTCCGCTGACCACGAGGGACGCGGCGGCCATTGCCAGCCAAGGCGCGTCTTCCAGCGGCCAGCCTCGCAGCAGGGCGACGATGAAGCCGGCCGAGCACGCATCTCCGCACCCGGTCGTATCGACGACCTTGGCCGGGAACGCCGGGTAGTCGATACGCTGGCCAGGCGTGACCAGCGCGCAGCCATGCTCCCCGCGGCTTGCCAGTACGGCCTGCGCGCCGCAGGCGAGGACCTGGCGCGCACCCTCGGCGAGGTCGCTAGCTCCGGTCAGTTTGCCCAGCTGCTCTTCATTCGGAAGGAAGTAATCGACGTGGGGGAGCAGCGGCTGCAGCCTTGACCACGCCGTGGTGTCGCCGGGAGTGAGGACGTCCATCGTCGTGGTAACGCCCCGGCTCTTCGCGAACTTGAGTACTGCGCGCAGTGGCTCACCGCCGAACGCACCCAGCACGTCGGGACCGCCGACATGCAGCACGCTGGCGTCGGCGATGGTATCCAGGTCGATGTCTGCAAGGGTAAGAAAAGACGTCGCGCCGGGAGTATGCAGAGCTGGCCGCTCCCCGTTCGGGCGAATCGGCAGCATGGTCGCCGAAGTCTGCACGCCAGACTTACGGGCGAGCAAGCGAGTATCGACGCCGTGCTTGCTGAGCACCGAGATCAGGAAATCAGCCAGCGTGTCGTCGCCGACCGCGCCCATGGCGACGACGTTGGCGCCGAGCTTGGCCAGGTCAACACTTGTGCCGGCGGCCGTGCCGGCCGCGGTGATCCTGATCTCTTCCAGCAGCTGGCGGCCTTGCCCTGGCGGGATATTAGTGACCGGCCGGCCAAGGACGTCGACGATATGGACTCCGAGGCTGACTATCGAGTGACGGTGTTCGGCTGTCATCAAGCTCCTCCGGATTGGTATCTGTGCCGCTTAGCCGCTTCCCGCACGTCGTCGAGTTCGGTGGCGTCGAGGATCCGCGGGGAGCCGACGAGCAACGCTCGCCAGTAGACTTCAGCCAGCCATTCGAGTAGCAGCGCGCGATCGTAGGCCTCAGCGAGCGACGCGCCGCAGACGACGGCTCCGTGGTTCTCTAGCAGCGCACCCGTGCGGTCGGCCAGGGCAGCACTCACCAGGTCGGCGAGCCCGGCGGACCCGAAGGTCGTGTACGGCACCACGGGGACCGTCGGGCCGCCAAGACGCAGGACGGAGTAATGGATGGCCGGGATCTCGCGGCAGACAGTTGATACGGCGGCCGCGAAAGGTGAATGCGTATGCACCACCGCCTGGGCGGCTGTGCTGTCATAGATCTTGCGGTGCATGGGCCATTCAGATGACCGCCTGCCGTCGCCAGCGAGCAGAGTGCCCTGGCCGTCGAGCTGACAGATGTTGGCCGCCGCGATCTGATCGTAATTAATGCCTGATGGCGTCATGAAGAAAAAGTCACCGACGCGCATGCTGATATTGCCAGCGCTACCTACGACCAGGCGGTCGAGTACCATTCGCTGGCCGAATGAGACGAGCAATTCGCTGGCCTGGCTAATGGTCGCGCTGACATTACCTTCCATTGTCACGATATCACTTCTTACTTTATGGCCAGGGCGTTGGGCGGAGATCCGATGCCACCCGGTGAGTTGAGCGGTGCACTGGTGAGCAGGAATTCATAGACGCCATCGTGTGCACAATCTGCGGCGAGATCATCGAGCCACCACAACTCGCCGAGCGCCATGCCGAACTGCCCGATAAGCACTCGGTGCAGGAAACCGAAGGGGATCGCTTGCGCGCGAAGGTCTGGCGGCCACACTTCCACCGCGAATGTGTCAGATGCCACTCCCATGGCCCCGCTGTCCCACAAGTAGCGAGCCATGTCCTCGGTGTGCTCGACGCCCGGTGCCCGAAGGTGTCGGGCGACCGCTGCGCGAGCATGCCAAGGCTGGCTTGTGTACCAGCCCAGGAAACCGGTCCGGAGCACGACGATGCAGCCAGCGGAGTAGGAGACGCCGGCCTGCTCCCGTGCCGCTTCCAGATCCGCGACGCTGAAGGCGGCGCCGCTGTCTGGGGCGTAGGACCCGCCGCCGGAACTGAGCGCGCGCTGCAGGTCAAGCAGGACGGCTCGGGCCACGATCCCGCGCCGCGCCCAGTGGTCAATGGTGTTGCGCGCGCCGGTCAGCACGTCCTCGTCAGTGGCGCCGTTATAGAAAACGCCAGGTGCATACGCCACGTGGGCCAGCGAGTCCCATTGGCTTGAGATCTGCGGGTAGAAGTTGTCGTAGACGTCGTCCAGGTCCTCCAGGCCTGGCCCGGGCTTATGCAGCAGCCGGTGCCTCGGCGCTCCGCGATCAATATCAAGCGGTGGGTCTACCGCGTTAAGGGCCGCGTCGAGGGGGAACACGGCGCCTTTCTTGACCAGGCCGAGGGAAGCCCGGACCCGCTCGGCGGTCTGCAGGTTGAGCAGGCCAACGCAGTCATCGGAGCCGAACAGGCCCCAGGCGCTCCGGCCGCCGAGCGGCGCAACCGGAAGATGGTCGTACCGGGGCAGCCGATCACGATTCTCTGGCCCTGCTCCAGCGTTCTCATGTGCATGGCTCATGACTGGCGCCTCCTCAACAGAAATTGTTCCTTGAATAGCCAGCAAAGGGTTTTCCGAGCATCTTGATAAATACTTTTGCGGGCGGCAGAATGAGCTTATCGGCGTAGCAGACGGAGGAACTATGTCGCAGCCACCGATGGTGCCGGATAAGCGGCCCAGGGTACTTGTTGTCACCGCCGGGCATTCCTTTGAGGCGGAGCCCTTCTTCGCCATCTTCGATGCCGATGGCGGTATCGAGTGGGAGGGAGTCGTGCAGCCCGGCGCAATGGCGTGCTTCGGGCCGGAGCAAGTCGGCAACTGGGATGCCATCGTCATGTACGACATGCCCGGGCTCAGGTTCGTCGACGGAGAGACGATCTTCGTCGATCCACCTGAGGATTTCCGGCGACGCTTTCTCCAGATGCTTGAGGCCGGACAAGGCTTTGTGTTCCTGCACCATGCGATGTCGGCGTGGCCAAGCTGGCCTGCGTATGCCGACATCATCGGCGGGCGCTTCCACTACACGCCGGCGCAGTTGCACGGAACGATGTGGCCGGACTCCGGTTACCACTTCGATGTCACCCATCATGTCTCGGTGCTGAATCCCGATCACCCGGTGTGCGAAGGGGTCCAGGATGGCTTTGAGCTCACCGATGAGCTGTACCTGGTGCCGATATTCGAGGACAGCGTGCAGCCACTGCTGCGGACCGACGCGCCGATGACATCTGATCATTTCTTCTCCGCCGCGCTGGCGATCAAGAAGCGGTACAACGACAGGTCCGGCTGGACGCACCCGCCGGCCAGCCCGTTGCTGGGATGGGTGAAGACGTCCGCGCAGAGCCCGGTGGTCTACCTGCAGCCCGGCCATGGGCCCAGTGCGTACGGCAATGCCAACTACCGTCGGCTGGTCGGCAACGCCATCCGCTGGGTGGCTTCGCCGGCCGCGCACGAGTGGGCCAGGGCGAACCCGACCGTGCTGACCTAGTCCGGCCCGGTGGCCAGGACTCTTCCCGGCGACGGCCGACCGGGAAGAGCCCTGGCTGCCCCTCCTCACTAGGGCGGTGGCAGGGCCGCGATGAGGCGCTCGATGTCGTCGCGGTTGTTGAACAGATGGCAGGAGAACCGGAGCCGGCCATCGCGCACCGCGCACCTGATGTTCTGCTCCGCCAGCCTGGCACGGACGAGAACGGGGTCGCCGCCAGGCACCTCGGCCGAGATGATCCCGGACACCTCGCCGGGCCGGCCCGAGCTCACCACGCGGTAGCCCTTCTCGTTGAGGGCCTCTGTGAGGCTGGCGATGAGGGTCAGCACCCAGTCAGCGATCTCGGCCGGGCCTGCGGCCGCGAACAAGTCGATGCTCGCTCCGAGCCCGTACATTCCGGCCAGGTTCTGCACCGTCGGCTCGAACCTGCGGGCGCTGGCCGGGTAGCGGAGGTTATAGTCGAGCTGCTTGCCGATGAACGGGGCGTCCTCGATGTTCTTCCATCCCGGCGCTACGACCTCGAGGTTGTCCCTGAGTTGCGGCGATACGTAACAGAAGCTGATGCCGTAGCCCGAGCACATGCTCTTGTAGCCATGCGCGCTGACCAGGTCAGCCCCGAGCGACGCCACGCTGACCGGCAGCACCCCGGCCCCCTGGACGGCGTCGACCAGGAACCAGCACCCGCGCTGCCGGCACAGCGCGGCTATCTGCTCCACCGGGGCGCGGAAGCCGTGGTAGCAGTTAACCAGGCTGATGCAGACAACGCGGGTGCGGTCCGACATCACCTCGGCGACGTCGTCGGCATCGAACCGGTGCCGGCCGCGGTCGGCGACGAACACGATCTTGACGCCCTTCTTTTCCAGCGCCAGGAACGGGTAGACATCGCTCGGGAACTCCTGGTCATACAACACGACCTCGTCGCCCGGCAGCCAGTCGAGCCCGAGTGATACCAGGCTGATGCCCTCGCCCGTGCTCCTCAGCAGCGCGACATCCGCCGGATCGCACCCGATGAACTGGCCGACCTTGCCGCGCACCTCGTTCGCGCCGTCCCACCAGTGGCCAAGTCCCGGCGGATCGCCGCCGAGCATCATGCCCTCCAGCAGCGTCGTCTGGGCCCGGACGTTCGAGACCGGCAGCGGGCCGTAGGTGGCCGTGTCGAACCACACTTTCTGGCTGGTGACCGGGAATTCCTCGCGCCGAAGCCGGCTCATTGTCTCCTCGGGCGAGGTAACCGCCGTCACTCGCTCCCTCCGATGGGTGGTTCCTCCACGTGCCCGATGGAGCGGACGGCTGGTTCAGCGGCCAGATCTGCCCGGCCCGCCAGCCGGCCGAGAGCCAGGGCCTGTCCGGCCGTGCCAGCGCGCAGCCGCGACCGCAGCCCGCCGTAGTACCAGGCGGCGGCGACGACCTGGCCGCAGACCGCCAGTATGGCAGCCTTGTGGAAGATCGCCGGCAGGGTGAAGTCGAAGATGAGCGCGACTTCCCAGATGATGGACAGCACGATCAGCGGCATTGCCCAGCGGCCCATGTCGAACGCTCCGGACTTCGGGATGCTGTTCCGACGGGCCGCGTACGCGCCGACGATCATGAGGTAGACGAAGCTCGCGAAGATCGGCGTCGCCCCGATCAGGATGGCGTAGGCACTGCCGTCCTCGGCCGCGAAGACCATCACCAGGATGTAAATGATCGTGGTCAGCGCCAGTGCCGCGATCGGCGTCTTGGTCTTGGCGTCCACCCGGGCAAACAACTTTGATCCGGGGAACATGTTGTCGCGGGACAGCGAGTAGATGAGCCGGCCGATCGCGGCGATCTGCACCACCATCAGCGAGAACACCGAGTAGACGACCGTCACCAGGAAGATCCGGGAGAACACCGAGCCGAACCAGTACTTGGCGAGGTAGGCGATGGGCGTCGGGCTGGACGCGACAGCTCCGAGATTCGGGATGCTAATCGCGAAGCAGATCAGCGTGATCATGCCGATGATCCCGGAGATGGCAACCGCGCCGATGATGGCCCGGGCCACCGTGCGCTGGGCGCCGACTGCCTCTTCGCCGAGGTCGGCGCAGGCCTCGAAGCCGCCGATGGTGAAGGCGCCCATCAGCAGGGCAAGCGAGGCGGCATACCATGCGGACTGACCATGCAGCGGCCCGTGGCTGAACAGGAAGCCGCCGCTGTGCACCGGCGGGCTGTGCACCAAGAACGCGACGAGCAGAAGGACGCCCAGGACGAGCGTGCCCAGGACTTCCGTCGTTACCGAGTAGTTGTTGATCCTGGCCGTGAGCCGGACCCCGACTACGTTGATCAGCCCGGCCAGCAGCAGCACGATGATCGAGACGAAGATCATCAGATTCAGGTTGCTGACGTTGAGCCCGAGCACGGTGCCGATCGTCGGCGACAGCAGCAGGAGCGTCTCGCCGCCGCTGGCGAGCGCGAAGCAGCACAGCAGGTTGAAGCCAACGAACCAGCCGTAGCCAGGCCCGACCAGCCTGCCGCCCCACTGATAGGAATAGCCGGCCAGCGGGACGCGGGAGGCGAGCTCGGCGAGGACGAAGGCGAGGATCATGGCGCCGATCGCCGCGACCGGCCAGAGCCAGATAGAGGCCGCCCCGAACTCAGACGTGGCGAACTCGAAGTTCGTGAAGATGCCGGTCGTCACCGAGATCACGGAGAACGACACGGCGAATATCGAGAAGAGCTTCAGCGTCCGCCGCAGCTCTTGCTTGTAGCCAAACGAACCGAGCAGCCGCTCATCTGAATGAGCGGCGTCATGCTGGGTGTCAGCCATTGCCTTCCCTTCCTGAAGTCGTTATTTCGGCGTGTGAACGTCCTCCCAACGCCGTTTGCTGTTGAAATCGCCCCGCTGCGCGCGTCGCCGCCCTGGCTGCGCCAAGGCCGGGCGCGGCTCACTGCTCCGGTTCGCTGGCCCACCTCCGAATCGCGCTGGCCGCCACCCGCTCTTCGGCCACGGGGAATCCGTTGCCCGCGCGGCTGGGCACGGAGATCAAGCCGTCCTCGCCGACGTCGAAGGTCGGCTCGACAAGGTCCTGCTCGTAGAAGATGCGGGCGGGCGACATGTCGGCATGCAGTGTGAAGCCCGGCAGGGCGGCCAGCGCCAGGTTGAACCCTCGCCCTATCCCGGTCTCCAGCGTCCCGCCGCACAGCGCTGGCACGCCGGCACCAGCGCACAGGTCGTGGAGTCCGATGCTTGCCAGCGGACCGCCCAGCCTGGGTGGCTTAATGTTGACGACGCGTCCGGCTCGCAAGTGCAGCGCGGTCCTGGTGGCGTCGCGGCTGAGCGCGCTCTCATCCAGGCACAGTGGGGTTCGCAGGCTCGCCTGCAGTTGCGACATCTCGATCAGTGCGTCGGCGGCATACGGCTGCTCGATCATCACGAGGCCGAAATCGTCGACCTCATGCCATGGGCCGCCGCCCCCGGGGCTGTAGCCGCAGTTGGCGTCGACGGACAGCGGCACGCCGGGGAATCGCTCGCGCACGGCAGATACCGGCTCGATGTCCCATCCTGGCGCGATCTTCAGCTTGACCCGGCCGAAGCCCTCACGGACCCTTTCGTCGACCTGCCGCAGCAGTTCCGCTGTGCTGTCACAGATGGGGAACGACTCCCCGACCGGAACCGCAGCCCGGGTGGCGCCCCAGAGCTCAGCCAGCGGCGTGTCCAGCCGGGCCGAGGTGACGGCCCAGACGGCGCACTCGACCGCGTTCTTTGCATACGCCTGACCGAGCGTGTCGGCCCAGGTGCTGGCCACGTCGGCGGGCCCGCTGAACTGCCGGCTGAGGATGCCCGGAAGCAGCAGGTCAACCAGGGCCGACCAGGTGCTTTCCGCGGTGTCGGGGCAGTAGGTCGGCCGCTCGGCAATCGGTGCCTCGCCCCAGCCGACGACTCCGTCAGCGTCCTCGAGCCGGACGACGACCAGCCTCTTGCGGATGCCCGAGCGCCCGTAGGCAGACCGGAACGCGCGCACCATCGGCAGCGACAGCATCATGACGTCGGCCCGCACCAGCCGCAGCGGGCATGCCACCGCGCTCGCCTTGCCGAAGCACCCGGCTTGGGTGCCTGTTGTGATCGTCGACTGTGCCTGCACGGCTGCTCCTTACAGCATTTCCCGGTATTCGCTGATCTCCCAGTCGCTGACGTGACTGAGGTAGCGCTGCCAGTCGAAGCGGAGCACGTCCGTGAAAGTGCTGGTGAACACCGGCCCGAGGGCTTGCACCAGCTGGTCATCCGCCAATAGCGCAGCAATGCCCTCCGCCGGACTGGCCGGCAGCCGCTGGAAGCGGATGCTCTCGAAGAGGTTCTCGCTCACCGGAACCGGCGGCTCGAGGTTGCGGCGAACCCCGTCCAGGCCAGCCGCGACCATGACGGCCGTGAGCAAGTACGGATTCGCGTCCGAGCTGCCGAGCCGGTTCTCGATCCTGGTGTCGGAGCCGTCCGGCAGGGCGCGAACAAGCGCCGTCCGGTTCTCGATGCCCCACGCGATCTGAACCGGCGCCCAGTTGCCAACCTGATAGCGCTTGTAGCCGGTAATAGTCGGGCTGGCAATGGCTGTCATGCCCGCAGCGTGCGTGAGCTGGCCTGCTATGTACTGCCGGGCGGTGTCCGATAGGCCATCAGCCACGGCTGCGTCGACGAGCACGTTGTTCCCGCTCGTGTCGATCAGCGACTGGTGCAGGTGGTAGCCGCTTGGCGGGGTGATGTCGAGATTGGTCGGCCGGGCCATGAACGTGGCCCGCAGGCCGAGGGATTGCGCGATCTCCTTGATGGCGATCTTCAGCGCCACCATCCTGTCGGCAGCTAGCAGTCCGGCGCACGGCTCCAGGTTGATCTCGAATTGCCCGGCACCATGCTCGCTGAAGATCTCATAAACCGGCAGGCCCATAACGGTGACCGCACGGTCGAGTTCATCGATGAATCTCTGGGCCATGCCGAGGGCGTGCACTGAGAACCAGGACTGCGGGCCGTAGATCGGCGCGAATCCCTGGTAGGACGGCTCTGACCGGAAGACGTAGAACTCCAGCTCGTGGCCGAATACCGGCGTGAGGCCGAGCGCGCGGGCGTCAGCCAGCACCTTGCGCAGCACTGCCCTCGGGGTATCGACGATCTGGCCTTCGCAGTCGTACAGGTCGGTGAGCACGTGCGCGGTCGCCGGCGTCCAGGGCAGTGGCGAGTAGGTGCGCGGATCGAGGCGCAGGACCCCGTTCCGGTACCCGATGTCATTGCTGTAAACGTGCTCGCCCGGCGCGTGCCGCTGCCACAGGTTGGACGCGAACAGCGGAATGGCGAAGGGGTGCCCCTCGGTCAGCGCGCGCTCAATCCGGTGAGCGGTGATGACCTTCCCGCGGGCGACGCCGTACAGGTCGGTCAGCACGAGCCGAACGTTGCGGATGTCGTCCGCTTCGATCCGCTTCAGGACGTCAGCGGGAACGGGTGCCTCGCTGTCCGCCCCGGCGTCGATGGTGTCGCCGGACTCCATGTATCCCTCCCCTCACGCGCTCGCCTTAGTTGTCTCGTCGCCGTGCCGGTCCGCTAGCCGCGCTGGCCGCAGGCCGGATCATCCAGGTAATCTGTCCGCGGTCACTCCCTGCGCCGACAGCCCGGCAGTCACCGCTCGCTCGGTGATCCCGATGTGGGCACGCATTACCTCGCCTGCTCCGGCTCGGTCTCCTGCGCGCAGGCAGTCAATGAGCAGGCCATGGCTGTCCAGGGACTCCTGCCGGCGCACCGGCGAGGAGTCAAGCAGATCCAGGGCGGGCCCCATCCAGACCCGGATGTCGCGGACCGCCACTATCAGGTAGTCGTTGCGGCAGGCGCTGGCGATGATCTGGTGTAGCGAGACATCGACGGCACGGAAGCGGTTGCGGCCGATGGGCGGCTCCTGCATCTCGGTCTGATGCAGCCGGTCCAGCCTGGTGAGCTCCGTTGGCGTTATCCGTTCTGCCGCTAGCTCGGCGACAAGCGGTTCGATCGCGGCTCGGTACTCGAACAGATGCCGGAAGTTAACCGCCGTTCCCCTGAGCCGCTCGATCGCGACGTCAAGGGCTGGCTGCACAACGTAGGCTCCGCCCAGGCGCCCGCGCTTGATCTGGATGTATTGGTGATCTTCGAGCCAGCGCAAGCCCTCGCGTACCGCCATCCGGTTCACGCCCAGTTGGGCGCATAGCTCTGCCTCCGACGGCAGGCGCTCGTCCGGCAGGAACTCATAGAGCCGGATGGCGGTCAGCAGCAGGCTGGCGACCTGCTCGCCGAGGCGCTGGCGAAGGGGCTGCACCGTAGCGAGGCTGCTATCAGTCACGGCGCGACTCATAGCACGGCGCTTTCGGCCACGACTGCCCGGTCGGTAGCGTCCGGGAAGATCAGTTTGAACAGGGAGCCATCGGGGGAGTGCAGCTCAGTCGCCGCTATGTCGGCTTCACCTTCGCGGAACGTCCAGAACCTGTTCCGCTCGTGGTTGCTGTACAGCGATAGCGTGCCGTCGGCTGCTAGCGCGGCCAGGTTCGCCTGGCCACCGAGCTTCTCGTACACCATGGCCAGCGCGTCACTCACCGGGACACCGGACCCCATCATGTCCTGCAGCATGCAGAAGCCGATCTCGCTGTCGGCGACTCCGGTGAGGCGCTCGGCATAGGCGCCGCGGTAGGACTCGAAGTCAGCGAACAGGCCGTTGTGGCAGAAGGCCAGATCCGCGGCGGCGGTGACAAAGGGCTGCGTATTTGCCAGATGGATGGTCGACAGCAACGTCGGCCTGCGGAAATGAATGACGAACTTGGTCGACTGTACGGAGTCCAGGTAGCCGGCGACCGCCTCGTCTTCTTCCATCCGGCCCGCATACCGGTGACGCCGGACCTGGCCATCTTCGAGCCACGCCACGCCCCAGCCGAACTTGCCGGAGCCGTAGTACTCCATAGCGCGGGCATTCTCGGCGATGGCAGCGAAAGGCCGGGCCTCGGCCCACCGGACGGCAAGGATTTCACACACGCCCGGTCAGCTTCCTGCCGATATCACCTGTCACTGACATAGATGTTCTTCACCTCGGTGTAGTCGTAGAGGCCTTCAAGCCCTTGTTCCTTGCCTAGCCCGCTCTGCCGGTATCCGCCGAACGGCGCCTGGATGTACGAGCTTGCGTCGGAGTTGATGCTGAGCAGGCCGGACCGGATCTCGCGCGCCACCCGGATGGCCCTGCCGATATCGCGGGTCCACAGCGATCCGCTGAGGCCGTACCGCGTCCCGTTGGCCAGCGCGATGGCCTCGTCCTCGTCATCAAACGGCAGGATCGTCGCGACAGGCCCGAACACTTCCGTCGTCGCGACCTCGCTGTCATGAGCAGCGCCGGTCAGTACCGTCGGCGCCACCGCATTGCCCGCCTCAAGTCCGGGTTTAGTCACCACTGTGCCGCCGCAGACTACCTCCGCGCCCTCGCTGGCGGCCCGCCCGATGAAGCCGAGCACGCGGTCTCGCTGGCCGGCCGAGATGAGGCTGCCGAGCTTCACGGCGGGGTCAAGCGGATCGCCCTGGCGCAGCTGGCCGGCCAGTTCCGCGAAGTGCGTGACGAACTGATCTGCCACCTGACGCTGCACGATGATCCGGCTGCGCGCGCAGCAATCCTGACCCGAGTTGGCGAAAACTGCTGCCACGGCGGAGGCTGCGACCTGCATGATGTCGGCGTCCGCAAAGATCACGTTGGGTGACTTGCCGCCAAGCTCGAGGCTGACGCGCTTGATGCCGGCGGCGGCACGGGCGAGGATGTCGGCCCCGGTGTCGGTGCTGCCGGTGAAGCTGATCTTCATCACTTCGGGGTGAGCGACCAGTTGCTGGCCGACCTCGCGCCCCGATCCGGTCACGACGTTGAAAACGCCGGGCGGAACGCCGGCCTCCCGGCAGATGCTCTCCAGCTCGAGGGCCGTGAGCGGCGTCGGCGGCGCGGGCTTGAGCACGATGGAGTTTCCCGCGGCCAGGGCCGGGGCGGCCTTCTTGGCAGCCACCGCGATCGGCCCGTTCCAGGGCACTATCAGGGCACAGACGCCGATGGGCTCGCGCAGGGTCAGGTCAATGCCGGTGGCGTTCACCGGGATCGTCTGGCCAGTCATGTAATTGACGGCTGCCCCGTAGAAGCGGAAATAGCGCGCCGCCGCCTGCACTTCTGCCCGGCAGTCGGTTATCGGCTTGCCCGAGCAGAGCGACTCAAGGCGGGCAAGCTCGTCCTGCCGCGCTGAGATCATCTCGGCGGCGGCCCGCAGGATGTCGCCGCGCTGCGGTGCAGGCATCCGCCGCCACGCGCCTGATTCGAAGGAGGCCTTCGCCGCGGCGACCGCGTAGCCCACGTCAGCGGTGCTCGCCTCGGCGGCCACCCCGACATCCTTGCCGGTGGCCGGATTGGCAATGGGGTAAGTGCACCCTGCCTCGGCCCGGACTGCCTCGCCGCCGATGCGGAGCATGCCCTCCGGCATGGCGTCTGCCCAGACTGCCTGGTCGATTGTCATACCGCCGTGTACCCGCCATCGACGACGAAAAAGGCACCGGTAATCCAGCTCGAGTCGTCGCACGCCAGGAACAGCGCCATCTTGGCAACATCTTCTGGCTGTCCCCACCGGCCAAGCGGTACGTGGCTCTCGACGGCCTTCTCGTACTCCGGCGTGAACGGGCCTGCCAGTGGTGTCTTGATGGCTCCGGGGAAGATGCAGTTGCAGCGGATCTGGTATTTCGCGTGCTCTACGGCGAGGGTCCTGGTGATCGCCACCACGCCGCCCTTGGCCGCCGTGTAGGCGTCGGAGGCACCCGATCCGACCCGTAGCGCTGCGATGCTGGAGACATTGATGATCGACCCGCCGCCAGTCTTCTGCATCTCGGGGATGGCGTACTTGCACCCGAGATAGGTCCCTTTCAGATTGACGCTGAGCGTCCGGTCCCAGATGTTCTCCTCCAGGAGTGGCGACGGGGCATCGGTGATGCCCGGCCGGTAGTTGCCCTGTGCGGAGAACCAGAGGCCGGCGTTGTTGTACAGCACGTCCAGCCGGCCGAACTGAGTAGTTGCCAGCGCGATCGCGGCCTGAACCTGCTGGGCGTCGGACACGTCGCAATGCGCGAACGCTGCGCTCCTGCCGGACCCGGTCAGTTCGTCGACGACGGCGTGACCGGTGTCAGCGTTGACGTCGGCGACGACAACCGCGGCGCCCTCGCTGGCAAACAGGCGGGCTGCCGCGGCGCCCTGCCCGCTGCCGGCTCCGGTAATGACGGCGACCTGACCAGCTAGCTTTCCCACCGTCGCGATCTCCCTGGGACTCGAACTCGGGCTAGGGACCAGATCATCAGCGGTCGCGACGAACTCGGACACCGCGCACCGCGTGCCCACGCGGCAGCTAACTGCCGACCTGGCTGAAAGCGCGCCAGGTTAATGAGCAATAATAGCAAAAGATATGTAAAATTTGCGCTTATCGTAGGCAGCCCAGATGGGCGTGTCAAGGGGTCAGCCGGGTAATGCCGCGGTTGGCTCTCGGGGAACGCGAATGCGGGCAGCCGGGCCGGCGTCGAGTCCTACCCGGGCGCGGCCGTTCCCGGCGGGCCGGCATACGGCGCGGTTGCCCGAGCCGAGGCCGGGAAGACCATCGGCGAGAGCTCGCATGCGTGTTTTATATCATGCGAACGAGATAAAATCACCAGATCGAGATCGTGCGCTAGTGGCCGAGCTGATGCGGTCAAGGAAGCTGTCGAGGGTCTGGAGTTGACGCTGCGGATTCGCCCTCGACGGGTACAGCACCGCCTCCAGGGACAGGCCCTCGACCATGATCATGAGCTGATGCGTGATATCACTGGCATCGGCATCCGGCCAGATCTGGCCAAGTTTCTGTGCCTCGCAGACGCGGTAATGCAGCACGTCCCAGAACCGCTCGAACTCCTCATGCTGCAACTCGCGCAGGCCCTCGTTGCCCAGCGCCAGTGACCAGAAGTTCGCTTCGATCTGCGCCTCGAGTAGCCGCTGATCGTCCAGCGGCAGCGCCTCGAGCATGACCACCCGGAGCGCTTCGAGGCCGAGCAGGCCCTGGGTGCGCTCCCGCAGCCGCGCGTACACCTGGTGGTGCGACAACCGAAGCGCAGCAGCCAGCAGCTCCTCCTTGTCGGCGAAGTAGTGCGCCAGCACGCCCGTTGACACGCCCGCCTCGCGGGCGATCTCGCGAGTGGTGACGCCAACTATTCCGGTCCTGGCGATGACCCGCCAGGTCGCCGCCAGCAGTTCCTGCCGGCGAAGCTCGTGGTCAACGATCTTGGGCACTGGCGCTCCAGCTCGGATGCAGACCGTGCCGTCCGGGGCCGGCCGGCCCAGCGCGCCCCGGAAGGCCGCCGCTGCCGTCCACCGCCCGCGGAGACTTGGTCTTGATAACCTAACCGTGTTATAGATCAGACGTCCGGTATTAAATTTAGCTGAGAAACCTGACCCCCGATGCTACGTGAGCGGCGTGGGTCGCGTCGGCGCCCGGCGGGCGTGGCGCGCCCCGGCAATAGCCGGTGCTGCGCAATTGCCATTTCCCCCGGCCACAGAGAGGCAGCGCGATGACCGCCGATCGGGAACGGTATCCCCGGCGCGGAACACCCGAGCGGGAGCGGCAACTGGCGAGGCTCGCCGACCGAGCTACCTTCATCCGGCTGGAGACCGTACGGCTGGCGCAGATCGCCGGCGCGGGGCACTACACCGGTACTTTCTCGGCCGCGGAGCTGCTCGCCTCGCTGTACTACGGCGAGCTGCGCTACCGGGCCGATCAGCCGGGCTGGCCGGATCGTGACCGGTTCGTGCTCAGCAAAGGCCACGCGGCCATCGGGCTCTACCCGGTGCTGGCTGACGTCGGCTTCTTCGGGCCTGAACTGCTCGACGACTACACCAGGCTGGGCAGCGCGTTCGGCGACCATCCGGACATGCGGAAGATCAGCGGGATTGATTTCAGCTCAGGGTCGCTGGGCCACGGCCTGTCGATCAGCGTGGGCATGGCGCTGGCAGGCCGGGTTCAGGGCCGCGGCTACCGGACCTATTGCATGGTAGGGGACGGCGAGCTAGCCGAAGGGCAGGCCTGGGAAGCAGCGATGGCCGCGGGCCAGTACCGGCTCGCATCACTGGTCTGCATCGTTGACCGCAATCACCTGTCGATCGACGGGAAGACCGAAGACATCATGGGGATTGAGCCGCTCACTGACAAGTTCCGCAGTTTCCGGTGGAGTGTCCAGCGCATCGACGGCCACGATCTGGACGCGATCCTGGATGCGTACGACAGCCTTGACCCGCCGGGGGCTGGCAGTCCCCAGGTGATCATTGCCGACACCGTCAAGGGGCGAGGTGTACGGCGCATGGAGGCCAATGTCGGGTGGCACGTCGGCAGGCTCGCGGGCGTGGATTATGAGGAAGTCATCGCAGAGATACGGGCCGGTCTGCAGCCAACGTCCGCAGGAGCCAGTCGTGCCTGAGGTCGCGCCAGGCTCGCGGCTGCCAGCCGCCTCGCCGGGCGACGCCGCTGGCGCGGGCCAGGAACTGAGCGGGCTCTTCCGCGGGACGGCAGATGAGCCCGAACTCAAGGACCCGAAGTCGGGCGCGGGCATCGCGGTAACCGCCGTCCCGGCGTTCGTCGCCGGGGCCGAGCTTGCTGAGCTGGCCGATTCCGATGACCGCATAGTGGTGCTCACGGCCGACCTGGCCCACGCCAACAGGACGATCGACTTCGCCGCCCGGCACCCGGACCGCTTCTTCAACGTGGGCGTCGCGGAGCAGAACATGGTGTCCATTGCCGCCGGGATGGCTTCGGCTGGCCTGATGCCGTTCGCAGCCACGTTCGCCGCCTATGTCGCGCTACTGGCCTGCGAGCAGATCCGCACTGACTGCGCCTATCCGGGCATGCCCGTGCGGATCCTGGCCCATCACTCTGGGATGAGCCTGGGCTTTTACGGGACAAGCCATCACTCCCTTGAAGACCTTGGCATCATGCGGACGATCGCCGGCCTAACTGTCGTCTGCGCGGCTGACGCCAATCAGCTGCGGGCCATCCTGCGCGCATCGCTGCATCATCCCGGCCCGATGTACGTCCGGCTGGGGCGCGGCCGTGATCCGCAGGTCTACCCGGAGCCGCCGCCGGACTTTCAGATCGGCAAGGCCGCGCGGCTCACCGATGGCACCGACCTGGCCGTGATCACGACCGGCTCGCAGGTGCATGGGTGCCTGGCCGCTGCCGAGATGCTGGCCGCCGAGGGAATCTCCGCCCGCGTGATCGACATGCACACCGTCAGCCCGCTGGACAAGGCCGAGATCCTCGCGGCAGCGGGCCAGACAGCCGCCCTGCTGACTGTCGAGGAGCACAACGTCACCGGCGGCCTCGGCTCAGCCGTGGCGGAGACACTCGCGGACGCTGGGGTGGCCGCGAAGCTGTGCCGGCACGGGGTACCGGACGAGCACGTCCTGCTTGGCCCGCCCACCGGCCTGTACGCCCATTACCGGCTGAATGCGGCCGGGATAGCAGCTACCGCGCGGCAACTACTAAGACGTTAGGAGCCTGAACGTGACAGAAGTCATCAGTCAGCGCCGGATGCGCACTGCGGACGCCGGGCTCCGGCGGCGGGCTAGGGCTGTTATTCCCGGCGGCATGTACGGCCACCTCAGCGTCAACGCCCTGCCATCTGAGTACCCGCAGTTCTATGAGCGCTCCGAGGGTGCGCACGTCTGGGACGTTGACGGTAACGAGTACGTCGACCTCATGTGCAGCTTCGGCCCGGTCATTCTGGGCCACAAGCACCCGAAGGTCGAGCAGGCAGTTGCCGCTCAGCTAGCCAAGGGCGACACCCAGGCGGGTCCGGCGGCATGTATGGTCGAGGCCGCCGAGCTCCTCGTCGATCGGGTGGCGCACGCGGACTGGGCGATGTTTGCCAAGAACGGCACGGATGCCACCACAACCTGCCTGATGGTGGCGAGGGCAGCCACCGGTCGCAACAAGGTGCTGGCCGCTGCGGGTGCCTACCACGGCTCGGCGCCGTGGTGCACGCTGCGGCTGGACGGCGTGACACCGGAAGACCGCGCCAACATGGCCTACTTCACCTACAACGACATCGCCAGCATCGAACGGGCCGCCCGCGAAGCAGACGGCGACGTGGCCGCGATCATCGTGTCTCCGTTCAAGCATGACGCTGGCTTCGACCAGGAGCTGGTCGACCCAGACTTCGCCCGCGGCGTCCGGCAGCTCTGCGACCGGATTGGCGCGGTGCTCGTCATGGACGAGGTGCGCGCCGGCTTCCGCCTCAACGATGGCGGCAGCTGGGAGCCCATCGGGGTCAAGCCCGACCTGAGCGCCTGGAGCAAGGCGATCGGCAACGGCTACCCGCTGGCCGCGGTGCTCGGTTCGCAGAGCCTCAGCGAGGCGGCTTCCCGGATCTTCGTCACCGGGTCGTTCTGGTTCCAGGCCGTTCCGATGGCGGCCGCGATCGCCACGATCACGGCTATTCGTGAGGAGGATGCCGTTCCCGCCATGGAACGGATCGGAAGCATGCTGCGAACCGGGATCGGGCGCCAGGCGCTGGAAGCAGGACTAACGGTGTTCCAGACCGGGCCGGTGCAAATGCCGAGCCTCAGTTTCGCGGGCGACGAGAACTTCGCCAGGGCGCGCGCGTTCTCCGCCGCGGTCGTGGACCATGGCGTGATCGTGCATCCGCGCCACAACTGGTTCGTTTCCGCAGCTCATACCGAGAGTGATGTGGAGCGAATACTAGACGCGACGGCGCGCGGCTTCCAGGCCGTGCGCGATCAGTTCGGCACGAGTTAGCCGACTCCCGCCCATCGGTCCGGCCGCCCAGCCGTCTCGTCAGATGTCGGTTACGAGCTTGACGGGCTGGCCGGTAACGGTAGCGACCGTATGGTAGTCATGATCGTCGCACAAGACGATCAGCCGCTCACGTTCCGCGGTGGCAGCGATGAGCAGGTCAACAGCGCCGGCTGAGCGATGCGCGCCGACTTGAGTGAGCAGTTGCTGGACTTCCAAGGCGCGCTCGTAGGCGCCATCGTGCATGGACACCCAGCCAAACAGCTCTCGCAGCAGCCGCTGTTTCTCAAGCCGATCGGCTAGCGAGCGCGCTGAATACAGGAATTCCAGTTCGACGACCGGGCAGGTAGCGATAACTCCGGCTGCGAGCTGGTCGGACCACGCTATCCGCAGTTCAGCCTGCAAGATCCGGAACAGTCCTGACGTGTCGATCAGGTACATAGCAGGCGTCACTCGCGGTAAGCAGCTTTGTTGCCGAGGTAGTCGTCGAAGTCGCCGCGGTCAGCCATCTCGCCGAGCCTGGCAAGAGCGCGCAACCGAACGAGCCGCTGTCCTACCTCGCGGAGGGCAGCGTTCACCGTGTCCTTCTTGGTTTTGGTTCCGAGGACCTCGGCGGCAATCGTCAAGGCCTCTTGGTCAATCTCGATCGGTGTCTTCACCATGGCCATGGGCTCGACCTCCTCAGCCTGACGACCAGGATACCACGGATATCTGCCACAGACTTCCGAGGTATCTGCGCAGCTCGGCAGAACGCCGTTACCGCCGCCTGGCTCGTAACCGCCCCCGCGCCTGAATGTGCCCGATACGACGATGGTTCCCCCTGGCCCGCAAGCATTAGAAGATGGTGATGGGTGGCCGCGCGCACGCGCACGAGGCATCGCAACAGACCACGGGAGAGAACTGATGAAGGTCAATCCAGCCGGCGCGGGCTTCGATGAGCAGCGGCTCGAACGAATCACCGAGCATATCCAGACCCGCTACATCGATCCGGGGCGCATCGCGGGCTGCCAGGTCGCCATAGCCCGTCACGGCTGTGTTGGCTACCTCCGGTCATTTGGCGTCCGGGATCGCGAGCGGTCCGCACCCGTCCGGGAGGACACGATCTGGCGCATCTACTCGATGACCAAGCCGATCACCGGTGTCGCGCTGATGTCGCTTTATGAGCGCGCGATGTTCCAGCTCAACGACCCGGTGACGCGCTTCATCCCCGAGTGGCGCGACCTGAAAGTCCGCGAGCGAGCCGAGGATGGCTCGCAGCGGCTAGTCGACCCGCAGTCGCCGATGACGGTGCGTGACCTGCTGATGCACATGTCCGGCCTGGGCTTCGCCGGCGGTCGGACCCTGCAGGAGCTGTTCTCGGCCGACAACGACAAGCGGGGCGAGAGCTTCGTGCCAGGATCCCGCCGCGGTCCTAACGCCACGCTCCAGAGCATGATCGAGCGCTATTCCGGTTACCCGCTGGAGTTCCATCCTGGCACGCGCTGGTTCTATTCGGTTTCGACCGACGTCTGCGGACGGCTCGTCGAGATCATCTCCGGACAACGCTTCGACGACTACCTGAGGCAGACCATTTTCGAGCCGCTCGCGATGACGGACACCGGGTTCTCGGTGCCCGACGCCAAAGTGGACCGGTTCGCCGCGTGCTACCGCCGCGACGCAAACAAGAATCTCGTCCTGGTCGATGATCCGCAGCGCAGTGGATACCGGGAGGAGCCGTCGTTCCTGTCTGGTGGCGGCGGGCTGGTTTCCACGACGGCCGACTACCTGCGCTTCTGCCAGATGCTGCTGAACGGTGGCGAGCTCGAAGGCGCGCGCATCCTGGGCCGAAAGACGGTCGAGCTGATGGCCTCTAACCACCTGCCCGGGGACGGCGACCTGCAGTCATTCGCGCTGCCCGGCGGATACGGCGAGGTGGGATTCGCCGGCATGGGTTTCGGCCTGACCGTCGCGGTCGCCCAGGCTCCGACGGCCACGCAGGTCATCGGCTCCGAGGGCGAGTACATGTGGGGCGGCGCGGCGTCGACGATCTTCTGGGTGGACCCGGCCGAAGACCTCACCGTGGTCTTCATGACCCAGCTGCTCCCGTCCGGCACGTTCAACTTCCGCGGCCAGCTCAAGACACTGGTATATCCGGCGATTATTGACTGACGTCAGTGCTCGCAGGCTGCCGGGCCGGAACCTGCACGGCCCGGTGTTGCGAGACCATGTGGGCATGGAGTTGCGACGGGGCGACGGCAGTGTGATCGTGCTTGAGGTTCTTCCGCCTTGCCGCAACGGCCATGCCCGGGATCGA
>JBKQTJ010000104.1:0-5246 GCA_052143255.1 Streptosporangiaceae bacterium | reverse complement strand
CCGAAAACGTGGTCGCGAGGTTACCGGGCACCTAGAGCGCCCGGTACTTTCACAATCACGAGCTCGGCTCGTCAGGCGAGCCGCTCGATGATCGTGGCGTTGGCTTGTCCGCCGCCCTCGCACATCGTCTGGAGGCCGTACCTGCCGCCGGTCCGCTCCAGCTCGTGCAGCAGCTTGGTCATCAAGACCGCGCCAGTGGCACCCAATGGGTGGCCGAGCGCGATCGCGCCGCCGTTCGGGTTGGTCTTGGCCAGCGACGCCCCGGTGTCCCTCGACCAGGCGATCAGGACAGGCGCGAACGCCTCGTTCACCTCGAACACGTCGATGTCATCGACGGTCAGGTGACCCTTAGACAGCGCCTGCTCGGTAGCCGGGATCGGCCCGGTGAGCATGTAGACGGGGTCGGAACCAGTGACCGCCATGGTGTGGATCCGGGCCCTCGGGGTGAAGCCGTGCTTGCGCACGGCCGTTGGCGAGGCAATCAGCAACGCTGCCGCGCCGTCCGAGATCTGCGAGGCCGTAGCCGCAGTCAGCTCCCAGCCGGGCCGCAATGGCTTCAGTTCAGCCATCTTCTCCAGCGTCGAGTCGCGCCGTGGCCCCTCGTCCGTCGTCACACCGCCAACCGGAGTGATCTCCCGGTCGAACCGGCCCTCGTCGATCGCCTTGATGGCCCGGAGGTGGCTCTGAAGCGAGAACTCCTCGAGTTCCGCCCGCTTGATGCCCCACTTCTCGCACATGAGCTGGGCGCCGCGGAACTGAGATATCTCCTGATCGCCGTACCGGTCGCGCCAGCCTTGCCCGAACGGCAGCGCCAGGCCCTCCTTGTGCGGGATGGCGACAGTGCTGCCCATTGGCACCATGCTCATGCTTTCCACGCCGGCGGCCACAACTAGGTCCTGCGTACCGGAGAGCACGCCCTGGGCGGCGAAGTGCACGGCCTGCTGGGATGAGCCGCATTGCCGGTCGATGGTCACTCCGGGAACGTTCTCTGGCAGGCCGGCCGACAGCCAGGCGTTCCTGGCGATGTCAATGGCCTGCGGCCCGACTTGCGAGACACAGCCCATGACCACGTCCTCGACCGCGGCCGGGTCGATCGCCGTGCGTGCAATGAGCTCGCGCAGCACGTGGGCTGCCAGGTCTACTGGGTGGACTGCCGAGAGGCCACCGTTGCGCTTCCCGATAGGGCTTCGCACTGCCCCGACGATGTATGCCTCAGACACCACGTGACCTCCATGACCCAGCGGCCTGCTGCCCGCCCTCATGCGCAGCCCGGGATGTGCGCGGCGAACGGTTGCCGTCACATTGAGGCTACCGCGCAGTTTGGCCAGCACCATAGCCCTGGCAGGGGACCTTTCCTCGGGCGATTACACCTCGTGCGCGTATCCGAGCGGCTACTATCCGTGCATGCCTTCCTGGGGGCAGGTTGGCACTTCAGGCCCTACGGCTACTGACAGGGCTCGGCCCGCTCGCCTTGAGCGCTCGTACGGGGGAAGCCGCCACATGACGAAGATCGCCGACGGCACGTCGGGCCTGGTCAGCATCGGCCAGCTCGCGAAGGCGGCCGGTGTCAGCAGCCGCACGATCCGGTACTACGAGGAACTGGGCATCCTGCCCGAGCCTCGGCGCTCGCCCGGCGGCACAAGGAAGTACCCGCAGGAGTACGGCGGATACATCGCTGCCGCGCTGGCCCTCAAGGACCTCGGCTTCCGTCTCGAAGAGGTCAGGCCGCTAGCGCGGCTAGCCGCCGGGCGCTCGGTGAGCCAGAACCAGCGGGAAGCAGCGGCTCGCCTCGTCGAGGACAAGATCGAGGCACTTGCCCGGCAAGTGACCGTGCTGCGCCGGCTGCACGCCTCAGTTCAGGTAGCCGACGCCGACCTGCCGGTAGCCGCGGTTCTCGGTACTGCCGGGACGGCCAGGACCGACCTCAGCGTCGTCCCGCCGCTGTCCGACGACGGCGCTGCCTGACGGCCGCGCGCTAATCTGCTCGGCGGGCTCAACAGACTGTAGCTTTCAGTGCCACAAAAGGCTCAGTTCGGGTGCCAAATCACTACAGCCTGCAGTATGTCGTGCTTACAGGGCCGTAGCGCGCTGGATACCCGTGTGACGCAGCCGGAACGCGCTCGGCGCCTGATTGGCAGGCCCCTATTTGCGCGGTTTCGCCTTATGCTGGAATCGAGGATCTCCGGAGGCGGCGAATGAGCCAGGGCATCGTCTTGCTGGTGTTCATCGCGCTCATCGTCGCCTATGTAGTCGCCAGGACCCGCCGCCGGATGGGCCTGCTTGTCACCGGCAAGACCTGGCTCGTGATCATGGCCGGCGTCGTCATTGGCGTGCTGGCGCTGTGGGCCAGCCAGCGGCACTAAGGCCGCCAGTCACGCGTGGGCTGCCCGGCTAGAGCAATGCGCCGCGGCCCAGGCCGCCCTTGATGGGCATCTCGAACCAGACCGCCTTACCATCCTTGGTCGGCCGCGAACCCCACCTGGTAGCGAGCTGATCGACCAGGTACAGGCCCCGGCCGCCCTCGTCGCTCTCACCCGCGCTCCTGATTCTGGGCAGCCGCAGGTCAGCGTCGAAGACCTCCACCCAGATCGCCTCGTGACCGCGCCGGAGCCGGAGCGTGAAGTCCTTGCCCGCCGAGTTGCTGAAGCTCTCGTCGAAGGGAGCGATCTCCCAGTCGCCGAGAATCCCGAGGGGGCCGGGCCCGGCGCCCTCCAGCACGAGCTCATGCCTCGGCGTCGGCGACACCGCCGCGTGCAGCACCACGTTCGTCACGACCTCGGAGACGAGCAGGCAGGCCAGGTCAGCCTGCTCGACGTCCATGCCCCAGCTCGTGAACGTCTCATTGGCCAGCCGCCTGGCCTCCGACACGCGGATCGGCTCAGCGGGAAACTGGCCCTCCCAGGAGGCCAGGTCTACCTCCGAGGTCCGGACCACGACCACCGCCATGTCATCGTCGATCTCGCCCGGCACCGCATGCTCGGCAGCTTCGGCTATCTGCGCCACGGTCCCGTCGGCCGCGGTGCGCACTGCGTGCCGCAGCATCTGCTGGACTTCGGCATCGGTGTAATGCCCGCTCCCGTCGGCTCGCTGACGCCGGTCGATCAGGCCATCGGTGTAGAAGATGAGCGTGGAGCCGGGCGCCAGGTACCGCACTTCTTCCCGGTACGTGGGCAGGCCCCGGACGCCCTTGCCGCGCACGCCGAGCAGCACCCCGCGGTCCCTGATCTCGAGCTGGCTCACATCGCGCCCCCGCACGATCAGCGGCGGAACGTGGCCCGCGTTGGAGAACGACAACGTCCGTGACCAGGCGTCATAGACCAGGTAAGTGCAACTCACAGTCGGCGGATCGGCTGCCTCGAAGCCGTGCGCCTCGGCGGCCGGCGGGCCAAGCGTGCGGACCCAGTCATCGAGGCGGCGCAGGATCTCCGCCGGTGACTTGTCGTCCTGGGCGAACGCGCGAAGCGCCGCACGCAGTTGTCCCATGACAGCCGCGGCGCGAGCGCCGCGGCCCTCGACGTCACCGATAACGATGCCGACGCGGCCGGCCGACAACGGGATGATGTCGTACCAGTCGCCGCCAACCTGGGTCTGAATGCCCTGGCCGTGGGTCTCCAGCGGCTTGGCGGGAACGTACTTGTAGGCGACCTCCAGACCGTCGACAAAAGGCGGGTCCTTCGGCAGCAAGCTGGTCTGGAAAGCAAGCGCCGTGCGCCGCTCCTCCTCGAACAGCAGCGAGTTGTCGATCGCAATGGCAACACGGCCAGCGATGGCGCTCAGGAAATCGCGGTCGTCAGCGCCGTAATGCCGCTCGTCCCGGTCCGTCAGCCAGGAAAGTGCCAGGCTCATCACACCCAGCAGCTGGCCGCGGGCGATCAGCGGGGCGGCCATAACAGAAGTAAGCCTGACGTCGTTGCAAGTCTGCAGGCTCGCGGCGGTGGGCGCGGGAAACTGCTCCACGGTCATATCCGCCACGATCACCGTGTCCAGGCCGGACATTGCCAGCTGGCAGAAATGGCCCTTCGGGTACTTGATCGGCTCGCCGACCATGGCCCAGGTCCCGGGCTCAGGCATCCAGCCGCGGGAGTGCAGATGGGCTCGGCGCACAAGCGAGTCACCGTGCAAGAGGTCCACGAAACAGTGATCGGCGAACTGCGGCACCAGGGTCTCGGCCACCTCGCGCAAGGTGACGTCAAGCTCAAGCGAGCTGGACAGCCGCTCGCCGATCCGCTCGAGCAGGCCGATACGGTCGTTGGCTCGCTGTCCGCCGCGCCGGGTCGCCTCGCGCGCCATGATCACTATGCCGGTGATCTCGCCGGACGGCGCGCGCAGTGGCGCCGCGTGCGCCCTCACGAAGACCCGGGACCCATCGACCCGCTGGCTGGCCAGGGTGCCTTCCCACGGCCAGCCGCGCAGCACATGATCGGCCATGTGCTGCACGATCGCCGCGTCGCCGCGCTCGAGGCCGAGCGAGACAAGCGAGCGCCCGACTACGTGGGCGGAGTCATCGGGGAAGCCGAACAGCGAGACAGCAAAATCGTTGGCGTACAACAACGCCAGGTCCTGGTCGGTAACGACGACCCCGGTGGCTACCTGGTCAAGCACGTCGCTGGCGGTCAGAGCTGGCCGCGGCATGTCTCCTGGCGGTGTCATTCCGGGTTCACCAGCGGCCGTCACTGCCGAGTGACGAACACGTGCGTCGCGATCTCGGCAGGCAACTCCGCCCCGAGATCGCCGACCCTGTCCGCACCAGTCACCAGCACACCATTATCGCTAGCCGCGAGAGTAACCTCGCGTCCGGGTTGTATCCCAATGTTCTTGAGTCTAAGCATCAGTGCCGCATCGCTTTGGACCTGTTCGCTGATGCGGCTCACCACGACCTGCTCGCCGCCAGGCACGCCAGCGCGCACCATGACGATCTCCGTCATGGCAATGTCTGTCATCGCAATACCTGCCTCGGCCGCCGCCAGATCGGCCCGCCCGGACGCATCACCGGGCGCGCCTAGCTCCGCTAGGCCGGGAATGACGTTTCCATGCGGGCAGCGAACGGGATACCCGAGCAACTCCACCAAGCGGCGTTCGACATTGTCGGAAATGACGTGCTCCCAGCGGCACGCCTCAATGTGGACCTCTTCCCACGGCAGCCCGATAACGCTCACCAGCAGGCACTCCGCCAGCCTGTGCTTACGCATGACTCGCGCCGCCAGTATGCGCCCCGTCGAGGTCAGGGCCAGCTGCCGGTCGCCCTC
>JBKQTJ010000103.1:0-4153 GCA_052143255.1 Streptosporangiaceae bacterium | reverse complement strand
GCGTATGTGGCCGATGCTGGACTCGACCACGTAGCCCTTGCCGAGGAAGCCGGCGATCGTCCGCGCCTTCCTCGGCGACTCGACGATAACCAGCTTGCTGCCGCCGTTAGCCCCGGCCTTCGGGCTCTCGGCGGTTCCCTCGGTTCCTGCTGCCACGTCTCCCACCCTTTACATCCAGCAATCGCCCAGGAGGCTACCGCAGGTAAGGCTGCAGCCACTCGGCGCTCCGGCCTTTCATACGTAAGGCACGCGTTACCAGCTAGCGAGCCAGCTGGTCGCTGCGACCCCGTTCCCTCTCCAATGGGCTAACTCGCGTGATCCGCCGGCGTGTTCCCTGCGCCGTCCCTGCCTTGCCTGAAAGTTCGCTGCAGATTCTGTCAAGAGGATTGAACCATCCCGGCCTACGCGCACAATAAGTTGATGACTGAGTACTCCTACCTGGTGCTCTATCTGCCGCGGGGCACCTCCAGGGACGCAGCTCGTCGCATCTTGGCCGATCACGCTGAGTATGGCAACTGGGAACTGTCCCGGCTGCGGCTGTATCCCGACGGAAGCCGTAAGGCAACGCTACGCCGGCTGATCATCCGGCAGGCGCGGGCCCAGCTGGCGTTCGGGCCTCGGCAGTCCTCGGGTTCCGGTTCTTGACCGGATCGCCATCACCTGGCGGAGCGCGGGGGCAGATCGGCGTTCGGCCGCATCGCGCGGGCCCGCCAGCTGTCTGCCGGCGGGCCCGCGTATGCGATGAGCGATTTATCTGGTCAGGCCTGGCTACCTGGTCTGGGTACTGCGTTTGAAGGTTGATGCCGACTGCTGATATCAGTCGCGCACCGGGAGCGGGTGCATGGGGATCCGGTCCGCCAGCGAGCTGAAGCCAAGGCCGGGCGAGGGCGCGGCGTGCCGCGGCGCGGTGCGACGTGACTCTGGACGCCACTCACCAGCGTCTGGATGCGACATTCTGTGCTTGCTGCGATATCCGCTGGTCAGGCCGTCGCGCGCAAGTCCGGACTCGCGCCGTGCGAAAGCCGCGGAAAGTTCCGGCGCCGCGGCAGGTGCCAGCGGCGCGGATGGCACCGTGTCCGCGAGCAGTTCAGGGGCTGCGGGTAGCTCGGCGGCCGCGGGCAGCTCGGGGGCGGCGGGCGGAACCGGCGTCGTGGCGAGGTCAGGCGTGATGGAAAGTTCTGGCGTGGCTGGTAGCACGAAGGCCCCGGCCAGATTCTCCGCGCCCGGATCGGCAAGCATGGGCGCCGCGCAGTCAGTATCCGTGGCAGCCGGAGCCGCCTTCGCCACCAGGCGGACCCGCACCGGCGGCGTCTCACTACTCGGGGGCGGTCGACGCCGTCGGCGCCGTCGGCCCATGACTATCAGTACGCAGACGCCCGTCAACAGCGTGCCGGCTGCAAAGCCATCGACTGCGCTCGGCGCTAGCAACGCTGAACCGAACCCAGGCACGACAGCCGTCCCCTTAGCCGCCAGGACCGCAATTCCGTTCATGGCTTCCTTTGCTTTCGTTATGTAGTGCTGATCAGTCAGTTGCGCTCTTAGGTGCTCTGCGTTTCCAGTACTTCACTGAGCGTTACTTCGGTGGAGCTGCCAGGACCCTCAGGCGTTGCCAACGCGGGCTTCCTTCCCGGCTGGCCGAAGCGACTGCGGGTCTAGCGGGTTAACTCGTCAGCGGTGGCCACGGCCGGGCGCGCCGGGACGGCCGCGCCATTGACCGTGGCCACCCGAGCGGGCTGATGCCCGCAGCCGGCCGGGAGGGTTATGCAGTCCGGGCGCCACGTCCGCGCGCTGCATGTCGCGGCGCCGTGCCACCGCGGACACGCGCGGCTGCGGACCGGCGTGGCCGGGCTTCGACCCTGTTCCGGCAACACAGGCGACCCTCCTCTTCTGGCCGGCTGGCGCTGGCCAGAGAGAGGTCGTCCCCATGACCCGCCAGGGCACGAGACCGATGACCGGTGCGCACTAGGAAATGGGGGTTGCGCCCCGGGGATTCAGCCCCGCACAGCGAGTCACGCTAGCACTACTCAACGTGCATGCGTCAATAAAACGAAAAACACCCGCGTCCTGCTCATCCACGGCCAACCTGATCAGGTCCGCCAATCGCCACTGACCTCGGAAAACGGCTAACAACGGTCGAGGAAATTGTCGAGCACTCGCACCCCGAACCGGAGAGCATCGACTGGTACGCGCTCGTCCACGCCATGGAACATGCCCGCGAAGTCGAGGTCGGGTGGCAGCCGGAGTGGGGTGAAACCGAAGCAACGGATACCGAGCCTGGAGAACGACTTCGCGTCCGTGCCGCCAGACAGGCAGTAGGGAACCATCCGGCCATCGGGATCCTCGGCCTGCAACGCCGCTCGCATCGCGGCCACTAGGTCGCCATCGAAACTGGTCTCGACCGCGATGTCATGGTGGACATGCTCGCGTGCCACCCCGGGGCCAATCAGCGCGTCAACCTCGCGGAAGAACTCGTCCTCATGACCTGGCAGGAAACGGCCATCCACCTGCGCAGCAGCCACCTGGGGGACGACGTTTACCTTGTAGCCGGCCGACAGCATGGTCGGATTGGCGGTGTTACTGAAGGTGGCCCCGACCATCTTTGCGATCGGTCCGAGTTTGCTGAGCACTGCGGTGACGTTCGCCGGGTCGAACTCAACGCCGAGAGCACTGCACGCCTCGCGGGCGAAGGCAAACGCGGCCTCTGTCTCGCGCACCGGCCATTCGTGCCTGCCGAGCCGCGCGATGGCCTCCGCGAGCTCGGTGATCGCGTTGTCGGGCTGCAGCATGGAACCGTGCCCGGCGGTGCCGCGGGCTATCAGCCGCATCCAGGCCATGCCCTTCTCGGCGGTCTGAAGCAGGTAGAGCCGTTTGCCGCCAATGGTGACGCTGAAGCCGCCCACTTCGCCGATAGCTTCGGTGACACCCTCGAACTCGGCTGAGTGCTTCTCGACCAGCCAGCGGGCGCCCCATGTTCCGCCTGCTTCCTCGTCAGCAAGGAAAGCGACCACGACATCCCGCGGCGGGCGGCGGCCCTCGGCCAGGCGCTGGCGCAGTACTGCCAGGATGATGGCGTCCATGTCCTTCATGTCGACGGCGCCGCGCCCCCAGACGCAGTCCGCCGCGATCTCGCCCGAGAACGGGTGCACTCGCCAGTCGGCCGCATCCGCCGGCACGACGTCCAGGTGGCCGTGAATGAGCAAAGCGGGCCTGGACGAGTCGGTTCCCTCGATCCTGGCCACCACGCTGGCGCGCTTCTGGTGGGACTCCAGGATCTTTGCGGCCAGGCCCGCCTCGGCCAGCAGGGCGGCCACATGTTCGGCGGCTGCGCGTTCGCCGGGACCCGAGTGGTCGCCGGGGTTGCTGGTGTCGATCCTGATCAGGTCGCTGGCCAGGGTGGCCACTTCGTCCTGGGCGGCGGTGCCGCGAGCGCTGGAGACAGGGACGTTGTCGGTCATACCGCAATCGTTGCACCATCCGTCCAGGACCGCTTGACCGCCTGTCGGCCAAAGCCACGTCGCAGGAAGGTGCCCGGATTTGCTATCGTGAGGCCGGCCTAGCTTCAGGCCAGGCCCAGGTCCGGGTGGCGGAATAGGCAGACGCGCTAGCTTGAGGTGCTAGTGCCCCAAAAGGGCGTGGGGGTTCAAGTCCCCCCTCGGACACTAAAGGTCAGAGCTTTGATTCAGTTATCTGTTCGGTTCACCTTAAGCCGCTCGGTGGGCCCCGATTGCACGATGACTGCACATTCACCTCCCGGCCGCCTTCCTGGCTAGCACGTCACGGGCAGCAGCCAGGTCCTCGGGCCGCGCGTGCACGTAGGTCCTCATCGTGAAGCTCGCATCGGTGTGGCCGAGCCATGCCGCGATGATGTCGGGCGAGACGCCGGCGTGGGCGAGGTAGCTCCCGGCGGCGTGGCGGGTGGCGGTGTACGGCTTCACCTTGCGGACGCCTGCCTGCCTCATGAGCCGGTAGTAGACCCGCCGGAGCCGGGCCGGGTCGTAGGGCAGGCCGAGCTCGTCGCAGAGAACGTAACCGCCGTCGGTGTACGCCTCGCCAGCGGCTAGCCTTTCCGCGGCTTGCAGTGCATGGAACGCGCGGAGCGAGGTGGTCAGCGGGTCATCCAGCGGAAGGGTGCGCCTTCCGGCGTCGGTCTTCG
>JBKQTJ010000102.1:0-4100 GCA_052143255.1 Streptosporangiaceae bacterium | reverse complement strand
GCAGCCCAGGTCGCGGGGTGCGTTGACGACAGTCTCGATCCGCATCGCCCGGCCGTCTTTGAGGTACTGCTTGACGCGGGAGTGCTTGTAGAACACGTTGATGACCACGCCGCCGGCGTCTGGGCCGAGGACCGGGCGGTCGATCGCGGTGCGGAACACGCCCTTGGTGTCACGGCGGATGCGGCGGCCGAAGATGACTTCCACGCTGGCCGGGCGGCCGACGTCGAGGTTGTCGGCGGCCAGCGCCTCGAAGAAGCCGCGGGCCCGGCGGGGCGCGTCGAACACGATGGTGCGCGACACCTCGACCTGGCGCATCGACAGCTCCCACCAGTACCCGCAGGCCTCGTCGTAATCGGATAGCGGCATCGGCAGGCGGTGCAGCCACCGCTGGGCGAACACCTCGATGGTGCCCGGCTGCAGCCGGTCGCAGATCTCCTGCAGCGCCGCGGGGTCGTCGCAGGCGGCGAACCCGTTGGACAGCTCGGTGAAGCCGATCCCGGCGCGGGCGGCCTGCCGCTTGGCCCACTCGTGCCCGTTGACCCACACCTTCGCCGGATACGGGAAATACGCGCACACCTTGATGAACGCCGGGCCGAACCCGGCGTCCCACAGGTAGAAGTAGTAGCAGGTCACCCGCCGGTCGGCCTTGGCGAAAGTGAACTGCGGCGCCACGGTCTTGGTCTCGCGCTGATAGGCGACCCAGACCCGCTGGAACTCCTGCGCCACGCCGATCGCCGCGACCTGGGACCGGCCGGTCGCGGCCGCCCGCCGTAAATACGGTGCCATGACATCGGCCTTGCGGTCCTCCTTGCGGAAGCGGACCCACGGGATGTGGTTGGCCTCGGCGAACGAGGCAACGGCGCGGCGGAACTTCTGCCCGATCTTGTCGAATAACGCGGGCGAGGGGATCGGCAGGTCCAGGTGCTGGGTCATGAACGCCACGACCTGGCCACTGGACTGCAAGATCGGCACGTAGGCATTCAGGTAGACCCGGTCCAGGCACTCGATATCCAGTACCGCGTGCCCGGCCAGGACCTCGTTCACCGTCACCACTCGCGCGCTCATGGCAGCCTCCAGCACATACCTGTTGCCGTGAGCATCCGCCAGCGCGCCCGACCAGGCCAGCGAACTGCCGCTGCGCTATCGCGGCGCAGCCGCGACCGCCGAGGGCAACCTCGGACCGCTCAGCCAGCACTAAGCCCGTGACCGCCCGCACCGTGGTGACCAGCCCGGCCACGCGCCTCGCCGGTCCGAGGTTGCCCTCAGTAGTGGGGCTGCCGCACTTCGTTACGGCTTGCGGCGCTGCACCGTTACTTGAGGACGGCCGCATCGTCATTCCGGGCTGACACCGCGGAAAGTGCCGTTATGCTCACCTGGCTTCCAGAAGTCCGGCCTTGACTCTCCTCCCGATCTACCGCAGTTCCAGGGTGCAGCACTTAGGGCCGCCACCTGCCTTCAGCAGTTCCGATAGGTTCACCCCGATCGGGTTAAAGCCGGCCGCGGTCAGCTGCGCCATCAGGCCGGTTGCCTGCTCTGGCAGCACGACGTTCCGGCCGTCGCTGACCGCGTTCAGGCCGAGTACCTCGGCATCTTCATCCTTCGCCTCGATCAGCTCAGCGAAATGCGAGGTCAGCGAAGCTCTGCCTGCGTCATCGAAGGCAGCCGGGTAGTACGCGGCGGTGTCAGCGTCCAGCACCGCCACCGCCGTGTCGAGGTGGTAGAACCTCGGATCCACTAGGCGCAGGCTGATGACCGGAAGCCCGAACAGATCCGCCAGCTCGTCGCTGACCGCCTCATCGCTGCGGAAGCCGTGACCGGCCAGGATGGCCCGGCCGGCGAAGACTAGGTCGCCCTCGCCTTCATTCAGCACCGCCGACTCGCGGATCTGGTAGCAACCGCGAGCGCGGAACCAGTTCAGGTAAGCCGCCGCCTCCGGCTTGCGCTCCGCGTACCTGAAGCATGCGCCGAGCACCTTGCCGTCGACCACGGTGGCGCCGTTCGCCGCGAAGACCATGTCTGGCAGGCATGGTTCGGGAGCGATCGTGTGGACTGTGTGACCGAGGCTAGCGAATGCCTCTGCAAGCCGCTCCCACTGGTCCATGGCGAGCGCGACGTCGACCGGCCTGTCCGGATTCATCCAAGGGTTAATGGAGTATTCAACCGCGAAATACTCAGGCGGGCACATGAGGTAGGTCCTCGCGCGGCTGGTCCGGTGCGTGGTCTCCGCCGTAGGTGCGTCCGTCATGGCTGGCGACTCCTAGTCGGTCGTGGCTGGCGGTCGTCAAGGCGTCTGTGGAACAGGTGCCTCATCGCTGGACCGCGGCACTTGATCACTCGACTCCGCCGTTACCGGGCCGCCTCCGCTCGCTCTCGCACGGCGGGCCACCGACCGACCGAGCTGGGCTGCCACATTGTGCGTGCCGGCGATGAATCGCATCGATGGCCCGAGGGCGAAGGCGGCCGGGGCCCCGACGAAGTACAAGCCCGGAACGGTCGACTCGCAGGCACGGGTCAGCACCGGGTACCCGCCGAACGTGGCCACTCGGGCCCTAAGGTCCTCGGGCAAGTAAGCAATCCGGGCTAGGTCAACGCGGAAGCCGGTGCCGGCGATCACGTGATCGACCTCGACGCTCGATTTGCTCGGACCGTCAAGCAGCAGCCGCACGCCGCTGCCGCTGGGTTCTGCTTTGCGGACATGAGTCTTGTCCAGGATTTCGACCACGCCTTCGACGCGGTCCTTCAGCCACCAAGCCCCAAGAGGACCGAGCACAGTTCGCGCTTGCTCAACCCGCACGCTTTGCGGCAGCCGGCGGAAGGCAGTTGGCGAATTCCAGAACGGGCACTTCCACCCTTCGCAGAGCTTATTGTTCCGGAGCCGTGTCAGTGGGGTGAGCGGTAGCACTTTCGTGCCCCAGAGCGGCGAGTCTGGACACCGCACGATAAGTTGCACCTCGCACCCGGCTTCATGCAGCAGCGCGGCGGTCTCAAGCGCTGACGAGCCCGCGCCTACAACTGCCACGTGGCGACCGCGGAACCGGTCGAACTGGTGGTGATCGGCGGTATGTGAGACAAGGTCAGATGGCAGGCCTGATAGCTCAGCTGGAACGTGAAAGTGCGGCAGGATCCCCGTCGCGATCACGACGCTCCTTGCCGCAACCGGCTCGGCATCGGCGAATGCGACCTGGAACCCGCCGTTCACGGACTTGATCTCCGTCACCGTGACATCAGTCACGTCGGGGACCAGCTGCTTGACATACCAGTCGGCGTAGTCGAGGAACCGTTCGAGCGACAGCGGTGTCCCTCGCTCGATACCTTCGACTCGCTCTGATCGGCAGTAACCCGCGAGGTCGTACCCAGCCTGAGGCGACGACATGTCCGAGCCATAAGGCTCAGATTTCAGGTACATGCCAGCCGGCATGTGGGTACGCCAGGTATCCATCGGGCGGCCCACGATGAGATGGTCGATCCCCTGCCCGCGAAGGTGGGTGGAGATCGACAGGCCGTAGGGGCCAGCACCGATGATGAGCACTTCGCTGGCTCGCATCTGGCGCTCCCTTCTGGTGCAGATACCTGCACATTTCTGGTGCAGCTAACTGCACGCTCACTAACTTGGGGCGACCGCTAGGTGGCTCACAAAATCAGCCATGACCGGGCTCAGGCTGCGCGCCCGACCCGCCTGATCACGTCAACAAGGGAGGGCTAGATGCCACTTTGATACATCGGCGTCGTCCGACATCGCCAGCGGTCACCTTGTGGGCGCCGACCGCGGTACTGGAAGAGAAGAGCTCTACGTCATGGCAACTGCGGCGAGCCAGCGTGAGCGAGCCGTGGACATGCAGTTCCTCCCGCTGGCACGGTTCGCCGGCCACGGGTCACCAGCGAGTGCGTTGCCGGACTCCGCGGCACTGCGCGAGCTCGGCGACTTCGGATAAGAAGAAACCCTCTGCCGCATCCTCTAACTCCTACCACGCTGGCCGTTGTATCACGGCCGCCCGCTCGAAGCTCCTCTCTTCGAGGTTGCTTGCGGAACGAAGCTAATGAGTCTTTGCTGCACCGCTTTGGAGCGTGAGGTATAGATGTTCTTCGTCGGGATGGAACAG
>JBKQTJ010000101.1:0-4895 GCA_052143255.1 Streptosporangiaceae bacterium | reverse complement strand
GGCGCGGCTGCGCGAAGATGACATTGCCGCCCGCCTGGGCGTGGATCCCAAGACGGTCCGGCGGTGGCTGAACGGGCGCGTGCCCTACCCGCACAATCGGGCTGCGATCGCCGAGCTCGTCGGCGCGGACGAGGCCGACCTGTGGCCTGATGCGGGCGGGCTCCTGGCGGCGCGGACTCGGCCGGAAGAG
Organism: Streptosporangiaceae bacterium; assembly: GCA_052143255.1. Taxonomy (GTDB): domain Bacteria; phylum Actinomycetota; class Actinomycetes; order Streptosporangiales; family Streptosporangiaceae; genus JAJYUU01. Next base: position 4,705 of record JBKQTJ010000101.1, on the reverse strand, counting down.
CTAGGGACGGTTTACCCGCACCGGTGGGCTGTTCCGCGGGAGGTCTGGGTAAAGCTGTTCGGATCGGCCGAGCGCGAGATCGCCATCCTGGCCTACAGCGCGCTGTTCCTCGCCGAGGACACGGGAATCCTCCAGATACTCGCCGATAAGGCACGCGCGGGCGTCGCCGTGCGGATCGCACTCGGAGATCCCGACGGGCCGCACGCCACTGAACGTGGCGAAGAAGAAGGCATCGGCGAAGCCATGCCCGCCAAGATCCGCAACGCACTCACGCTGTACCGGCCGCTTTGCGCGGTGGAAAACGTCGAGATCCGACTTCACCGCACCGTGCTGTACAACTCGATCTACCGCGCCGACGACCAGATGATGGTCAATCAGCACACCTACGGCATCCCAGCTGCACACGCGCCTGTGTTCTGCCTTTTCGATACCGGCGGCGCCGAGATGGGCGCCCTCTACCTGGACAGCTTTGAGCGCGTGTGGGCGAGTTCTGCACCGTCGGCATAGCGTTGCCGATCAGCCCGAGGCAGTAGATAGATAGCTGCTACGGTTCTACGGACCGTTTCCCCCGGCCCATCGGAATGGCTGCTGACCTGGCGTTTCTTCATTCACCTCCGCGTGAGATCCGCGTTTCGTCCGACGTGCGCCCGTGTATTCCGAGTCGTCCGGGTCAGCGCGCTGAGGAGCCCGGCAACGCGTCCAAGGCAACCCAGCCAGTTCCCACGGCGTATCAACGACTCCTAGCTCTATTTAGCGAGGACGGGCAAGCCGCTCCCACGTCAATGGACGGCCATGTCAGCGCGAAGTGATCGCGAGAGTGCTGACTACATGCTGAACGTGCGCCTATCTGACTGTTTCCATGGCCGCGTACGGCACGGTTACCGAGACCGTCCAGCACCTACAGTCTGTCGCATGTCTTCTGACCAAATAGGGGTCTTCGCCCAGTTGACCACAGACACCGCCCGTCTGCTGCTCGAAGCCGACACAGCCCTTTCGGCAGACCGGTGGGCGATCGTCAACAACGGATCACCAAGGACACGGCACCGCCTCTACGACGCTGCAGCGCTCCGGCATACGTGTTCCCTGCTGCGCAGCATCGGGCGTGCCGCAATGGACGAAGACGAACTGGCCGTCCGCATCCTCGGCCGAGCGCACGTCGAAGCCTGGCTCACCGGCATCTACCTCCACTTTGGTGGCAACGCCGCCATCGAGCGCGTAGCCGCCGACACCCTGAACGAGACCGGGATTACCGACGCGGCCATCAAGCGGTATGACAAGGAACTGAAGGAGACGAAGAGAAAGGCTCGCCGGAGAGTCAGGAAGACCCGCGCGGATAACACCGGGAAAACGCAGTGGAACGCTCAGCATCCCGAGGAACCACCGAAACCGTTCCTTGACGAGCCTTATGTCCCCCAGCAACCCGAGGCGGGCATCGATCTCAGCACGCGCATCGCCGACTTCACCGGCATCGAGGCACAGGGGCTCTCCCTGAGCGAAGTCGCTGACGCGCTAACGAAGCTCGGACCCGAGCACGGCTTCGCCCGCGAGAACTTCACGCAGGTCTACCTGTACTACCGCCTCATGTCCGCCGCCTCCGTCCACCCCACGCTCCACCTTTACGACTCCTACTTCGAGCCGCCGCGCGGCTACTTCGTTCACACAGCAGAGCTGGTGACCGGCGATTCAGTCATCCTGCACACATGGACGACTGCTCTTTACGCCACCGCGCTTCACGTCGGTTGGGTGCTGCGCGACGCTGGCCAGCGGAGCCCCGTCGCGGACGAGCTACGCGGCCGTCTCGAGCCCGATCCCTCCAGCACCCAAGGATGGGCACCGGGCAGCGACGAAGGGCCGACATGACCTGCCGCCGACGTATCGGCGCGGCCATCGCCGCCGGCTTCAAGCTGGCCATCCCGCCCCCTACTGGGGGCATGTCCGCACCGGCGATACCCGGTTGGCGCGGCAGATGCCGCGCTGCCTCGTGCCCGCGGCGCGTAGGGCGACCATGCTTCAGGGTCTTCTAGCTTCTGGGTGAGTTCCGCGATGCCGCGTTCGGTCGCCTTGATGGCTTTCGCTGCCTGTCCAGCTTCGCCTGAGACGCCGTCAGTTGCTGGTCAGACGTTCCCGGGCAACATGCCCGTCCCGATCGTCCGCCGGACCGACCCGCTGGGCTGCGACCACACCGCGACGCCTTCCCCAGGTCGGGCAGTCGGCAACGTCCGCGGCGTACCGGTCATGGTCACGGTGCTGTGCGCGGCGGACGATGTGCCCGCAGGTGAGCGTCACGCGGGCGGAGGAAAGGATCCGGGCTACCGGCAACTCTACGTTCTCCGGTGGATAGCTGCCCGATGCCCGATCTGCGACCGGCCCAGAGAAAGCCACAAGAACAGTGCGCTCGCCCTGAAGTCACGCGACCTGGCCCGCGTCCGCCGGAATGGAAAGCTCTGGCAGGCCGTCCTTACCGGCGATGGCCAGCACTACCTCGATCGCGGCCGCTACTCGGAGCCTCGCACGCCCGAACGCGGATCCTCCCCAGCCTGGTGGCACTCCCGATCCACAAGTTCACAGCGACATGCCGACGCCGCGCCGTGCGCCCCGGTTTCGCGCGACCTGCTCTACGAAGCCGATGCCGAGGGGCCCGGCTGGGATGCCCATGGCACCGCCGCGACATCACCGGCCCAGCCTGTGGTCCGCGTCAGGTCCCGGTACGGGCCGCGGTACCCGATCGAGTGGAGGATCAGGAGCACCAGGTAGTGCCGGGCCAGGAGCCATACCTCTGCTACCAGGCCATCCAAGCGGTACACGCTTTCCTGCGCAGCTTTCGGGTGCACCAGCCGGTTACGGATCTGGGTGACAACGTCCGCGCCGTCCAGCTTCCGTCCCTGATGCTTACTCTTCTCCGACGCGAACCGCGCGGCCACCGGGAGGAGAACAGGATCGATGCCGACCGAGATCGCCGCATCCGTAAGGACCATGCGGAGAAGGTCATGCGCGCGAAGGCGCTGGCCCTGGTACCGGCTCCGGCCCAGATACTGGTCCTGGGTCAGCAGCCCTCCGAGGACCAGGACCTGCCACATGAGGTGCTCTAGCCCGGCGGCGCAGTTCATCACGCGCTGTTCCACAAATCCCCGGTCGGCGACCCCCATGATCGCGAGCATCATCTGGAGCCGCAGCGCGTCCCTGCTGGCCGGATCGGCGAGCAACGGCACGGCGCATTCCAGCAACTCGGCTAGCGCCTTCTGGTCGTACTGGTACCACCATCCGCCGCTGATGGCCTGCGCTGGGTCACAAAAGCCGGGCCGCCAGTCTTCCCACACCACCCTGCCGCCGGAGTCCTGGCCCACCGGCAGCATCGGCGCGGCCCACCGGCCGAGGGCGAAGGAGACAACCACATGCAGCGCGGCAAGTAGCGGCTCGACCTCGCCTGCAGTGAAGTCTTCGCCGTCCAAGCGGCGAAGCTCCATCACGTGCGTCATCACGTACACGTCGGTCTTGTGCAAGTCCGCCCACACGCGCTGGTGATCGTGCCGAGCATCGAGAATGATCCTCCAGTTGCCGACCTCCGCTATCCAGCGACCAGGCCACCAGCGCTGACCACCGTCCTGCGTCTGCGCTGTCAGCCTGAGCAGGCCATGCCAGCGAGGCAAGTTGAACCAGTGAGCAACAATCCGGTTCAGCGGCACGTCGGCCCGTCCGGCCACAGTGCCATTCGACCATCCGCCGCCGATCCCTCGCGGGACTCCGGGCAGCAGAACGTCACCGTCCCAGCGCCGGAGCGCCAGCGTCACGGCTGGCTGGTTCGCGAACTGCGGCGGCGCTTCCGGCTCGACGTGCCACTCAATGCCCGGCCGCGGCGTGCAAGACAGCTCCACCGAGCCGGTGACGTCGACGGATGCTAGGCCTCGGATGGCGCCCTCATATAGCACGACCGGCTGACCCGGCTCGTTGAACGGGTACAACGGCAACAGCGGATCCGGTGCGTCGAGCGAGAACAGGTCGGACACGATCGCTACCGTATGCCTCCGGGCGAGGTATCCCGGTGGGGACATGAGACCATGAACAGCCGCCGGTCCTCGCTGAAGGCAGCGCCCGCCGCCGGGACCTCCCTGAGCCAGATCCCCTCATGCCACCCTGGGCTGTCCCACGAGACGGTGAAGACGCGCCCGCTGGTCGTCGTGAACTCGACAGCGTAATCAGCCGTGTCGAACGTGCCGCAGTCCCAGTCGGGAGCAGCCAGCTCCACTGAGCTACCCACTAGGCGAGCCCTCGCCATCAAGGAGGCGGCTCCGCCTCAGCGCGGTAGTCGAGCGACAGGTACATCACCGATGACAGCACCGCGGTCACATGCCCTCTTCATATGACATTCGGGCTAGGCTCATTCTAGGGTGAGACCGAGGCATGTCCGGGGAGGCAGGAATCTTTGGGATACAAGCGCCGGGGACCTGCGGCAGTTGAGGCGGGATCCGGACCTCGCTTGAGAGACGTTCCTCCAGATTTTCCGGACGTCTCCCACCGCGACAGAGTGCATAGAACGTGAGGCTGGCATGTCGACTGACACGAATCTGCGGGACGTTTTCATCAGCTATAGTTCGCGCGATGAGGCCGTCGTCACGCGTATCGCGCAGCACATGACTAATTCTGGTCTCAGTCTATTCTTCGCTCCGAAGGAAATTGGGGCGGGAGCTGACTTCGTCGACAAGATTGG
>JBKQTJ010000100.1:0-18500 GCA_052143255.1 Streptosporangiaceae bacterium | reverse complement strand
GGGTGGACCTACGGCCCGCACGCTTGCTCCCTCCTAAGAGGCTTTTGACACCCCGCTCAGCCCGCGATCTCTCGATCACGAACCGGGGTCTGCTACCGGGCTCTCCGGCGATTACCCGGACGGGACTTCCACCCGCAGGTCTGGTCCAGTTTTCAGGACGCAACACGGGCAGAGCCTAGCGGCGGGTCCGGTGGGCCTGTCGGCGCGGGCAGCACCGGTGCGCTTCAGCCACGCCGCGGCGGGCTGAGCTCTGGCGATATAGCGCGCACGATCCGCTCCAGATCCTCGAGCGTGGCGAACTCCACCACGATCTTGCCCTTGCGTTGGCCCAGCTCGACTTTGACGCGTGTCTCGAAGACATCGGAGAGCCGATCTGCCAGGTCCTTGAGTCCGGGAGCCACCGGCGCTTTCAACCCGGGCGTGCGCGGTCCCTTCACCGAAGGTGCGCCGAGCGCGACTATCTCCTCGACCGCCCGCACGGACAGGCCCTCCGCCACTATCCGGCGGGCTACCTCCTCCTGCGCTGCGGGATCCTCCACGCCTAGCAGCGCCCGCGCATGTCCCGCGCTTAGGACGCCGGCCGCGACTCGCTTCTGCACCGCGGGCGGCAAGTTCAGCAGCCGGATGGTGTTCGAGATGTGCGGGCGGGACCGGCCGATCCGCTTAGCCAGCTCCTCGTGCGTGGCAGAGAAGTCATCTAGGAGCTGCTGATAGGCCGCCGCCTCCTCGAGCGGATTGAGCTGCTCCCGGTGCAGGTTCTCGATGAGTGCGTCTCGGAGCAGGTCGTCGTCGGAGGTCTGCCTCACGATCGCCGGGATTACCGCGATACCCGCTAGCTCGCACGCGCGCCAGCGGCGCTCGCCCATGATCAGCTCATATCGCTCCGGGCCGGCTTCCCGGACGATCACCGGCTGGAGCAAACCGACCGCCTCTATTGACGCGGCCAGCTCGGCGAGCGTCTCGTCATCGAAGGCCTGCCTCGGCTGCCGCGGATTCGGCATGATCGCGTCGACGCGAATCTCGTCCAGGTACGCACCCGCGATCGGCGCGCCCTCGTAGCCGGAAAATTGGGCGTGCGCCGCTGGCGGGTTCAGTGCGGGCGCTGCTACCGGCGGCCCTGTCGGGATCAGGGCACCCAGTCCCCTACCTAGTCCGCGCTTAGGCTGCGCCATCGCTGGGTCTCCTCCGTTCTGGCCGCGGCCGGTCTGTGCGCACGTATCACCGGACGGGACGGGCGTTACTCGTAGTAGTGCCAGTTATCAACTGGCCGAAGCCTGCACATTCCGGTACGCAAGCTCCCGGGATGCCTCGAGGTAGGCAAGCGCTCCCGTCGAGCCAGGGTCGTAGGTCATGACCGATTGGCCATAGCTCGGTGCCTCCGACACGCGCACGCTCCGCGGGATGACTGAACCGAGCACGACCGCGCCGAAGTGATCCCGGACCTCGTCCGCGACCTGAGACGCCAGGCGTGTGCGGCCGTCATACATCGTCAGCAGGATGGTCGTTACGGAGAGGGCGGGATTCAGGTGGCTGCGCACTAGCTCAACGGTCCGCAGCAATTGCTCCAGGCCCTCCAGCGCGTAGTACTCGCACTGGATGGGGATCAGCACCTCGGGAGCCGCCACCAGCGCGTTCACGGTCAGCAATCCAAGCGAGGGCGGGCAGTCGATGAAGATGTAGTCAAGGTTAGACGCGTCGTAGCTCGCTACCGCCCGCGCCAGCCTCGCCTCCCGCGCGACCAGCGGCACTAGCTCGATCTCCGCACCGGCCAGATCGATCGCGGCCGGCGCGCAGTACAAGTGCGGGAAGCCGCTTACCGGCCGCACGATCGAACTCAGCGGCTGATCGTCGACCAGGACGTTGTAGACCGAGGCGATCCCCGAATGGTGGTCCACGTCGAACGCCGTGGACGCATTGCCCTGCGGATCCAGGTCAATTACTAGTACACGCTCCCCGTGCATGGCCAGGCTAGCCGCCAGGTTGACGGCGGTCGTCGTCTTGCCCACGCCGCCCTTCTGATTGGCGATCGTGATGACACGGCACGATGATGGCCGCGGCCACATCTCGCCACCGGAGCGCGCGACGACAGCAGCCTGGGCAGCTCTGGCGATCGGAGTATCAGCTGACCCATCGGACATCGCAGGGATGACCACGTTTTCCTCGCTTTCGCGCGTCCGCTCACCAAACCGCGCCGTGCCAGCGCTGGCCCAGTCCAGTCCGCCGGGAACCTCGCCGCGCCCGTCTCGCCCCGAACCAGCAGCCGACGCCGGCGCACCAGCCGCCGCCCCCACCGAGGCAACAGTGCCATCCCGCCAGAAGCCAGCATCGCCCGCCGCGCTGGCCGGCCCCGGGGTACCTGTTTCACGTGAAACATGCGCCAGACCCTGACGGATGCGGTCCGGTGCCGGCGCCGATACGTGGCGGTCCGGCGTCGTCGCGGACACTGAGCCTAGGCCATGCTTGCCTGTTTGGTGGCCCGGTTCCGCTCGCCCAAACGGCCAGCCGAGGCCGATGCGCACCGCCCGTGTCGGGTGCCGATCCGGGACACGACCTGGCGGCAACGGGGTCGGCTCCGCTTCAGCCACCCTGACAGCACTAACCGAGCTAACCGCCTCGGCTGGGCCATGGCAATCCGCCGACCGGGCCTGGGCGCCGGTCCTCGGGCTATCCGGCCAGCCAAGGCCCGGAGCGGAGTTAGTCATCGTCCAGTTCTCCTCAGCGAGCCATCCGCGGCCCCAGGCGAGCTTCCAGCCCTCCGCCTATCCTCCGCCACGGCGGCTGTTTGGCCGCGCTTTCCGGCCGGCCGCGGCACCCGGGTGGGCACGCTGCCCAGCCGCCTGGCCGCCTGGCCGTCCTTCGGACCTGCCCTGAGCCCGTCTGGCGGTAGTACCGCTGGCGCGCCGCCGCGCAGCAGTGAACATCACCACTGTTGCAGTCGCGGTGCCGTCGGCGCTACCCACCTGTGACACCCGCGCGTCCGACACGCCAAGCCGCGCCAGCGCCGGCCGCGCACGAGCTAGCTCCGCCTCCGCCGACACCCCTTTGATGGCCAGCACCCGTCCGCCGGGCCGGGCGAGTCCCACGCTCAAGCCAGCCAGCTTCTCCAATGGGGCAACCGCGCGCGAACACACCACATCCGCCGCAAACTGACCAGCCAGATCCTCAGCGCGGCCGCGCACGACCTCGGCGTTCGCCAGGCCCAGCTCGGCTACGCACTCCTCCAGGAAGGCAACCCGTCTGGCCAGCGCCTCAAGCAAGGTGACCTTAGCGCCCGGCAGCAACATCGCCAGGACGATACCGGGCAGCCCGGCGCCGGAGCCCAGATCTACCAGCGAGCAGCGCGACGGAATAAGGCGCGCGACCACGCCGCAATTCAGCAGATGCCGGTCCCAGATCCGTTCGGCCTCCGCTGGCCCCACTATTCCGCGTTCGACGCCGGCCCCCGTGAGAAGCTGCGCGTATTTCTGCGCCAGCGGCAGTACGTCGCCAAAAAGCTCCACGCCAGCCGACCCCGGCGCGGACTGCTCCGTCGCATCCGCCATCCAGCAGGCCTTCCACTCAGCCCGGCGCTAGTCCGGGCACAGCCTTTCCCCAGGGCGAGCGGACCAGGAACCGCTCGCCGCTAGGCGGTCATCCCACCGGCAGGACTACCACGCGTCGTTCTGGCTCCTCGCCTTCGGACTCGCTACGCAGGCCTGCCGCGGCCACTGCATCATGGACGATCTTGCGCTCAAACGGATTCATCGGCCATAGCCGCTTAGGCTGCCCGGTCCGCCGGACCTCCTCGGCCGCCTCCTGGCCAGCTTCTGCCAGTTCCGCCCGGCGCCGTTGCCGGTAGCCACCCACGTCCAGCATCATCCGCGTACGGGCGCCAGTGTGCTGGTGCACGGCCAGCCTGGTCAGCTCTTGGAGCGCTTCCAGCACCTCACCACGCCGTCCGACAAGCTCATCGAGCGTCGCACCTACCACCGAGACGACTGCCCGGTCCCCCTCGACGTCCATGTCAATGTCGCCGTCCAGGTCCGCCACGTCGAGTAGCCCTTCGATGTAGTCAGCCGCTATCTCGCCCTCCAGCTCCAGATCGGCGACCGATGCCTTCGGCGGCACGGGCGCCTCGTCCTGCTCGTCAGCGTCGGAGGGAGTCTGGTCGCTATCATCCTCCGCGCCAGCGGCCGCATCGGTGTCGGCCGAATAGCCAGCAGTCACAACTGAGCCAGCGTCGCGCTCGCCAGCCTCATCGTCGCGGCCAGTCTCCGCCGCCACCATGTCATCCTGCTGGCTCATGCCAGGCTCCTCCTCGATCCGTCCCTCGGCTGCACGCAGCCGACTGCCATCGCGCCGCGCTCGGGCAACTGGAGCCCCCGCTAGTCCCGCCAGCGATGGTCACATCACGACCACCCCGCGCGGCCATCGTGCCAGCACGCACTGTGCCATCGTGCACCGTGCACCGCCGCCACAATCCGCCGGGCCGGCCCGCATCATGGCTGCGCCCACCGTGCCAGCGCCACTAAGCACGTGACGCGACAGCTTAGCGTTTGCCGCTTCTCTTGCTGCGCGACTGCCGCTGCGTCTGATGCCTCACGATCTTAACCTCGGGCTCGGGCTCAGGTTCGGGCTCCGCCCGGCCTCGGCTGAATCGCTTCAGCACTCCGCTGCCGGTGCCGTCCGGCGTGGCTGCTCCTCGTCCGGATCGTCCCTGCGCGTTTGTCGCGCTCGCCCCGCGCTTCGCACTCGCGGCGCCTTTCGCGCCGGTACTCGCCCCGGTAGCCGCGCTTCCCTTCGCGGCTGAGCCGTTCGCGGCAGCCCGGCCCGGCCGGGCCGGGCCCTGCTGGCCGCGAGCCGCGACGGCATTCGAGCGACCCGTCCCGGCGGTCAGCGACCGGGCGGCGGCTGGGCTCACCGAGGCTGGCACAGTGCCATCGACCGGCGCCGGCGGTGTGTACGGATAGCGCTTGGCGAGCAGGAACTGCTGGCCAAGCGTCCACACGTTCGTGGTAACCCAGTACAAGACCAGCCCGAACGGCCAGTACAGACCGGTCAGCGCGAAGAACGGCATGATGTATGCCATGTACTTCTGCGATGACGCCATCGGGTTGTCCGGCGTCGCGGCCGGCATCATGCCGCGCTTCATGCTTTGCCGGATGGTCAGGTACGTCGTCGCCATGCTGACCAGCACGAAGCCGACGATGACGATCTTGGAGTGCAACGGGACGCTCAGCCCGTGCGTGAACAGCACCTTGTCGGCGATCGAAACGCCGAGGATCTTGGCCTGCTTCCCGGCATCCACCATCGACGCGGGCAGGCCGTACTTCGGCGTCCCGGCGGCAATCGCGCGCAGCACGCTGAACAGACCGAAGAACAGCGGAAGCTGAAGCACGAACGGCAGGCAGCCCATCAGCGGGTTGACGCCAGCCTCCTGGTACAGCTTCATCGTCTCTTGATTCAGCGTCTGCTTGTCGTTCTTGTACTTCTTACGCAGCGCGGCCATCTGCGGCTGCAGTGACGACATCGCCCGTGTCGTGTGCATCTGCTTGATGAACAGCGGCACCATGACCAGGCGCATCAGCGCGACCAGGATCACGATGCTGAGCGCCCAGGTCCATCCGCTGGTCGGACCGAAGACGGGCTTCAGCAAGTAATAGATATGCGTGAAGACCCAGCCGACCGCCTCGTAGAGGTAATCCAGTGGATTCACCTGCTAGCTCCCTTTGCTGTGCTCATGAGTTCGGCGCCCGTAGCTTGACCGCCTGTAACTGCAACGCCTGAAACCCCTCGGTCCGTCCCCGGAACGGGATCCAGTCCGCCGGCGTGGAACGGGTGGCACTTGCTCAGCCGGCGCAGGGCCAGCCATGAGCCCCGGAGCGCGCCGTGCAGCTGCACGGCCTCAAGCGCATATGCGCTGCACGACGGGTAGAACCTGCACCGCGGTCCCAATAGCGGGCTGACAAAGCGCCGGTAACCGGTCAGCAACCAGACCAGCAGCCAGCCTGCAGCCGACATACTGCGCGATTCACGGTCAGGTCCGCTGGTCACTGGCTGGTCACCCCACCCTGCCGCCGAAGCAAAGCTCCGATTACCAGGTCGAGGTCGGCGGCAAGATCCGCCTGGCAAGCCGTTGCCGCCCGCGGTGCTGCGCGCAACACAAGCAGGCTACCTCCCGGCAGCGACCCCAGGTACCCTCTGGCTAGGTGGCGCAGCCGACGGCGAACCCGGTTGCGCACTACGGCTGTGCCTACGCGGCGGCTAACGACGAACCCGACCCGGGCGGGATCCGGCCGATCGGGCCGTACCAGCAAGCCACCCCATACCAGCGGCCGACCTGCCTTACTGCCGCACGCCAATACAGCCGTGAAGTCGGTCTTGCGGCGCATCCGCGCTGCCGAGGGAAGCATCGCGACCCCATCGCCGCGCCCGTCAAACGCTGACGCGCGCGCGTCCCTTCCGGCGCCTGGCGGCCAGGACTGCCCGGCCGGCTCGGGTGCGCATGCGCAGCCGGAAGCCATGAGTCTTCGCCCGACGGCGGTTGTTCGGCTGAAATGTACGCTTGCTCACTAGGACTCCAGGTTCCGGCAGGGCCGTCCAGCAGTCGCTGAGACTTCCTGCAGGTCCGACTTCTATCTGGACAGTTCTTACGATCGCCCCTGGTACAGAAATAGCGTGGTGCGGCAAATACGTGGTTCAGGCAATTTCGGCACGACTACCGGCCTGAATCAGGCCATGATTCAACCGCGCCGGGGTAACCGGACCACTACAAGTTACTTGGAAGGCGGCGAGCGGGTCAAACCGCAGCCGGCGCAAGCATGCTGCGCCGCCGACCGTACGATTTCCCGAACGGACCGCGAACTCCAGCCCTAGGCTGTGGATAGCGCATCTGGGTTGCGTGCTCCGGCACCACTAGCCACACTCGTGCCGCCACGCGGACGGGCGAACGCTTACCGGACGGGCAACCACGCCGAGCGGGCGGGAATAGCGCCGGGACCGAGTGCCTCGGCACCGCGAGCCCCGTCCGCGCGGCAAGCAAGTGCACAAGCTGTGGAAAAACCTGTTGATCACATGTGGGGGGCTCGGGTGACCGGCCGAATGAGCGAAGATGATCTCGCCGCAGTCTGGACCCGCTCACTCGCTGACCTGGCCGGCCTCCAGATTGAGGCGCATCAGCGCGCCTGGCTGCAGCTAACCAGACCGCTCGGCCTGGTCGAGAACACCGCCCTGATCGCCGCACCGAACGAATTTGTCAAGGAGCAACTCGAAACGCGGCTGCGGGCGCTCATCACCAACGCGCTGTCAAGGGAACTGGCACGCAGCATTCAGATCGCCGTCACGGTGGACCCGGCTGCCACCGCTGGCCTCGGCCAGCCCGCGCAGGAGCTTCCCGACGACAGCACTGCCCCGCTGCCGGGCCTGACGTTGCCGGGCCTGACCGAGCTAGCGGACTCCCCGCCGGGCGCAAATGGCAGCTTCAGCGGCGCCCCGTTCGGCCACGCTCCGTTCGGCGGTGCTGCTTTTGATCAGCCACGGTCAGCGCGAGCCGACTCCGGGCCGATGGGCGGTCTGGCCCCGTTCCCTTCCGAAACTGGCATCGCTGCACACCTCGCGCTATCCGACCAGGCCCGCCACGGACTCGGTCAGCAACCGATTCCGGCATCGGCCGAGGGCCACGGCACATCCCGCGTACACGCCGACGGCGCCGGACCGCACCGCCCGGCCAGCCCGCTCGCCGGACCGCAGGTCCCCCGCCCCGGTCAAGCCAGGCTGAATCCGAAGTACACCTTCGACACGTTCGTGATCGGGTCGAGCAACCGGTTCGCGCACGCCGCTGCCGTCGCTGTCGCCGAGGCGCCCGCCAAGGCCTACAACCCGCTGTTCGTCTACGGTGACTCCGGCCTTGGCAAGACTCATCTTCTGCACGCCATCGGCCACTACGCGCAAAGCCTCTACCAGGGCCTCAAGGTGCGCTACGTGAGCTCGGAAGAGTTCACCAACGACTTCATCAACATGATCCGCGACGGCAAGCAAGACGGATTCCGCCGCCGCTACCGCGACGTGGACGTACTGCTGGTTGACGACATCCAGTTCCTGGAGAACAAGGAAGGCACCCAGGAAGAGTTCTTCCACACGTTCAACACGCTGCATAACGCCGAGAAGCAGATCGTGATCTCCTCCGACCGCGCGCCCAAGCGCCTGGTCACTCTCGAGGACCGGCTCCGGAGCAGGTTTGAATGGGGCCTGCAGACCGATGTCCAGCCACCTGAGCTTGAAACACGGATCGCCATCCTGCGCAAGAAGGCAGTGCAGGACCGCCTCAATGCACCCCCCGAGGCACTGGAGTACATCGCCAGCCGAATCTCCACCAACATCCGCGAGCTTGAGGGCGCGCTCATCCGCGTCACCGCGTTCGCCAGCCTGAATCGGCAATCGGTCGACCTCCAGCTCGCCGAGTTCGTGCTGAAGGACCTCATCCCGGAAACGCACGGCCCGGACATCACCGCAGCGACGATCATGGGCCAGACCGCGTCCTACTTCGGCCTGTCCATCGACGACCTGTGCGGCACATCCCGGTCCAGGGTGCTGGTGACAGCCAGGCAGATCGCCATGTACCTATGTCGGGAGCTGACCGACATGTCGCTGCCGAAGATCGGCCAGCAGTTCGGGGGCCGCGATCATACGACGGTGATGCACGCCGAGCGCAAGATCCGTTCGCTGATGGCCGAGCGCAGATCGATCTATAACCAGGTCACTGAGCTCACCAACCGCATCAAGCAGCAGGTTCTGTCGGGGTGACCCAGTGTGCACCAACCAGATGCACCGCCACGCCGCCCACAGTGCCAGGTCAGCGCGGTGTGGACACAAAACGTGTTCGTGCCGATACGCAAACTACGCGGCCAGCGCATTCCACGCACACAGGCTGTGGACAAACCTGTGGACGTCCTTGGGACATCCGGAGGAAAACCCCATCCGACCGGAGGGTAACGGGGCGGTGTCCAGTGTGCGGCCGTCTGCAATGCACAGCCTGGTCCGCGGTTACGCTCAGCCCGGGCACACCCGATGTGCACCGCCGCGAGCCGCGCCACCAGCGGGAACACCGGTTATCCCCAAGGTCCACCGAACCTATGACGACTACCACTCTGTTATTGCCGATAGCTCACAACAAATAACAGCCACCCGCCCCGAAGCGACCCGGCTCCCGCACCGGAGCGTCCGGACCGTGCCGCAGAACCGATCAAGAGAAGGAGGCCAGACCGGTGAAGATCGTCCTTGAGCGCGACGTCCTTGCTGAGGCTGTCGCTTGGACCGCCCGCGCCCTGCCCGCCCGTCCGACGGTTCCCGTGCTCGCCGGAATCCGCCTGCAGGCGACGGACGAACTCGTGCTGTCCAGCTTCGACTACGACGTCTCCGCCCAAGCGACTGTCCCGGTCACGACGGCGGAAGAAGGTAGTGCCCTGGTCTCGGGGCGGCTGCTTGCCGAGATCAGCCGCAGCCTGCCGGCCAAGCCCGTGCACATCACGGTGCAAGACGGCCGCGCAGTGCTCACCTGCGGTAGTGCCACTTTCACGTTGCTGACCATGCCCGAAGACGAGTACCCGGCGCTGCCAGAGATGCCGCCTGCGGCCGGGTCGATCGGCAGCGACGCATTCGCAACGGCGGTCAGCCAGTCGGCCACCGCGGCGGGCCGCGACGACACCCTGCCGGCCCTCACTGGTGTCCGGATCGAGATCGACGGCGAAACCCTGACCCTGGTGTCAACCGACCGGTACCGGTTGGCCGTGCGCGAGCTGCGGTGGACCCCGGCGCGGCCGGACCTGACCGCGGCGATGCTCGTGCCGGCTAAAGCCCTGGCCGATACGGCCAGGTCGCTCACCAATAGCGCCCAGGTCTCGATCGCGCTGGCGTTGCCCGGACTCGACGGACATGGCGGCGACGGCATGATCGGATTCGAGGGCGCAGGCCGCCGAACAACCACGCGCTTGCTCAGCGGCGAGTTCCCGCGCTATCAGTCGCTCCTGCCGAAGACCGTTAACGCGACCGCAGAGCTTTCCACCGCGCTGCTGGCCGAGTCAGTGAAACGCGTCGCCCTTGTGGCCGAGCGCAACACGCCGGTCCGGCTGGCTTTCAGCGCCGGCCAGCTCATGCTGGAAGCAGGAACCGGCGACGAGGCGCAGGCTGAAGAGACCATCGAGGCGGAGTTCTCCGGGGATGATCTGTCGATCGCGTTCAACCCGCAGTACCTGCTCGATGGCCTGTTTGCGATCGACTCCGATGTGGTTCGCATCGCGTTCACCGAGCCGGGCAAGCCGGCCCTGCTTACCGGTAAGCCCGGACCGGACGGCAACCCGGAATTCCGCTACCTGTTGATGCCGATCCGCCTCGGCTAGTGTCGGCGGAGTGCACCTGACCAGGCTCTCGCTGACCGATTTCCGCAGCTATCAGGCTGCTGAGGTGTCCCTCGGGCCTGGTATCACCACCTTTGTCGGCGCGAATGGCCAGGGCAAGACCAACCTGGTCGAGGCGGCGGGCTACCTGGCGACGTTTGCCTCGCACCGGGTGGCCACCGATGCGCCGCTGATCAGGCAGGGAGCCGACCGTGCCGTGGTACGTGGCGTCATCTCGTCAGCGGGACGGAACAGCCTGGTGGAGATAGAGATCAACGCAGGTCGCGCCAACCGAGTCCGGCTGAACCGGGCACCCGCGCCGCGGCCGCGTGAGGTGATCGGCGTGCTACGGTGCGTGCTGTTCGCTCCTGAGGACATCTCCGTCGTGAAGGGTGACCCGGACCAGCGGCGCCGTTACCTCGATGACCTGCTGGTGTCGATGCGGCCGCGCTATGCCGGCGTCCGAGCCGACTATGACCGGGTGCTGCGGCAGCGGACCGCGTTGCTGAAGTCAGCCAAGGCCAGGGGTGGCCTGCCGCCGGGCGCGCTGGAAGTCTGGGACGATCAGCTCGTTTCCGCCGGAGCGGAGCTGACCGCGGGCAGGCTCCGTCTCGTGAGCGACCTGCGAGGGCTGGTGACCAGCTGTTACAGCTCGGTCTCCGGAACCGAGCGCGACACCGAGCTCCGCTACCGGATGTCGGCGATCCCCCAGGGCCGCGGCGGGCCCGGACCTGGATCTGCTGGCACTGAGCCGGAGCCAGAGCCGGAGCCGGGCAAGCTAGCCGTGCTGCTCCGGGAGGCGCTCGCGGAGCGGCGCCGCGCGGAGTTCGAGCGGGCCATGTGCCTGGTGGGCCCGCACCGCGACGAGCTCGAGCTGACGATCGGCGGGCTCCCGGCGCGCGGCTACGCCAGCCATGGCGAATCGTGGTCGCTGGCCCTGGCGCTTCGGCTAGCAGGATTCCAGCTGCTCCGCGCTGGCGGTGACGACCCTGTGCTGATGCTCGACGACGTCTTCGCCGAGCTTGATAGCGACCGCCGGAGCCGGCTGGCTGACCTCGTGCGCGAGGCCGAGCAGGTGCTTGTCACGGCGGCGGTGCCAGATGACGTGCCAGCCGGGCTGGCCGGGGTGAGATTCGGCGTGGCGGGCGGGCTGATCACCCGTGCCTGACCAGAACGCAGACGACAAGCTCCAGCTGGCCAGGGACGCGCTGGCGGCGGTCGTGGCCGACGCTAGAGCCAGAGGCCTGCGGCCCGGGAATGATCCGCCGACGGGCGGCGTTATACCCGAGTCTGAGTCGATTTCCGGCAAGCGCGGGAAACCGACGGGACGGCCTGGATTCCCGCTCCAGCAGCGCCACGATGACCCGCAGCCGCTTGCGGGTGCGATAGACGGTCTGCTGAGCGCCGAGGGCTGGACCCTGGCAGCAGCCACCGGATCGGTCTTCGGGCGGTGGGCGCAGATCGTGGGAGCCGACCTGGCGGCACACACGAGCCCGCAGTCCCTGAGCGACGGTGAACTGACAGTGTCCGCTGATTCCACCGCCTGGGCGACCCAGGTGCGGTTGCTGGCAGCTCAGCTAGTCCGGCGGCTGAACGCCGAGCTAGGCGACGGCACCGTGGTCCGGGTCAAGGTCACCGGACCGGTGACGAGCACCAGAAAGCCTGGTGAATGGCGGGTGCGCGGCAGCCGTGGCCCGCGTGACACGTACGGCTGAGCCTGGCCACCTGGCCAGGTAAAATGAACAAGCGCACTAGGGCTAAAGCCACACGGGGGAATCGCCGGCGGAGCCTTACGTGTTTGCCCTGTTCCTAGAGGAGCTTCTGCTTTGTCCTATGACGCACGTTCGATTACGGTCCTGGAGGGCCTGGAAGCCGTCCGCAAGCGTCCCGGAATGTATATCGGATCAACCGGCGAGCGCGGCCTGCACCACCTGGTCCAGGAGGTCGTGGATAACGCGGTCGACGAGGCTCTCGCCGGCTATGCCGACCACATCGAGGTGACCCTGCTCGCCGATGGCGGAGTCCGGGTATCCGACAACGGCCGTGGCATCCCGGTTGATGAGCACCCGATTGAGAAGCGCCCGGCGGTCGAGGTCGTGCTCACGACGCTGCATTCCGGGGGGAAGTTCGACGGCCAGTCCTACGCCGTTTCCGGTGGCCTGCACGGCGTCGGCGTGTCCGTTGTCAACGCGCTGTCCTCGCGCCTGGATGTGGAGATCCACAAGGACGGGTACGTCTGGCGGCAGTCCTATGAGTTGAGCGAGCCGTGCGCGCCGCTCGATCGGGGCGGACAGAGCGACAAGACCGGGACGACCATCACCTTCTGGCCAGACCCCGGCATCTTCGAGACAACCGAGTGGTCGTTTGAGACGCTGTCCCGACGACTGCAGGAGATGGCCTTCCTCAACCGGGGCTTGTCCATCACCCTGACCGACGAGCGTCCCGAGCACATCAACGGCGAGCCGCACGTGGTGACCTACCGCTATGACGGTGGCCTGGCCGACTTCGTGCAGTACATCAACGCGTCCAAGGAGCCGGTCCACCCCTCGGTGATCGATTTCGGCGATGAGGCCAAGGGGATATCAGCGGAAGTCGCGATGCAGTGGACAGGCTCCTATTCGGAGTCAGTGCACACCTTCGCTAACACCATCAACACGGCGGAGGGTGGCACCCACGAGGAGGGCTTCCGGGCGGCCCTGACCGCGATCGTCAACAGATATGCGCGCGAGCAGAAGCTCATCCGGGAGAAGGACGACAACCTCTCCGGCGAAGACGTACGCGAGGGCCTGACCGCGATCATCCACGTCAAGCTCTCCGAGCCGCAGTTCGAAGGGCAGACGAAGCAGAAGCTAGGCAACACCGAGGCGAAGTCCTTCGTTCAGCGCATCTGCAACGACCACCTCAAGGACTGGTTCGACCGCAATCCCGGCGAGGCGAAGGCGATCATCACCAAGGCGACCCAGGCAGCCCGTGCCAGGATCGCCGCGCGGCAGGCCAGGGACCTGACCCGCAAGAGCCTGATGGGCGGCTCGGGACTGCCGGGCAAGCTGGCCGACTGCCAGTCCGGCGACCCGGAGAAATCTGAGATCTACGTCGTCGAGGGTGACTCGGCCGGCGGCTCCGCGAAGGGCGGCCGTGACCCGCAGTTCCAGGCGATCCTGCCTATCCGCGGCAAGATTCTCAACGTGGAGAAGGCCAGGATCGACCGAGTGCTGAAGAACACCGAGGTCCAGGCGATGATCACCGCCTTGGGCACCGGCATCCACGACGAGTTCGACATCACCAAGCTCCGCTATCACAAGATCATCCTGATGGCCGACGCCGACGTCGACGGCCAGCACATAACGACGCTGCTGCTGACGCTGCTGTTCAGGTTCATGAAGCCGCTGATTGAGGCCATGCACGTGTACCTGGCCCAGCCGCCGCTCTACAAGATCAAGTGGGAAGGCCGGGGAGTGGCACCCTCCTACGCCTACTCTGACCGGGAACGCGACGCGGTGATGGAGGCAGGTATCGCCGACGGCCGCAAGATCGCGCGCGAAGGCGTGCAGCGCTTCAAGGGGCTCGGCGAGATGGACGCGCGCGAGCTGTGGGAGACCACGATGGACCCGGCGAGGCGAGTGCTCCGGCAGATCACTCTCGATGATGCCGCGCAGGCCGACGAACTGTTTAGCGTGCTCATGGGCGAGGACGTGGAAGCGCGGCGGGCGTTCATCCAGCGGAACGCTAAGGACGTCAGGTTCCTAGACATCTGACGAATCCTGACGAGCGCCTGGCCAGGCGCACCGTCCGCGCTGTCCGGCGGATGCTGGTGCGCGACGGCCCGGAGCCAACGAGAAAGGACGGGAAGTGCCCGACGTGACCACACCCGATGCGGGACACGACCGGACGGAGCCGGTCGACATCCAGGTCGAGATGCAGCGCAGCTACATCGACTACGCGATGTCGGTTATCGTCGGTCGCGCGCTGCCCGACGTCAGGGATGGCCTCAAGCCGGTCCACACGCGCATTCTGTGGGCAATGTACGACGGCGGGTACCGGCCCGACCGCGGTTACTCCAAATGCGCTCGAATCGTTGGCGACGTCATGGGTGTCTACCACCCGCACGGCGACAGCGCCATCTATGACGCACTAGTCCGCATGGCGCAGCCCTGGGCGATGCGGATGCCGTTGATCGACGGCTCGGGAAACTTCGGCTCGCGCGGCGACGACCCGGCGGCAGCCATGCGGTACACCGAGTGCAGGCTCGCCCCGCTGGCGATGGAGATGCTGCGGGACATCGACAAGGAGACCGTCGACTTCCGGCCGAACTACGACGGCCGGTCAGGCGAGCCCGTGGTGCTGCCGGCCAGGTTCCCCAACCTGCTGGTGAACGGCTCCGAGGGGATCGCCGTCGGGATGGCCACCAAGATCCCGCCGCATAACCTGCGCGAGGTCGCGGCTGGGGCCCTGTGGTGCCTCGAGCATCCGGACGCCTCTGATGAGGAGCTACTCGACGCGCTGCTCGATCGGATCAAGGGGCCTGACTTTCCTACTTACGGCTTGATCGTAGGCCGTCGCGGAATCCAGGACGCATACCGCACCGGCCGCGGCTCGATCACGATGCGCGCAGTGGTTGAGGTCGAGGAGGACCTCAAGGGCCGACCGTGCCTGGTGGTGACCGAGCTGCCGTACCAGGCAAACCCGGAGAACGTCGCGAAGAAGATCGCTGAGCTGGCCAAGGAGGGCCGTGTCAGCGGTATCGCCGACGTCAAGGACGAGAGCAGCGACCGGACCGGGCAGCGGCTGGTTATCGTGCTCAGGCGGGATGCCGTCGCCAAGATCGTGCTCAATAACCTGTACAAGCACACGCAACTGCAGGACACCTTCGGCGCGAACATGCTGGCGCTCGTCGACGGCGTGCCCCGGACGCTGCGCCTGGACCAGCTGATCCGGTACTGGGTCACCCATCAGATCGAGGTCGTCGTCCGTCGTACTCGTTATCTGCTTCGCAAGGCGCAGGAGCGGGCCCACATCTTGAGCGCGCTGCTCAGGGCGATCGACCGAATCGACGAGGTGATCGCGCTCATCAGGGCCAGCGAGTCGGCCACAGCTGCGCAGCAGGGCCTGATGGAATTGCTGGAGATCGATGAGATCCAGGCACGTGCCATCCTCGACATGCAGCTGCGGAAGCTTGCGGCGCTAGAGCGCCAGGCGCTGATCGACGAGTACGAGCAGCTGATGGCCGAGATCGCCGACTACGAGGCGATCCTGGCCTCGCCGGAGCGGCAGCGGCAGATCGTCAGCAGCGAGCTCACCGAGATCGTCGACAGATTCGGCGACGACAGGCGAACGCAGATCATCGCTTATGACGGCGACGTGTCTGAGGCCGACCTGATCGCCGAAGGTGACGTGGTCGTCACCATCACACGCGGCGGCTACGCCAAGCGCACGAAGACCGATCTCTACCGGGCTCAGCGGCGTGGCGGCAAGGGCGTGCGCGGAGCCCAGCTGCGAACCGACGACATCGTCGATCACTTCTTCGTGACAACCACGCATCACTGGATCTTGTTCTTCACCAACAAGGGCCGGGTGTACCGGGCGAAGGCTTACGAGCTGCCGGATGCGGGCCGAGACGCGCGCGGACAGCACGTGGCGAACTTGCTGGCATTCCAGCCGGACGAGCACATCGCCGAAGTGCTGGCACTGCGGGATTATGACGCCGCGCCGTACCTGGTCCTCGCCACGTTGTCGGGCCTGGTGAAGAAGTCACGGCTGACCGACTTCGACTCCCCTCGCTCGGGTGGCATCATCGCGATTAACTTGCGGGAAGACGACGAGGTGATCGCTGCCAGGCTCGTGTCGCCGGACCAGGATCTGCTACTGGTCAGCAAGCACGCCCAGGCGATCAGGTTCAGGGCGAGCGACGAGGCCCTTCGGCCGATGGGGCGCGCAACGTCCGGCGTGATCGGGATGCGGTTTACCGAAGGCGACCAGCTGCTGGGCATGCACGTTGTCGGCGAGGGTGCGGATGTCCTGGTTGCAACCGGCGGCGGCTACGGCAAGCGCACTCCCGCTGACCAGTATCCGGTCCAGGGCCGCGGCGGCCTGGGTGTCGTGACGGCCCGGATCGTGGAAGCCAGGGGCGAGTTGATCGGCGCGCTGATGGTGCACCCGGAGGACGAGGTCTACGCCATCACTTCGGCAGGCGGTGTTATCAGGACCGCTGCTTCGGAGATCAAACTGTCCGGACGGCAGACCATGGGAGTCCGGCTCGTCAACCTGGCGAGCGGACAGAGCCTGGTCGCGATCGCCAGGAACGCAGAGGCCATCGAAGCCGTTAACGGCACCGATGCGGACGGTGATCTCGATGCGGATGGCGCGGCGTCCGCCGACGAGGCGGGTAACGATGACATTGGCGCTGACGCGGATAACGTTGGCGCTGATGCGGACGCGAGCCCGGTTAGCCTCGACGGCGACACCGACGAGTGACGGCTGGTAACAACGCTACGTTGGTAACGCGGCGGCAAAGCAGCGTGACCATTGTGGTCACCTTGCCGCCGGGCGGCGCGCATGCTGGGATCATCCCTGGTAGCGGCGCTCCTGCACCGTAGTATTGTGCGAAAGCAACTCAAAACGAGGTCTGTGACGGGGGATGCTGGTCCCGGAATCGGGCGGCGTCTGGGTCGAGGCCCGCCTAGGTGCAACAAAAGGACAGTCTCGCGCGTCATGACAGTAGCCGTTGCCAGCGCTTCTGGTTCGAGCGAATCAGAGAGTACTGACTGGGGATAACCTCGTGTCAGACAACGGTGCGGAGGAGGACGGGGTGGACAACCGCGTGCAGGCGACCTCGTGGGCGCCCGGCGAAGGTTCAGAGGGCACGGCCACCGGCCAGAGCCCAGCCGAGGCGCCAGCGCCAGCGGCGGACCGCCCTGCTGCCGACACGACCCCTGCTGCGGACTCGACTCCTGCTGCCGCGACGAAACCGGCAGACGGGCCCAACGGCAGCACTGCTGGCCGAGCTGAAACCGCCGCGGCCGCGCAGGCTGCCGCCAAGGCGGACAAGCCCGTAAGCAGCTCGGCAGGGAAGAGCTCGGGCGCGGCGCCTTCCTCGCGGCCCACGTCGCCCGGCTCGCGGCCAGCTGCCGGGGCTGGTACGGCTGGGTCGAAATCAGCGTCCGGGTCCGGATCGTCCGGGTCCGGGTCTGAGTCGTCCGGGTCCGGATCGTCCGGGTCATCTGGGTCCGGGTCATCTGGGTCCGGGTCGTCCGGGTCTGAGTCGTCCGGGTCTGAGTCGTCCGGGTCGCCAAGTTCGGGTGTGGCGCCTCCGTCGGCGACGAGGATGCCGCCCGCTCAGCCGGGACCGGCGTTCGCTCCCGCGGCCGCAGCGGCAGCTGACGGACCTGGCCTGCGCCAGACTCCGCCGCTCCCTGCTGCCACAATTGGCAACGGCGGGGGTGCTGGCATCGGAGCCCGCCTGTCATCCTCGTTTGCCGGGCTGGCCAGGACTAAGCCCCGGGACTACCCGGCCGCGAGGCGACCTGCACCCGCGAAGCGCGCCAGGCCCGCTGCTCCCAGGACTGACGTGCCCAGGCCCGCCGCGACGGCCCGGCCCCAGCCGGGTCCGGGCAAGCAGACCAGGCGTGCCCAGCTCAGCCTGGAGCGGATCGAGCCGTGGTCCGTCATGAAGTTCAGCTTCCTGATCTCGCTTGTCGGCTGGGTCGTGCTGGTCATCGCCGTGGCCATCATTTTCTTCACGTTGTCGAAGCTGGGCGTCTTCCACAAGATCGAGCAGACCTGGGGCTTGGTGACGACCAGCAAGAATCACCCGACGTCCGGTGCGGCCAGGTGGTTCAGTGCATCGCGGGTCCTGGGTTACACCATGCTGGTGGGCGCGGTGAACGTGATCGTGATGACCGCGCTGGCAACGGTCGGTGCCGTCATCTACAACCTGCTGTCGACGTTCTCCGGCGGCATTGAGGTGACGCTGAAGGAATCTGACTGAGCACCTGGTCCCGGCTTGCGGTAACCTATCTCGGCGTGCCTGAAGCGTATGCAACTGACACGCCTGCGGGCCTGTAGCTCAGACGGTTAGAGCGCTTCCCTGATAAGGAAGAGGTCGGAGGTTCAAGTCCTCCCAGGCCCACCCAG
>JBKQTJ010000099.1:0-15261 GCA_052143255.1 Streptosporangiaceae bacterium | reverse complement strand
GGGGGCGCGAACCGCCCCCGATTCTAGGAGAAAATATGTCGGAATTTCACCCGCAGAAGACGCTCTACAAAGACCGTGACTGTCTTGTTGCCGCGCTGAACGAGCAAGGCTACAAAGAAGTCGAGGTGCACGACGTCGCAGTACAGTTGTACGACTACCAAGGCAGGCCGACGCACTATCTTGACGCGACAGGCGACAAGGCCAACGTCATCGTGCGCCGTCACATCGTCGGTGGGGCGGCCAACGATCTCGGGTTCAGGAAAGAGATCGACGGCACGTACACTGCGATCGTTAGCACGACGGCGCGGTAGAAATGGCGCATGTGGTCCCCCATGCCGGTCCCGGTTGCTCGCGAGTCCGGCGAGGCCACGAGCCGCCGGCAGCGTTCTGCGTCGCGACCCGGACGCGCGTCTACCCCTCAGGTGGCGCTTATTCAGGCTAACTGCGAAGTGCGCGACCAGCGCGCCCAGGTGGTTCAGATCTGGTTAATAATCCGGCTTAATGAAAACTTTATTAAGATTGCTCACCACGACAGGTCACTCCACCACAGCGGGTCCGCCGTGCACTTTAGTTGGTCCCGTTCGAGCCGACCGCCAGAATTGCCGCTCTTGCGGGGCGCGTTCAAGATTTCTTGAGGAAATGCGGAGCGGCTGCCAATCTTGCTCTGAGCGTTTTATCAGACTCCAAGTGCAAAATCCCTAGTGAGACAGCCGAGCGTATGATCGGGATGCTCGACCATGATGCGATCAGGTGATACTTATGGGCTGGCGTGCGAGGCGCACCAATAGGCACCCGAGGCGATCAGGGCTCGGGTGGCAAGTGGCGGGTCCGCTGTCGCTCGTCGTGGCCGTCATCGCGGCGCTGTGGCCCGGAGGGCACGCCGCGCCTGCCAGCACCGCGCCTTCCGCGATAGCGGCCAGCATCCCGACCGCTAAAATGACCGCTGTCGGCGCTCTCTTCACCGAGAGCGGCGGCAAACTCAGAAGCCACTTCTGCACGGCGAGCGTCGTCGACAGCCCGGGCGGAAATGTTCTGATAACTGCCGCGCATTGCGTGACAGGCTATTCCGATACCAGCCCCGCCCTCGCGTTTGTGCCCGGTTATAACGGCACGGCTCCGCTCGGGATCTGGTCCGTCACCCGCATTTTCACTGACCGGGCGTGGGCGGCCACGGCTAACCCCAACGATGACGTGGCGTTCCTGACGGTCGCGCAGCCCGGCAGCAATATGCCGGTCGAAAGTGTCGCAGGTGCCGAACGACTCGACATAGGGCGGACCTCTACCGACTTGGCCCTGGTTATCGGCTACCCGGATACCCAAAATCAGCCACTCAGCTGCGAGAACCCCGTCACCGTGTTCACCCCCAGCCAGCTGGAGTTCGACTGCGACGGCTACACCGATGGCACGAGCGGCGGTCCATTCCTGATCGACGTGAATCCGGCTACCGGTGAGGGCGCGGTGATCGGGGTCATCGGCGGATACCAGCGCGGCGGAGACTCAGCGGATGTCTCATACGCCGCTGCATTCGGCCAGCGCGTTCAGACGCTGTACGACGTCGCTGTGGCTGTATCGCAGAGTACCTAACTAATTAGCCAGCGGATGTCCGCTTTGGTGGCACGCAAATTGCGAGCCACGAAGGAGGTGTAGTGGCGATGTCGTCCGAGGCCGAACCCGCAGCGGATGCGCGCCACAGCGCTGGTCTGCCTGGGCGCGGGCGCCGGGGCAGCTTGGCGCGCACGCAGCGCGTCGTGCAGGACGTTCCCGCCCGG
Source organism: Streptosporangiaceae bacterium (assembly GCA_052143255.1). Classification (GTDB taxonomy): domain Bacteria; phylum Actinomycetota; class Actinomycetes; order Streptosporangiales; family Streptosporangiaceae; genus JAJYUU01. Next base: position 13,492 of record JBKQTJ010000099.1, on the reverse strand, counting down.
CCACGGGCCGGTATCTGGCGGGACGCCAGGTAGGCGGGTACCAGGCCATGACTGGCCTGGATCGTCACGTCGGTCATCTGGTCTCCGGTGCTCCTGTCTCAGCTGGACAGGTATCTCCTGGCGCCGGCGTAGTAGGGAAACGAGGACACTGGCTCGATGCGGACGGCGGCGCCGGTGTGCGGGGCATCGATCATGTTCCCGCCGCCCACGTAGATTCCCACGTGACCGATGGGACCGGTGCTGCTGTCGCGGAAGAACACCAGGTCGCCGGGTTGCAGCGCGCTGCGGGCGGCCCGGGTGCCGTGTACTGCCTGCTGGTCGGCGTCTCGGGACAGGGTGACTCCGTAAGCGCGGAACACCGAGTAGGTGAACCCAGAGCAGTCGAATCCGAACCCGGAGGTGCCGGCCCACAAGTACGACAGGCCGAGGAAGTTGCGCGCCTCGGCGACAACCACTGCCGGCGTGGCACCCCACGCGGTTCCCGCTGAGTGAAGGACGACGTCGCTGCGGCGCACCGCGACGTTCCGGCCGCCAATGAGCTTCACCTCCACGTAGGCGGAAGTGGCACGCACCACGGGCAAGCTGGTGTCATATGAGGCCAGCATGAGCTTGCTGCCCGTGACGCCTGTGGCACGCCAGCTCGTCCACAGCCATGCTGTGGACGACCGGATGACGGCAGAGGTACTGGCGGATGGCGGCGCGGTGCGGGTGAGCTGGGCGGTCGGGATCCAGCCGGGGTAACCCCTGCGATCGCGGTTGGTCGGCTGGCTCGGAATGACCACGTGGCTCCAGGTCTGCCAGTGACCGGTCACGATCACCTTGTCACCGTAGAGCGCCTGCGTCTCCAGCTTGCCGACCAGCCACTGCTTCTGCGTCACGGTCATGGTGGCGACCCAGGTGCCGGGGTAAGCAGGGTTGCCCAGCGCACGCCCGTCGACCGTCCTGGGGTACCACGGTTTCACCCATGCCGTAGCGACGCTCACATCCACCCAGCACGTTCCGGACACGCATGGCGCGGGCGTGCTAGCGCCGCCGGTGTCAGCCGGGCTGCTGGCTGCGATTGGGCTGCTGGAGGTGCTGGGGTCGGCGGAAGTTGGCCCGCTGGTAGCCGTGCCCATTAGCGGAGCCGACGCTTGGACTGCCAGGCCGGCAACAGAGCCGCAGGCGGCCAGAATGCCAGCTGCGCCAGCCGCGACTGCAACTGCTCTCAGCGGGGTCCAGGAAAGCCAGCGCAGGCGAGCCGAGGCCAATGATGACAGCCGCGCCTGTGTGCGAACGATGCTCAGCATCGGGCGCTCCTTGTGCATCCGGAAGGCTGCGCCGAGTAAGTAGATGCCAGCCTGGCTTCGACGCTGCGCACTGTGCTTGGCCGGGACCAGAGTCGAAAGACTGCCACGGGAGGGTCGAATAGCCCGGTCAAGAACGGCTGGCGAGTCCTGAGTGCGAGTAAGTGATGCCGTCGGGGAGGCTAGCCAGCGTCCCGGACGGCATGCGGCAGCCGGCATGCTGGCGCCACCGCCCGGTGATCCTGATCGCGATGCCCGCTGGCGCGAAACGCAGCGCGTTGTCGACGAGGTTATCGACCGCCTGGCGGATACGGCCTGAGTCGACGCGGGCGGTCAGCTCGCCGGGCACGTCCAGACAAGTGACACCCCTGCCGCAGCGGCTCGCGGGCCGGCGCGCTTGCGCAGCCGGCCAGCACGTCGCGGACGCGGGCGTCCTCGGCCTGCAGCGTGAGCCTGTCCTCGTCACTCCGGGCTAGCGGCGGTCAGAACCCGTAGGTGTCGGCGTTCCCGTGCAGGCCGATGCGGGCATGATCCAGGAGGCCTCAGGCCGCGCGGTCCGTTCCTCGCCGCGCCGGACGTCGTCCCAGCACCGCAGCGGAGGGGCGACGCACGAGAGCAGTCCTATGGCCAGGCGGTGCGGGACGTTCGGCCCTGCCTGCTGCCTAACGCGGCTCGTACACGCGGGGGATTACGGTTGTTGAGGCGCCGGTGAGTGTGAGCACCAGACGGGTCGCGGAGGTCACCATGGCCACGGTCGTGGTACGCGCACGTCCACAAGCTTCACGATTTTCAAGAGAGCGTCTGAGATCCAGCGCATGATCATCGGCGGGCCCGTCACTGGGCTTGACGCGCGCTAATAACCGCAGGTCATGGCGCTGATGCGGGCCTGAAGTGGGCCGTGAACTCCGATATCGGCCGACAGGTTTGCCCGTCATTCCTGGTTGGTTCCCGCCAGTTCCCGACAGCGTGCTGAGTTGGCGCTGACCCGCTAACCGTTAGGTACGGGCGTCTCGCGCCTTGAAGCGCGAGCGTGGGGAGAACAGCGTGAGGGCAGCTGTTCCCTGCCTGAGGATAGTGAATGGCTCACCGATTGGGCGGGGCCGGGACCGTCTCCGGGACGGGGGACGGCTCCGTCGAGTGGTGCGCCCTGGCGCGGGCGCTCTCGCCGCCGAGGGCTACGACCGCACGCGCGGTCACCAGCTCGTAAAGCAGCAGGAGCTGGGCGAGGGCGAGCGCTTCGGAGCGATGCAGATCGGAACCGGTTGTGAACTCGCCGAGTCGCTGCTGGCGCAGGTGGCTCGCGAAGTCCATCCGGTCCCAGATCAGCTCCTCCAGCTCGACGGCGCGGCCGGCCGAGATCGTGCCGGGAATGCGCAGCTCCTGCTCGCCCGGGCGTTCGATGAGCGTCAGGTCGTCCTCCGCTGCGTCCCCGCCCGTTCCGGCGACTCCGGACAAGTCGGGGTAGGGCAGTGAGTCGCGGAGGAAGAGATGCGCGTCGAGCTGGCTGGGATCCTGCGAACAGCCCGGCATGAAGGACACCACCATGTCCGCGTAGTGCCGCTGCGGGCGGACGAACTGCTCGGAGTCGCGCTCGCGCCGGTCGAGCTCGCGGAGCACCTGATCGGTGGAGTAGCCGCGGCGGGAGCAGTCGCGGGCCACTTTCCACCGCCGCCTGATCTCCTCGGGCGGGTTCAGGTAGACACGGACGTCGAACATCTCGCGCAGCTCGGGCGTGTGGTTGATAAGCAGCCCTTCCGCGATGACGAAGCGGGCCGGCGTGAGGTAGACAGGCGGCCCGAACGTGCCGTCGGCGTGCTGGTAGACGGGCTTGAGTATGGCGTCATTGTTGCGCAGGTGCCGGACGTCCTGGGTCAGCACGTCCAGGTAGTTGCACTCCGGGTCGAGCGGGGTGATGCCCCGCTCAGCGCGCTGGCGCCGGTCGTAGCGATGGTAGTCGTCAGCGCAAAAGTGGGTGACCCTGTCCTCGCCGAGCACCCGGACGATACCGCGGGTGATCGTCGTTTTCCCGGAGCCGGAGTCACCGGCGATGCTGAGAATGATCGGCCGGGGCATCACGCGCCCCGTTCTGGGCGGCGCGCGACGAACGACACGACCTGGCCCTGCCGGACGGGGTCGTAGCCGTTGATCTTGACGTATGCGTCCGGGTTCGCCTGCCGGCAGGCGTCAAGCTCGGCCAGTACGGCCGCGGTCTCGGCGTGGTCGAACAGCGGTAGCTTCCACATCGTCCAGTAATGGTCGCGCGGGTCCGGTGCGGTGCTGAACTCGATGCCGACGACAAGGTTCCGGTCAACAATCGCCGTAATCTGCAGCTCAAGCTGCTCGGCTGTCAGCTCGGGCAGGTAGGAGAAGGTTTCCAGCTTCATGCCGGCATCACATCCGGGGTATCGACGGACTCGAAATCGAACTTGATCTCCCGCCACGTGTCCAGCGCGGCGGCGAGCTCGACCGACCGGCTGGCCGCCTGCTCGAGGATCTGCGTTCCCTCGGTGGCTAGGTCGCGTCCCTCGTTGCGCGCCTGCACGCATGCCTCGAGCGCGACCCTGTTGGCGGTCGCCCCGGCCCTGCTGCCCATCGGGTGCCCGGCGGAGCCACCGCCGAACTGCAGGACCGAGTCATCACCGAAAATGTCGACCAGCGCGGGCATGTGCCAGACATGGATCCCGCCGGACGCGGCAGGCATGACCGCTGGCAGCGACGCCCACTCCTGGTCGAAGTAGATACCCCGGCTGCGGTCCGCGGCCACGAAGTCCTCGCGGAGCAGGTCGACCACGCCGAGCGTCATCGACCGGTCGCCTTCTAGCTTGCCCACCACCGTTCCGGTGTGCAGGTGATCACCGCCGGCCAGCCGCAGCCACTTGGCGAGGACCCGGAAGTGGATGCCATGGTCCTTCTGCCGGTCAACGACTGCGTGCAGGGCGCGGTGCACGTGCAGCAGCATGCCGTTACGTCGGCACCACTGGGACAGCGTCTGGTGCGCTGAGAATCCGCCGACCAGATAATCGTGCATAATGATGGGCGCGCCGAGCTGCTTGGCTGTTTCTGCCCGCTCCAGCATCTGTCCGCAGTCCGGCGCGGTGACGTTGAGGTAATGGCCTTTGCGCTCCCCGCTCTCCTGCTCGGCCTTGCGCACGGCCTCCATCACGAACTCAAAGCGGTCGCCCCAGCGCATGAACGGCTGAGAGGTGATGTTCTCGTCGTCCTTGGTGAAGTCGAGCCCCCCGGCCAGCAGCTCGAAGCAGGCGCGGCCGTAGTTCCTGGCCGACAGGCCGAGCTTGGGCTTCAGCGTGGCGCCGAGCAATGGCCGGCCGTACTTATTTAGCTTGTCGCGCTCGATCTGGATCCCGTTCGGCGGACCCTGGAACGTCTTGACGTACGCGACGGGGATCCGCAGGTCTTCGAGTCTTAGTGCGCGGATCGCCTTGAACCCGAACACGTTCCCGGTGATCGAGGCCATCATGCTCGTCACCGAGCCCTCTTCGAACAGCTCCATCGGGTACGCGATGTACGCGAGGTACTGATTGTCGCGGCTCGGTACCGGCTCGAGGTCGTAGACCCGTGCCTTGTAGCGCTCCAGCGTCGTCAGGTGATCGGTCCAGACGCTGGTCCAGGTGGCCGTCGAGGATTCAGCGGCCACGGCCGCCGCGGCCTCCTCCGGCGCGACGCCCGGCTGCGGGATGAGCCGGAACGCCGCGAGAACATCCGTCTCGCGCGGCTGGTATCCGGGTGTCCAGTAGATCTCGCGGTACTCGCGAACTCCTGCTTCGAACATGCTCAAAAGCCTAGGTGGCGATGAGTCATTTAAAAAAGGCCAGATTCTCTAATCTGTCATAGAGAAAATTCTATCAATTGACGAGCCCGGTCAGACCGGAGGAACTCACCGAACGCGCGGACTGCTGGGCGCTCGGGCCCCGATGCGGGGAACAGCACGTGCCAGGGGCGCTCGAGCGGCGTGCCGGGCACGCCGATCTCGACGAGGCGCCCGTCCCGCAGCTCGCGGGCGACGGCGAACCGCGAGATCAAGGTGATGCCGAGACCGACTGCCAAGCCGTGCTTGATCGCGCCGTTCGACCCCAGCGTCTGCACCTCCGGCGCGGGCAGGTCGAGGTCGGCGAGCAGGCGCTCGGTGGCCAGCCGGGTGCCGGACCCCTCTTCGCGCAGCAGCCACGAAGCTTGGCCGAGGTCCGCGGGAATCTCGCGGCCTACGACGACTAGCTCGTTGGACAGGAACGGGTAGCCGGACAGCCGGCCGCCTGGCGGTCGGCCGCCGATCCCGATGTCGGCACGCCGGGACTGCAGTCGCTCGAGCACCGTGGCGCGGTTGGCGACCTCCAGCAAGACGCTGATGCCCGGATGCACTCGCCGGTAGGCCTGGATCAGCGGCGGCACCAGGTACTCCCCAGCGGTGTTGACGGCGATCAGGCGGATCTTCGAGCTCTCCGGGTGCGCTGCCTCCCTGGCAGCGAATGTGCCCTGCTCGAGCAGCCCGAGCACCTGCGCCGCATAGGGGGCGAACGCCTCGCCGGCCGCGGTCAGCCGCACGCCGCGGCCGTGCCGTTCGACCAGTGGCGTCCTCAGTTCATCGGCGAGCGCTGAGACCGCGGCCGAGACGGTCGGCTGGCTGACCAGCAGTTGGTCCGCCGCTACGTGCATGCTGCCGGCGCTCTTCACCGCAAGGAAGGCGCGGATCTGAGTCAGGGTGATCGCCATCGGATGCCTCCGCGTGCCACGCTGATCACGATCATAGAGAGATGCCTATAGTTCTGCGCACCGCCGCCCGGTTCTGGACGCCAGCGGCGGCGCGGGCGCGTCACGCGCGGCTCCCGGCGCGACTCGCCGCCAGCAAGGCTCGGGGTGGCAGTGCCGTTGGCCGGCCCGCGGCGGGACCTTCGGCCGTAGCCCCGGCCGGACGAATGCGCCGACACTCATGTCATGGGGAGGCGAGTGGTGGTGCTCGGCGGCGGAACCGGCGGCACGTTGCTCGCGAACAGGCTCCGGCGCCAGCTCGCGGACGATGACCTGATCACCGTGGTCGACCGGGACGGGCAGCATGTGTACCAGCCGGGCCTGCTGTTCGTGCCGTTCGGCCGGGTTCAGGCGGAGAGACTGACGCGGCCGCGTGTGCGGCAGCTGCACGGCGGTATCGGCTATCACCAGAGCGGCGCCAGCCACGTGGATTTTGACGCGCGCCGCGTCCACCTCGAGGACGGCACGGTGCTGCCCTATGACGTGCTGGTCATCGCGAGCGGCGCGGCCTTGCTGCCGGACGAGACTGACGGGCTTGCATACGCGACAGAACGCGGCCGGGCCTTTACCTTCTATGACCGCAAGGGCGCGGTGGCCCTGCGCGATGCGCTGGCGCGATTCGAGCGCGGGCGGATCGCGGTCAATATCGTCGACATGCCGATCAAGTGCCCGGTTGCCCCGATCGAGTTCAGCTTCCTCGCCGACGCGTACTTCCGGGCGCGCGGGATCCGGGACCGGGTCGAGCTGACCCTGGTCACCCCGCTCGACGGCGCGTTTACCAAGCCGGTGTGCAACCGCGAGCTCAGCGGCATGCTCGGCGACAAGGGCATCGAGGTCGTCACGGAGTTCAACACCGGCGAGGTCGACGCCGACGGCGGCCGGCTCATCTCGTTCGACGGCCGCGAGGTCGGCTTCGACCTGGCCGTGACGGTGCCGGTGCACGGCGGTCAGGCGTATGTGGAGCGCTCACCGGGACTGGGTGACGCGCTCGGCTTCATTCCCGTGGAGGAGCACACCCTGCAGGCCAAGGCCAGCCCGGACATCTTCGTCATCGGCGACGCCGCCGATGTGCGCGCCTCCAAGGCCGGCTCCGTCGCCCATTTCGAGGGCGAGATCCTGACCCGTAACATCGTCAGCTTTCCGCACGGCGAGCCGCTGAGCGCCAGCTTCGACGGCCATACCAACTGCTTCATCGAGAGCGGCTTCGGCAAGGCGCTGCTGATCGACTTCAACTACGACACCGAACCGGTCACCGGGCGGTTCCCCGGCCGCATCGGCCTGCCGCTGCTGCGCGAGTCCCGCCTCAACCATCTCGGCAAGCTCGCCTTCGAGTGGCTGTACTGGCACATGCTCCTGCCCGGACACGACATCCCGGGCATCGGAACCGACATGCCGCTGGCAGGCAAGCACGTCGATAGAGCGAGAGAAAGGGCCTGATCATGCCCATCAAGATCTACGCAGGCACCGAGGTCACCGTCAACGATGAGGGCTTCTTCACCGATCCGCGGCAGTGGCGTGAGGACATGGCACCCGAGATTGCCGCCGAGAACGACATCAGCGCGCTGACCGAGCCGCACTGGCAGGTCGTCAAGTTCATGCGGCACGAGTACGCCGAGAAGGGCACCGGCCCCAGCGTGCGCGCGCTGAGCAAGAGCTCCGGGGTGAGCATCAAGGAACTGTACGAGCTGTTCCCGAAGGGGCCAGCCAAGCTGGCCGCGAAGATCGCCGGCATTCCCAAGCCGCGCGGCTGCATCTGAACCACACAGGACGGTGCGTCATGACCGAGAACAGCACAACGACCAGCGGCAAGATCGAGAAGGTTTCCATCATCGTGTCCAAGGGATCCCTGGAGGGCATCTACCCGGCGCTGATCATGGCCAATGGCGCCCGGGCCGAGGGCATCGAGGCCAACCTGTTCTTCACCTTCTTTGGCCTGGACGCCATCCACAAGGCCCGGCACGAGCACATCAAGCTCGCCACCGTCGGCAACCCCGGACTGCACCTGGCCACCTGGGCCGGCGGCGTGCCCGGCGTGTCCTCGGTCATGACCCACTACATGGCACACAAGATGGGAGAGCTCGACATTCCGTCGATCCCCGAGTTCATCGAGATGATCGCCGACACCGGCGCCGGCCTGTACGGCTGCAAGGCGTCCGTCGACCTGTTCGGCCTGACCAAGGACGACTTCATCGAGCAGGTCAAGGACATCATCACCGTCGGCGAGTTCTACGACCTTGCCGCCGGCGGCCAGATCATCTTCACCTGACGTGGGTCAGGCTTACCGCCGGGCCGGGCGCAGGGATGGGCCGGACGGCAGGCCGTCGGCTTTCCCGCATGGCCGCTGAACGCCGGGGAACTCACCGCGAACGCGGGAACAGGCTTCGGGCGTTCCTGCTGCCGGGTAACGGCAGGGCTCACCGCTGCCGGTTTCGGACCTGCGCGGGGGAGGCCGGATCGGGGGCTTGCTGGGCGAGTGATGCTGCCGCCTCCCGCCTCAACGTCGCGGCACCCGCGTGCCGGCTGCCAGGGTGACGACGCGTGCCTCGTCTCCCGCAGCAGCGTGCAGGGCGGACACGGTGAGCAGGACCCGCCGCGGCCAAGCTGGATCGAAACTGATCGGCGTGTGCACCTTCGACTGGCCAGACGAGGACGACGTGCGGCGCGTCCTGCGGCCGCGAACTCAGCGGGTCTCGCGGATGTAGCCTAGGGCCGAACGGCCCGGCCAAGCGGGACGTCGGCCCGCAGCGCACGCTGATGCCGCAAGACAAGGCTCAAGGAACGAAGCGGCGCGCGAATGGCGGAGGTGAATTTCTATGACAGCCGGTAAGCGGGCGGCGAACAGCCGGGACGCGCTAAGGGTCTTGCCCAACCGGGAGTCCACGGCCCCCGGGCGCGCTGCCCAGGAGCGCACTCTGCGGACGCTCAGCCCAGCCGAGTGCTTCGACCTGCTGGAACCGGGCGGCGTCGGCCGTGTCGGGTTCGCATCAGCAGACGGAATCATGATACTGCCGGTCAATTTCGCCGTGACGGCAGCGACCATCATCTTCCGCACCGCACCGGACACGCTGCTGGCGCTGCACGCCGATGGCCAGGTCAGTTTCGAAGTCGACCGCATCGACGAGGCGCTCCATGGTGGCTGGAGCGTCCTCGTGCAAGGTCACGCGCACAAGGTCACTGACGAGCGTGAAGTGCAGCACCTTGAGCACGGAACGCACCTCGAGCCGTGGGCCGGCGGCGCCCGCGACGTGTACGTGCGCATCGTGCCGACCCGGATCAGCGGGCGGCGCATCCAGCCAAGCTGACCCAGCTCTCCAGCGCACGACCAGGTACGCAAGCCCGAGCCGAGCAGCGGGCCGAACGCCGCAAGTCAACGGCGTCACTGAACGGTGGTGAAGGCAAGCGGAGGAATCCGGGAACTCTGACCAGGCCGCTCGCCTCACCGTGCCCCGGCCGTCATCCGGGTGATGGAAGCGTAACGGCACCTCGTGTCCGAAGGTCCCGGCCAGCCGGGACCTCCGCTCCTGCCGTCTGCGCGTCCGGCGGGGCTTGCGTGGGCAGATGGGGAAGTCAGCTGTACCGCCAGGAGGAGACGTTGGCGTTGTAACGCCGCTCGCACCGCGCGACGCCGGGCAGGGACCGCTGACCGCGGCGCAGGTCGCGGCGTACGTTGTCGGAGCCGCTGTGTGGGCGCCTTCTGTGCACAACACCCAGCCTTGGTGGTTCGCCGCCGAGAGCGCCGGGATCGCCCTGTACGCCGACGCTGGCAGGCAGCTGAATGTCGCCGATCCGAGCGGCCGCGAGATGATGATCAGCTGTGGCGCCGCGTTGTTTACGGCCAAGCTCGCGCTCCGGTCACTCGGATACGTCGTCGACAGCCGGGTACTGCCTGACGGAGCCGACCCGTTCCTGGTCGCCAGGCTGCGCTGGCGGCGGCAGGCAGCGCCCGCAGGATTCGAACTGCGGCTGTTCAGCCAGGTAACCCGGCGGCGAACACATCGAGGCGGGTTTGCGCCCCTGCCACTGATGCCAGGACTTCTGGGGTCCCTGCGTGAGGGTGCCGCGCGGGACGGTGCCGGGCTGCGGGTGGCCAGCGACGAGGGCAGCAGGGCAGCGCTCGCTGCTATCGTCGAGATGGCTGAGCGCGTACAGCGGTCCGACAGCGACTATGTCCGGGAACTCGCCGCTTGGGCCTCGCCGCCGGGCAGCACGCGGCTGGACGGCGTGTCGCCTTCGTCCTACCCGGCGCGTCCCGAGCGGACAAGCCCCAATTTCCCTGGCCGGGACTTCGCCCGTGGCCACGGCTGGGGCCTGCCAGCGTCCAGTCCCGGTGCGGCGACCCGGTTCACCGGAGTCGCCTGCCTGCTGACCACGCCGGCCGATACCCCAGCCGACTGGGTGAAATCCGGACACGCCCTGCAGCGACTACTGCTGACGTCTGCCAGTTATGGCGTGGCGGCGGCGCTCTACAGCCAGCCTGTAGAGGTGGGCTGGCTGCGCGAGATCATCCGGGCTCAGCTGGGCGACGGCAGCTACCCGCAACTCGTGTTCCGGCTCGGAACCGTCATCCAGAGCGCGATCAGCGTGCGGCGCCCGCTGAGCAGCGTCCTGGTAGCCGCCGACCGCGTGCCGACCGCCGCGACCGCCAGCTAGCACCCAGCCGGTGGGTCACGAAAGTTGCCGTTAGCCGATCACTTAGTCAGCGTCGGCTAGAAGCACGCATCTGATCTATAAGTGGACATAGGTGCACCCGGTGGCCCGTGAGCGTCGTCGGCTCGATTCGCACGACCTGACCTGGCGCATGCTGACTGCAGGTCGGGTCGAGTCCAGCCTCGCGCGAAAGCACAGACCTGCCCTGAACCTCAACGGACCAGCCTGAACGGGTCCATGGGTCGATCGAGTCCGCAGCGAAAGCGATGATCGCCTCATCCAGCGATCGTTCTGGCAGTTCGCGGTGACCTAGGCATGCCGTGATGTTGCGGTCATCAAGGTAGTACTGCACGTGCAAAATCATGGGCAATGCCCGAACCGACAGGGCGAGCCGACCCACCGAAGCCGTCGCTAGCAGGTACCAGCACTCCTGCTCAGAGATCGCATCCTCGGCAATGGTCATTCCAGCAAGCTACGAAACAGGCGGCACGGCGGGGTAGGGACGTAGGTCACGGCAGTACGGGACCACCGGTTCTCCCGTCGGGTTGTGCGGTCTGCAGGGCCCGCGATGTCGTTGCGGGGGCGCTACATGCCGACCGTGCCTGGCTTTGTGACGGGTCGCGCGGGACCGGGCCTGACCGCAAAGGACGCGCGCGTTCTCGGCTATACGTCAGCCGGGGCTCGCGGTTCTCCTGCGTGACGTCGACTCGGCCGCGGGCCAGCTGGCCGCAGCGTCGCTATCGCCGGCCTGTTCGCCCTGGCTGAGGGCCGGATCCTCGATCGCGGCGGCGATGCGGCTGAGGAACGAGCGGATAGTGGCAGCTGCGATCCGGTGCAGGATCACCCGGTCCAGCATCTGCCCCGCTGCTCCTGCTGGCGGTCGGTATACGCCTTGCAGACCGATCAGCGTGGCATCATCCCCGTCCGGGATCAGCGTCATGTCGGCATCCAGGACCGGGAACAGTCGTTCGCTGGCACCGGTCGCCTCCCAGCGCAGGGCCAGCACTGTCACAGCTCCCCGCCGCACAGGTTCCGTGACGAGCACGCGCACCAGCTTGGACAGGCCCGGCACCGGGCCAGCCGGACCGACTCTCGCGATCCCTTCACCCCAGGCGGCATGCGACGCCGTCCTCAGTGCCATGCCGCCGAGCACGCTGGCAAGGCGCGTGCTGGCCGCCGCGAGGCTGACTTCTGCTCGCACTTCGTCGCCGATGAACACCACTGGATTACACGTGCCTGCAACGCGGGGTTTCTACGGCCGTTCGTCCCCGATTCGTGGCCGCAAGTCCCAGCGTGAGCGTGCCAGCCGCCGGGAGACTCCGGCCCGTGACACGCTCATCACTGGCCATTGCCTGAGCTCCGTGCCCGGAAGACGTGATCACGGATCTCGTGGATCACCTCATCGAGGCGCAGCAGTGCATCGGTGATCCGTTCTCTGGCCACCTGAGCGGGCTGGTGCGCGGCAGCCTGAAGGCTGATCCCGACATGGAACAGGCTGCTGACGACCCGGTCCAGCAATTCTTCGCTTCGCTTGTCGCGATCGGATGCTGCGGCGCGAGCCAGGCTCGCCAGGTCGTCCAGGCGCGGAGCCCTCGTGGCGTCCCTGACCACGGCCAGGATGAAATGCCCGCTCGCGGTCGGTACAGGGCTGAGCGTTATCGTCACGGGCAAGGTCGCGCCGTCCTTGCGGACACCTACCAGCCGGACTCTTCCCGCCATCGGGCGGGACACGGGTGCCCGTGCATAAGCGGCCCGGTCCTCGCGATGCACGCCCCGCAGGCCCGGCGGTACCAGCGCCTCCACCGGCTGACCGGTCAGCTCGCCATCCTCATAGCCGAACATCGCCGCCAGCCGCCGGCTGGCCAGCACGATCGTGCCGTCGTCATCAGCCAGCATGATGCCGTCGTCGAGCGTGTCGATCAGCTGCCGCAAGACTGCGGCGTTCAGCTCGACGGATCCCGACCCGTTGGACTGCCCCGCCCGCGGGCGCACTGCCCACTGCGGCGCGAAGGCCCGCTGCACCGCATCATCCGGTCCGAGGTATCCGCCCCGATCCCCGGCTGCGGCTGCCTCCACCGAGCGGAATACGGCCACCAGCCGGTCCAGGCCCGCGTCGCTGACCACGCGACCCACCGCCGGCTCGCGCACGACTAGGCGCAATTCCGCATTACTGACCGCCGCCAATTGATAGGCGTGCATCAGCGCGTCCACGCCAGCCCGATCACACCATGCCGTTGCTGACATGTCCGCAATCACCACCGCGGTGCCCTTGCCGACCGCTGCCCGGAGCTGATCGCTGATGCCGGGGGCAGTCGAGGCATCGACGTGCTCGGGAAACGCCACCACTGCGAACCGGCCGGTCCAGTCGGCCGACACGATGCCATCTGTCATGGCAGAAGCCTGGCACGGAGATTACATGCGCGACACTCCGGAGTCGTCGCGCCGCGGTGCCGCCATCCGCACGTACCGCAGTGTCGGGCCTGCCGATGATCAGACCGGCGGGACCTTCGCCGTATCAGAGTGCGACCTCCATCCCTGCCAGGTCGAGGCTTGCATCAATGATGCTGGCTGGCATGCGAGAGCGGGCGAGAAGCTCGCCTGCGTCAGCCTGGGCGAGTAGCAGCCCATGAACGCGGCGGGAGCGCCGGACGCTGGAGGTTGCTTGACGGCCGGTGGCCGGTCGTTGCGGTTCAGCTGATCGTGCCGTTGAGGTGGCGCAGTCCTTCGCCGACATATATTTGCCGCGGGCGGGCGATCTTCTGTTCCGCGTCGCCGGCGCTTTCCTGCCACTGGGC
>JBKQTJ010000098.1:0-10996 GCA_052143255.1 Streptosporangiaceae bacterium | reverse complement strand
CCGGAGATAGCCACCTGAAGCAACTGCCCCTGGACCAGCGGGTTGTCGCAGTTGCTGGCGATCCCGATGTAGGCATAGTTCCCCACGATCAGCGGACTTGACCAGTTGTAATGCGCGCCCGTCTGGCTGTTGTCCCCGGTATAGACCTTCCACAGGATGGCACCCGTGGTTGCGTCCAGCGCGTACCAGTAGGAGTCACCGCCGCCGACGTACAGCACGCCGTTCACGATCGCGGCCGCCGAGGTGATCCCGAGGTTGGCCGGGTTGCAGCCCGGGTCGCTGGTCGTACCGAGGAACTGCTTCCAGATCAGCGCGCCGGTGGCGGTGTTGACGGCGTACTCGTAACCGTCCCAGGAACCGACGTAGGCCGTGGTACCCACGATGCTGGTCGAGGTGGCGATCGGCCCGGTCGTTGCGTAGGACCACTTCAGCTTGAGCGTCGCAGCGCTGGCCACGCTCAGCTTCGGATCGACCGTGGCCGCGGTCCTGGCCGGATTCTGCAGGAACATCGGCCAGTTCTGGTAGGACGAGGCAGACGCCGGGACGGCGTGGACGGCCGGCGAGGCGACAAGCGCTGCGGCCGGCAACGTGACCGCCACGATGCGGATCGCGGCCCAGCGCAACCGGGCTAGTGCCGTTCGCACGACCGAGCCAAAACCATCCGCGTGTCGGTCAGTCATGCCGGGAAATCTCCTCTGGAAAGGAAACGGGCAATCTACTGCGAGCATGGATCGGGCCAGCGGCCGTCATGACGCTTCCTGCCCTCGCTTACGTCGTTCGGTCTTTCGTCGCGCCACGCCAGGGTCAGGGCCCCGGCGTGAAGCTCACATTGTCGAAGGTGGCTGTGCCGATCACCCCGGTCTTGTGCGAGCACTCGAACAACCCGATAGTGGCCGGGCTCGTGATGGCCAGCGTCTTGGACAGCACCTGTGTCCAGGTGACCCCATCGCTGGAGGTGTAAGCGATGATCTTCCCGTTCAGGCGGACCAGCTTCATCCAGAGGTTCGGGAACGTGTAGGTCGCGCCGCCGATGGATCCGTTGAAGTCGTACTGGACCTTGATGTCGCCGGCCGGCCCGGTCGAGATCATCATGTAGTTCGAGCCGGCCGTGGTGGACTGCTTGATCATGACGCCGGCCTTGGCGTTCGAGCTGGTGTTGGTCTGCGACGTGACCCGTGCGATGATCGTGCCGTTCCCGGCCAGCGGCTGGTAGACGTAGTTGAACTGGTCGTTGGTGCCCCAGATGTCGGTGCCGGAGCCGTTCACGGTGTACACGCCGTTGTTGTAGGTGGCGGATCCGGCCGGGGTCGGCGATCCGACGTCGGCGTCGGTCCAAGGCGCCGGCAGCGGACTGCCCGATGTCGATGGGGTCACTTGCACGTGGTCGAACGCGACGGTGCTGTCCTGGCCGATGTTGTGCGCGGTGTCGAACAGCCCAATGGTCACCGGCCCGGTCATGCTGACGGTCGTGGTACCGATCTGCGTCCAGTGCGTGCCGTCAGTGGACTCGTACGACGTGAAGATGTTGCCGGACTTGGTCAGCTTCAGCCACTTGTTCGGCGACGTGAAGCCAGACAAGTTCGGGCCGGTGGCCGAGCCCGATCCGCTGTACTGCATCCGCACCCCGTAGCCGACGGCGGGAGTGACTGGCGGCAGTGGCGCCAGGCAGCCATTGGCATCGCAGCCAATGCCGTTGATATTAGGCGTGTTGGGGCTGACATCCGGCGTGACTAGGGCATCGACGAACGGCGAACCGGCGGTCGCGGCTTGCTTGATCATGACGCCGGCCTTCGCCCAGGCCGCGGGGCTGGTCTGGTACCTGATCCTGGCCACGATCGACCCGTCGCCATTGAGCGTCTGGTACACGTAGTGGAACTGGTCGTTGGCGCCGAACACGTCAGCTCCCGACCCGTCCAGGTAGAAGGTCTGGTCGCTGGCCGAATAGTCGGCCGTGCCTGCCGTGATCGGCGAGCCGATGTCGGCGCTCTGCCACGGCGACGGCATGGTGTTGGTGACCGTGTCATAGTCCGCGGTGTAGGTCGCAGGCGTTGCACTGGAGGTGAACGAGTCGCTCAGCGCGCTGCCGTCTGACCAGCCAGCGAACCGGTACCGGGTCCCGCTAATGACCTCCGCCAGCGGCATGCCCTTGAGCACGTGCTGCACCCCGACGACGTCCTGCTCGGTGTAGCTGCCGGTATGCCAGGCACCATCGACGAAGTAGCCCGTCCCGGGCACACTCGAATTGACGGTCCAGCTTGTCAGGTTCGGGTAGAGGTCCTTTGTCACGGTCGTCTGCAGGGCGAGCGAATCGGTCACCGTCAGGGTGATGCGGTAGTAGCTGCCCGGCAGCTGCGACGGGTCGGTCGGAATCTGGAAGCTGCCCGATCTGATGCCAGTCACCGGGCCGTAGAACGGATCCGCAACCTCGGCGTAGTACGACGGCTGCACCACGCCGTGGCTGATGTAGTCCACCTGCCACGTGTAGTCATAGCCGGGCAGAGTGCCGTCAACGGGATCGGTCGCCGTTCCGCTGAAGGACACGGTGTCACCAGCGTTGTAGGTGGACGGTGCCGTGATCGTTGCCGTTGGCGGTTGCTCGCCGACGACGACCCGGGTAGTGGAGGTCGCGGCCTGGCTGCCGTTGCTGACCGTCAGGGTTGCGGTGTAGGTGCCATCGGTGGTGTAGGCGTGGCTGGGATCCGCACTCGTCGAGGTTGAGCCGTCACCGAAATCCCACGAGTAGGTCAGCGGCTTGCCGTACGGATCGCTCGATCCGTCCGAGGAGAACTGGACGGTCAGTGGTGCCAGCCCGGCGCTCGGCGTCGCTGCCGACGACGAGGTTGGCGGGAAGGGGCCGGGTGCCGAGATTTCGGAGACGCTTCCCCCGAAGACGCTCGCCAGGTAGAGGTTGCCGTCCGGTCCCTCCTCCAGGTCGGCGATGGTCCCGGCGTTGCTGTCGAAGACGGTATCCGAGACTTCAGTCTGGTAGGTGGGGTCGAAGGTGACCGCCTCGATGTCCTGCCGGACGTAGTCGCCGAAGAAGACGACGTTGTCATAGGCCTTAGGAAACGTCGAGCCGGAATAGGCAGCAACGGCCGACGCGGCAGCGTCGGTCGGATAGTGGCCGTAGGAGTAGGCGGGGTTGGCGTAGCCGCAGCTCCCGCAGTCGCCTTCTTTGATCGGCCAGCCGAAATTGGTCCCCGGCTGGAGGGTGTCGAGGTCCTCCCAGTAGCTGGAGCCGGTGTCCTCCGTCATGCCCTGGCCGTTGGGCAGGAAGGTGAACCGCCAGGGATTGCGTAGCCCGTAGGCGTAGATGTAGCGCACCGCTCCGGGCACGTTGACGAACGGGTTGTCAGACGGGACGCTGCCGTCAAGGTTGAACCGAAGGATCTTGCCGTAGATGTTGTTGAGCGCCTGGCCGTTACTGATGGAGGGGACGTTGTCGCCCACACTCCACCACAGCTTCCCGTCGGGGCCGATCTTCACGTCGTTGCCCGGATGGTCGTAGCTGCCTCCGTTACCGTCCTCGTTCTGGATCTGGTTGCCTTGGTAATAGATCTTCTCGCTCGAGGTGCTGGCGACACCGTTCACCACGGTGAAGCGCGACAGCCGAGCGTAGGGCTCCACTACCCCCGCGACGGTGACGGGGGCGGTGTAGGAGACGTAGATGTACCCGTTGGTGGCGAAGTTCGGGTCCAACGCAAACCCGAGCAGTCCGGTCTCCCCCTGCTCGAACACGTTCAATGTGAGCACCGGAGTCGGCAGGAGTGATCCATCGTGGTAGTCGAGGATGGTGCCACCTTGCTCGCCGATGTAGATGTCCCCGTTGGGCGCGGGCACCACCACGACCGGCTTGGTCAGGCCCCCCACTAGCTGGGTCTGGACGAAGCCTGGCGGGAGGACCGGACTGGCATTCGCCGTGATGGTGGCCGTGCCGCCGACCGTCGCCCCCGATTCGGTGCCCGAGACTTGCGCCATGTCGGAGTAGGCCGCGCCTGCGGCCGCGGTGACCCCAACGGTAAGGGACACGTTCCACACCTGACCGGCGGCGATGCTGGACGCGGTGCAGGTCTCGACCGGGGAAGCGAACGTGCAGCTACCGAGGTCGGAGGTGATCACAGGTCCGTTCGGCAGCTGCACCGGATACGGGCCAACCGAGCTGGCGCCTGTCATGGTGTCGGTGAGGGTCACGCCCGTGGCTGCGGCTGCTCCGGTGTTGGTGACCGTGATCCGGAAGGCGACGGCCTGATAGGTGCCCGCCGATGCGGGCGCCGAGGTGACGGTGATCGACAGCGGGCTCGATGAACCGGATGCCGCGGGGAGCGCGACGGGCCGCGCGGAGTCCCCGGCCGCTGCCAGCGCCGGACCTGCAGTCAGCGCAGCGATCATAACCGCCGGGATGGCGATTATGGTGGCGCGGCGGACGCCGGATATGCCACGTAGCATGCGATTTAGCATATTAGCGGTCCATGTCCGGTCAACGAGCTACGTTCTTCGGTGCATAGACGCGCGAGGCGACCGCAGCGATTACCGCGAGCGGACGCAACAAGCGACTGCATCGCCCCCACTCGAGGCTGGCGGCAGCGGCCGGGGCGCGCAATCCTGGCCTTGCCCGCGAGCTAACCCGTGACCTGCTGTGTCGTGCCGACACTTGGGGGCGGTCACAGCCTTATCATGATCCCGCTAGGTCAGGGAAACAGCGACGACATACGACCTTCCAACGCAACATTGATCGTTATCATCTTGTAATATTTAACATGTCATCTTGGAGCCTGCGTTGGCGCGTCGATAACTTGGACTAATACGGCAGAGCGACCGTCCCGGCGGACGTACGCGGCTGCTGCTGCGAGCCAGCCGAAGCTGGCTGTGTGGCGTCGTCAGGTGCTGGGGGGTGAGATGAGAGTCTTGTCGTTGCCGTCGCGGCGCCAGTTGTTGTTCGCGGTTGTCGGGGGAACGTGCGCTGCCGTCCAGTGCGGCGTACCGAGATCGCTGGGCAACCTCGCAGCCTTGGGCTGCAGTTCGGTTCACCGGGCCACGATCGTCGCGCCGGGACGGCGGCCGGCCATTCCGTCGTGGAGCGCGTCATAACGCCCCCCGCCGCAGGTGGGCCGAAGAGCCTGCAGGCTCGCCCGGTTCACCTGCGTTCGGTGATCACGATCGATGACGCGGGATCAGACAGCGTCGCGATCGTGATGCCTGCCTACCGCGAGGAGGCGAACCTGGCGGCCACTGTCAGGGACTTCCTGGCGACCGCCGAATCCCTCGGCGTCCCCCACAGCATCATCGTCGTCAACGATGGCAGTTCCGACCGGACCGGCGAGATCGCCGATCGGCTCGCGGCGGCCTACCCCGGGCGGGTCTACGCAATCCACCACGAGGTGAACCAGGGCTACGGTCATGCCGTCGCCACCGGAATCCGCGCCGCGCTTGAGCGATGCGGCCACCGGTGGCTGTTCCTGACTGATTCCGACGGCCAGTTCAAATCGGGCGACCTGGCGATGTTCCTGGAAGAGGCGCGCCGGGAGCGCGCGGATGCCGTCATCGGATATCGCCAGCACCGCGCCGACCCGGTGCACCGCAAGGTCAATGCGTTCCTATGGACACGCCTGAGCGGACTCATGCTGCCGGTGCGCGTCCGGGATGTGGACTGCGCATACAAGCTGATCGACCGGCGGCTGCTCCACGGTGTCAGCCTCAACGCGGGCGGCGCGACCATCTCACCGGAGATCATCTCCAACCTGCGCATGCAAGGCGCCCGTATCATCGAGCGCCCCGTCCGTCATTACCCGCGCGAGCACGGTGAGCCGACCGGGGCGAACTTGCGGGTGATCATTCGGTCCCTGGTTGCCCTGCTGCGCTTGTCGGTGGTAACTGTCGGCAAGCGCGGACCTGGACGGCTCGTGCACCGGCTGGTCCGGCCGAAGGACCCGGTGCTGGCGTTCACGACGATCGCCGCGGTGGCCGCTTCTATCGGGGTCTACGCCTCCTTTGTTAACGCACACGCGGCGCTGGCCTACCCGGATGCCGTGTCTCACCTGCTGATCAGCCGGCGGGTCCTGTTCGCCTCGACGCCCGGGCTCGCTCAGCTCGGGGCGGTCTGGCTGCCGCTGCCGCACCTGCTCAGCCTCCCGTTTGTCTGGGTCAATTCCTGGTATTACTCCGGCTTCGCGGAATCCGTCGTTTCGATGGTGGCCTACGTGGTCAGCGTCCGTTACGCCTACCGCATCACCGAGCTCATCACTGACAGCAGGGCCGCGGGCCTGGTGGCTGCTGTTTTCTTCGGGGCTAACCCCAACGTGCTGTACATGCAGTGCACCGGGATGACGGAACTGCTTCTGATAGCGACCATCGCGGCGAGCGTGTACTACCTGATCCGCTGGTCGCGCTCGGGCCAGTACACGGAGCTCGCGGCCGCAGCTGGCGCGGGCCTGCTGGCGAGCCTGACTCGCTACGAGGGCTGGGTCTACTGCCTCGAGGCCACCGCCGTCGTGGCCTACGTGGCCTGGCGGCGCCCGATGGGCGTGACTGGCTACGCCAGTGGCGAGTCCCGGATCGCGCGGCGCCGCCGCACCTCAGTGCAGGCCCGTTACCGCTCGATGGAAGCTCATGTCATCTACTTCTCCCTCATCGCCCTCAGCGGGATCGTCGCGTGGGTGATCTGGAACGCGGTCATCTTCAGCGATCCGCTGTACTTCCAGACCGGCCCGTTCGCCAAGCCATCCCTGTGGGTGTCGCACTCCGATCCGAACATCGGGCACATGACGATCGCCGCGAAAACGTATTTCTTCGCGGTCACCGACAACGCCGGTGTTCCCGCGCTGCTGCTGGCGGTGGCCGGCATGATCGTGTACGTGATCCGGACCCGGCTGCGGCCCGAGTCCATACCGGTCCTGACGCTCACGATCCTGGCCGTCTTTTACGTGTACGCTCTGTACTCTGGTCAGCGTCCGCTGGACGTCATGCAGGTCCAGGGCAACCTGTACAACGTCAGGTTCGGGATCCTGATGGTGCTGCCGATCGCGGTGTTCATCGGTTACCTCAGCAGCCAGCTGGCACCGGTCAGACGGCGATGGCTGCGCACGGCCGGCTTCGCCGGTGCGATCCTGGCCGGCATGGCTTGCACCCTGCTGATCGTGCGCGGCGGCATCGACACCTACATTGAGGCGAAGAATTTCCGGTCTAGCCCGATCCAGCGGGCCGAGACGGCAGTCGGCCTCTGGCTGCAGTCGCATTACACCGGCGGAAAGGTACTCATGGAGTCGTTCGGCAACGAGACGGCTACGTACTCGTCCAGGCTGCCGCTCGGCAATGTCATCTATGAAGGCAGCTTCCGCCAGTGGCAGCCGGCGCTGGCCGATCCGGTCAGCCACGGGATCCGCTGGATCTTCATGCGGGATATCCCCGGTAATCATGATGAGGTCTACACCACCTTGTACGGGACTGCCAAACTCGACGATTATCAACTCGTCTATGACCATGGGGGCGAGCGCGTCTATAAGTTCATCGGCCAGGCACTGGCCGGCTACCGTCTAGGAGGACCGCTGGGGAACAAAACCGGCGCTGTCATGCGGCACGGCCAGCTGGTGCGCCACGGTGTGAGCCAGTGACCGCCGAACGCAACGACACGATGCCGACCGCGATGTCAGTGCTGCTTGCCCTGGCCGCCAGCGACCGGGCCGCCAGGATCGCAAGTGCGGCCGCCGCGGCAGATGACCGCGGTGCCGAGATCACCTTGATCCTGCCGCGCGCCGACCGGGGACCGCACAGCCGCGTCCGCCGCCGGAGCGTCCCGCCTGTCTCGCCGATCGTGCCGCTACCGGACAGCCTCAGCGCGCGGCGGCTGCTCAGCCGTGGCCAGGCGATCACTTTGGCGGCCTGCGTGACGATAGTGGCGGCCTTGCTCAGCCTGCGGCTGGCGACTGGCATTGGCCCATCGCCGCTGGACTGGGCGCAATGGGCCGTGGCCGCCGTGACGGTCATGTACATCGTCGTAGTCGGCTTCCGGCTGCTGCTCGTGCTGGCGGCTCCGCGCGCTGACGTTCTCGACTTCTCGCACTCCGAGGTCCAGGCGATCGAAGACGAGGATCTGCCCGTCTACACGGTCCTGGTCCCCCTGTACCGGGAAGAGAAGGTACTGCGCACGCTGGTTGACAAGCTGTCCGAACTCAGCTATCCGCCCTCCCGGCTGCAGATCCTCCTGCTGATCGAGGAGGACGACGAACTCACCCGCCAGGCGCTGCGCAGGATGCCGCTGGCGGAGCAGTTCGAGGTCGTGGTCATCCCGCCGCGCTACCCCCGGACGAAGCCGAAGGCTTGCAACGAGGGCCTGCGGCACGCCCGCGGCGAGTTCTGCGTGATCTTTGATGCCGAGGACCGGCCGGAGCCCGACCAGCTGCGCAAGGCCGTAGCCGCTTTCCGCAGCCAGCCGGAGTGGGTTGTATGCGTCCAGGCCGAGCTGCAGTACTGGAATCCGTGGACCAACTGGCTGACCCGGTTCTTCGCGGCCGAGTACGCACTGAACTTCAGCCTCGTGCTCCGGGGCCTGGATAAGTTCGGTCTGCCGATCCCGCTCGGCGGGACCTCCAACCACTTCCGCACCGAGGCGATACGGCAGCTCGGCGGCTGGGATCCCTACAACGTCGCCGAGGATGCCGACCTGGGCATGCGCATCGCCCGCCGCGGCTGGTCGGTTCGCATGATGGCTTCGGTCACCGAGGAAGAGGCCAACAGCAAGGTGGGTAACTGGATCCGGCAGCGCAGCCGCTGGATCAAGGGCTACTTCCAGACCTGGCTTGTGCACATGCGCTCGCCGTGGCAGCTCTGGCGGGAACTCGGAACGCGCCAGTTCGTCGGCCTCCAGCTGACACTGGGCTTCGCGACGCTCAGCGGGCTGGTCAATCCGGTGTTCTGGGCGCTGACCTGTCTCTACGTGGTCGCCGGACCGGGCCCGATCTCCCCGTTCTTCCCGCCGACCGTGCTCATCGCCGGTCTGCTGACGATGGCAATCGGCAACCTGCTGATGATTGAGGCGATGATGGCTGGCTGCATGGCCCGCGGCCTGCACCGCGGGCTGCGCAGCATGCTTCTCGTGCCGGTCTACTGGGCCCTGATGAGCGTGGCAGCTTACAAAGCGCTGCTGCAACTGCTGCGGCCGAGCAGACGCCATTACTGGGAGCTGACTGCACACGGCCTTGTCGCTGATCACGGCGGCGCCGCCAGGTTGCAGCCGTACGCGGTGGCCGAGCCGATTGCACTCGCCGGCGAGCAGTGAGGGCGGTCGCTGAAAGGCTTCAGCGGCTGGGCCGCCACCGCCGGTGGGTGCTCGGCGCGGCCGCGCTTGCGTGCGCGCCGCTGCTGGCGGCGGGCACGGCCGCGGCGCGCGCGGGCAGCTCGCAGCAGCCCGTTCCGCACGCTGCGGGCATCGCGCATACCGGCGCCGCAAGACATGCTGCCGCGGCGCTGCAGCATGCTGGCCCGCTGTCGGTCTTCGTTGGCTACGCCGAGGACAAAGAGATCAACACCCCGGATCCAGCGGCGTTCCCGACCCCGTGGGCGGGATCTCCGCAAACGCTCTTCCTCGGCGGGACGGTCCCTGGCCAGGCCGCCTGCGGGACCCTCACCGTGTGCTATGACGCTGGCGCTATCCGCCTCGACAATCCGGGGACAACGCCGGTGACGGTGGACAGCGTGTCGGTCGACGACCATTCCTCGGTGCCGGGCGGCATGGTGTTCAGCAACCTGTGGGGCTCGTTTACCGTGCCCTCAGGCCAGAGCGCCATCCTTACCGAGAATCCGCCGGCTAATAACCCTGGCTACGACAACTTCGACACCAGCGGGTACCCCAGCACGTGCACGCCGTTGACGGTAGCGCCCACCGTCACGATCACCGTTGGCGGGGTGCCGACGACCCTGACCGACAGCACGCACGTCCTGGACACCGGCGGGATCGACCCGGGCACGTGCTCGCCGCCGCGTAACGAGTCGATCCAGTGGCGCCCGATCGGCTCGGCCGGCATGGCTGACGCCACCTTGCAGCTCGGACCCGCGACAACATCCCAGTTCGCCGGCGGTGCGGTGAGTGAGACCGCGACGCTGCTCGATGGGAGTGGCAGTACCGGGCTACCGCACGTGGCGGTGGATTTCAGCGTCATCAGCGGGCCAGATGCGGGGACCTCCGGTACGGCGGTGACGAATTCGAACGGCCAGGCGACGTTCACCTATACCGGCTCGGGCGAGGGCGAGGACGTTGTCAGCGCGAGCGTGACGACGGTGGGGAGCTTCACCTCGAGCTCGGCCCGCGTCATGTGGACTGACGATTCCCCCGCCGCATGGAGCGCAACCGATATCGGCGGCGCGACTCCGCCGGGCAGTGAAGTGCTCGATCCGTCGACGGGGACGTGGACGATCCAGGGCGGCGGCGCCGGCCTGGCCGGCACCGCAGATCAGTTCCACTACCTCTGGCAGCGACAGCCAGCTGGCGGCGGAGTCGGTGCGCAGGTTAGCGGGGAAACGAGCACCGGCGGATCGGCGCAGTCCGGAGTCATGCTTCGGGCCAGCACCGCGCCAGGATCGCCCTACTACGCGGCCTTGGTGGCGCCGGGCGGCGGGCTGACCGTGCAGGACCGCGCCACTCAGGGTGGCGCTAGCCAGACCGTGACCAGGCAAAGTGGAATACTTCCCGCCTACCTATGGGTCGGCAGCTCAGGCAGCACGTTTACCGCCTACGGGTCCAATGATGGCTACGACTGGGTGCCGATCCCCGGCTCCACGGTCACGCTCCCAGGCATGCCCGGGTCCCTGCTGGCCGGGCTCGCGGTAGCTTCGGACGATACGTCTACCTCGACCACGGCCACTATGACTGGCGTCGTGGTGTCCGCGACGCCGCCCGCACCGCAGCCGCCGCAGGTCTGTCCGTCGCCGTGGACGTGCGCGGACATCGGCAGCCCCACCCCGGCCGGGACCCAGTCCTTCGACCCGAATACCGGGACCTGGACGA
>JBKQTJ010000097.1:0-12262 GCA_052143255.1 Streptosporangiaceae bacterium | reverse complement strand
CCTTGGCGCCGCTGTCCGTGAGAGTCTCCGCGACCGCGGCGGCGAATGCTACCTTGCGGTCCGCCTTAGGCTCGGCGGTCCGCAGCGTGCCCTCGGCGCCCGGCAGGCCCTTGAACTTCTGCCAGTCGCCAGTGATCTCGAGGATCTTCCGCACCGGGTCGGTCGGCTGCGCGCCGACCGACAACCAGTGCTGAGCTCGCTCCGAGTTCACCTCGATAAACGAGGGCTCGGCCTTCGGGTGGTACTTGCCGATCTCCTCGATCGCCCGGCCATCGCGCTTGGTGCGGGAGTCGGCGATGACGATTCGGTAATACGGCGCGCGGATCTTGCCCAGGCGCTTCAGCTTGATCTTGACAGCCACGGCTGTGGTCTTCTCCCAGCGGATTTGTGTCGGGCGGGTCGCGTCCGGGTGAGGACCAGACGAGGCACTGCCCGTATGGTGCCGGCTCAGCGAGTTAGAGAGGGCCTCGCGCGACCGAGCATAGCTGTCACATTCTGCCAGATGAGGCGCGCCCGAGCGTAATCACGGCGGGCCCGGGCCGACGGAGCCTGGCTACCGGCCCTTCTTGTCCGGTCGGCCGCGCAGGCCAGGAGGCAAGTTCGGCTGCTGCCCGCCAAAACCGGCGGGTCGGCCGGGCGGCAGCTTGAACGCCCCGTTCTCACCGCCGAGACCCGGCAACGCGGGAAACCCGCCAGGCAGTGCGGCCGGGCTAGCTGCACTACCCGGCGCCAGGCCGCCCGGCCCGAGGCCATCATGGCCGGCAATCGCCCGCTGATCCGCAGCGGGCCGGGTGCCTTGCGTGGCCGTCCGGCCGACGCTGGCCGGACGGCCGCCGCCCTTGCCCTTCTTCTTCGCCTTGCCGCGGGCCTTCTGGTTGCGCCGCATCCCGCCCATGCCAGGAATGCTGCCCATCATCTGCCGCATCATCTTCTGGCCTTCCTGGAACCGCACGATCAGCTGGTTGACCTCGCCGACCGTGACCCCGGAACCGCGGGCGATCCGCGCCCGCCGGGAGCCATTGATGATCTTCGGATTGCGGCGCTCCTCCACCGTCATCGAGTTCACGATGGCCGCCGCCCGGTCCAGGTCCTTGTCGCTGACCTGACTGAGCATCTCCCTGTTCTGGGCGGCGCCTGGCAGCATGCCCAGCAGGTTGCCGATCGGGCCGAGCTTGCGCACCATGGCCAGCTGCTCGACGAAGTCCTCCAGGGTGAAGCCCTCGCCAGAGGCAAGCTTCCCGGCCATGGCCGCGGCCTGATCCTGGTCAAAGGAGCGCTCGGCCTGCTCGATAAGCGTCAGAACGTCGCCCAGGTCAAGGATGCGCGATGCCATCCGGTCCGGGTGGAAGACGTCGAAGTCCTCAAGCTTCTCGCCGGTGGACGCGAACATGACCGGCCTGCCGGTGAGCTGCGCGATCGACAGGGCCGCGCCGCCTCGCGCGTCGCCGTCGAGCTTGGTCAGCACAACGCCGTCGTAGCCGACGCCGTCCAGGAACGCCTGGGCGGTTTGCACCGCGTCCTGGCCCATCATCGCGTCGACGATGAACAAGATCTCGTCAGGGTCTACCGCGTCCCTGATGTCGGCAGCCTGGCGCATCATCTCCTCGTCGATGCCAAGCCGGCCGGCCGTGTCGATGATCACGATGTTGTACAGCTTGCGCTGCGCCTCGGCGATCGCCATGTTCGCCGCCTGCACCGGATCCCCGATCCCGCTGCCGGGGAACGGCGCGAATACCGGCACTCCAGCCCGCCCACCGAGCACCTGCAGCTGCTCAACCGCGTTCGGGCGCTGCAGGTCGGCCGCGACTAGCAAAGGCGTATTCCCCTGCGACTTCAGCCATAGCGCAAGCTTGCCGGCCAGTGTTGTCTTCCCGGAGCCCTGCAGGCCTGCAAGCATGATCACGGTGGGCGCGACCTTGGCGAAGCGCAGCCTGCGAGCCTCGCCACCGAGGATCTCGACGAGCTCCTCGTTAACGATCTTGATGACCTGCTGGGCCGGGTTCAGCGCCTCGGAGACTTCGGCGCCACCCGCGCGCTCCCTGACCCTGGCGATGAACTGGCGGACCACCGGCAGCGCGACGTCGGCCTCAAGTAGTGCGATCCGGATCTCGCGGCAGGTCGCGTCGATGTCGGCAGGCGAGAGCCTGCCGCGGCCGCGCAGCGATGAAAAGACCTGGGTAAGCCGGTCGGAGAGGGTCTCGAACACGTGGGGCTGCCATCCTTGCTGCGAGCTGACGTCCGGTTTGCTGCACCGACGCCGCTTGTCTGGGCTTCCAGGTTATCGCCAGGCAAGGGCAGCGGACGGCGCGGCAGTTGCCGGAGCCGCCCTTGACAAGACTTCTTGACAACTGCGCCGGTTACTGGTGAGCCATTCTGGGCCTGGTGAGAGCTGCAATAACGGCTTGCGTGCAGCGCGCAGGATGCGGGGCGCAATTGCTCTTGTTCGCCCCAGCCGCGCCACGTAGCGTGGCTGAACGTAGGACAATTGCTTTATTCGCGGTGGAGGTTCCGTGCGCGCGAGCCAAGAGCGCTCCCTCTTAGACTCACGCTGGCGGCTATCGCAGCGCTCCCGGCCAGCTGCCGTTGCGCCGGCAGGGACGGCCGCTAATGCGGCTTCCGCACCCGCCATCGCAAACGGCTTACCAACGTCGGTGGGCGATCAACTCGGCGCGGTGTCGGCTCCCGGCGGTGTCGCCGGGGCTGGCGCCGACTTGGCATCCAACGAGAGCAGCCTGCAGGGCAGCGCTGAACAGTTCATCATGCTGTTCCACGCCGAGAACCCGCAGGCGGGGCCGCCGGGCGAACGCCTCAAGCAAGTGCGCGGCGAGATCGAGACAACAGGCACATACCGGCACACAAGGCCAGAACTGGAATTCGCCGCGAGGGTCGCCTGGCGCAACAGCTCTCGTTGCATCGGCCGCCTGTACTGGCGCAGCCTGCGGGTGCGCGATCGCCGTCATGTCAGTTCCGCGACCGAAGTGGCCGCTGAGTGCATCGCGCACCTGCGGGCCGCGACCAACGGCGGCAGAATCCGGCCGCTCATCACCGTATTCGCGCCTGACACCCAGGCCCGGCCCGGCCCGCGCATCCTCAGCTCGCAGCTTGTCCGCTATGCGGGTCACGATCTTGGGAACGGTGCCATCCTCGGCGACCCGGCCAACGCTGCCCTCACCCGCCTCGCGCGTGATCTCGGCTGGCATCCCGGCAGCCAGCCGGGCCCGTTTGATGTCCTGCCGGTGGTCGTGCAGGCGGCGGGCGAGACGCCGAGCATGCACGAAGTGCCAGCCGACTCGGTTCTCGAGGTCCCGCTGCGCCATCCTGACTTCAGCTGGTTCAGCCAGCTGGGATTGCGCTGGTATGCGGTGCCGGTTATCAGCGACATGCATCTGGACGCTGGCGGCATCCGCTACCCGGCCGCGCCATTCAACGGCTGGTACATGTGCACCGAGATCGGGTCGCGCGACCTTGGCGACACCCGCCGGTATAACCAGCTCCCGGTCATCGCGGCCTGGATGGGCCTGCGCACGGATACCGAGCGCTCGCTGTGGAAGGACAAGGCGATGACCGAGCTCAATCTCGCGGTCTTGCACTCCTACGCCGCAGCCGACGTGACGATCACCGATCATCACACCGAGTCCGCCCGCTTCCTCAAGCACATCGAGCTTGAAGAACGGCAGGGGCGCCGCTGCCCGGCGGACTGGGCCTGGATCGTGCCGCCCGCTGCGTCGTCAGCCACGCCAGTCTTCCATCGGTACTACGAGGACTTCGACCAGGTTCCGAACTTCTACCGGCACCCGGCTGCCTGACAGTTACCGCCCGGCGCGTCAGGTGCCGCTGCCTACCCGTGGGCGCCCAGCCAGCAGCGCGTCATCGTAATGGATGCGCTGGCGCGCGATCCCGCCCCGCCCTAGCATCCGGATCGTCTCCCTGACCATCTCCGGCGGACCAGCGATATAGGCCTCGCAGTCGGTGTGCGGCATGTACCGGGCAGCGACCCGGCCGACGTTGCCCTGCATGCCATCAAAGGCTGGGTCGTCGGAAGTGACGGGGGTCAGGTGCAGCCCGGGGCAAGCGTCCGCGAGCCGCCAGAGGTCGCGCATGTCGTACAGCTCTGCCCTGGTGCGCGCCCCGCAGAACAGGAAAATCTGCCGCGGGACCATCGCAGAGTCCCTGACCGCCTGCTCGACGATGGCCTTGATCGGGGACAGCCCAGTCCCGCCGGCGACGCAGATCAGGTCCCGGCTAGCGGCAGCCCGCAGGGTCATCGTGCCAAGCGACGGGCCCAGGATCAGCTCGTCGCCCGGCGCGGTGTGCTGCACCAGCGCGCGGCTCACCCACCCGCCGCTGATGGCCTTCACGTGCAGGCTGATCAGCCCGTCCTCGCGTGGCCTGCACGCCACCGAGTAGGGCCGCCACACGTGCGGCCAGCGCGAGGTCTGCACGGTGATGTGCTGGCCCGCCTCATACGGGAGCACCTGATCGGGCGCGATGGTCAAGACGGCGATGCCGTTGCCGCGATCATCGACGCTAACGGCCTCGGCCGACCAGAATGCCGGGCTGACTGCCGCGTTCTCCTCAGCCGATCGGATCATGAGAGCCGACGCCGCTGTGTAGGTCTGCGTCCATGCTTCCTCCGCTTCGGGGGTGAAGGCCGACTCGGCGAATGCGCGCAGCGTCGCGATGAGCGCCTCTCCTACTGCCTCATACATCGACGGGTCCACCGCGTACTTGCGATGGTCGCGGCCAAGCTGGGAGAGGTAGCTAGCCATCTCTTCCGGCGTACTCAGGCTCTCCACGATGCGGGCGAGCGACCGGAAGAGCCGGTCCCGCTGCTCATCCATGGCAGGCGGGAACATGTTCCGCAACTCCGGGCGGCGCAGGAAGAGCCAGGCGTAGAAGTAGCCGGCTGCCTCGTCACCTGCCGCCGCCACCAGAGCGAAGGTCTCCCGGATGGCTGCGATGCCCGGATCCGCCCTGGCGGCTTCGCGGTCCGCTGCCGGTCGGCTGTCCGCAGTCGCATCCGCGGCTGGCCTGCCGCTCGCTGACTGCGCGCCGGTCGCTACCGCGGCTTGAGCCGACCGCGCCGCAGTGCCCTGTGCGGCCTGG
Organism: Streptosporangiaceae bacterium; assembly: GCA_052143255.1. GTDB lineage: Bacteria > Actinomycetota > Actinomycetes > Streptosporangiales > Streptosporangiaceae > JAJYUU01. The sequence goes on along the minus strand of JBKQTJ010000097.1, from coordinate 7,156 downwards.
TCATTCTCGAGCGCCTGCAAGCCGTCCCGGAGCCGGGTTAGTGCGTCCAGGTCCTTGCGCCAGGACCTTAACCGCCACCACGGTAACCTTTGCTCTGGCAGGCCGGACGAGCCGAGCTTGCGGCCCGCCGCGGTCGGCGTGATCGTCGCGCTGGCGGGAGCGTCGGATTGGCGTGGCACGGCGGTTACCGCTTCCCGCCGCCATGCGACGTCGGCGCAGAGCCCCCTGCCGTCTCCCGACGGAACCAGACCGCGAGTCCCGCGCCAACAGGAGCGACGTGACCTAAGTCGTGTCCCGTGCCGCCGGCGTCCAACGCGCTCCCTTCCGTCGCAACCAGCGCACGGCACCGCCGCCTCGATTGAGAGCTGGCCCGGCCCGTCCTGCCGCAATGGCAGCTGGCGCTCTCAGATCTTATGCCGGGGAATGTCTTCCGTCAGGCAATTGCACAATGCAAAGCTGCCTTCGTCCGGTTGGTATGACTGTGAACCATGACTCAGTGTGGCGGTACCGAGTTGGCCGGCACCGGTCAGTCACCCAAGATGGCATCAACGAACACTGCCGGGTCGAAGAACGCCAGGTCGTCGGGGCCTTCTCCGAGTCCTACCAGCTTGACAGGCACCCCGAGCTCGCGCTGCACGGCGATGACGATGCCACCCTTGGCTGTTCCGTCGAGCTTCGTGAGAATAATGCCCGTTATATCTACTACCTCGGCAAATACACGGGCCTGCCGCAGGCCATTCTGGCCGGTGGTCGCGTCGAGCACCAGCAGCACTTCGTCGACCGTGCCGTGCTTCTCGATCACCCGCTTGATCTTGCCGAGCTCGTCCATCAGGCCGGCCTTGGTGTGCAGCCGCCCGGCCGTGTCGACGATCACCGTGTCGACGCCGCGCTGAATGCCGACGTTGACCGCCTCGAAGGCGACGCTGGCCGGATCGGCGCCGTCCCGGTCCGACCGGACAACCTGGGCGCCTACCCGCTGCGCCCAGGTCTGCAGCTGGTCGGCGGCCGCGGCACGGAAGGTGTCGGCGGCTCCCAGTACGACGGTCTTACCGTCTCCGACCAGGACCCTGGCCAGCTTGCCGCAGGTCGTGGTCTTGCCGGTGCCGTTGACGCCCACCACCAGGACCACCGAAGGACGGTCGCCGTGACGCGCTAGCCGCAGCGACCGGTCCATGTCCGGCCCGAGCATTTCGATCAGGTCGGCTCGCAGCACGCCCTTGACCGAGGCTGCGTCAGCCGAGCCTGCCACCTTGACCTCGGTGCGCAGCCGCTGGACCAGCTCACGGGCCGGGCCGACCCCCATGTCCGCGCTGATCAGCGTGTCCTCTATGTCCTGCCAAGCCTCGTCATCCAGCTTGCCAGTGGAAAGCAGGTTCAGCAGCACCGAACCGATTGCCGAATGAGACCTGGCCAGCCGGCCGCGCAGCCGGGCGAGCCGCCCGGCGGACGGAGGCGGCTTTTCGATGACGGCCGCTGGCCCAGCTACGTCCGTCGGAACGCCGAGGTCAGGCGGCGCGGCCGGCCCCGGCACCGATGCTCCTGGCGGCGCAGCCCCGGGCCCGGCCGGCGGGGGCGGCGCGAGCGTCCCGGCCGGACCGCTCCCAGCGCCGGTACCGGCAAGGCCGCCCGCTGAAGTATCGCCGGTGCCGGCGTCGCCAACGGCAGGGCCGCCGGTGGCGCCGCCTAGTTCGCCGCGTTCCCGCGTGCCGACGCCGCCGCGATCCTGGCCGTCGCGCGGCAGTGCGGCGCGGCGGGACCGCAGATACGGGACCAGCCCTGCAGTGCCAGCGCCCACGACGACAACGGCGATGGCCGCGATGATCAGATCTTCTCCCATGGCGCAACCAGTCTGGCAGACCGCGGTCGGCTAGCCGAGCGGCCGGGCTAGCCCACGGACAGGCCAGCGCTAAACAGCCTCGCGCTCTCGCAGCCGCTGACTGATCACCGTGGACACGCCGTCACCCCGCATGCTGATCCCGTACAGGGTGTCCGCAACTTCCATGGTCCGCTTCTGGTGCGTGACGATGATCAGCTGCGAGACATCCCTCAGTTCGGCCAGGATCTCCAGCAGCCGCTGCATGTTGGTGTCATCTAGCGCCGCCTCCACCTCGTCCAGCACGTAGAACGGGGACGGCCGGGCCCGGAAGATCGCCACCAGGAACGCGATAGCCGTCAGCGCGCGTTCCCCGCCCGACAGCAGCGAGAGCCGCTTGATCCTCTTGCCGGGCGGCCGCGCCTCGACGTCGATGCCGGTCGCGAGCATGTCGTCGGGATCGGTCAGTACGAGCCTGCCCTCCCCGCCGGGGAACAGCCTGCCGATGATCGCCTCGAACTCCTGCGCGACGTCGGCGTAGGCGGCGCTGAAGACCTGCTGTACCCGGTCGTCCACTTCCCTGATCACGGTCAGCAGGTCCCGGCGCGTCTTCTTCAGGTCCTCAAGCTGAGCGACCAGGAATGCGTGCCGCTCTTCGAGCGCGGCGTATTCCTCCAGCGCCAGCGGATTAACCCTGCCGAGCTGATCGAGCTGCCGTTGCGCCTGCTGCGCGCGGCGTTGCTGAGCTTCCCGGTCGTACCGAACCACGGGCTGCCCGTCGGCCTCGCCGGGGATCGGAACCTCCGGGCCGTACTCTGCGATCAGCACATCAGCTTCGGTGGCGAACTCCTCGAGCGCCCTGGCGGCGATCTGCTCCAGCTGCAGCTGCTTGGTCGCGCGGGCGATCTGCGCGCCGTGCGCTCCCTCGACGACCTTTTCCAGTTCCTCGGTGGCGTCCCTGATCCTGGCCCGGACCGACCTCAGCTCGACGTCCCGGCCTTTGTGCGCTTCCTCAGCCTGCTGGCGCTCCGCATCGGCGGCCGCAATCGACAGCGCGACCCGGCCAAGCGCGATCCGGGCCCCCTCAGCGACGGCACTGGCCACCAGCGCGCCGGCAGCCCGGCGTTCCGCCCGGGCCGCTGCCCTGGCTGCCGCCTGCCGCTCAGCCAGTGCCGCCGAGACCAGCGCGTCGGCGCGGCCGGAGATCGCGCGCTGCCGCTCCTCCACCGTGCGAACCTCGAGCCTGGCCTCCATCTCAGCGCTGCGCGCGGCGACCGCCGCGTCGGCCAGCTGCTGCCGTCCGGCCGGCCCAGGGTCGCTGTCTGGCTGCGGATCGTGCCGCCCAGGCTGCTCCGACTCCCGGGATAGCCTGGCCCGGGCGTCAGCCAGCTGCGCCAGGCTCTGCTGGCGGGAGCGCTCGGCGGCCGCGATTGCGGCCGCCAGCCGGCTGGTCTCGTCCCTTGCTGCCCGGGCCCGGCCCGCCAGCGAGCCGAGCTTGCCGGACGTCTCAGCCGCCGCCGCGTCGGCTTGCTGAAGGCTGGCTGCGATCTCGGCCAGCTGCTGCCGGGCCTGATCCTCGTCCTCCAGGCCAGCCGCGAGCTGCCGCTCGGCCCGCTGGCACCGGCGGTCAGCCTCGCTGACTCCGGCCGCGGCCTGGCTGGCCGCGGCCCGCAGGCTCAGCAGGCTCTGTGCCGCCTCCGAACCGCCTCGTGCCCAGTGCGCGCCGAGCAGGTCGCCGTCCGTGGTAACGACCCGTAGCCGCGGGTCGGCCCGGATAAGCCGCAGCCCGTCGGCCAGGCCGCTGGCCACCACCACGTTTCCGAGCAGCTCAGCGAGCGCGCCGGCCAGATCCGCTGGAGCAGTCACCAGGTCGAGGGCGTGACTAACGGAGCCAGCCCCCGTCTCGGCCCTCAGCGCCTCGAGGTCCTCGGGCAGCCGGCGCCCAACGGGCACGCCGCCGGGATGGTCCAGATCTGCCGCGATGACCAGGCCGGCCCGGCCCGCATCCCGCCGCTTGAGTTCGGCGATGATGGCCACCGCCGCGTCCGGCCCGGTCACCGCCACCGATCCGGCTGCGGCGCCGAGCGCGGCCGCGATGGCTTCCTGGGCCCCGTTCCCCACCGTAACCAGGTCGGCAAGCGGCCCGAGCACGCCAGGGAAGCTGCCTGGCCCTGCGGCCAGCAGCACGCCCGAGGCGTCCGCGCTGCTCGCGGCGGCCTCGCCGAGCGCCTCCGCCCTGGCCCGCAGCGCCGCGCGGTGGTCGCTGGCCTGATGCTCGGCCTTGCGCAGTTCTGCCACCCGGGCGGCAGCGGCCGTCAGTGCCGCGACGGCGCCCTCGTGGGCAGCAGCCAGGTCGGCTCTGCCGTCTTCACGGCCGGACACCAGGTCTTGCAATGCCGCGTACTCGACTTGCGCCTGCTCGGCCCTGGCCCGCGCCTGCGCCTGCGCCTCAGCTAGCCGGCCCGCCTCCTCCTGCGCGGCGGCGGCGCGGCTTGCCGCCGCCTCGACCTGACCGCGCAGCCGGGCCAGCGATTCGGCTCGCTGCGCCGCGGCCTTGGCGTCGGCGGCGAGCCGCTTCTCGTTCTCGGCTAGCGCAGCCTCGGCCCTGGTCCGGCCCGCTACAGCCACGGTCAGCTGCTGCCGGGCGGCCGCAAGCCGTTCGGCCAGCTGATGTTCCTGCGCCCGCAGCTCGGCCGCCTCCTGCTCGAGCTCGTCGGGGTCGCGGCCGGCTCGCTGCGGCTCGGGCGCGGATAGGTGCCGGTGCCGCTCAGCCGCCAGGCCCTGCACGCCGCGCAGCCGCTCCGCCAGGCCGGACAGGGCAAAGAAAGCGTCCTGCGCCGCCGCCAGTCGCGGCGCGTGCTGCTGCTCGGCCAGCTCCAGTTCCGCCTCGACTTCCCTGGCCTCCGCGAGCTGGGCGTCCAATGCAGCGCGCGCCTGCGCCGTCGCAGCCTCATCGTGCTCGTCCTGCGCCAGTTCAGCTGCGAGCGTGGCGTAATCGTCGGCCATCAGCCGAAGGCGCGCGTCGCGCAGGTCGGCCTGGATCACCGCCGCCTTGCGCGCGATCTCCGCCTGGCGGCCGAGCGGCTTGAGCCGCCGGCCAAGCTCTCCGGTAAGGTCCACGAGCCTGGTGAGGTTGGCTTGCATCGCATCGAGCTTGCGGACCGCCTTCTCCTTGCGCCGACGGTGCTTGAGCACGCCGGCCGCCTCCTCGATCAGCGCGCGGCGCGCGTCCGGCCCGGCGTTCAGCACCTCGTCGAGCTGACCCTGGCCGACGATGACGTGCATCTCCCGGCCGAGGCCGGTGTCCGACAGCAGCTCGGCGATGTCCAGCAGCCGGCACTGGTCCCCGTTGATCGCGTACTCGCTCTGCCCGGACCGGAACAGCAGCCGGCTGAGGGTGACCTCGGAGTAGTCGATCGGCAGGGAGCCGTCGGTGTTGTCAATCGTGAGGGTGACCTCGGCCCGTCCAAGCGCCGGGCGGCCGGAGGTGCCGGCGAAGACCACGTCCTCCATCTTGCCGCCGCGCAACGGCTTGACGCCCTGCTCGCCCATCACCCAGGAGAACGCGTCCACGACGTTCGACTTGCCCGAGCCGTTCGGCCCGACAATGCAGGTGATACCAGGCTCGAATCGCATCGTCGTGGTGGACGCAAACGACTTGAATCCGCGCAGGGTGAGGGTCTTCAGGTACACCTGCTGACTCCTCCCCAGCCACTGGCCACAAGGCCATGGACAATGCCATGGCGGGGGCCACCGTCGTTCGCACCTTACCGCGAGCCGACTCTGACCTCGCGCATCCGCGCCCGTGCCCGATCCGATATGTGGTGCCTTGACCGTTAAGACGCCGCGCATGCGCATACCATCCAGGGGTCACGCCGGGTGGAACGCGCGGCCACACGGGAGGAACCATGCCGGGCAGTTCTCGGACCGCTCGCGGCCGTCCGTCGCGCCGCGCTGTCGTGCTGGCGGGACTCGGGCTCGTCGTCGCCGGCGGGGCCGCGGGTTTCGAGCTAGTCCAGGATGGCACCCTGCCGGGCAAGTACACCCTCGCGCGACTTGACGGAGCGTGCGGGTCAGCGCCGCCGCTCCCGCCCGGCGCGCCGCCGGTCCGCCGTGAGGCCACGTTCTACTCCGCTTACCGGCGCCGCACCGTCACGATGGTGACGCTAATACCGGCTCGCGCCGCGGGCGTCTCCGGCCCTGGCGTCCGCGGCCTCGGCGTCGTGGTCGGGCTGCACGGCGCGGGCGCCACGGCTCGTGATCTTGCCAGCCAGCTCAGCCCGGCCATGACGGCCGCCGATATCACGAGGTTCGCTGCGGTCACGGTCGATGGCGGCGACGCCTACTGGCACAAGCGCGCCGACGGCGATGATCCGCTGGGCATGATCATCCACGAGGTGCAGCCCCGGCTGACCGCAGCGGGCCTGTCGACCGCCCGGATCGGAATCACCGGTGAGTCCATGGGCGGCTACGGCGCCTTGCTGCTCGCCGAGCAGCTGGCCGCGAATGTCGGCGCGCCAACTTCTGCCGGCGCCAGTTCATCCGCTCCTCGTCCAGCAGCGGGCAGGCCGGCGCAGGCCGCGGCCGTCGCCGCGCTGTCCCCGGCGATCTTCGCGAGTTATGCCGACGCCATCGCCGCAAACCGGACGTCCTTCGACAGCCCCGCGGACTTCACGCGCAATGACGTGGTTGCGAACGCCTCGGCGCTGCAGGACATCCCGTGCTGGATCGGCTGCGGCACCGACGACCCATTCGAGCCGGAAGCAGCGCGGCTGCGCGCCCGGCTCACCGGCATCATCGGCCGCCAGCCGCCTGGCGGGATCCTGGGCGGTTGTCATGACGAGGCGTTCTGGGCCAGGAACCTGCCAGCGGCGCTGACCTTCATCGCCGCGCACCTCGCCTGAGCGGACACGGCGGGCACCTGTTGGCCAAAAACCGAAGAGGGACGCTTAACGCGTCCCTCACCGTGCGGTAACTTTTGGCCCCGGCGCCCTGTCAGGTGAGCGCTGGCTCGCGAACCGGAAGTAGCAGGTCATGGCCGACCGAAGCGACTAGCACATCGTTTTCTTCCTGAAGCCGAGCAAGCTCGGCCTCCAGGTCGCGTACTCGTTGCTGCAAGCGGCGCATCTCTGAGACCATGCGGGGATCCGGCCCGCCGACGTGGCCGAGTAGAGCCTTTGCCATTGTGTAAGGTCCTCCACACTGAGTGACCAGAGTGGGCAGGCACGCAGACGCCGGAGATGGCTGCGCGCTGTTAACACCTTCATGGTCCCACCGTCAAGGGTAATCGGTCAAGTTTGGCGATAGTGCAGGTCACCAGGCCCGTCGTAGCCCGTACAGGCG
>JBKQTJ010000096.1:0-7794 GCA_052143255.1 Streptosporangiaceae bacterium | reverse complement strand
GTCGGTGGCGGCCGTCCTGACGACCGGGGGCTGGTGCTCGCCGAGCGTTGCTGGGGTTTCACGCCGATAAGCCCGGCTGGCCATTGCCGCGTTATTCCCGGTTCACGGCGGGCGGCGACGCTAGCCGCATGACTTTCACTACCGATGAGCCGTCGGCGCTCAGCACTGGTCGTTCTGAGGAAGATCATTCTGGCGCCGGTCATGCTGGCGCCTGGCATTCTGATGCCGGTCGCTCCGGCGCAGGTCCCTCCGACCCGGGTCCATCTCGTCGCCAGGTCCTAGCGGGCGTCGGCGGCGTCGGGCTGCTTGCGGCCGCGCCTGCCATCCACGGCCAGCCGAAGAAGGCAGCTGCGCGCCTGACGTCAGCCTCGGCCACCGACGGCACGCCTGAGCAGATCCACCTCACCTGGGGCGCAGATCCGGCCCGGAGCATGGTGGCGTCCTGGGCGTCGCCTGGCCCGGCAACCCGCCCGCGCGTGATGCTGACCGGCCCGCGCGGTTCGGTTGTCCAGCTGCCCGCGGTCCAGCGGACCTACACCGACGGAGTCAACGGGGAAACCGTGTGGACCTACCACGTCGAAATGCGCGGGCTTGAGCCGGACGAGGGCTACACCTATACGGTCACGGCCGACAATGACGCCGCCCCTGAGCCGTTCACCGGGACGTTCCGTACCGCGCCGGCTGACAGGAAGCCGTTCCGGTTCACTAGCTTCGGTGACCTGGCGACGCCGAACACCGCCTGGGTACTGTCCTACGGCCAGAGCGCGTACGCAGTGGCTGCGGTCGAGTCCTTTAGCCCGCTGTTCCATTTGCTGAACGGTGACCTTTGCTATGCCGACCTGAATCCGACGGTGCAGCCGGAGGTCTGGCGCGACTTCGGCAACAACAATCAGGCCTCGGCGGCCTACCGCGCGTGGATGCCGTGCCCGGGCAATCATGAGATCGAGTTCAGCAACGGCCCGCAGGGGCTTACCTCGTACCTGACCCGCTACACGCTCCCCGACAACGGCGTGCCCGGATTCCGCGGCCGCTGGTACTCGTTCCGCGTCGGGTCGGTCTTGTTCATCTCGCTCGCCGCCGATGACGTGGTGTACCAGGATGCCGGGGCTTTCGTGGCCGGCCCGAGTTCGCTCGTGCCAGCGGCCTCGACCGGCAACCCGGCCATACCGCCGGGCACTTCGTTCTACATCAACGGGTACTCGGGCGGGGAGCAGACCAGGTGGCTGGAACGGACGCTGCGGAATGCGCGGTCCGACCCGGGCATCGACTGGATCGTCGCGCAGATGCACCAGATCGCGTGCTCGTCGTCGGCCACCGGCAATGGTTCTGATCTCGGCATCCGGCAGGAGTGGCTGCCGCTGTTCGACCGGTATCAGGTGGACCTCGTGCTGAACGGCCATGATCACGATTACGAGCGGTCCTTCCCGTGCCGGGGTTTCGACGGCATGGTCGGCACCGAGGCCGCTACCGGCGCCCCGGTGCAGACGCTGCGGCCGCATCCGGTGATCACTACTGACACCGGCGTGTTCGACACCAGCCAGGGGACCGTTCATCTGGTCCTTGGCTCCGGTGGGACCAGCGCTAACCTCGACGACTACGGCGTTGACAGCGCCGACGGGCTGACGCAGGCAAAGGTCTTCACGAGGGCGAACAGGCCCGCCCCGACCGGGACTCCGAACGTGTACGCGCGGGCGGGATCTGACGCGCGCGAGGACGCTATCTGGTCGGCGCGCCGTGACACCTCGACCGGATACGGGATCGCCGTCTTCGATGTTGATCCCGGCGGCGACTGGGACGACCAGACCAGCATCACGGTGCGCTACTTCCATGCGCTCGGCGCGGATCCGGTCAACCCGGCGACGGGAGAGAAGGGCGCTCCGACGGCGAATTACACCGAGTTCGAGTCGTTCACCCTGGTCCGGCCTCGTGCCGACCGCGGCCACGGGACGAGGGCGCGACGAGCGGGAGTTGCCGGGCGGTGACCTAGGCGACGGAGCTGGCGGGTCGGACCGTTCTGCCTGGCTGCCCAGCTGGCCGCCCGTCGACCCGAGTGTGCCTGCCGGCCGGCTGAGCTCGGCTCGTTCCGCCAGTCCGGCCGGCAGAGCTTCGGTTGTTTAGGCTTCCGCTATCCGGCTACATGATGCACGCCCTGCCAGAGCGCGATCGCGCCATAGCCAATCCCGGCGATCACGGCAGCAGCCACGAGGATGATTACCAACCTGAGTACCAACCGCCAGAACGCCACAATCGCGATCGCAGCTAACAGCACCAAGATCCGTACTGCATCCGCATTCTGAGCCGCAGCCTGCATCTTTAACACCTCCCTCCGGCTGATGCCGGTAGGAGGGCCAAACAATGGGTGCTGGTATCGCCGCCGCTGTCGGGCACCTTGCATTCGCCGACGGGGCGGGTAACATGATCCCCATCGCTTGGCCCATCCTTCTGTGGACTCGGCCCGGTGACTGGCACGGTCGATGGCGTCAACATCGGCCGTGCTTTTGTTTGGCCTCGTGCCATTTACCGCCTCAACATCACCATTTGAGGCGCTGGCCGTATCTGCCCCCTCCCTCGGTCTGGCCTGAACCTGCTGGAACCCGCACTATTACGGTCTCATGGCGTTTGGCATTTGCCAATGGCGTTCGCCATAGGAACTAGCCAACGGTGTGGTACGGTTACGTGGCTGGTGCTGTGCGCTGTGGCATACAGCTGACGTCGGGCACCTGGCCAATTGGGTTGCTCCGTCGATTTGGCCAGTTCAGGGCCCCGAGGCGGCAGGTGCGAAGATCGGCCGTGGTGCCGTGCGCCATGCCGGAAAAGCAAGGTTTCTGCCTAGAGATTTTTCTGAGTCTCGTGGGGTAGGCGCTACGCGAGTCAACACCTAAGTGCTACCATCCTGACCCGTGGCAAATGCCAAAGGCGATGGTCAGGAGCCTTTGCCTGCTGTCCGCCCCAGGCTGCGACAGTCGCCAATCGCCGAGAATGCCAACCCGACCATTCGCCAGCGTGAGCTGGGCATGCGGCTGCGGGAACTGCGAAGCCAACTCGGGCTGACGGTCGAAGAGGTTGGCAACCAGTTGCTGTGCTCTGCCACCAAGATCAGCAGGCTGGAGACCGGCATGCGCCGGGCCAGTTTGCGGGACGTACGGGACCTGGTCCGCATCTATGGCGTAACCGATCAGGCCGAAGCCGATGCCCTCATGGAGCTCGCCCGCCAGTCACGCGAGTCCGGCTGGTGGACTCAGTACGACGAACCGGTTCTTTCTCCGCTTCTCGGCCTCGAGCAAGAGGCCGCCGCGATCACGCAGTTCTCGATGTACTTCGTGCCAGCCCAGCTGCAGACCAGTGACTACGCGCGCACGATCATCCGGGCCGTCGAAAGGAAGATGCGGCCTGACGTGCTGGACCAGCGGGTCGAGGCCCGGATGCGGCGCCAGAAGCTACTGGAGCGCGACACTCCGCCGCGGTACCGGGTGCTGCTCGACGAGGCGGTGCTGCACCGGCAGGTAGGAGGTCGACCCGTCATGCGAGCCCAGCTCGACAAGATCCTGGATTCAGCGGCGCGCGGCAAGGCGACCGTTCAGGTCATCCCGTTCACCGCCGGCGCGCACGCCAGTCCCGACAGCAACTTTAGCCTCCTCGAGTTCGGGGAAGATCTCCAGCAAGGCCCGGTCGTCTTTCTGGAAGGTCTGTTCTCCAACCGGTACCTGGAGCGCGCGGCAGAAATCGAGCGCTACCGGGAGGCGGTCGAGTACCTTCGTGACGCTGCGCTGAGCCTCCAGGACTCCACAAGCCTGATCACCAAGATCCGGAGCGCGCATTACGCCTGAGAGCAACACAGACAAGCGTTTATAACCATGACATCAGTTACAAGGAGTTACAGAATGAGACCTTCCGACGTGAGCTCCCTCGGCGAGCTCTCATGGCGCGTTGCCCGGCACTGCGAAGCCGGCAGCTGCGTCCGGATAGCGCAGCAGGACGACATGGTGTTCGTCGGCGACACGAAGAATCCCGATGGCCCCGTTCTCGCCTACAGCCTGGCCGAGTGGCAGACCTTCGCGGAAGGTATCAAGCGAGGAGACTTTGACGACTTCCTGTAGCAAAGACATCTATTCCCGAAGAGCAGGGTCAGCCGGGATCCGGCTGACCCCTCTCTTTAAGCGGGTGCTCGGTACGCCGAATGCCCGGGCGTCGGGCAGTGTCTCGACAGCCAGCTTTAGTCCCAGAATCGACAACCCGATTGCGAGCCCCCAAAGGGAGACTCACGGTGGAGCTCACAAAAATACAGCGGAATGACATTTTTAATGCAGTCAAGGCGAGCGGTTTAGACCCGGCTGCATGCGAGCTAAACGTAGTAACACATGATGTCGTGATCAGGCATGTCTCCTCGGAGTCGAGCTTCGTCATAGGGCGACGTCAGGCTGACCTGGCGTATCGAACGAGAGCGAAGGTCGGCCCCGAGCCGTGGAAGAGATCGTCGCCGCCGAAGTGGAGAAACGTTCTGGCGTTAGTCCGAGGTTGGGGCGAGCAAGTGGTGGAATACGAGGGGATCGACGACCTCTGGACGGTCAAGCTCGGGCCCAGTCTCTTGGATAACGGTGACCAGTCGGTCGAGAACACGCCGTTTACTACGCGCGAGCAGGCGCAGATCTCTCGGCAGCTGCGCGAGATAAAGAACTACCTGAAAACCACGCGGTCGTTGACTGAGGACCAATTGACGCGCGTCGATGAACGACTCGATGAAGCGGACCGGGCCAGCAATCGCATGGGTCGCAAGGACTGGGCGCTCTTGCTATCCGGGACACTGCTGACGATGATCGTCGCTGATCTCATACCCCCCGATATTGTGCAGCACGTTTATACGATGGTGCTCCACGGCCTCGGTCACTTGTTCGGCGGGTCGGCGCCTGGGCCGGGCAGCCTGCCGGAGTAGGAATCATTCTGACGGTTCGCCGCAGGCCTGGCGGTAACCTTGGCGATTCATGTTTGTTTTCGACGGTGTCGCCAGGAGGCTAAGTCTGGTGGTTGACGAGGTGCGGTTCGCGGCGGATCTGTACCAGGGAAGTGCCGGATATTACGACCGGTATCGGCTGCCGTACCCGGAAGCGATGATCGGAGATCTAATCCGGCGCGCCGATGTTTCGGAGCGCGGCCGCCTGCTGGATCTGGCGTGCGGGACTGGCCATCTCGCCTTCGCGCTGCGGCGGTGGTTCTGCGAGGTGTGGGCAGTGGACCAGGAGCCGGACATGGTGGAAGTCGTAGCGGCCAAGGCTGCCGCCGGCGGCGCGGGGAATGTCCGGCCGATCGTGTCGAGTGCCGAGTCCCTTGACGCTGAGCCGGATTACTTCGAGCTGGCAGTGATCGGTAATGCGTTCCATCGGCTCGACCGCGATCTGGTCGCTGGTCGGGTCCTTCGATGGCTGAAGCCCGGCGGTTACCTGGCGCTGTGCTGGTCGTCTGGGCCGTCGTCAGGTGCGGAAGACTGGCAGCGAGCGCTCGCAGCCATGCTGGACACGTGGAAGGCGGCCCTCGGTGCAGAGGGCCGGGTGCCCGCGGGCTGGGACCTGCCGCGGAAGCGCCGGCCCGATCTGCAGCTACTGGCGGACGCCGGTTTTGAGGTGGCCGGACACCGTGAGTTCTCCGTCGCGCATCGCTGGAGCCTGCCGGAGCTCGCCGGGTACGTCCGGTCGACGTCATTCCTTCCGGCCGCGGTACTCGGCGACCATGCTGCCGCGTTCGATGCTGACCTCGCGGCCAGGCTAGGCCCGCACATCAACGGCGGAACCTTCACCCAGAACGTGAGCTTCGCGTACGACCTAGCCCGTAAGCCTGCCTGAGGCCACCTGCGGTTGTACGCGCTGCCCGAGCCCGGTTAGCCTGGCGCCCGTGCGACTTACTGCGTTCTGGGAACGAATGAGGGCGCAGTTCGGCGAGAGTTACGCCGAGAGCGTCGCGAAGGATTACGTGCTCGCCGGGCTCGGCAGCCGGACCGTGAACCAGGCTCTCGCGGACGGCGAGGACGTCAAGGTCGTCTGGCGTGCGGTCTGCGACGCCTTCCATCTGCCGGACCGGGTGCGCTGAGCAGCAGCTGTGAACGGGGCTGGTCGCTCCGAGACGGCGCAACTTGCCGCCTGCCAAGGTGGGGATGCCTCCCCTTGTCCGGAGGACAACGGCGCTGGCAGCCTGCTGAGAGGTCTGCCATTGGGTGGCGGCGGGCGATGTCGTGTAGCCGGGAGCGGCCTTCGTTGACGGGTCAAAATAACGGCTGACTGCTGCCGCGACGGCAGGTAGCGCAGGGCGAGGGCGCCCGCCGGGCTACCGTTTCGCGTGGTAGCGAGGGTATTTCGGCAGGCCGGCGTGTCTGCTTCATGATCGAACAATTGTTCGCTAGAGTGAGATCGCTGGCGGCACTCCACACCATGCGGTGACCGCGGTGCGGGCGGCGCTTTCGTGAAACCCCGACTGTCAGAGGGGCCGCGTAACGTCGCCACCAGCAGGCGGACCAGGCTGCTTAGCCGGGACACCTTTGGTTCGGCAGGCAGGTTAGGCACGCGCACGCGAGCGGCTCGGCGTAGCCCTCGGTCCCACCCCAACAGGAGCTCAGATGGCACCGAACGACAGAGCGGTTAGCGGCAAGGGCGTCGGCGGCGACAGGGACAAGTCCCTGGAGACAGCGCTCGCGCAGATCGAGCGGCAGTTCGGCCGGGGCGCCATCATGCGGCTTGGCGACGATACCCGCGCACCGGTGGAAGTGATCCCGACCGGCTCTATTTCGCTCGATGTCGCGCTCGGCATCGGCGGATTCCCCAAGGGCCGGATCGTTGAGATATACGGACCAGAGAGCAGCGGCAAGACGAGCTTGGCGCTGCACGCCATCGCCAATGCGCAGAAAGTCGGCGGCATTGCGGCCATCATCGACGCAGAGCACGCCCTGGACCCAGACTATGCGAAGAAGCTCGGCGTAGATACTGATGCCCTGCTGGTGTCCCAGCCGGACAACGGCGAGCAGGCACTCGAGATCGCGGATATGCTGATCCGCTCCGGTGCCATCGACATCATCGTCATCGACTCGGTAGCGGCACTGGTGCCGCGCGCCGAGATCGAGGGCGAGATGGGCGACAGCCACGTCGGCCTGCAGGCCAGGCTCATGTCCCAGGCCCTCAGGAAAATAGCTGGCGCGCTTAACCAGACAAAGACAACGGCGATTTTCATTAATCAGCTGAGGGAAAAAATCGGCGTCATGTTCGGCTCACCTGAGACGACGACCGGTGGAAAGGCGCTGAAGTTCTATGCGTCAATTCGCCTCGATATCCGCCGCATCGAAACCCTGAAAGACGGAACAGATGCGGTGGGAAATAGGACTCGCGTAAAAGTCGTAAAGAATAAGCTCAGCAGTCCTTTCAAAGTCGCAGAATTCGATATTCTGTACGGTCACGGAATTAGTCGTGAGGGCAGCCTTATCGATCTAGGTGTTGAGCAGGGCATCGTCCGCAAGTCCGGCGCCTGGTACACCTACGACGGCGACCAGCTCGGCCAGGGCAAGGAGAACGCCAGGAACTTCCTGTGCGACAACCCGGACCTGGCGGACGGGATCGAGAAGAAGATCAAGGAGAAGCTTGGTGTCGGCGCCAAGCTTGACGCGGAAGCGGAGCCTGCCGCGGGCCCGGCGGTGCGTCCGGGCATAGCGACGGTGACGAGCCTCCGCGCTGAGTAGGACCGCATGGTTGAGCAGCGTGGCGGGCGGTCCGCCCGAAGCCCGGGGCGGACCACCGACCACGAACCTGACGCCCGAGGACC
>JBKQTJ010000095.1:0-4912 GCA_052143255.1 Streptosporangiaceae bacterium | reverse complement strand
GTTCGCGGCGAGGGCGGACACCCCATTCGGCCGCTTTGGCAGCATGGTCCTGCTGTCGGGCATCTGGAACTCGCAGACGGTGCCGCGCGGATACGGCGGCGCCGGATCTTTCTTCTGGCTGCTGGTGGTGGCGTGCGCGCTGGCGGGCTACCTGTTGCAAGCCAGCCGGCAGCGGGGCTGGCGGGGGCTTGGCCTTGCCGGGATCATCGGGCTGGCGGTCGCGGCGATAGGCGTGACGGCGCCCACACGTGCGATGCTGAGCTGGCTGGTGACGGCGTGGCCCGGATTCGCGGTGCTACGCGACGGCCAGCAGTTCGTCGCGGCACTCGCGTTGCTGGAGGCGGTAGGCGTTGGCGCGGGCATCGTCTGGCTTCTGGAACGTCCGGCGTCGGTGGGTTCGGCGGCGGCGGGTTCGGTGTCGGAACGTTCGGCGTCGGTGCGCTCCGCATCGCGGCGTCGCGGTCGCCTACCAGCGCCAACCACCGCGGGCACCGCGCCGGGCGCGGTAGTGGTGGCCGTGCTGGCAATGCTGGCCCCGGTCGTGCTTCTGCCCGGCCTGGCCTGGGGCCTGGCCGGACGGTACCGGCCGGTGGAGTATCCAAGCCAGTGGCTGACCGCAAGGCGGCTCATCGACAACAGCGGGCTGCAGGGCAGCGTGCTGCTGCTGCCGTGGGCGGCATACCGCCGTTATCCCTGGAATGACGGCGAAGCCGTGTACGACCCGTGGAGCAAGCTCCTCGCCCGCGAGGTGATCGCCAATGACGGCCTCACCGTCGGTAGTCAGACCTTGACCCAAGAGAGCGCGGCCTCGATCAGGCTCGACCCGATCGTTACGGCCGCCGGGCCGCTCACGCGACGGCTGCATGCGGCCGGCGTGCGCTATGTGGTGATTGACGCGGGACCGTTGCTCGGCAAGCCACCAGCGAAGCTGGCCGGCGATGCCAGGCTGCCTGGTGCCCGCGTCCTCCTGGCCAGCCGTGACCTGGTCGTATTCCTCATACCTGGCTCCTGAGGCGACCGCGACTGCCTCGATTGTGCCGCGGCTCAGGCCGCGGCTTCAGGCAGCGGCGCCGACGAAGAGCCCTGCTCAACGGATGGCTGCATCCCGGCAGGAGAGTCAGCGTGCCGGCCGCCGTGCGACTTGCGGTGCCGGCCAGCCCGCCGCCGGTTCGTGGCGACCGGCGTACGCCTGGGCACCGACAGTGCCTCGTCCGGCCCGTCAGCAGGCTGAGCAGCAAGCGGCAGACGGCCAGACCGGGCTAGGCCCAGTGCTACGCCGCCCCAGGTCAGGTCGGACATCGTCGTCACCAGCCTGGTCACCAGCGCCACCGCCACCGCCGCGCCATGCGGTATAACCGGCGCAAGGGCGGCTATCAGGATGACCTCCCTGGCGCCGATGCCGTTGGGGAAAACGACGAGCAGCAGGGCCAGCGAGCAGGCCAGGGCGTAGGCACCGACGGCAATCACGAGCAGGTGAACGTGAGCCCCCGCCACGTCGGTCAGCAGCAGCCACACCTGGAGGCCGAGCAGCAGGTAGCCAAGCCCGGTCCAGGCAAGCGCCCTGGCCAGGCCGCGCCAGCTGAGCGCTTGCTCAAGCGGTTCCTGCTTGATGATCTTGAGGGCTAGATTCAGCAGCCTGTGCAGTACCGGGGGGGCCAGGCAGACCGCGATAACCGGGATCGCCACGACGAAGATCAGGTACTTCCTGGCCACGGCTGGGGAGGCGAGCGGCAGGCTGGCAGCCGCGATCAGCAGGCCGACGGCGATCGCCACTGCCAGCCCGATGATGACAGACGCGGCCCCGCGCCGCCTGGGCACGTTGTAGTCGTGGCCAAGCTCAACGTGCGCCGCGAAGGACCACACGCCGCCTGGCACGTATTTACCCAGCTGGGCCATGAACGTTACCCGTGCCGCGACCGGGACAGGCAGCGGCGAGCCGAGATCGGCGAGTACCCGCTGCCAGGCGACCATCATGCAGGCCGCGCCGGCGAGCGCCGCGGCCGCAGCGCCAGCGATCGAGTACCAGTGCAGCTGACCTAGTGCCGGATGCACCTGAGGCCACTCGGCAACAAGGCCGTAACCACAGGAGGCGAGGATCGCGACGAGCAGTCCGGTCCTCACCCAGCGGCTCGCCCGGATGCGCTGAAGCACGCGCAAAGAGTACCCTTGGAGCTTGTTTGAGGCTACAAGTTGCCCTTAGCGACCCGATACCGTCATGTTCCCGTGTCGTAACCTGCGCATCGGTAGCAGCTAACATCACCGTTGGGTATATTTACTGCACTTTGCTAGGCATCGGGCAGATCCAAGTGGCACACTGGCGTGCCTGTGACGTGGTTTGCGGCTTGACCGGCTGCATAGGAGGGTTAACGGTGTCACGCATCGTGCTCATCATCACCGCACTGGTGGTCGGGGCCGTTCTAGCCGTAGGCGGCTCGATCGCCACGAGCGCGCTGCTCGGCAGTTCGGCCACTCCGTCGAACCAGGCTCCGTACTCCTACGGCGGCTAGCCGCCGGACGGTTGACCGGCGTGTTGACCCAGTCGCCATCGCCAGTGACTTCAGGTAGTTTCGGACCGGCACGTGCCGTTATGGATACGTGTCTGTTTTTGCTCGTGACGTCCTGTCTACTTGCCAGTACTATGTGCCAATCTTGTAGCGAGATATCCCATAACTGACGTACTGCAACCGTCCCTTGGAGGGGTTCGATGCGCCGTGTCCTCGGGATCACCCTCACGGGGCTAGGTGCATTTTTCCTGGTGCTCGCGGTGATGTGCCGCTTCTACCTCCCTGGCCAGGTCATCAAGTTCCCGCTCAACGAGTACAGCGTGAGCAGCCTCAGCGGGACGAACGTGGCCTACTTCAGCCCGCAGACCGGTAAAGAGGTAAATGGGGCCACGGTCCGGGCGATCAGCACCGTGCAGGGCGATGTCGCCGGCGGGAGTTCCTCGACTGCGGTGTGGAACGACGTCACTGGTGTTTTCGACGTGACAAGTTCGCCACAGGTCCCGATTAGCTACTCGACGCAGCGTTTCGCCTTCGACCGGCGTACCGGCGTGCTGGTTAACTGCTGCGGCGCAGAGGTCGGCACTAAGCGCCCGCATTTCGCTGGCCAGGGCTACGTCTGGCCACTCGGGACGCAGAAGAAGACCTATGAAGTCTTCAACACCTCGGTGATGAAGCCTGAGCCGTTCGACTACACAGGCACGACCACTGTCAACGGCCTGACTGTCTACACCTTCGTGCAGCACCTCAATAACCTCGAGATCGGCAAGGTTCCGTTCCCTGGCTCGCTGCTGGGCATCAAGAACCAGCCGACGGTTACCGCGCCGGTGTACCTGAGCGCGACGTCGACCTTCTACGTGGAGCCCGGTACCGGTTCTCCGATCAAGGTGATCGAGACTCAGGACGAGACGCTGCAGAATCCGGTTACCGGAGCCACCGCGCTGGTCCTGCTGAAAGGCACGCTGACCTCGACGCCGCAAAGTGTCGCCGCTGCCGTCAACACTGCGTCATCGTCCGATACCGAGATCTCGCTGGTTCAAGTCATCCTTCCGCTAGTCGGCTTGCTGCTTGGCCTTCTGCTTGTAGTCTTCGGCGTCATCCTGCTGCTCGGCGAGAGTCGCGAGTACTACGACGAGTACGAGGACGACGAGGCGGTCGGCGCACAGGCCTGATGTTGTCCAAGGTGGCTGCCGACCGCAGAGGTCTAGCCGACACCGCGCAAGATGTGGTGTTCTAGCGCTACGCATAGGGATTTGCGCTACTAGCTCACATCCGGCCGCCGTGGCATGCGGACAGCCGACAGGCCGGAACGGCACAACTCGGAGGTATGCAGTGGGATCGAAGGGGTTCTGGCGCCGGGCGCAGGACGATCCGGGCTGGATCGCTGTAGTAGATCCTGATGGCACCGAGCATGCAGCTGGTGACCTTCTCAGCCGGGCCAATCAGCTGACGCACGCTCTCAGGGCACGCGGCCTGAAGCCGGGCGACGGCATCGCCTCGCTGCTGCCCAACGGGTCGGCGCCGGTCGAGGTCTACCTGGCCGCCCTCCAGGCAGGCTGGTACCTGACGCCGATCAACTGGCATTTCACCGCGCCCGAGGTCGCCTACATCGCGGCTGACTGCGGCGCGAAGGCGTTCTTCGTGCATGAGCGGCTCGCCCAGCTGGGCATCGACGCCGCCGACGAGGCGGGCATTCCGGCGGACGCCCGGTTCAGCTTCGGCGCCGTCGCTGGCTTTACCGACGTCAGCGACCTGCGCGCGGGCCAGCCTGACTCGCTGCCTGAGGACCGGACCGCGGGTACGACCATGCACTACACCTCGGGCACCACCGGCCGTCCGAAGGGCGTGCGGCGGTCGCTGATCGGCCTGGATCCGGACGACGCTGTTGTGCTGGGCGCCGGGCTGCTGTCCTTCTTCGGCGTCACCGACGGGCAGCCCAACGCGCATCTGCTCACCTCGCCGAACTACCACACCGCCGTCACGGTCTTCGGCGGCGGCGCGCTGCACATGGGCCACACGCTGATCTGCATGGACGGGTTCGACGCCGAGACGGCGCTGGAGAAGGTGGAGCGCTACCAGGTAACGAACTCGCACATGGTGCCGACCCAGTTCAAGCGGATGCTGTCGCTGCCCGACGACGTGAAGGCCAAGTACGACCTGTCCTCCATGCGCTGGCTGATCCACGCGGCCGCGCCCTGCCCGATCGGCATCAAGCAGGAGATGCTCGACTGGTGGGGCCCGTGCGTCTGGGAGTACTACGCGGCGACCGAAGGCGGCGGCACGATCGCCTCGCCGCAGGACTGGCTAGCCCATCCGGGCACTGTCGGCAACGCCTGGCCGATCAGCGAGCTGCTGATCGCCGACGAGAACGGCAACCCGCTGCCGACGGGAACACCCGGCACTGTCTATAT
>JBKQTJ010000094.1:0-8043 GCA_052143255.1 Streptosporangiaceae bacterium | reverse complement strand
TGCTGTACCCGTTCTCCGCCAGGACCCTCGGCCACGGGGTGCAGTCGCGCGGGACCATCGCCGTGTAGCCGGGGAAGCCGCTGGAGAACTCGCCGACCGAGCCGAAACCCACCGCATGGTTGTTCCGTCCCGTCAGCAGCGCCGCTCGTGTGGGAGAGCACAGCGCGGTGACGTGGAACCGGTTGTAGCGCAGCCCCGCCTCGGCCATCTGCGTGTACCGGGGGGTGTTAATCGGACCGCCGAAGGTGCTCGGGTTGCCGAACCCGGCGTCATCGATCAGTACTACCAGGACGTTCGGAGAGCCATCAGGCGGTTCGGGATGCCCGATCAGGTTCCAGTCAGGCTTTGATCCCTCAAGTGTCCTGCTGGCCACCCCCTGGAACGGCGGCCTGCGAATCGGAAGCCTCGTGCGGTCAGGATCGCTCATCAGGTTTCTGCCTTCCGTATGCTCTACCTTCGGCAGCGCGCCGCGTCGGCCAGCCCCACACGAAGTCGTGAGGCCCACCCCCTTACCCACTACCAAATGCCCTCCTGGCCGGGCTGCGCATCATCCGATTGGCATGAAGTCAGAGTCGCCGTCGAGCGAGCTGCGAAGCCTGACACGGAGCGACTTATGCCGATTTCATGGTCTAAACGGGGTGCCAGCCTAGGGGAAACTCGGCGCCAGTGCACCGACCACTAGCTGACGGCAGCCCCGCCCCCGGCCTGGGGATCAGGTGCGATCTCGAACGGCACGACCAGGCTCTCCGTCCCAGACTGCACCCAGTCCACGACCCTGTGTGATTGTCCAAGCGCGGCGGTTGCCACAAATGTCTAGGCGCCGTGGACGTCTGCGTCGACCTACCCGCCGTCATCGAGCTCCCAGTCTGGTCACGCATGCGCACCGCAGGCCGGGAGCACGCCCTGCTGGTGGCGGCTGAGAACGGCGGCCAGGCCGCCGTAAATAAGCTCATCAGCCAGGCGCGCGGCGGCCGGGCACTCTCGCCACCCAAGCACTTCCGGAGAGAGGGCGCTTCGCGCGCCGCGCTGTGGCTTGAGGCTCCGATCGCGCCGAATTGACCATATTCATCCTGGCGTTCGTTTCCAGATCGTGAGCTGGGCCCAGGGCAGGGATCGAGTGCCCTGACAGGCGCCGTGGCAGCCTTGGTGAAGGCTGCGCTGTCCTGCTCCTGCCCTTTCAGGTCAGTATGCCGGGCACGCCCGCGCTGTGAATGTCTCCGCCGCGGCCCGGCCGGAAGGTCCGGGCTGGCCGCGACCGGTCGTCGTTGAGCGCGCCGCGTTCGGATTGTGATCGCCGGGCTGTGTTCGGCCCGATGCCTGGATGCCAGGCGGCTGGCCGCCATTGTGGCAGCCGCCGCCGCTCATTCAGGTGTTCCCGTCCTCACTGACTCAAGTCCGCAGCGGCAATGAGCTCCAGGATCCGAGCCGGAGGCAGGTGCTGCTCGTAGATCCGCACGCCGAAGGGCGATAGCGCGTCCTCGATTGCGTTCACCACCGTGGGCGGCGCGACGATCATGCCCCCCTCGCCCACGCCGCGGAAGTTGACGTCGGCGTCGAGCGGCACGGTCTGCAGGTGCTCAATCTCGATCCGTGGAATATCACAGGCGGTCGGCAGCAGGTAGTCCATGAACGTCGCTGACTGGCAGTTGCCGTCCTCGTCGTAGGCCGATCGCTCGAGCAGCACAGCACCGATACCCTGAGCGATACCGCCTCGGATCTGCCCCTCGACGACGGCCGGGTTGATGAGCGCGCCGCAATCCTCAGCCACGACGTACCGCTCCACCCTTACGAGGCCAGTCTCGACATCGACCTCGACGATGGCACAGTGACTGCCGCCGGACCATCCGCCTTCGCCGCCGTCGAACGCGGCTTCGACCTCGAGATTGGCGTCCACACCGGCACCGAACTCGCCCGATGCCGCCCGCCGCGCTACCTCGCTCACCGGGATCGCACTCGCTGGGTCGCCGCGTACCCAGACGTTGCCGTCGGTGATCAGGAGGTCCTGGGCGCTGGCTTCGAGGAGATGCGACGCGAAATCGAGCACCTTAAACTTGAGCTGCCGAGCGCCGTGCAGGGCCGCGCCTCCGGTCATGGTGGCCGACCGGCTGCCGCCGGTCAGCCCGAACGGAACGACGTCGGTGTCGCCGACGACGACGCGGACTTGCTCGAAAGGCACGCCGAACTCGTCGGCGGCGATCTGAGCCAGGGTCGTCTGATGGCTCTGCCCATGTGGCATCTGGCCGGTGAACAGCGCAACGATGCCGTCTTCCTCGAGCCGAAGGCGCATGGATTCCATGCCCATCGGGCCGCTGGGTGCCTCCGGGGAGCGCGGGCCGGGGGCGGCCTCGATGAACGTCGCCACGCCGATGCCCAGGTAACGACGGCGGGCTCGTGCCTCGGCCTGGCGGCGCCGGAACGCGGGAACGTCCACGAGCTGGGCGACCCGCTCCAGCGACTCCCTCGTAGTGACACCGACCAGCGGACGCCCGGTAATCATGCTGGCCGGCGGATCGGCACGCAGGGCGGCGTTACGCAGCCGGATCTCGAGCTGATCGAGGCCGAGGTCCTTGGCGATGAGGTCGAGGACGCGTTCCCGTACGAACGTCTCGGATGCCCATGGGCCGCGGTAGGCGACGTACGATGCCTTGTTCGTCGTAACCGCGGTCGACTCGAAGCCAAGCGCCGCGATCTTATACGGACCCGGCAACATCGCCTCCATGATGTCCGGGACCATGGCGCCCATGCCTGGGTAGGAGCCGGTGTCGATGACCGCCTGGACATCTAGCCCGAGCAGGTCGCCATTGTTACTGACTGCAGCCCGGACGTCGAAGCTCTCCTCGCGAGCTTGCCCCGACGCGGTGAGGTTCTCGCCGCGATCCTCGACCCACTTTACCGGTCTGCCAAGATCACGTGAGGCAGCCGCAACAGCGAGTTCCTCGCGTGAAGCGCCTATCTTCAGGCCGAACGAGCCGCCGATATCGCCGGCCAAGACGCGCACCTTGTCCTGCTCCATGCCCAGGCGCATCGCGACGGCGATCTTGGTGACGTGAACGCTCTGCGTTGCGGCGTGCACCGTCATGACGCCCAGGTCGGCGTCGTAGCTCGCGACGCAGCCGCGTCCCTCCATGGGCACGTTCTGGTGCCGATGCACGTCGATATGGAAGTCCATAACGCGGTCAGCATTTGCGAACGTGGCGGAGACGTCGCCGAACTCTTTGCGCGAGTGCGGGCGGGCGATGTTGTCACCCAGATTGGCGAACAGCGGCGGGCTGCCCGGATCGAGCGCGAAGGCGGCATTCGCGACCGGAGGCAGCTCGTCGTACTCAACCTCAACCAGCTCACAGCCGTCCTCGGCGAGGTAACGGCTCTCGGCGATGACGAAGGCTACGGGGTCGCCAACGAGCCGTACCTTGTCCGTCGCAAGCAGGGTGAATTCCGGGGTGGGCCCCGCCCAGCCCATGAGAGCCATCAGCGCATCCGGCCCGGGGACCGTCATCGCTTCTAGTTCCGCTGCAGTGATGACCGCGACGACGCCACGCAGTGCCCGCGCAGCGGAGACATCGACCGAGAGCACACGAGCATGAGCCAGCGGCGAGCGCACGAACGCGGCGTGCAGCATCCCCGGCAGTTTAATGTCGTCGACGTACCGGCCTGCGCCCGTCAGGATGCGCGGGTCCTCGGAACGCCTGATGCTGGCGCCGGTGTAGCGCTCCGCCACAAGTCCCGCCATGATCGCTCCCTCGCTCAGCCCTGGTGGTCGCGCTCGGCAGCCAGCAAGACGCCGTCGATGATGCTCTGGTAGCCGGTACACCGGCAGAGGTTGCCGGATAGCGCCTCGCGGATCCGCTGCTCGTCGGCGTCCGGGTGGGCGCTCAGGAACGCGGTGGCCTGCATGACGAACCCTGGCGTGCAGAACCCGCACTGGAAGCTATGCGAATCCCACATCGCCTGCTGCAACGTGCCGAGCTCGCCGTCCGGCGCCAGCCCCTCGACGGTAGTGATCTCGCTGCCGGTCGCCTGGACCGCCAGCATTAGGCACGAGCGCACCGCCCGGCCATCGACGATAACTGTGCACGCACCGCAAACCCCGTGCTCGCACCCGACATGAGTGCCGGTGAGGTCGAGGTCCTCGCGCAGGAAGTCCGCTAGCGTCCTGCGCGGCTCAGCCGAGCCCGTGCGCGTCGTTCCGTTGACCCTCAGGGTAATGTCCATGATCCGTCACTGCCTCTCGTCGGCGTCGTCCACAGCCGCCCGCAGGCCGCGACGGACCAGCGTGGCCGCGACCTTCTTCCGGTACTCCGACGACCCGTGCAGGTCGGCCGGCGGATCGATATCGTCGGTCGCCCGGCGGGCCGCCTCATCGAACAACTCCGCCGACGGCTGCTCACCGACGAGCAGGTCCTCCGCCTCGGCTGCCCGCACCGGCACATCAGAGATGCCGGCAAACGCCAGCCGGGCGTCGCTGATCGCGCCGTCGGAAAGAGTCAGCGACGCCGCCAGGCCCACCATGGCGAAGTCACCATGGCGGCGTGCGACCTCCTGGAAGCTGATCCCCGTGCCTGGCCCCGCCGTCGGGAAGCGCACCTCCACCAGGAGCTCGTCGGGACGGCGCGAGGTCGTGAGGTAACCCTCGAACCACTCAGCCGCCGGGATAACCCGCTCGCCCGACTTGCTGCGCACTACGAACTCGGCATCAAGGGCCAGAGCGACGGCCGGCAGCTCGGCCGCCGGATCGGCATGCGCCAGGCTGCCCCCGATCGTGCCGCGGCTGCGGATCGCCTCATGACCGATCAGCGGGAGAGCGGCTGCCAGCAGCGGCGCGGTGTCGGCGATCGTCGTGGATTCCTCCGCGACATACTCCCGGGTCATGGCGCCTATCGCCACCCTGCCGTCTGCCGCCGACACCCCAGACAGCTCATCTATGCCGTTGATGTCGATGAGCACCGCCGGGCGGGCCAGCCGCAGAGCCAGTAGCGGGATCAGACTCTGGCCGCCGGCGAGCACACTCGCCTCGTCCTGGTGCTCGGCCAGCAGGTCGACTGCCGCAGCAACGGTCTCCGGCGCCGCGTAGTCAAACTGAGGCAATTTCATCGGCGGGCCCCTCGATCCAGCAGCAGTGCGTCCAAAGCGTTCCAGGCTCACCCAGACTGCCCTGACAACCATGGCGACGGCAAACGCGGCCATTAACAAATTTGTCCACCCGCCTTACGCCAATGTACAAGGACGGCCTCGGGGACACGCGTCGTGGCTTCGATCGTCTCCGGAACAAGATCTGCCGTTCCGGCGAAGGCAGCACCGAGTCGCTCAGCAGAATCATCCCCAACGGGTGATCGGGTGGGGGTGTAGGCCCGGAAAGTCGCGAAGTCACGGCTGCAACCGCGGCTACGGGGGTCACTCCTGGCGGGTGAGGCCGCCGACTCAGCGTTTCCCGATACTTAGCGTGTGGATCCCCTTGCGCCGTTGCGGTCAGCCGGAGACCGGCTCGCCCCGTCGGCGGAGGCGGTGGCTCAGCCCGTGGCGGACCGTGTTGTCGATCTTGTAGTCGCGGCGCTGGATGTGAACGCTCTGCTGGACCGGGTAGACGTCGATGGGCTGCTCGACCGGGTCGATGTGGACAGGCTGCTGGAGCGGGTCGACGTGGCTCGACTGGTGGGCCGGGTAGACATTGATTCCATCGTCGCCCAGGTGGACATGGACAGCCTGATCGCGCAGACCGACCTGGGCGCGGTCGTCGCACGGTCCTCCGGCGGTGTGGCGAGCAGCGCGCTTGACGTGGTTCGGAGCCAGGTCGTCGGCCTCGATGAGTTCGTCGCCCGCTGGGTAGGACGGCTTCGCCGGCGCCCGTACGTCAGCCCGCCCGGCTGCCCCGATCAGGACGCGGGCCGCAGCCCGATCTTGGACGCGCCTGCGGGCGACGCTGTCGCGTTGCGAGTCCCGCCCGCCGCCCAGGAGGGCCTGCAGGGGCGTTACGCGGGTTTCGCCTCGCGGTTTGCCGCCTATGTGGTGGATGCGGGCGCCAGCACGGTGGTGTTCATGCTCGCCCTGGCCGCCATCTCGTTCGCGTTCGGCGTCGTGACCGGCAAGTCGGTCAACTGGAACCGGCACGAAAGCTGGGCCGGCATCGTCTACCTGGCCTGGCTGTTCATCTACTTCGCCTACTCGTGGGCAGCAAGCGGCAAGACCTTCGGCATGGCGCTGCTCGGGGTAAGGGTCATACGGTCCGACGGCGCCGATGCTGGCGCGCGGCGGGCGGTGGTGCGCACTCTGGCACTTCCGCTGAGCTTCCTGATTCTCGGCCTCGGCTTCGCCGGCATCCTGCTGGGCAGCCGCCGGCGGGCCTTGCACGACGTCATCGCCGACACAGTCGTGGTCTACTCCTGGGACGCGCGGGCCGCTCGGCTCCGGTTCTTGTCCCGCCCCGCCGCTTCGCCGGAAGCCATAAATGCTGGAGACGACGGCTGACCGCGCACGGTTCCAGCGCACAGCCGCGACATTGCTGTGAGCCGCCGGCGGGCGCGGGTATCGCCCGGACATCTGGCTGGGGCCGCCTGGCCGGGCCGCCGGCTCGCCCGGTCCGCCCCATGCCACTGGCCATGCTCGCGGGACGCGCCGCCCCTGAGTCCTAGAATCTTCGGCCGCTTCCTGCGAGCTATCGCGCGGCGATCGATGCGCTGGAACGGTACTCACCTGGAGTGCGCCACCGCGGCGAACCTCTGGGAGGACTGCGACGTCGTTATCGCCAGGAGAACGGCCGGCCGATCGACCCCCGCGCGGACTGGCAGGAGTGGTCAGACATCCTCGTCGCCGCGGGACTGCAACACCTTGGGCGTGCACGCGATGCGGCCCCCGGCCGCCACCATCCCCTGGACGAGGGGGTCGCCCTGGCCGTGGTCCAGGAGCTGCTTGGCCACTCCGATATCCGGGTCACGCGGGCCCATACGCACGTCTCGTCATTGCTCGCGCAGGACGCTGCCGCCAGGCTCGGGCGGGCCTTGTTCGGGGAAACTGCTACGAACACTGCTACGAGGGAGCATGATCATTAACTCTGCGGAGGGCATTTCCGCTGGTCAGATAGAGCCGCCTATCGGAATCGAACCGATGACCTATTCATTACGAGTGTCCGCACTGGCTTCGCTGTCGTCCTGACCTGCGCAGACTCCCGCCCTGTCGCGCTTGGAAGCTCCCTTGCTGCTCGCTTCCCAGGCCTCTCATTGACAAGTCCATTGACAGCCGTGCTGCACCGCCGCGCGCCGAGGAACGCCGCCGGCTCCGGATCCGCGAAGCCATAGGCGCGGCCTGGCAGCTATCCGGCGCCTGCCGTGCGTCGCTACGGGAGACCAACATCGGGTCAGCCGCGCGGCGTCTGCTTGACGTTGTCGACTCGGCCGAGGCCGAAGACATGGCGCCGAGCCCGCAGTGCTCGCCGAGATCCTGCGGTCCTGCACACCTGCATGGTCGACCGCGAGCCGAGCATGATTGCCGGTCGCTCCGGCTGCGAGCGGCATGGGCCCGGCAATTCGAGGGACGCCAGGACAGCAGGACGACAAGCCAGGTCATGGCGCCGTTCGTCAGCCTCCCAGTGTCCGCAGGTCGTCTGTGGCGCCAAATACCACTAGGACATCTCCGGCGCACAGCTGGAGGTCGGCCGCAGGGCTGGCAACCAGCTGACCGTCCGGGTGGCGGACCAGCAGCGGCACCGCCGACCCGGACAGATCCTGCAGCCTGCAGCCCGCGAGCCTCGATCGTTCGGTGACCTCGATCTCCTCCAGCCGCGGCCCTGGGCTGCCGGCCCGCGCGACATCGAAGAACTCCACCACCTGCGGCCGCATTGCCAGGCTGGCCATCCTGCGGCCACTGGTCACATACGGTGACACGACGTGGGTGGCGCCAGCCCGGTAGAGGCGGTCGGCCGAATGCTCACGGGCGGCCCTGGCGACGATCGGCAGGTCGGCACTGAGAGACCGGGCAACGATGGTGATGAATACGTTCTCGGCATCGGAGTCCACTGCGCAGATCAGCCCGCGCGCATGGTCGATCCGAGCC
>JBKQTJ010000093.1:0-2870 GCA_052143255.1 Streptosporangiaceae bacterium | reverse complement strand
TGGCTCCCGGTGAAGCGCTCCCACGAACCGCGGCTCACCTACGGCGGCCTATACACCGCGCTCCGCCGGCGGGCGCTGCGCGCCGACCCGCCGTTCCGGCTGCACCCGCACATGCTCAGGGCTACCGGGGCCATCGGGTTCCGTCGCAAGGGCGGCCAGGTCACGTCGCTGATGGCTTTGGGCGGCTGGTCGGACATCGCGATGGTGCAGCGGTACATCCGGGCGGCGGAGAATGACCTGGCGATCGAGGAGGCCCGGCGGCTGTTCGACCGTGACGATACATGACATAGACGGCGAATGCAGATTCGAATACTCGTCACCGCGCCGACCGCCAAGGCCCCGCTAGGTTGTCCGGGCCGGAAGAATACGTGATCTAGATCACACTTTGGCCATTGAAAATCACAGTTCGTTAACCGTACGTCAATTCTCACGAATCAATAACGCCTTTTTGAGCCCAGGTAGAGAGGTTTTTACGAAAACCGGACGGAGAAATACAAGCGTGTGATTCCCCCGGTTTGCCGTCACGCGCCGTCTACGGCACCATGTTCACCAGCAGCAACGCGGCCCCCGTCCGCGTAGTACAAAAAGCGGGTGCCAGCTTAGTTCTCGCGGGTAGGACCGCGAGCGCTGACACCCGCCAACCCCTCTCGCCGAAGGATTGGTGTGTCAGTATGCCACGCTCAACTACGCGCGTAAACACGCGGCCCCTCACCCGGAGCGAATGCGGCACGGCCGGCGTGCTCGCCCGCCTCGCCACTGAGGACTGGGACGCGATGACCGCGGCGGCCCTCGCCAGCCCCAACCACATCTCCAACCTCGATCGCTGGGTCAAGCAGGCGAAGGAAGGCAACCCGAGCCTGTCTGACGAGCAGGCCGAGCGGCTCGCCGAGCGGCTCCGCAAGGCCCACTACGTCAGGATGGGCAAGCTGTCCGCCGAAGCGCGCCGGCTCGCCCGCGAGGCTCAGGCCGAGATGGCCCGCGCCGACGAGTCGGCGGCGTGACCGTGGACACCGCGGCCAAGATCGACTGGCCCGCCGAGGAGAACTACGGCCCTCCGGCCCACCCCGGCGCCGCCCACGCCTACAGCAAGGGCTACCAGGCCGGCTACGAAGCAGCCCTCGCCGACATCGCCCAGACCAAACGCGAAGCCGTCGACCGGGCCATCGTGCTCCGGTTCGCCGACATCCTCGCGGTCCTCCGCGAGCGGGCAGCGTGAGCCTGGAAAAGTGCAGCTGCGGACGGCCCCGAATCTTGCGCCCAGGTGAACTGTCCGCTACCTGCGCAGAATGCCGGAACCTGCCCAACTTCTGCGAGTGCGAGCCATGGGAACAAGACTCCGCGCGGTTCGAGCGGTTCGACCTCGCCGCACTCGCAGAGACGGGCGTCCCCCCACCAGTCCTGATCTGCGGCGACCTCCTCTACACCGCAGGACTCCACTCCCTCGCAGGACCGCCCGACTGCGGGAAATCCACGCTCGGCTACATGTGGACACTCCAGCTCATCCGCGCTGGGGAACGCGTCATCATCTTCGACGAGGAGTCCGGCGCCGAGCAGGTCGTGGAGAAAATGACCGCGCTGGGCGCCAAGCCCCCCGACCTGGAGAACGTCTACTACTACCAGTTTCCCGGCCGCACGTGGAACAACGAAGATGTTGCGGCACTGGCTGACACGCTGATGATCGAGCCGAGACCAGCCCTCGTCATGTGGGACTCATCCGCGGCGTTCCTTGCCAGGGCCGGACTCGACGAGAACGCGGCGGCCGACGTCACCCGGTTCTGGTCGCGTGTCCTCACACCGTGCGCCCGTCGCGCCGGTATCGCCGTCCTGATCATTGACCACGACGTCAAGAACGGCGAGGCATCCCGGTATGCCCGCGGCTCCGGCGCCAAGCTCGCTGCGACCGACGTTGCATACAAGCTCGACGCGCTGAAACCGTTCACCCGCACCCAAGACGGAATCCTCAAACTCACCGTCACCAAGGACCGGCGCGGATGGCTGCACAGATACCACCGGATCCGCGTCGAGCACGGCGACGTCCTCAACTTCCACATCAGCGAAGCGGCAGAGGACGAGGGCGACGAGAAGGAAACCGACCTTCCGCCAGCACAGGCAAAGCTCCTCGATGCGATGGACGACGCACCCGCGACGGTCGTTGAGCTCGTCGACCGGATCGTCAACAGGCACGGTCACGGCCTGAAGCGCGAGACGGTCTCACGGTCGCTAAACGAGCTACTGAAGGCGGGGTTGACAGACCGCATCGACCAGGGGCCAGGGAAAGCGGCTCTCTGGACACGAATTGCCAGCTTAGACCCGTGACATCACGACGTGACGTCACGGGACCCACCTACCCACCCCCCTGTGATCCCCCCCCTATAGGGGGATCACGGGGGGGGGGTACCCAGATCACACGTTGAAAGGAAGAGAAAGTGGACCAGTATTGCCCGGCCTGCGGCCAACGAGTCACGCCATACGAGACCGAAATCTATACGGGTCATGTCGGTTACCCGGCCGTACACGGATGCTATGAGCACTGCGGCATCATCTGGACGCACCTCCAGGAGCGGACATGACCGAGCGCGCTCCCCGGTGCCTCAAGCTCATCATCAGCAAGCGCGGCAAGAACCAGTGCGAGTCCGAGCAGGTCGACGGCTCCGACCTCTGCGCTCACCACCTCGCCGAAGCGGCCCGCGAGTTCCAGGCCATCATCGCCGCCCACGTCATCAGCAGCGAAAGGATTTCATCATGACCAGCTACACCGTTATGCTCGACACCATCGGCGCAGACGTCGCGCAGATACCCGCCGCAACGGCGAAGGTCGCGGGGTACGTCACCGGAACGGACGGCGTACCCTGGACCGCCGCGGACTGGGC
>JBKQTJ010000092.1:0-7866 GCA_052143255.1 Streptosporangiaceae bacterium | reverse complement strand
CAGCGCAGAAAACCCGCGCTTCAGCCTGCAACGCCCTCGCGGCTTGCTTGAGCCGTGTGCCGCGACGAGTGGCACGCACGGTTCTGAGGGGGCTCCGGCGCGGCAACGCGCCGGAGCTACCCGACTGCACGCCTGCGGGTCAGGCAATCTTGGCGGCCTCCTCGATGTGGCGCCACCGGCCGAGTTAGTGCTACTGCTGCCGACAAGGCCGTGCCGCCTACTGGCGTTACCGGCATATACGAGGTTCGGGTGTGCCCACCTAGCAGCGTTGCGCGCATGAGCGAGCCAGCAGCCTGGTCCGGGACACCGCGAGGCACTGCTCTCGGTGCGTAGGGCGACGGCGCGCGCCCCGAGAGCAGTTCCTCGCGTCATGTCCCGCTGGTGGTTATCGGTGCGCGTACCGGCGGCCGGACCGGGGCTGGGATCGGCCGGATTGGCGGGTGGCCAGGTGGTAGGCGAGCAGCAGGACGGCTGCGCCGGCGATAGCGGTGAGCCAGGTGGAGGCGTTGAAGAAGCCGTGCAGGGTGTGGATGTGGAAGATCTTGGTGGCGGCCCAGCCGCCGCCGAGGGCTCCGGCGATGCCGATGAGGCAGGTGATGATGAGACCCTGCTGTCTCTTGCCGGGGATCAGCATGTTGGCGAGCAGGCCTGCGCCGAGGCCGAGAACGATCCAGGCGATGATGCCCATGACGGGCTCCTTAGTGTGTGACGTGCGTTGGGTTGCGCATGGGTTGGTAGCCGGTGCTAGGTGGGCGGGGCGCGGCGGGAGACAGGCTTCTGCTCAGGACGCGCAGGTTGCAGGGCCTTGTCGTGGCGGTGTCAGCTGGCCGGCGGCTTGCGCCGGTCGCGGCGCATGATCCGCCGCAGCTGGGTGATCCGGGCGGTGCCCGCGGCGGCCATCAGCAGCGCGCCGGCGATGGCGGCGAGGAACAGGGCGACGGCCAGCGACAGCCGCAGGTGCGCGCCGAGGAAGCTGATGTTCACGGCATGCGCGTTCTGGATGATGAAGATCATCACTACGATCAGGCCGGCGAAGCTGGCGATGAGGCTGGTCCGCATGCCGCTGATCCGGGTGCGCGTCCGCCCGGGCTTAGGCGGGCTGGGCGCGGCTGGCAGCTGCGGGGATGTGCCGTTGGCGGACTGCGGCGGCAAGGTGGTGGTGCTGGTCGCGCCCTGGGGGGGCGGCTGCTCGGTCATGGCGGTGCTTCCTTTGCCGGTGAGAGCGGGCCGCGGGAACCCCGGCCGGGCATCTCACTGAGTGACCCGGTCTGGTTGCGGCCGTCGGCTGCTGACTGTCCGGGTCTGCTCTCAGCGTACGCATGAAATCAGAAACGCGCAATCTATTTCCGGAATCGTGTGGTAGGTTTCTGAGAGTGGAGCGCTGGAACTTCCTCACCAACCACGCCCGGGTGCTGCTGTGCATCGCCCGCGACCCCGGCGTGCGGCTGCGCGACGTCGCGGCCAGCCTCGGCATCACCGAGCGCAGCGCCCATGCGATCATCGCCGACCTGACCGCCGCCGGGTACCTCGTCAAGCACAAGCACGGCCGCCGCAACCACTACCAGATCCAGGCCCACCTGCCGCTGCCCGAGCCCGCCAGCCAGGAACCCGCCATCGGCGACGTCCTAGCCGTGCTGGGGGGGGAAGCAGCGATGCAAAATCTGATCGGCGACGCGCCGGCCGACGTTCCGTGACAATGTGCCTCGTATCGGGCTGCAACCGTACTCGCGGCAGCAGCTCCGACCACTGCGCCTCCGGCACTGGCCCTGACGGCTCGAGCGTTGCTGCCAGCAGCAACGCCCAGCCTGGCGCGTTCCCGACGAAATACGAGGTGTCGATCTCGACCTGCCGAACCAGGCCCGCAGCGGCCAGGGCAAGAGGCGCGTAGTCATGGCCGCCGTCACGCCGCCGCGCGGTCTCCCATCCATCAGCCATACTTGCAGCCCGGCCCGGCATGATCAGGTTCGCCGCCGAAGAGTAGAAGGCGTCCGAGCAGTCGGCCAGCGCACCGCCGTTTTCCAGTGCGGCCAGGTCGATCGACCCAGCCAGGAAGTCAGGGTCGGGCATCGGCTCCCCATGAACGCGGAACCTGGCCACCCCGCCGTCTGGCTAGATCGAGAGCCGGACATCCGTCCAGCGGTGCCGGTCCGCGACCGGGTACTCGTTCGCCGTGCCACCGCGAGCCGAGGTGCGCTCTACCAGCGGCTGCCATCTCATCGAGGCCAGTTCGGCCGGCGATGGGTAGTCGTCGGCGCAGACCGCCTTGACCGAGACCTGTGGCGGGTAGTTGCCCGTTGAGCGGCATGTCGACGACCGTGGTGACGCCGCCCGCCGCAGCGGCCAGGGTCGCCGTCGCGAACCCCTCCCGGTCGGTCCGGCCCGGCTCGTTGACGTGCACGTGCGTATCCACCAGGCCCGGTAGCAGCACTTCGTCTCCGGCAAGCTCGACAACCGTGACGCCGGGGTCGGTGTCGTACGTCAGCATGCTGCTGATCTTCCCGTCAGCAATGACAACCAAGGCGGGAACGGGGCCGTCCGGGGTAACTGGCCTGCTGAGCCCCCACGGCCAACACAGGCTGCCGGACCGTCATCACGTACCGGTGATGTGCTCGGGCCTGATCGGGATCCTGGTCAGGCTAAGACCGGTTGCTGCCCGGATGGCGGCGGCGATCGCAGGCCCGGACGAGATGGTCGGTGGCTCACCCACACCGCGCAGCCCGTACGGTGCATGCGGGTCGGGATACTGGAGAACATCGACCGGCATTGGCGGCATGTCCAGGATGGTGGGGATCAGGTAGTCGGTGAATGAAGGGTTCCGGAGCAGTCCGCCGGAGACCTGGATCTCCTCCATGACGGCAAGCCCGAGGCCCTGCGCGCTGCCACCGTGGATCTGGCCAAGCACTGCATCGGGATTCATCGCCTTGCCGACGTCCTGCGCGCAGGCCAGCTCAACAACCTTGACCAGGCCGAGTTCGGTGTCCACGTCGACCACGGCGCGGTGTGCCGCGAAGGCGTACTGCACGTGCGCGAAGCCCTGCCCGGTCTCCGGGTCGACCGGGCGCGTTGGCCGGTGCCGCCACTCCACGGTTTCCTCAATGACGTCACCGCGCAGCACCTCGGCCAGCGAGGCTAGCCGACCGTCCGACTCGGAAATGATCTCGCCGTCCGCCAGCCGCAGGTCTGCTACGGTCCGGCCGAGCCGTTGCTCGGCGAGCGCGAAAACACGCTCGCGGATCTGGCGGCAGGCCGCCTGCACGGCGCCGCCGGTCACGTAGGTCTGCCGGGACGCCGAGGTCGAGCCACCGGAGCCGACCGTCGTGTCCTTCGGGTGGCTCACTACCCGGTGCACTCCGAGTTCGGTGCGGCAGATCTGCTCTTCGATGGTGATCAGGCCCTGGCCGACCTCCGCGGCCGCGGTGTGCACCGTCACTACCGGCTCGTCGCCCGCTAGTTCCAGCCGGACCTTGGCGGTTGAGTAGTCGTCGTAACCCTCGGAAAATCCGACGTTCTTGTAGGCCACGGCGTAGCCGACCCCGCGGATGACGCCCTCGCCGTGCGTCGTGTTCGCCGCGCCTCCTGGCAGCTCGAGCACGTCTGCCTGGCCGCCAAGCTCCGGCGGAAGCGGCCTGGCTTGCAGCAGCCGGAGCATTTCGGCGACCGGTGCCGGGCTGTCCACGATCTGCCCGGTTGGCCCCTCGGCACCTTGGCTCATCCCGTTGATGCAGCGCAGCTCGACCGAGTCCATGCGCAGCGCAGCGGCCAGCTTGTCCATCTGCGCCTCGTACCCGAAAGCGGCTTGCACAGCGCCAAACCCGCGCATCGCACCGCACGGCGGGTTGTTGGTGTACACACCGTAGGCGTCGAGATGCACGTTCGGCACGATGTAGGGGCCGATGCCCATGGTGCCAGCGTTGCCTACGACGGCCGGGGTGCTCGACGCGTACGCGCCGCCATCCAGGAACAGCTCGGCCCGGACGTATACGAGCCGGCCGTCGCGGTTTGCCCCGTGCTCGTAGTACATGGTCGCGGGGTGCCGGTGCACGTGGCCGAAGAAGGACTCCTCGCGGTTGTAGGACATCTTGACCGGCTTGCCTGTGCGCAACGCAAGCAGGCACGCGTGCACGTGCATGGACAAGTCCTCGCGGCCGCCGAACGCGCCGCCGACACCGGCGAGTGTCAGACGTACCCGGTCGGGCGGCAGGCCGAGGGCTGCGCACACCTGGCGCTGGTCGACGTGCAGCCACTGGGTGGCGACGTGCAGGTCGACGCCACCTTCGCCGTCTGGCACGGCCAGGCCCGCCTCCGGCCCGAGGAACGCCTGATCCTGCATGCCCACCTGGTAACTGCCCCTGACGACAACGTCGGCGGTGATGTCGGGCGCGCCCTTGCGCAGCTTGAGGTGCCGGACCAGGTTGCCACCCGGCTGAACAGCCGACGCCCCGTCCTTGAGCGCCGCGACGGCGTCGGTGACGGGATCCAGGACCTCGTAGTCGATGACGACCTTCTTGGCCGCGCGCCTGGCGATCTCCGGATGGTCGGCAGCGACTATGGCCACCGGCTCGCCCTGATACCGCACGACCTCCTCGGCGAGCACCGGCTGATCCACCAGGTCGAGGCCATATTTGTTAACGCCGGGGACGTCGGCGTGAGTCAGGACCGCGTAGACGCCGGCCGTGCGTAGCGCAGGCCCGATGTCGATCGACTTGATCTGGGCAGACGGGTGCGGACTGCGCAACGTCACGCCCCAGATCATGCCGTCCATCCACAGGTCGCTGCCGTAGGCGAACTTGCCCAGCACCTTCAGCGTCCCGTCGGGCCGCGAAGGACTGTCGCCCACCCCGCCAGCCGTCGGCAGGCGGAGGACATTCGGTTCGCGGACGGGCGCGCGGGGGGGTGCAGTCACAGCCTGAGCCTAACGTCCGCTATCCCGCGCCAGTATCTGTCGAAATTGTCACGATGGGGCAGTGCTCGCAAGTGTCGGCTGCCCGGCGAGTGCTGCGCTCGCGCGGCGCGCTGCTTCGGCAACTTGTCCCTCGTCGACGGTAACGAGGCGATCGTGGTCGACGACCGTCACGCCGTTCACGAGCAGCAACTCGAGTGGCGCGGCCGGGCCGAGAACCAGGGCAGCCACCGGGTCAGCGATGCCGGCGTGGCCTATCGTGTCCAGCCGCCACAGAAGGACGACGTGCCCCCTGGCATGCTCGGTGCGTCGCCCGTCCATCGTCACGATCGCGCAGCCGTCCAGGATGAGCGGGCTCATCTGTGTTCGCCGCGCTGCTGGCTAGCAGCAAGCCTGACCGCATCCAGGATCTTCTGGTAACCCGTGCAGCGGCAAAGGTTGCCCGCAAGCGCCTCGCGAATCTCCAGGTCGGTCGGATAGGGCACCCTGGCCAGCAGGTCATGCGCCGCCACGATCAGGCCCGGTGTGCAGAAGCCACACTGGACCGCGCCTGCCGTGACGAACGCCTCCTGCACCGGATGCAGCTCGGTTCCGCTTGCCAGTCCCTCCACCGTCACGATACTGCGCCCGGCCGCCTGCCCCGCCGCCACCAGGCAGGCGCAGACCGGCACCCCGTCCAGGTACACAGTGCAGGAGCCGCACTCTCCCTGCTCGCATGCATTCTTCGAGCCGGGCAGGCCCATCCGCTCTCGCAGAACGTACAGCAGGCTCTCGCCTTCCCACACGTCGTCGACCTGACGCAGTTCGCCGTTCACCGTCGCTGTAACGCGCATCGTTCAGTCACGGTCCCCCGGCGTTCGGCATCCAGCGGCGGTAGTCCTGCCACGTCCACGCCAGCGTCCGCCGGGCCATCACGGCCAGTGCGTGCAGCCGGTAGGCCGCAGTTCCGCGGACGTCGTCGATCGGCTCAGCCGCTTTGGCGACCAGCGAGCCGAACTCCGCGATGATGGCCGCAGGCAGTTCGACCCGCGACTCCCACAAGCCCGCGTCGGCCAGCGCTGCCCCGAGGAACCTCTCGGCCTGCGATGCCCGCCTGGGTGTCGGCGCCGCCGACCCGATGCCCGTTCCCACTTGCTGCCGCTGCGGGTGCAGCGCAAGGCTGAACGCCGCAACCGCGATAACCATGGCGTTCCGCGTGCCAATCTTGCTGAACTGCTCCGGGCCCGATGGCAGCGGGATGTCAACGGCCTCGACGAGCTCGTCCGGCTCCAGCGCGTTCCGCTTGACTCCGGTGTAGAACTCATCAGCCCTGATCAGCCGCGTTCCCCTGACGGAGGCAGTTTCAATCACCGCGCCCGCCGCCAGCAGCGGAGGATGACAATCGCCGGCCGGCGAAGCGGTGCCAAGATTCCCGCCAACGGTGCCCCGGTTGCGGATCTGCGGGGACCCGATCGTGCGCGCGGCCATGGCCAGTCCTGGGAGCCTGCCGCCCAGCTCGGTGATGATCCGGGTGTAACTGACCCCGGCGCCTAGCCGTATCCGGCCGTTTCTCATCTCCCAGCGGTCGAGCTCCCCGATCCTGGTCAGATCTAGCAGCGCGGCGGGCCGGCGGGCGTCGAAGTTGAGCTCGACCATGACGTCGGTGCCACCCGACAGCGGCACGGCGTCCGGCACCTCCGCCTTGACGGCCAGAGCATCGGCCCAGCTTGTCGGTTGAATGAAATCCACAGCGGCTCCTTCGGACTCCACGTTCCCCCGTCAGGGCCGCTAAAGGTCCGAAATACCTCGCTAATCACCTAATTGGGTCGGCCGCTTGCCTCACGCAAACGTGGCCGGAGCCTCCCAGGCTGGTCCGGCCGGCTTGGCGTCGTCTCGCTGCACCGCGCACTGGATCAGCCCGTAGGGCCGGTCATCAGCATGAAACATACCGCCCGGATTGTCCAGCCCGAACGGTGTCAGGTCGACCAGGAAATGGTGCTTGTTCGGCGCCGACGGCCTGATCTCGGCTATCACCGGGTGCGCGGCCAGCGCTGCTCTGCCCATCTCCCACAGGCTCTGCTGGAGTGCGAGACTATGCACCGTGGCGAACTGCTCGACTAGCGTCTGGTACACGCTCGCGTAGACACGCCCCAGTCGGCGTCCGGCTGGACATACCGCCACCGGGCGGTGAGCGACGTGGCCAGCACCCGATCGTGGGTCTCGGCAAGCGTCGTATAGCGAGCACGCAAGAAACCAGCGAACTCCGAGTTTGTCGACTTGAGCAGGACGAGATCCCGTTGCCCGGACAACACCCAGACACTCTGCTGATCAGCCCTGCCATCGACGATGGCCGCTGCCGTGCGCACCTCCTGCCCGGACCGGACGAAGGCATGCGGGTGCTCGGTTCCGCCCACGCTGATCCGCTCCCACAGGTACTCCTCGACGTCCACCCTGGCAGCCTGAACCGGCTGGACGTCTTCAGCTAAATGCCGGGCCAGAGCCGGCGCATAGTCCTCGATCTCGCTGACGCCGCCTTCCATCGCGAAGGCAAAAGGCAGTGTTCTTCTGGGTGTCAGTTGGCAGCACGTGCGACTGGTCACCGTGCAGGTGCGCGTCGGCGAAGTCGCCCCGTAGCGAGGTCGACACGTTCAGGTCCCGAATCTGATGCTCAGGCCCGTCCCGGTAGATCCGTACGAGCCTGGTCTCCGCCTTCCCGTACTGGTGCGGGCCGAGGACGATGCCCATCGTCAGGTCCCCCGGTATGTGGCATAACCGAACGGGCTCAACAGCAAGGGAACGTGGTAGTCCTGGGCCGGGTCCCGCATGGAGAAGGTAACAGTCACCTCGGGGAATAAGGCAGCGTCGCGCTTCTCGCCGCCATCCAGGTCAATGCGTATGCGCCCAGTGTCGAAGACTAGCCGGTAGGTACCTGGTCCGATCGCGTGCTTAGCCGAGCCACCCGGCCGTCATTATCGGTGCTCGCGCGG
>JBKQTJ010000091.1:0-2630 GCA_052143255.1 Streptosporangiaceae bacterium | reverse complement strand
TCGCGATGAGCACCTGGCCGAGCGCTGTCACGTCGTGCTCTCGGTATCTCCGAGGTTGAACGCGGGAATCATGCCGATCTGCTGGAAGAGGTCGAGGAGGTTGAGCTCGTCCCAGTGCTCTGCGAACTCGCCGTTCTCGGTCCGCCAGATGTCGATGGAACGCATCTCGATCGGGTTCCCCGTCGGAGGCATTCCGTAGAAGGGGCCAGCGTGGGTGCCTCGGTAGGTGAATCGTCCGACAACGCGATCTCCGGCCACCACCAGATCGTCCATTGTCGCTTCGATGTCCGGGAACGCAGTGAAGAAGCTCGACCAGAAGGCGCGGTTGGCTTCGCGTCCGTCTTCCACGAACGGGTTGTGGTTGACGTAGTCGACCGCTACAAAGCCATCGACGGCATCGGGATCGTGGTCGTTCAGACCCTTCAGGTAACGCGCTGCAAGCGTGCGTCCATCAGTTTTGCTGTCTGTCATGGTGCTTCTCCTTCTGGATTCCTGGAAATCAGGCCTCCCGGCCTCTGCGAGGGCCTGTCCGATGGTTGTTGCGTCACGCCGCAGCTCCTGCTCGTGAGGGCGAGCCGGATCGAGGCGCTTCGGGATCCTTTTTTCTGTGAGGAACCCTGATTTTTATCAATGCTAGCGATTCTAGCACTAGCCGTCAACACTGCTAGCTCTTCTAGCAGTGCTACAATTATTGGCATGACCAGACTGGAGCGCCGGGAGCGCGAGCGAGCCCAGCGGCGCCAGGTCATCGTCAACGCCGCTCGCGAGCTGGCTGAGGCCGAAGGCTGGGAGTCCGTGACCACCCGCCGACTGGCAGATTGCATCGAATACAGCCAGCCGGTGCTCTACAGCCACTTCGAAGGGAAAGACGCCATCGTGAGCGCTGTGGCCCTCGAGGGGTTTGGCGAACTGGCCGCCATATTGCGCCACGCCCACGAAGGGGCCGATTCGCCCCGCGCCGAGCCGCGAGCGGTCGCCAGCGCCTATATGGAGTTCGCGCGAGCGAACCCTGCCCTCTACGAGGCCATGTTCGCCCTCAGGGTTGATCTGATGTTCGCGCAATCCGACACGCCGGCTCCGTTGCATGCGGGCTTTGCCGAGCTGCGCGAGGCGCTGGCGCCGCTGGCTGGCGACCGCGACGTAGAGACGTTCACCGAGGTCGCCTGGAGTGCCCTTCACGGCCTGGCGACACTCTCCCAGGCCGGGAGGCTGCGCCCGGCCTTTTACGACCAGCGCCTGGCCATGCTGGTGGATCAGCTCGGCACAGCACGTGCTTGAGCACGGGAGCTTGACGAACGACCACGTCGGGCGAGCAGATCCCGCCGCCGCGGTAACCACGCGAAGATCAGGAGCGAAGATTGCTGACAGGGCCAGGTAAACGACCACCCCCGAAGTGCCGGTAGGGGTCACGCAGAACGTGCCTGCAGCACATCGCATCCAATAGCTGTCCTCCCGTGCCCTAACGACGGATCAGGCGCGACCGCCGCTCGGCAGTCAGCCACACTCCGTGACCAGACTGGCCGTATCCGGGCAGTTCCTCATGGCCGCCTGCGGGCAGATTCCACTGGCCGCCAACATGCGACTAGTGCAGCCCCGTAGTAATTCCTTACTGGTCCGTGGTTACACGGAGTTGCAGCCATACGGCAGTCTGACGAGGAACCGGTAAGGGATTTGTGCGGGGCTGCACCAGGGCCGGCCTGACCCGGCGGAAACTCAGGCGACCTCTGCGCGTCATCTGGGTAAAGTCGTGCTGTGCCAGAGTTGCAGCGCCTGCGAGCTGACCATGCCCGGGCGGTCCTGGCCTTCGAGCTGGCCAACCGCGTCCACTTCGCCGCCTCGGTCTCCGACCGCGGTGATGAGTTCTACGATCGGTTCACCGAGCGGCACAGTGCCTTGCTGGCCGAGCAGGAGGCGGGCATCGGCGCCTTCTACGTACTCGTCGCCGAGGACGGCTCGGTCCTGGGCCGGTTCAACCTGTACCGCTTCGAGGATGGCACTGCTGAGCTCGGCTACCGGGTCGCGCAGCAC
The DNA here is from genome assembly GCA_052143255.1 of Streptosporangiaceae bacterium. GTDB lineage: Bacteria > Actinomycetota > Actinomycetes > Streptosporangiales > Streptosporangiaceae > JAJYUU01. The sequence goes on along the minus strand of JBKQTJ010000091.1, from coordinate 602 downwards.
GTCGCAGGCCGCGGCGTGGCGACCGCGACCGTCCGGGAGCTGTGCGGTCTGGCGGCGGCGCAATACGGGCTGCGCACGCTCAAGGCGGCCACCTCCCGCGAGAACGCCGCGTCACAGAAGGTGCTGGCCAGGGCTGGGTTCATCCCGGTCGGCCCGGCAGACCCGGCCGACCTCGGCGGTAAGCAAGGCACCTGGTATCAGCGTGACGTGGTGCAGCCCCTCAGCAGTTCCTTACTGGTTCGTGGTTACGCCGTGTCGCGGTCATGCGGCCTGGGCGAGGTTCTGCTGCCGGGGGTGGCGTTCGAGGTAGCGGGCGTGGTCGGCATCGGCGTCGTAGCTCCACTTGTACGGATGCGCGGTCTCGTTGTGCCGGATGGTGAACTCGGTGATCTGGGCTTCGAGGTGCTCACGGGAGGTGAAGTCGCCGCGGCGCAGGAGCTTCCTGGTCAGGACGCCGAACCACTGCTCGATCATGTTCAGCCAGGACGCGTGCTTCGGCGTATTGGTCACGCTGAATCTGGGGCGTTAGTAAGAACCGTGCGGCCAGGGGCCAAATAGTTGATCTTGCAGGGTTTGCGTGCTTGGGGTCGGCCCGTACGATT
>JBKQTJ010000090.1:0-4187 GCA_052143255.1 Streptosporangiaceae bacterium | reverse complement strand
TTCAGATGAAGGGATCGACTCAGAACCCATTGGCGCGAATGACTTCGCGACCATTTCGGGCGGAAAAGATCCGTTTGTAGGTCAAGTCGATTCTTACCGCCAGCTCTCCGGTCAACGGCTGATCCGGGTTGCCGGCAATGCCTTCTGAAGCCGTTCGGTTCCTTCCTTGGTGACCTTCGTCTTGAACAGGTCGATGTCCTGAAGCTTGCGCAGGCTCTCCAGGTGTTTTAGCCCGTCGTCGCCGATGGGGGTGTGGTTGAGGACCAGCCGGCGAAGCCCGCTCAGGTCGGCCAAGGAGGCGAGCCCGGCACCGTCGACCTTCGTGTGATCCAGCTCGAGCGATTCCAGTCGGGTCAACTTCCTCAGGTATTCGAGCCCGCGGTCGGTGACCGCCGTCTCGGCCAGGAACAGGTTTTCAAGCGCGGTGAGACCCGCGATCTCCTGCAAACCAGCGTCCGTCACCTTGGTTCCGAGCAGCGAGAGCCGCTTGAGCTCCTTCAGCCCTCGCAAACGCTTGAGCCCCGCGTCGGTCACCCGCGTGTAGCTGAGATCCAGCGTCTGGAGCGTGGACAACCCTTCCAGCAGTTCCAGGTCGCTGTCCCCGATCGGAGTGCGGTGCATGTCCACGGTGACAAGCACTTGCCGGTCCTCGAAGGTCGCCTGACCCCCGAGCTCGCGGAACTCGGCGGCGGCGCGATTGGGCTTCTCGTCCGCCGCCGGCACAGCAGCCGCGGCCAGCAGCGGGAGAAGCGTCAGCCCGAGAATGTAGCGCATCATACAACTCCTCATCTGGAAAAACCGGCCTCTCCGCCGGCCCGGCAACGGGCCGGGAGCGGTGAGGCCGGTCAGAATTCCTTACGCCCGCACCAGCGACGGCGACTCGAACCGGCCCCCCAGGACGCGGTCGGGATCGGCGTTCAGCCAGTCGCGCAGCACCCCGGCATAGACGGAGCGGAAGTCGACCTTGTGGAAGGGGTCGCCCTCCGCGTCCAGCCGGATCAAGTCAGGCGGAGTGCCGTGCAACCCGGGCTTGACCTTGCCGCCCAGCAGGAACATCACGTTCGCCGTGCCATGGTCGGTGCCGAGCTGCTTATTCTCCGCGGCCCGCCGTCCGAACTCCGAGAAGGTCAAGAGCAGCACGCGGTCCAGGTGCCCCTGCGCCTCGAGGTCCTTGCGGAAAAGGCCGAGCGCCTGGCTCAACTCCTGCAGCAGACCCGCCTGGCGATTGAGCTGCGCGGCGTGGGTGTCGAAGCCCCCCAGGGTGACGTAGTAAACGCGCGTCGGCACCTCGGCCACGATCATCTGGGCCACCAGGCGCAACGACTGACACAACGCGAACGGCGGGTAATCGACCGCCGGCTTGATGTCGCGCACCACGGCCTTGAGCCGCCGGGCCAATCCGTGTGTCTCATTGCCGGTGCGCTGGATGAAGTCCAGGGCGTCGATGCCGGTCGGCTCGACTTCGTTGATTTTCTCCAGCCCCCTGGCCAGCGCCCCCGTGGCGGGCACCTCAAGCAGTGACGGGTTGGCCAGCGTGGCGGCGCGGGTCCGTTCGCCCGCCATGGTCAGCGCGGCCTGTTCGCCCAGGCGCAGGCCGAGCATTGCGCCGGGCACGCCCTGGCATTCGGCGTCGAAGTACCGCCCCACCCAGCCTGTCTTCCACATCTGGTTCGCGGGGGAGGCCGTCTCCCAGATGTCCATCGCGCGGAAGTGGGAGCGGGCGGGGTTGGGGTAGCCGACGTTCGGCACCACCGCCAAGCCGCCCTCCTGGAACAACTGGTGCAGCTCGACCATCTCCGGGTGCAGTCCCAGGTGATCATCCAGCTTCAGCACCTTCTTGGCGTCGATGCCGATGCGCGGGCGCATCTTGTAGTAGCTGTCATCGGCGTAGGGAACCAGGGTGTTGAGGCCGTCGTTGCCGCCGGCCAACTGGACGATGACCAGGACGCGGTTGTCTTTCAGCCCCGGCAAGGGTGCCGTGTCGCGGTGGGGCTCGCCGGCCAGGATGCGGCCGGTCTTCCCCAGGAAAGACGGGATGGTACTCGTGAGTGCCGTCAGTCCGGCCAGGCGAATAAACTGTCTGCGGTCAAGATTCCAGGTCATGGGTTGATTGCTCCTCGGTTGGGGTCCGCGAAAGCGGCTCGGTTATTCCATTTCGTATTCCGGAGAAGCCAGGATCAGTCGCGCCGCCAGGGCGGGCCGTTCGGTCGGCGAGACGGAGCGACAGGCAGCCACAACGGCGTCACGCGTCGCCGGGCGCACCTTGGTCACCACGAGGCGCTTGAGCAGGGCGTCGGCCAGTTCTTCAGGGTTTTCCGGCGTCCCCTCGGCAAAGAGCAGCGACGGGTTGAAGTGGACCAAGAAACCCGCCTGCGCCTGCTCCTGCTGCCGTTCGCGGTCGATGGCTTGGAGCCGCTTGATGGTGATCTGGGCCTTGTCAGGCTCGCGGGAGACGGCCATCAGGCGCAACCGGCCCAGCGGCTCGGGAAGCTCCGGGGCCTTGCCATCGACCAGGGCCTCACCCAGTCGGTAACGCAGCGGCAATGTGCTGGCGCTGATCCAGGCGATCCCGGACGGCCAGCCCTTGACCGTCAGCGGATTGAACAGCTCCTGGCCGAGCTGCGCGGTCAACTGAGCCAGACTGGGCGTCGCGGACCCCTCCAGGCGCAGGTCGCGGCAGGCGCCCACGAGCAGCCGGACAGGGCCCTTGACCTTCGCACCTCGGGCCTTCGGGGCGTAGAACTCCGGCGCGGTGAAGAGCACCTTCAACATGGGCCGGATCTCGTAATTCTGCGTGCGGAACGCCTCGGCCATCCGGTCTCGGAGCGTGCCGCCGGAGTCGTCCGCCCCGAAGTAGTCGATCAGCCGGCCGGCCAGGTGGCGTCCGCACGCCGGCTGACTGACGATCAGGTCGAGCACCTCCTTGACGCCGAAGCGGCCGGTCTTGCCCAGGACCGTCTTCTCGCCATCGTCATGCTGGGCGGCCACGAACGTGGGGACCACGCCGTCACGGGTGATGGAGGCAAACTGCATATTTTCGGGGGCGGTGGGACGGTGGACCTTGACCGCGCCGGCGGGAGCGTCCAAAATCCAACCGGTCAGGGCACGCGCCACCTCCTGGATGTCCTTCTCCGTGTAGTTGCCGACGCCCAGGGTAAACAGCTCCATCAGCTCGCGGGCGAAATTCTCGTTGGGATGGGCCTTGTCGCTCCGCTCCATGTCCAGGTACGCCAGCATGACCGGGTCGAGCGCCACCGCTTCCAGGAACTCGCGGAAGTTGCCCAGCGCGTGGCGGCGATAGGTCGCGTTCTGCTGGTAGAATCCCTGCGTGAAGCTGAAGACCTTGCCGGTGGCCGAGGTGAAGTGGCCGTGCCAGAACAAAGTCATGTTCTCACGGAGCGGGGCCTTGGAGGCAATCATTTGCTGAAGCCACCAGGCCCGCAGGTCGTTGAGTTCAGCGGCGTTGCGCGTGCTGTTGCGCCGCAGGACGATCAGGTATTCTTCGCGGCTCATGTCGGACCAGCGCCGGCCGCCGTTGATCCAGACGTCACGGACCCACTCGGGCCGGGCGGGCTGCGGTATGGCGGCGGCCTCGTCAAGCAGCCGATCGACGGCCTTCTCCAGGGGCAGCGCGGCCAGGCGCTCGGCTTCCTCGGGAGAGCCGCCGAACGCCGCTCGGCTCAACAGGTGGCGTGCGGCGTCGGCGTCCCAGACGAGGGCTTTCGCCGGCTCGGCGGCGCGGGCGACGCCGGCCGTCAAGAGCAGTGACAGCGCGAACGCGAACGGGCGCAACAGGCGCCCTGTCGCCGGAAACAGGGATCCCCACATGGTCGATTCCTCCAAAGAGCCAAGGGATTCGGGGCAGCCGCCCCACTCAGTACGAATCGGAGCTCACGAGCTCGCCGCCGGCGCGCGTCACGAGTGCCGCAAAGACGGCGGGGTTGATGGTCGCTTTGAGAAACTTGACGGAGCCGTCTCCGAAGACGGCGTTGGCCCCACCCGGATGCATGCTGTACACCTCCCAGTCGTTGGTGCAATTGATCATACAAGGCCCCGGTTTGGTGAGGCCGTCCTGCGTAGCCCCTTGGGAGGCGAGGAGCTTCCAGTCGCTGGCCCAAGGGGCGCCGGACACGGTGGTTCCCGACGAATCGCCTGGGTTGTCGCCCGTCACGCTGCTCGAAGCCGGC
>JBKQTJ010000089.1:0-2951 GCA_052143255.1 Streptosporangiaceae bacterium | reverse complement strand
CTGGTACAACGAGGTTGTCGCGAAGGCGCAGCTCGTCGACCGAGGTCCGGTCAAGGGCACGATGGTTATCCGACCGTACGGATACCGCCTGTGGGAATTGCTGCAGTCCGAGCTGGACCGGAGAATCAAGGACACCGGTCACGACAATGCCTACTTCCCGCTGCTGATCCCTGAGTCCCATCTCCGGCGCGAGGCTGAGCACGTCGATGGCTTTGCTCCGGAGTTGGCGATAGTCACACACGCCGGAGGCAAGGAGTTGGACGAGCCTCTTGTCATCCGGCCAACCTCCGAGACCATCGTCGGCGAGATGATGGCCAAGTGGATCTCCTCTTATCGTGACCTACCTCTGCTTCTGAACCAGTGGTCAAACGTCGTCCGCTGGGAGCTGCGGCCCCGGATGTTCCTTAGAACAACCGAGTTCCTATGGCAGGAAGGCCACACCGCGCACGCAACAGAGGGCGACGCGCTGGCGGAGACCATGCTCGCCCTCGGCTTTTATACCGAAGTGGCTCGCGATGTCGCCGCCCTGCCTGTTGTCCCCGGTGAGAAGACGCCTGGTGAGCGTTTCGCCGGAGCGGCACGGACATTCACCATAGAGGCGATGATGCGCGATGGCAAAGCGCTTCAGGCGGGAACGTCTCATTACATGGCGACAAACTTCGCCAAGGCGTTCGACATCCAGTACACCAGTGATTCAGGCCACCTTCAGCTATGCCACACGACTTCCTGGGGAATGTCGACCCGGATGATTGGCGCAGTCATCATGGCTCACGGTGACGATCAGGGTCTCGTGCTACCGCCCATGCTCGCCCCGTATCAAGTAGTGATCGTGCCGATCGGTCGAGGTGAACAGCTCAATACCGTGCTTGCTGCCGCAAAGCTGCTGACCGCCGAGCTTAGGCAGGCGGGCATTCGCTGTCACTTGGATGACCGAGCACAACTGTCGCCGGGATTCAAGTTCAACGACTGGGAACTACGCGGCGTGCCATTGCGTCTAGAGCTTGGACCACGCGACCTAGACGCAGGAACAGCAGTTATTGCGCAGCGCCTCGGCAGCGAAGGTAAGAGGACGATCCAGCTCACGAACGCATCGTCGACGCTGACGACCATGCTCGTTGATTACCAGAATTTCCTACTTGAGCGAGCGACCGCCTTCCGCGACTCGAACACCGTCGTAGTTAATGACTGGCCCGCTTTCCGGCACGCAGTTTCGACCGGTTGGGCGCTGGCTTTCCATTGCGGTGACCAGGCATGCGAGGACGACATCAAAGCCGAGACGGCCGCGACACCTCGTTGCGTTCCTCTTGACGGCAGAGTCGAGAGCGGAACGTGCATGCGCTGCGACGGCCGATCGGCATACGGCAAGCGTGTGCTCTTCGGCCGCGCTTACTGACCCCGCCGGTAGCGCGCAGCTCAGCGGTGACAACCGTCAAGTGCTGCTGGAGGACCGTCAGCAAACGCGGCTCCAGCTCGAAGCCCGGCTCGAAGCCCGCCAAGGCCAGCGCCTGGCGCGCGAGATCGGCCAACTTTCCCGGATCGCTTCCCTCCGCTATCTTCCGCTAGCTGGCCAATCAGCGGATCGGGCTGTGCCCAGTCCATCAGGAAGGACGCCAGATCGAAGGCGGCCTCCCGGCTCAGGTTTCCGTCCCGGATACCCGCATAGACCTGACCGGCGAGTGCTCTCCAGCCGCTGACCGAGGTAGGACAGCCCTGACGCCACGGCCTGGCTGGCAACCACTTACTAGTCATCGCCGAGCGCGGCTAAAGCTGCCGTGCTACGCGCCATTCGCTTCGCGGCACAGCGGCATACACGTCACCGTCATTGGCGTTGCCGTTGGTTGCATCTCTGACGGCCTGAACGCGCGAAGCCCGGGCCGTCAAGCCTGGTCTGCGGTCTACATCGCCCACTACATGCCAGTGACCAGCTTCTACTTCGCGCAGGACCACGTATCCACCAGCAGATCGAGAGTTCTCGTGCAGCTCAGGCATCCAGACGCCTCCTCATCGATCAGTCGCAGCCTAAGCAGCTCGTCGGTCAGCGGTAGCTCACCGTCGCGCCGGATCTGCGGTAACTGACGCGATACGACGGATGGCCGGCGAGCGCGCCGAACTTCCCGGATCGCGACTGATACTGCAGGAACTGGAAGGCCTCGCCGCGGCGTGGCGAGAAACCCCGGGCGAGGAGTATCCGCAGCGTTCCGGCGAGCGTCGCCGCCCCGCTGACCGTCAGCTGCCCGAGGCTGGTACCAGGCGTCCGGCCGTCGATCGTGATAACCAGCAGGCCATTGCGCTGCTGACGGTAAGAAGACAGAACGCTGACGAGTCCGCGGGCGGCCATCACGCTGCCCGCGTTCGTGACGGGAACGGCATCAAGAACTAGGGTCTGGCCCGCGCTCGCCACGATGCTGCCCGTGTTGCGCAGGGGCACTTGCGACACCGTCGCAGGCGTACCCGGCTTGACGTGGGCTGGCCGCGGGGCCACGTCCATAGTGCCGGCATTGCTCAGGAGCTTGCCCGCGGTCACCGTAGCGCCAGGTGCTATCGACAGCACGCCGCCGCGCGCGGTCTGGAACGTCCCGGTGCCGCCGAGCCCGAGCGTGCCCTCAGCGACGACGACTCGGCCAGAGTCGACTATCTGGCCGGCGGCAGTGCCACAGGCAAATGTAGACAGGTCCTTGGTTCCCGGCCCCGTTACCAGCATCAGGGCGCCCTTGTCGATGGTGAGCCTGGCCGGCAGGTTTCCGCCAGTGAAGTCAAACGTGCCGGGCCCGCTGATCGCGCCGGCGCCGTCCAGGCAGGCCTGCGGCCCCAGTTCGAGGTGGAAGCCGACGGAGGCGGCATAGTGCCGCATCGTCCAGTGACCTTTCTGGTTTCGTTGTCGTCACGCACCCGTTCCATCCGCTGCGTGGGCAGCGGCTGGAGGTCTTGTTCGTCAAGAGGCGCGGCCCGGC
>JBKQTJ010000088.1:0-5544 GCA_052143255.1 Streptosporangiaceae bacterium | reverse complement strand
CCGGGAAACACCGCTACCGTTACTCACGGACGTCCTCCTCATGCGTATGGGATCCAAGCCCGATAAGCGCATCAGGAGGACGTCTTCACGTCTCCGACCGACACGCAAAACGAATTACTATGCCGCTCCTGGTGCGCGCAGTCGGATCAGCATGCCAGGGCGGAACGGGGCTCCGGCCTGCGCGATGTCGACGGCAATCTCGTGCAAACGTCAGATGCTCTCCCTGCCGAGAGAGGCAGGCCGTACTGGTCTTCGACCCAGCATTTCCGCGACCCACGGCGACGACCAACTCGCCACACGCGCCGACCTGGAGCGCGTCAAAGCGATTTCTCGAGCCGACGGTCGGTGGGCTGGCTGCCAGCCGGGCGTCTCCCATTTCGGCCAAGCTTGGTGACTATGTGGCAGCCTTGCGACGTGAGCGATGTCGGGTACGAGGGACAGTCCGTACTGCGAATAGCTGTGTTGCCAGCGCGGGTTGCTTATCTGGTGCGGGATGGCAGCGAATCCGGCGCTCGGCGTGCCGTGCAGGAGGCTTGTACCCGATGGGCGGGGGCGAGCGAGCCGATCATTCCGGTTAAGCAAGGTGGCGAAATCGATCCGTGGTGGCGGCAGGTCGCCTCGGTAGCGGCAGTGGACGAGGCTGTCAATGTCGACGTAGCTGAGGCCGACGTTGCCGCAACCGGCGAGGCCCTCGGCATAGACGTCATCGGTCTTGCCGATATCGACCGAGCAGGCACTGGCATGTTCACCATGCATCCCGGCGGGATCGGGCCTGCGAATACCAGCGACGTCAATTCCTTCGTCATCGCTCCAGCGCCAGGGACGCTGTGCGATGTCGTCGGCGCCGGGGATCTCACGGAAGCGCATATGCGCACTTTGAACGATGCGTACCTCAGCGTCCGCCGGGCTCCGGACGACCAGATCGCGCGTGCGCAGCTCGGACAGACCACCCTTCTAGACAGGACGAAGATGCAGTTCGGTGAGCACTCCTCGCGGTCTGGGCCAAGTGCCTGCCCAGCCGTTGTCTGGGTGACTGACACCGGCTCGGTCGAAGACTGCTTGTTCTTCTGGAACCTGCGTGCCCTGCGGCCCTTGCGTTTCCAGACGGTGCCCATGCTCTTGCTACCGGTGGATCAGGTGCAGCACTGGCTTGGCTTCAGCGACCAGCTTGCACACGTGCTGGCGCGGCCCGCACAATTCGCCCCGGACGTGGTGATGCGCAGCATTTCCGTTCCGGAATCCAAGCTGGACGAGACGGCAGCCCACCTGAGCCTGCAGCGCACCACTGATGAGGTCCGGTCCGGCATGCATTCGCCGGCGCCGAACCGGCAACCGCCATTCACCTACCGGACCGACGTCGATCCGCGCCTATGGTTCGTGTTCGAGCGTACCTACGGTCAGATCACCCAGGTTGATGCGCACCTGTTCAGGGACACTACGACAATCCGGTTCACCTCTCCCGTGAGCTTCAGCACCGGAGGCGCGGCGCTGATAAGGATCTGGGGTCCGCCGTTCGATGCCCTTCCGCGAAGGCCAGCAATCGCCGCCGCCGTCGAGGGCAGTGCCGTGTGGAGCCACGGCGCGATCCAGCTGAAGACTTTCGCCCAGGACGAATACTGGCTCGAGCTTCACGTTCCGAGCCTCAGCGAAGCCACGGATCGCGTCCTGAGGGAATCGGCCCGAACCTACGAGCTCTCAGATAAGGGAAGGCTTGGATCAGCGCTGCGCGACTCTGCCGACACCGCCGTCCTGCTCGAACCATGGATGTTCGAGGTAATCACAAAACTCACCACGCCTCGCTCGCGAGATCTCCTGCGCGAACTCAAGCGACTCCGGTCCGAAGGGGTCGTTGACGATGAACTCGCTGACCTCGCCGCACGTTGGGGAGGGCGCGCCAGCCGCCGCTACCAGAGCCCCAGCCAACTATCGCTCCCGGCACACGCGAATGCCTCAGCTCTTCTAGAACGACTGTGCCAGGTCGGCTGGGCTGAGCGTGGCTTGCAGGCGGGTTGCCCGGCATGCGGCATGGCCACGTTCATCGAGCTGACGAGCACCTCTGACCAGGCCACCTGTCCGGGGTGCCACAGCCCGGCGCGATATGACGCCGACTCCTCGCTTGTCGTCTATTACCGACTCAACAGCTACCTCGACCGCGCCAGCGATCAGGGAGTGCTGCCCCACCTGCTCGTCGACGCGGTGCTGTCACGCCGGGAGCCGAAATCGTATTTCATTCCAGGCATCCAGATCCGGTTTGCCGACGACACCGAGGCAGAAATGGACATCTTCGGCATCTCCAACGCCCAGGTAATCGCGGGCGAGGTCAAGACCAAGGCGGTCGACTTCACCGCCGAGCAACTTGAGCGCGACGCCCGGCTGAGCAAGCGCGTCGGCGCCGACATCCACGTCCTCGCCTGCATGGATGCCCTCCCGGAAAGCGTCGCCGACGATGCTAAGCAGATATTCGATTCGCTGGATCTGGCTCTCCTGATCCTTGGGAAAGACGACTTGCGGCCGGGCATGAGCGCCGACGCCTAGCCACCTATGTCGTGGAAGGAGCGAAGGAGCAAAGTGCCATTTTGGTATCGGCCCGAGAAGCTTCGAAGGCCCGGACGACGCGTCACGTCGAACCTTCTGGCGAGACGCGAACGCCTGCATGCTTATCCAAGATCGCTTGGCGCGGCTATGCGCACTACTTTGCCGCCGGGCGAGCGTCTCGTCGACCCGGTTGTGCTAGTCAGTGGCTAGGCTGCCCAGGGTGCTGATGGCCTGTGCGCGTGATCACGGGCGTCGGCTCCGTGACTAGTGCTGTGCCGCGTGACGAGCACTGCTCCCATCTCCGTCCGTGGCCCCTCCGGGCAAGGCACCGCCGCCTCGCGCGTGCTCGGTACCGCTTTCTGATAGCCGCGAACCGGCATGGGCGTCGGCCCAATTGCTCGGTGTACTGGCAGCCACGCGTATCCGGTTCACTCGACCTGGTTCGAGTGGCTGTAGGGGCCGTCACTCTGTCGCCACACCAGCAGCAATAGGTATGCTCCATTTTCTCGGCTATCAGGACAGCAAGCGACTTTTCTTCCTATGAGCCATAATCTATACGTAGCGTGGCTGTGGCCGGGGCCGCCCGCGTCCCGCGTGCCAACGAGGAGGGCGCACTATGTCGCATGATAGTCGGGCATCTCAGCTCGATCGGGTTGAGTCACCTAATACTCTTGCCGGTGTGCGGAATGTGCTGGGTTTCCTTCTGGCTGGATTTGGCGCGATTCTGAGTTTCCTCGGCATCCGGTCGTCAGAAATTACTACGGTCCTCCGCAACGATAGCCTTCAAGCCTCTCTTATTGCGCTCATATTGCTGTTCGGCGTTCTTACCGCGGTATCGGCGATTGCCAGCGACAGCAGAAGGCAGATCTATTTCCGCAGTGTTTTGGCAATCGGCGCGGTTCTATTTGGTGTGGGAGCCCTAGTTATCTTCGCGATTCCGATTGCGGCAAACCTTTTTACCGTCTCGGGGGCGATAAGCCTGGTGATTGGATGTGGCCTGGTACTGGGCGGAATGGTTGCGCTAGTCCACTATCGTCCTTTCTGGGCTGATGAAGGCGTAAGCGATGAACGCGGATCTGGGACGGCCGCTGAGGCGCGGTCTGTTGGCCGGAGCGTGGGAAAGTGGCCTGTCGACATCATCGACATCCTCATATTAGCTAGTGTCGTGCTTACAGCTACCGCCGCGTATGGTGCCATGCGGCTTGAGAGTCGGAGTCAACTTTCCTTCTCGGCGCAGGTGGCAGCGAGTTTTTCGATTGATGGACCTCTTGCAACAGTTTCCATGCACGTTGCAGCTACTAAGATTGGGCAGTGATTGGGTGTTTGTTGATGTCTATGCCGTACCAATAGGAATCAACCTGACGACCACCTGTGCGCGTTTCACTCCGCCTAAGGGCAGCGCTCCATGTACAATTGATCCATGTTTCTATTTTACTCAACAGCGGTACGCGTTCCTGGATGGGCACTGCGTCACTCTGTTGAATGGTTCGGTCGTTCCAAATGCAACGGGTAACGTTGATGAGACACTTAGCTTTCCGTTCTTGGCCTCCAAGTACCAAGACGTCGATGTCCGGGCAGCAGTCTGCATACTCCACGAAACTTGCGAGGGAAGCCCGATCGGCCAGAACTCCCGCCTCGATTGGGTTATACCGAACCTTTCGAGTAAGGCAGGCTAAGGGCTCGGCTGTCATTTTTGCGCAGTTCAACGGGAGAGCGGTTCGGTGCGCGCCCAAGGCGAGACGCCCACAGCGTGCGGCCGCGGGCTTAACCTCCTGCATACGCATACCACCTTGGATCGCGTGGCGAAGATCCGCACATGCCGCTGGTCGTGCGTGTCTGCTACCTGCTGGGGTTGCGCCAGATGGTGTGCTGCGGGCTCGGGTCGCCGTGACCGTTTGTCCGGGTGAGCAGACAGCGCTGGAGGCCGAAGCTGAACAAATGGTCGTGGGTGCCGGGCTCGGGCACCCTTAAAGCAGACCGCTCGGTGACGAAGAGTTCGGCCAATGCTTTCCGGATGGCGGGATCATCAATGGCCTGAGCGCGGCCGGTGCAGTAGAAGGCGTCCTCGTTGTCGGCGCACGGAAACGAATGCAGTGAGTACCTGCCGTCCCTGTGCAGATCGGCCTGCTTGGGCCCGGGCACGATAAAGCCGTACAAGCCGCCATCGTGGATCAGCGGGCACATCGGGTGCACCCGCGGCCCGCCGTCGCGGCCGACCGTTGCCAGGAACGCCAGTCCCACTCCGAACTGGTACAGCAGCGCCTGGCCCGCCTGCGCGAGATCGGGCCGGCTCTGCTGAAACTCGCCCCAGGTGGCAGCCACCCGCCCAGTCTGGGCTAGATCGAATTCCCGGACAACAAAACGTTCGTATTCGATGACCGTGATATCTGACGGCTCCGGACGGCCGCCGCACGACGCGAGATGCACGCATCTGCCGCTCTGTGCGCTTGGCGGCTGCGCTTAGCGGCTGCGCTTAGCCGTCTGAGCTGCTGGCGAGTTCGAAGACATTGCCGTCGGCTCCCCGGAAGTGCTGCCAGCTTGGTCACGGTTCTCCCAGCAGCTCGACTCCGGCCCCGCGAAGTCCCTCGACTGCAGCCGGCAAGTCCGCGACGGCGAAGCCGACTACCGGTCCGGTGTTGAGGTGCTCCTTGCCGGGAGGCCCGCCCGCGGACCCTACGTGTACGGCGCGCCGGTGCCTGTGATGACCGCGGTCTGAGAAAGCGACACGGCGGGAACTAGGCGCGCAGCGGGTCGTCGAGGCCCTGTTGAGCGCCGCCAGGCGTCTGATCGCTGCTGGCCGATGGTGCCGCGGTGGTCGAGAACCCGGGCGAGCGGTGCCAAGCTGCGTGCCGGGGTAGCAAACGACGTACCGGCGACGGTCGCGCAAAAGAATCGCTGCATGATTGTGGGAATATTCGCACCAATGCCCGTGTGTAGATATTCTAACAACCAGCGATGTGTGGATATCCTCACGCGGATCCGGGGGTGGTCATGGCCCGCAAGACGGTC
>JBKQTJ010000087.1:0-14852 GCA_052143255.1 Streptosporangiaceae bacterium | reverse complement strand
GACCGTCTTGCGGGCCATGACCACCCCCGGATCCGCGTGAGGATATCCACACATCGCTGGTTGTTAGAATATCTACACACGGGCATTGGTGCGAATATTCCCACAATCATGCAGCGATTCTTTTGCGTGATCGTCGCCGGTACGTCGTCTCCTACCGCGGCATGCCGCTGGGCACCGCTCGCCCGGGTTCTCGACCACCGCGGCACCATCGGCCAGCAGCGATCAGACGCCTGGCGGCGCTCAACACGGCTGTGTTGCACCGTGGCTGTCGCTACCAGATACGGACCCGAGCCGCAGGCTCGAGCCACAGCTCGTCGGTGGCGCCGACACCAAATGCGCCATAGAACTCGTCGAGGTTGCGCACGATCTGGTTGCAGCGGAACTCCTCGGGGGAATGCGGGTCGATGGCGAGCCGCCGGATGACTTCCTCGTCCCGGATCTTGTCCTGCCAGGCACGAGCCGACGACAGGAAGAAGCGCTGGGCGCCCGTCCGGCCGTCGATTACCGGTGCTTGCTCGCCGTGCAGCGACACCAGATAGGCCTTCCATGCGATGCCGAGGCCTCCGAGGTCCCCGATGTTCTCCCCGATCGTCAGCGCTCCGTTCACATGCTGGTCAGGAGTCTGCCTGGGCGCCAGGGCGTTGTACTGCTCGATCAGCGACCGGGTCCGGGCTTCGAACGCTTGCCGGTCTGCGGCACTCCACCAGTCGGTGAGCCTGCCGTCACCGTCGTACTTGGAACCCTGGTCGTCGAAGCCGTGGCCGATCTCGTGGCCGATGACCGCGCCGATCGCTCCGTAGTTGGCCGCGTCGTCGCGGCCCGGATCGAAGAACGGATCCTGCAAGATCGCTGCGGGGAACACGATCTCGTTCAGGCCCGGGCTGTAGTAGGCGTTGACAGTCTGGGGGGTCATGCGCCATTCGTCGCGGTCGACCGGCTTGCCGATCTTGTTCAACTGGCGGTGCAACTCGAAAGCATGAGCGGCGCGCACGTTGTCCATGAGATCCGTCGGGTCGATCCGCAGGCTGGAGTAGTCCCGCCATCTGACCGGGTAGCCGATCTTCGGCATGAACTTCCCGAGCTTCTCCAGGGCCCGCCGGCGGGTATCTGCACCCATCCATTCGAGCGTCTCGATGCTCTGGCGGTAGGCCTCGAGGAGATTCGCCACCAGGACATCCATCCGCTCCCGCGCCGCAGCCGGGAAGTGCCGGCCGACGTACGCTCGCCCGACAGCTTCCCCCATCGCCTCCTCTACCAGCGCGACACCGCGCTTCCAGCGCTCACGCAGCTGGCGGGTGCCGCTCAGGGTGCGGCCGTAAAAGTCGAAATCCTCCCGGACGAACGCCTCGGACAGGTACCCGGCAGCACTGTGGATCACCTGCCAGCACAGCCAGTCCCGCCACGCCGGAACGTGCTCGTCGGTGAGCAAAGACGCCAGTCCCGCGCTGAAGCTCGGCTGGCGGAGCACGATCTCGTCGAAGGCGCCGGCGGGCGGGTCCAGGGCCGCCAGCCACCCGCGCAGGTCCGCCCCCTGGGACAACGCGTCGGTCCAGGTGAACAGGTTGTAAGTCTTCTCCTCATCGCGGCTCGCGACGTTGTCCCAGTGGTGCCCAGCCACCGCCGTCTCCAGCGCGAACACTCGGCTGGCCGCCAAGTCGGCGTCCGGCAACCCGGCCAGCTCGAACATGCGCTGCACATGGCCGGCGAACGCGTCCCGGACGCCAGCAAACCGCTCCTCCCGGTAGTAGCTCTCGTCCGGCAGCGAGATAGCCGCCTGCTCCAAAAACACCAGGTAACGCCGCGGGTTGCCAGGATCGGGATCGACAAAGAGCCGGTACAGACCCCCGATTCCCAGCCGCTCCAGCCGCCCGAGCGTCTCCAGCAGCTCCGGAATGGAGCTGACGGCCCGCGCCGCCGCGAGCGTCTCGCTGACGGGCCGCGAGCCGAGCAGCTCTGCTCGGTCCGCGTCCATGAAACTGGCATACAGGTCGCCGAACTTCCGCTCCTCACTGCCCTCTGGTGCCGACGCGGCTTCTTCCACGATCGCGCGCACCGCTTTCTCTGCCTCTTCAGCCAGAATCCAGAACGAGCCGTACCCAGCCCGGTCCGCGGGAATCTCAGTCCGCGCCAGCCACCGGCCGTTGACGTGCCGGAACAGGTCGTCTTGCGGGCGGATACCGGGATCGAGCTCGTCGAGGGGGATACCGGAGGGGAGCGTCATGCGCCTAGCGTAGGGCCAGCGGCGGCCAGGCTGCCGGGCCGAATAGGTTCCCGCCGCGCCCACTTCCGAGTGGACATAACGCGATGTTCTGGCTTCCGCGACCCGTCGTCCTTCAGGAGCCGGCAAAAGCGCCGAGTCGGCGATTCGGCTCGCTCCGATCACCGTCGACAATGCTGAAGGACGGATAGCCACTGCCGCGTCCGTTCCACGATGTTGCCAGTAATCATGCGCGTCACGGCATGACCACGCACTCAGCCAGGGTCCGCTATTCGGCAAGATCGCCGAGCGGCAACCCGCACCGGGAGCGGCAAAGCAGTGATTGCCCCGGCGTGGCGATCCGCCGGGGAGTCGGCGTGGCCGGGAAGCGCGGCTGGGCTGCTACCGTGCCCAGCATGCCGACGGCGCGGGTCAATGGCATCACCATGTATTACGAGCAGCATGGCGAGGGTGAGCCGTTGCTGCTCATTAACGGCCTGGGGGCCGACATGACGCTGCTGGCCCCGATGATTGCCTGGTTCAAACGGTCCTTTCGGGTGGTGGCATTCGACAACCGCGGCGCTGGCCGTACCGATAAGCCCGATGCGCCGTACACGGTCGAGCTGATGGCGAAGGACACCGCCGCGCTGATGGAGGTGCTGTCGCTGGAGCGGGCGGGCGTGCTGGGGATCTCGATGGGCGGGCGGATCGCGCTGGAGCTGGCGCTGTCCTGCCCGGCCCGGGTGGGCAGGCTGGTGCTGGTCAGCACCTCGGCGGCCGGGCGGGGGAAGGTCACCGTGTCGTGGCCGATGCGGCTGCTGCTGCCGCTGAGATGGGCCGGGCTGCTGCGCGGCAGGTACCCGCAGCCCCGCTATGCCTATCTGCGGCAGCGGCAGGCTTCGGCCAGTTACGACGCCACGGGCCGGCTGGGCGACATCCGCGTGCCTGCCCTGATCCTGCACGGCCGGCGGGATAGGTCCATGCCGGTGGAGCTGGCCGAACGGATGCATGCGGGCATCCCCGGCTCGCGGATCGAGCTCTTCCGCGGTGGCCACATGTTCTTCCTGTTCGCCGAGCGCCAGCAGTTCCTCGACCAGGCAGGCCGTTTCCTTGCCAGGTAACTACGCAACCAGCCGAAACCCAGCCGACCGAGTGGCCCGAGGTGGCCCGCGGCGAGGGAGAGGTGCATCGCCAGCCGGTAGCGCCGCCCTGGGCAGCACAAGAAGCCATCAGCCGGCCGCCTTGGCCGTGGAGCCTGTTCGCGCCCTTGGCGGACGACGCGGGTTACCCTCTGCGGCCGCGTGTTTTTCGATGCGAATACCCCTCAGCGCGCCGTTTGATCCCGCGCAGCAGGTGCCGCGCTGTGATTGCCTCGCCCCAGATCAAGACGATCGGCACGGCGAGAACGCGGAAGGGCCAGGGTCCGCAGGTCAGCTTCATGCGGCGGATGACCCGCGTCGTGCCCGGTTCGGGTTCGGTCAGCAGGAAGCTGTCGCTGATCTCGCCGGAGATCCCTAGTCTGGGGTTGTCGCGCAGTCGGGCTGGCAGCAGGTACCGCAGGTGCGTGTCGGTGAAGAGCACGAATGCCCTGCCGGGGTCGACGTGCCGGACTTCGTAATAGGCCGTGCCCAGAGGCCCATCGGCAATGATGTCCCCGACGTGCGGGTTCTGCCACGCGGGGACGATCCGGTCGGAGGCGGCGTGGTAGCCGACCGCGATGTTCCTGGGCTGCTCGCGGGCCAGGAGGCGGTAGTACCAGTCAACGCACCGGTCCCAGAACGCCGAGTCGGAGTAGAAGCCTGCACGTCCCTGACCGGTTTGCACCAGCCACGGCCAGACCTGCAGCCGCGGCGCGTTGACCGTCACGGCGTGGGTTGTTACCACGATCGGGGAGGCCACCAGGTCGTCTCCGGGGAGCGGCATCGCCCGCTCGCTGGCGGTGGCCGCCCAGCGAAGCCGCCCGCGGGCAGGACGGGAAAGCCTTGGGATCGCCTCAGTCTTGGCGGCTCCGCCCTTCCAGGCGCTGCCCGGTGCCAGTGGCCGTGCGAAATGATCGGAGAAGTCGGCGAGGTGCTCGGCGGTCCGCGCCCCGGTCATGGGCCGGCCATGCCCTGGTGCCAGGACAGCTGGCCTCAACTGAGCCAGGACGGCGACCGATTCCTTCGCCGCCGGCCAGTTCCAGGTCGAGATGTAGGGCGGCCCGGATATCCGGTGTCGGCCGACCAGCAGGTCGCGTGCGGAGTTCAGATTTACGGTGAGGACCGCGTCGCCGGTGATAAGCACCCGGTCGCTGCCCCGGAAGAACGCGACGTGGCCTGGAGTATGACCAGGCACGGGTATGCACTGCCAGTCCGGCAAGCCGGGGATCCCAGTGGCCATGTCGAGCGGCTGTACTGTGCCCTCCAGGCTGGTCCGCGACACGTTCGCCTCAACCGTGCGCCGGGGCAGGATCCGCAGCAGCGGCGCAATGAGCCATCGGTCGAGCGGGTTGCCGTACTGCCGCAGGTAGCGGCCGGAGGCCAGCGGCAGCTCAGCGGGGTGTACGTGGACGGGGACATCCCAGAGCCGGGCCAGCTCGAGTGCGGAGCCAGAGTGATCGGGGTGGATGTGGGTTAGCAGGATGGCGTCAGGCCGGTTGCCCGTTCCTAGCAGCGATTCGGCGGCCGTATTAATGATCTCCCCGCGATGCGGCCAACCAGTGTCGATAAGAACCCATGCCTGCCCGGATCGCACCAGGTAGACATTGGCCTCGGTAAGCCCCCGTCCGGTCTCGACCTGGTACACGCCCGGCGCGAGTTCTTCCGGCCGCGGCTGCGCTGCTGCCATCGATGTCCTCCTCTCAGCTCCGCTGACCGGCTGCTGGCGGCCAGCGCAGGCTCGCGGCAACGTGCGCTTTGGCTGGCGGGGACTGATCACGTAGCGGGTCAGTACGGGTGGTGCCAGCTAGGCCGCAGGACCCCGCCTCCGGGAGCACCTCTGCCACCTACGAGCCTGTGGCCGCCGCCGCGACGCAGGAAGGGGCATTAGTCCTCGCGGACCGCCGAATGCGAGCCCTAGGTCTTCAGGTGCTCGTCGAAGAACGCGGCGATCCGGCGGCGCGCGTCCCTGGCCGACGCATCGTGGTAGCGGGTACCGGAGATCTTCGCCAGGAAGATCAGGAACGGGGTCGCGTCGGCCGGGTCGGGGTTGTTGATGAACCCGTGGCCGGCGTCGGGATAGACCTTGACGTCATGGTCTATGCCCAGGGCGGTCAGAGCGTGCTCCATCCTGGGCGCGGCGCTGCGACCCATCGGCGAGCGGTCCTTGCCACCGAAGCTGCCGACAATCGGGCACGCGCCGGCCAGGACCCGCTCTGCGTCCTTGGGGCAGCCGCCGTAGTTGACGCTGGAGGCGGCGAAGCCATGCGCGGGAGCCAGTGCCACGGCGTAGGCCCCGCCCATGCAAAAGCCGATCACCCCGATCTTGCCGGTGCACTCACGGTGCTGCGACAGCCAGCCGCGCACGCTCTCGATATCGTCGAACGTGCGTCCCCGGCCCGCGCCCATCTCCCGCATGATCGTCCACAGGCAGCGCAGCCGGCTTCCCCAGTAATAGAGGTCCGGTGCAGCTGCCAGGTATCCCTTGCTGGCAAGCCAGTCCGCCTGATTGCGAAGATCCTGGCCCATCCCGGCGAAGTCGTGCACCACGACCACGCCCGGCCACGGGCCCGCGGTGGCGGGCACGGCCACGTACACCGGCATCTCCCCGTATGCCGTGCGGATCAGCTCATCGGTCATCACGGCTCCAGCCAGGCGCAGTAGGGCAGGTCACCATGCTCCCGGCCGCCCACGTTACGCGCAACCACCAGCGGGAATGCCGTACACGTCGCGAGGCGTACGCCTCTGGCATGGTGCCGACAAGCCCGCCGATGGAAGATCTGCTACACAAATACAAGCGCGGCTCAATGAATGGCGACGGAGACTGAGAATCTGCCCGGTCGAAGACGCCGGAACATCTGCAATCTGGGCGACATCGCCGCGACGGAAGTCAGCCGTCTCTTAATCCGCGGATTCCGGGCTCAAATCCCTGGCGGCACACCTGTCTAAGATTCTGCCGCTCGTGCAGCAGCTTTCTCCTGTGTCATGTGGCGCTCCCGCAAGGTCAGGGCCTTCGAAGTCGCGCGATACCGTGCCCTCGGCCACTGGGGATCGGCTGAGAGTGCTTCGTGAGCATCTCGCGCCGGCATCTGCACCAGGGGCGCGCGCCGACGCGCCGACCTGCGGGCGTGAGGCGCAGCCTGGGCCGCCCCACATCAGAGCGCGAGACGGGCGCCGGTCATGCAGGGTGGCCGACGGCTTTCGTGATCACATCGGCAATGTCAGAACCGTGGTTGACAACGAGCTATTCGGTGCCGTCGTCGGCGAAGTTGAGCCGGGGGCGGGGACTGGAGTGGCCAGCGCGACCCGCGTCAGTCGAGCGGCTGCCTCGCGATGACCTCCGGCTCGCGGCCGGCCAGCAGCCAGCCGCCGGCCGCGGCGACTAGTGGAAGCCCGACCAGCAGGATCAGCACGTCGGTCAGCGGCACGTCGCCGAACATGCCAGACAGGCTGCCGTGGGCCCAGACCAGGCCGACGACCACGGCGAACGCCATTCCGAGTACAGCGCCGAGCAGGCCGAGCGCGGCCGCGGTTGCCGCGGTGATCGCCCGCCGGGTGGTGGCGCTGGCACCGGTGGCGGTGAGCGTACGCAGGTCCCGCGCGGTCTCGCTGCGGATCAGGCCGATGGACGCGGCCAGCACGCCGAGCGCAATCAGGATGCCGAGCGCGGTGCCGTCGTCGGCGATCTCGCCGAGTTCCGGCCCGGCGGAGGCGATCCCGAGCGGCGCCTCGTAGGCGAGTGTCACTCGCCGGGCGGCCTGTATCTGCGTCGCGGTGAGCGGGGCAGGTGCCTGGACCAGCCAACCGGCGAGCTGAGTCTGCAGGTGGTACTTGCGTACCGCGTACTCGGTGATCACGGTGTTCGGCGCGGAGTAGCCGCTTGGCAGGTTGCTGACTGTCTGCATCGCGGGGCTGGCCAGGCAGTCGTTGCTCGGCGTGCAGGACTGACCGCCGCGACCGGCGGGTTCGCCACCGTCGGGCTCGCTACCGTTGCCGGCCTGCCAGATCATCTGCATGTGCGGCAGGCCTGCCAGCCCTGGGCGCGAGGTGAGGAAGTCCGTGTGCGGAGCGATCTGGCTGGCCTTGATCCGGTAGATAGCGAGCAACTGCGGAGTGGCCACGTACACGGAACCGGAGAAGTTGCTGTCGCTGTGTGGTGACACACCGGCCTCGGACAGCGTGGCGGTGGTTGTCAGTAGCACTGTGGACCGGGCGCGCAGGCTAGCGGCGAGGATGTCCAGGCGCCTGGTGAGGCTCGCCTCCTGGGCGCTGGTGAGTTGCATCATCATGCCGGGGGACGGGCTGCGCCCCGCGGTGACGACGAGCTGGCTGCTGGACAGGTTGGGGCCGGACGGGCTGAGCGGGTTGCCGAACCGTTCGCTGCCGACGAGGCAGATCACCATGGCCAGGAACATGGCGAACGTGACCGCAGCCAGCGCGGCACCGGATCTGGCCCGGTAGCGGACCAGGTCACGCAGCGCGACCCGGATCGCGACCGGCAGCCGCGGTCCGGCGCCGGCTGCCAGCACGCTGATGCCCAGCGGGGCGAGCAGGAAGACGCCCACGATCACGCCAACCAGGCCGATGAGCAGGGGCAGCGCGCTGGGCCCGCCGTTACCTCCAGGCGGCTGGGCTAGGCCGCCGGCGAACGCCAGAAAGGCCAGGCCGACCGCGAATGCGATGACGCCGGGCAGGGCGGATCGGTGTACCGCCCTCGGCGGCGCTGGGCGCCCGGACAGCGCCGCCACCACCGGGACCGCGGCCATCGCCTTAGCCGGATTGCGGGACGCCAGCACCGACGTCACGATCGCGAACACTGCCCCGATGGCGATCGCCCACCAGGGCAGGCTGGCCGGGTCGACCACGTGGCCGGTGGCCTGCTGCAACGTGGGCGCGTAGGCGAACCAGGCGGCGAGGCCAAGCGCCGTCCCGGCCAGCGCGCCGGCCACGCCGACGACCAGGCCGCCCGCGATCATGACCAGGCGGAGGCTGCGTTCGGTCGCGCCGATCGCGCTGAGCTTGCCCAGGGCACGGAGCCTGCGCTGGGCCATCACGGAGAAACTCGCTACCGACAGCAGGCCGATGAACGCCAGGCCGAGTACCTCCAGCACCAGGATGAGCACCGCCGGCGAGAATCCGCCCTCCATCTCAGTGGGAACGAACAGCGCTGCCGCCGGCACGCCGGGTAGCGTCACGTCGCCGTTGCTGGTCGCCAGCCGCGCCGCGGCCTGGCCGAGCAGCATGATCACCTGGCTCGGGTGCGGGACCTGGCCCGGGGCGACCAGCGCGAACTCGTCCGACAGGTTGCTCGGGTCCTGCACGATGCCGGTCACCCGCCAGGTCCGGCCGGCGGCCCGCCAGGTGCCGCCTGCGTGCGTGCCGTACAGGGACGCCACCTGGCTGGTCAGCGCGACCTGACCGGGACCGGCCGGGTATGCGCCGGTCACCAGGCTGAGCAGCGGAGCGTTAAAGTGCCCGTGCGGCTGCTCAGCGCGAAGCTGCACAGACTGGCTGGTACCGGTGGCGATGTTCTCATTCTCGATGACATCGGCCGGGCCCCAGCGGCCTTGAATGGTCGCGATGTCGGCGGCCAGGCTCGGGTCGGTACCGGGCAGTTTGGCCGTCGCGGCAGCGGCGCCGTACCTGGGCCAGTTGGGGTTGCCGAGCTGCACGTTCGTGACCACGCCAGCGCCCCAGGTCGTCGCGGCGACGGCCACGGTGAGCAGGCCGAGCACGAGCAGCTGCTGGCGCCACTCACGGCGGAACAGCCGCCAGCCCCAGCGAAACACCGCACGGCGGGCGGGGATGCCCCCGTTACCGGTCCCCGCTCGCGGGCGGGTGAGGGTGGTCATCGGTCCTGCCCGAGCAGCGACTCCGGACCTGGCGCAGGCGCTGTCTGGTCGACGATGCGGCCGTCCCGGATGAATACCACCCGGTCCGCCCACGAGGCGAGCTGCGCGTCGTGCGTGACGACCACGGCGGCGACGCCTTGCTTGCACGCGGTGTGGATCATGCGCATCACCGTCTCGCCGTTTTCCGAGTCCAGCGCGCCGGACGGCTCGTCGGCGAGCAGCAGCTGCCGGTCGCCGACTACGGCGCGGGCGATCGCGACCCGCTGCCGTTCACCGCCGGATAGCTGGTCCGGGTAGTTCGACGCGCGGTCCGCGAGGCCGAGCGCGTTCAGTGCGCGCAGCCCCGCTTCCCTGGCCTTCCGCGCGCTGATGCCGTCTAGTTCTAGTGGCAGCGCGACGTTCTCGGCGGCCGTGAGGCCGGGCAGCAGGTTGAAGTCCTGGAACACGTACCCGATCGACTGGCGGCGCAGCCGCGCCTTGTCGTTGCGCGACATCGTGGCCAGATCGTGCCCGGCGACGAGGACCTGCCCGCTGGTCGGCTCCTCCAGGCTGCCGGCGATCGTCAGCAGCGTCGACTTGCCCGACCCGCTCGGCCCCATCACCGCCACCATCGTCCCCGGCGCGACTTCGAGGCTGACCTCGCGCAGCGCGTCCACCTCGGCGGCGCCCTGGCCGTACACCTTGGACACCTGACACAGCTCCAGCATGCTCATCGCGCCGTCACTGCCTTCCTCCTCAGCCTGGGCAGGTCATCTCGCGACCGGGCGGGCGGCTCGGCCGCGGCCCGCTTGATCCGGCCATCGGCGGCGTCCAGCCAACGGACCACGGCGTCCAGCCGGAACAGTTCCGCGTCCACCGCAAGGCCCAGCGCGAGGTCGCGGCCGGCATCGGCGTCCTTGATCCGGGTCCACTGCTGCATGAGCTCGACCAGGTAGCGGCGGTGCGCCTGGATCACGTCGTGCACGTCGGTGCCCGGCACAAGCAGCGCTACCAGCACCTTGATCACCAGCTCGTCGCGCGGCGGCGAGGACATGTTCGGCGGGGTCCGCAGCCAGGCACCGAGTTCATGTTCGCCTTCGGCGGTGATCCGGAACCGCTTCTGCGGGCTGTCGCGCTCATCGTCGTCGGACTCGATCAGCCCGTCGCGCTCCAGCCGCTGCAGCGTCGTGTACACCTGCCCGATATTCAGCGGCCAGACCTCGCCGGTGCCCGACTCGAACTCCTCGCGCAGCCGCAGCCCGTACTTCGGTCCCTCGCTGAGCAGCGCCAGCAGCGCGTGCCGGATGCTCATGGTCTCTGCCTAGTCATTATCATACTCAGTATGCTACTGAAGGCAGGAGGCGTCGGCAAGCGATTTACGCGACGACCCGAGAGAAAGCTGCATGCCGACACCGGAGGAGTTCCCGCGATGCCCTTGCCGGTCTGGCCAGCAGATCAGGGCGAAATGCGATCCGGCGCGCGGACCCGGCCTCGGTAGGTCGGCTGGTCTGGTGAGCGCCGCGGAGAATGCAAGAGTCAACTGACGCTGGAAGATGCGCCCGACATCATCCGCCAGTGCGGGCTGAGGGACGATGGCGCAAGGAAGATCATGGCCGCGGGTTCGCGGAAGGGCGGTGGCGCGTGGATGCCTCGACAGTGCTGACCGAACAGCAGCGACATAATCTGAAAGGGATCTGGCAACGTGAGGAGGCTGTCTTCCGGGCGCGCGTTCCGAAATCGCTCGCTCTGGGGTCCAAGGCGCGCGAGGTCATGCCGAGTGGCGTGCCGATGGCCTGGATGGCGGGCTTCTACCGGACCCCGCCGCCGTGGGTCTCTCACGGCCGGGGAGCGACGTTCACCGACGTCGATGGCAACAGCTACATCGACTTTAATGTCGGCGACATGTCGTCGGTACTCGGTTATGCGCATCCTCGACTGACCGAGGTGATTGCCGAGCAGGCCGCCCGCGGTGTGCAGATGTTCCTGCCGGTTGAGGCTGCGTTGGCGGTCTGCGACCAGCTGCGACTGCGGTTCGGGCTGCCGATGTGGCAGTTCACCACCTCGGCCTCGACCGCCAATCTCGAGGCCCTGCGGATCGCCAGAGTCGCTACTGGCCGGCCGGGTGTCTTGCTGTTCGGCGGCAAGTTCCACGGAATGCTTGATGAGACGCTGTGGTCTGACGACGGCGCCGGGCTGGTGCCCGAGTCGCTAGGCGTGGCGGCGGTCGCACCCGCTGACCTCGCGGTGGTCGAGTTCAACGACATTGATGCGGCCGAGCGGGTGCTGGGGCTGGGCCGGACAGCAGCGGTGCTGATCGAGGGGGTACTGACCAACTGCGGCACGGTGCTGCCCGACGCCGGCTTCCTGCCCGGACTGCGCGACGCGTGCACCAGATACGGCACGCTACTGGTGATGGATGAGACGCACACCCAGTTCGACTTCTACGGCGGCGCGGTCAGCCACTACGGCATGACTCCCGACATGGTCACTGGCGGCAAGGGCATCGCCGGCGGCATTCCCATCGGCGCCTATGGCATGACGAGAGAACTGGCCTCTGTTCTGGACCTGAATCTCGGGGACGAGACCTGGAATGTGCCGGGCATCGCCCTAGGCGGCACGCTGTTTGCCAACGCGCTTTCGCTTGCGTGTGCCGAGGTCGTCCTGACGGAGCTGATGAGCCCCGCCGAGCACGACCGGATAGCAGGGCTGGGCGGGCGCCTGGCAGACGGCATCGAGGCAGCCGCATCGGAACGGGGACTCAACTGGCGCGCGCATAGGTTCGGCGCGCGCACGGGCTACTGCCTCCTTCCCGAGTTGCCACGCACAGCGCGCGACGCGCATGCCAGCCTCGACCCGCTGTTCACCGACACCCGCCGGGTGTTCTTCGCCAACCGTGGCGTGTGGGACGCCATCTCCAGCTCCGGTCCGCACCCCGGCTTCAGCCACGAGAGCTCCGACGTCGACGTCTACCTGGGGATCCTTGGCGACTTCCTCGATGAGATGTGCTCAGGCTGAGTGCCGGATACCGGATCCGGACAGCATGTACTTGCAGCCATGGCTAAGGACTTGTCGCTGCGCGCATAAGATTCATTCCGGCCCTCCCAGGCCGCACAGTGTCGCCGGCATGCAAGGCGCAGATCGGCGGGAGTGCGCGATTTTCTCCCGATCGCGTAGCGCTCGCCCGGCGTGGTCATCCGGACGGGGAATCACGGGCAATAGTGGCTACTGACGGTGCAGGGTCTGGGCGGTCCGGGAGGACGCACACCCTTCCGGCGCTGAACCCGGCCGAGCCGATCCCGAACGCGGCGTTGAAGCGGTCCAGGTTGACCAGCGTCAGCAGCGCGGTTATCTCGACGAGCTGCTTGTCGGTGAAGTGCTCCTGCATCCGGGCGAACACCTCGTCGGTGACTTCGACAGGCGTACGCATCACCGCGGCCGTATAGTCAAGCGCCGCTTTCTCGCGATCGGTGAACAGATCGCTGGACTGATAGCGCGGCATGGCGAGGAGCTCTTGGTCAGAGAGCCCGGAGTTGCGGCATATTTGCGAGCCGAGGTCGACACAGAACTCGCATCCGATCATCTGCGCGCCCTTCAGCTCGACCAGGTTCCTGATCCGCTCGCTGACGGTCTTGCCCCTGCGGATCGCCTGGTTGAACCTGCCCATGCCCGTCATCATCTTCGGCTGGTGCGCCCAGATCTCCATGGGCTCGATCCCGTTGCCGGTCTGCGGATCGCAGCCGGTCAGCTTTCTCATCGCCCGGGGCGCGAACGTGTAGACGAGCTTGACCATCAAGCCGGCCTGTGACTTTGGGACACCTTCGATGCGTGCCAACGGGGTAGCTCCTGTTCCGATCAGCTGGCTTACAGAGGCCCTCGTTTACATGACACCAGGCAGCCGGCAGATGTGACACGGACAGACTGGCTGCAGCTTCCACGTCGTATCGACCGCAGCTTGCTTTGCGAGCAGCTGCCGGGCGTGGTGTGGGCTACCGGCGATCACCAGGGCGGACGTGCTACGAGACCTGGCCGTGCGCGAAATCCGCGCGCCTGCACGGTCAACGTGACCGCGGCGCTCACGGACCAGGTCGGCGATATTGCGATCGCCGCCGCGCTCCGCACTGGTTCGGACACGCCGGCGACCAGCCGGTGGAGATCCTCAGACTGTTCGGCCAGCAAGGCGATCGCATCCACGTCCGCGCCGCACCACGTGGCCAGAGCAACACGTGAGAAGGCAGGCAACCGCAGCCTCCACCCGGCTGGCTGATCAGCCGGGGTGGGGAAATAATGAGCGTCACACCGCTGCTGGTAGCGCATTTCGTGAGCGCCGACTTTGCCTTAGCGGGCAGGGCGGCAACTGTCGCACCCGGCACCTGCCCCATCACTGAGCCAACGCTGACGGCCCCGCTCGCCGCCTTGCTACCCGATCAGTCTCTTAATCACGGCATTGCCTACCCAGGTCGCCGCAGTGGTCAGTACCTTCTGATAAGTGCAGTGATTATTCTTGTCGCACTTTGAGTACGAGGTGTGGACTTTCCCGGCCGTCGGAAAGTGCTCGATCACGTAAGAATTGAAGTCGCAAACAGCATCGTGGTTGTTGCAGATGTTCGCCGTGGTCCTGGGAAGCGGCACGTCCCGGATGGGTCCCAAAGATTTGATGTATTTGCGCAGGTAGGTCGAGATGCCTTGGCCGTCACCCGGGGACGTGCCGAACTCCGTGGCTTTGGTGTTCACTACCCTGTTGCCATCGCCAAGCAGAAGCGTCCCGGCGATAGTACTTCGCAGGCTGGCAGATAGCTTATTCTCCGCCTCGTGGATGACCATCGCGCCTTGCGAGTACCCGCCCATGACGAATACCGTCGCGGGGCACGCGGCGTGATAGTCCGTCAGGGCATTGACCGCGTTCGAGACCCCTTCGCCGACGCTGGCAAGATACTTCTTCAGATTATGGTCGTAGTAGTATTTAGCCCCGGCTTGCGGATCCATGAGGAACAACATCACCTCGAAAGCCGACGGATAAAGCTCAGTAACAGAGTCGGCGGGGTAGGGCATGACCTCTTCAGTCCCGTAGGTGATCCCCTTCGCGTGCAGCATGCCCTGGATCACGCTGAACATCTTGTTCACTTCAGGACCCACGCCCCGGAACGGCGCGATGGATTTCTCGCCCGAGCCGCGGGCACCGAAGAATTCCACGTCGGGACAGCTCTGTCCATGCGGGGATGAGCTGACACGCAGTACGTGCGTTTGCGCTGCGGGCCGAGCAGAGGCAACGGCTTGAGCCGGGAAAGCCGCTGCTGTCACCGCGAGCACGCCGCCGCTGCTGATCAGGATGTGGCGCAGGCGCGATCGCCTCTCCAGGCTGGTTAAGGCTCGGACCTTTAGGCCTTTCAAGAATATATCTACCTTTCAGGGTATTGATCTCACTAAGACATACCACTTGTCAGCCTAATTAAGTCATGAAATCTATGTCAATATCCATCGCCACCATGAATCGTCGTTCAAGGCGTCCAGCATGCTCGCGATACCGGACGCGGGCGCGCTCAGGGCCATCCAGCCCAGCCGCTGCGCTCAGGTCGCCGAGAAACCCCCACCGACCCGGTTGACCTGACCGGTCACGTAGTCACTAGCCGGGCTAACGAGGAAGACTGCCGCGACCTCGTTACCTTGGGTCGCCCTTGGGTCAGTTCAGAT
>JBKQTJ010000086.1:0-16088 GCA_052143255.1 Streptosporangiaceae bacterium | reverse complement strand
TCCTTGTCGCCCTGGCTGGTCAGCATGAAGTCGCCGGCGAACCGGAAGGCCGACGGTGGCACGACCTCGTTGGAGTCTGGGTCGGTCAGGCCCAGCGTGACGACCTTGCCGAAGCTGGCGCCGACATTGGCGACCCGCGCACTTGCTTCGTCGCCGAACAGCGGGAAGATCTTGGCGACGTGCGTGAACGGGTGGAAGGTGACGAGGTAGACGGCGGGGTAAGTGGGCTGCGGCGCCGGCTTGCCCGTCGTGCCCGGAGCGGATGCGCTGATCAGCACCGCGCCATGGTAGATCGAGATGGCGTCGGTGCCGCCGAAGTGCGGGAGCGGCTTGTTGTAGTGGTAGTGCCGCACCTGGTGGCCAAGCGGCGCGCTTGGCGTGATCGTGTAGACACTGGAGTTGGCGTCCTCGTTCACCGTGGCGATCAATGCGCCAAAGCGGGGATCAGCGGTCAGGCCGTCGCACTTGCCTTTGATGTTCCACTGCCGGATGACCGTGCCGGACCGGGTGAACTCGACCACCGTGCTGTCGGTGTTGCCGTCAGAGCTGGGCTCACCTTGCGAGCCGACGCCGTTCTGGAAGGCGGTGAACAGGTGGCGGCCAAGCGCCGTGATGTCGTCCGGGCCGGTGAGCGCCTCGGTCTTGCGGACCGACGAGCCGGCTGGCAGGTAGCTGTGGCTGAGCTTCATCCCGAACAGGATCTGCTGCACCTGAAATGACTTCAGGCCCCAGCGAGCTGCGGGGCCATGGCTGGCGTGCCTGGCCGCCGCTTGCGAGGCTACGGCTGGCCCGGCCAGGGCCAGGCTCGCCAGGCCGGCGGATATAGCGGCGGCGATCTTCGCTGTACGCGAGGTTGTCGACGGCAACGGTGCCTTCTTTCCCGGCTTGTGATGAAACGAGACCGGAACCGTTCTACGCCTGGCAACGCGCCTTCCGGCGAACGCTACAGAGCCAGGAGGTGAATGAGATACCAAGGCTGCTTAAAGTTCCGCCCGCGAATCGCGCCCGCGAATCCGCGGGCCTGCGCAGCTAGGAGAGCACCCGGCGGCGGAAGTTGCGCAGGCCGATCGCAATGAACGCAGTGCCGAACGCCGCCACAACCGGGTAGAGCACGTACAGGTGCATGTGCGGCGCGCTGGTGAAGGCGGCCCGCATCCCCTCGTTCACGTAGATCAGCGGATTAACCAGCACGATCGTCTGCAGCCAGTGCCAGCCGCCGACCGTGACCGGCGCCAGTCTGGTCCACGAGTAATAGGTGCCGCCGAGGAAGGTGATCGGCAGGATGATGAAGCCGAACATCAGCCCGATGTTCCGCGGCTCGAAGCTGGTGCCGAGCACGAGGCCGAGCCCCGCCATGGCCACCGCAGCGAGCGGCACGAACGTGACGATGAGCAGCCAGTGCAGGGTCAGGTGCGCGTGCACTCCGGGCGCGTGCACGACCGAGGCGATCGGCAGCACGATGAGGGCAGACAGCACCCCCTGAGCTGCGCCGGAGAGCACCTTGGCGATAGCGACCAGCCAGATCGGGCACGGAGCCTGAACACGGTCCTCGATCTCCCTGGTGAACCCGAACTCCTGGGCCATCGCCAGCGCGATCGACTGGACGCCCTGGAACATCACCGAGATGCCGACGACGCCGGGCACCAGGATGGTCGCGAACGCCGACTCCTGTGCGCTGCCGTGCCCGCCGATGCCCTGCCCGATCTTGGGGAAGACGTAGAGGAAGACGAAGCACAGCAAGAACGGCTGGATGATCGTGCGCAGCACGAATTCCCAGCTGTGCTTGCGGAGCACGACCAGGTCGCGGAGCATGAGCGCGCCCAGGGCGGTCCAGCTCGCGGCGGCGACCGACCGGGTGGGGCCGCCTCCGATCGCGGTCGAGGGCACGCGCGCCGGTGCCGCGGGCGCCCGTGCTGACGACTTCGCCGCCTGCGGTGTAGCGGACGCACTCATTAGTCCCTCAGCTCCTTACCGGTCAGGTTGATGAAGACCGTCTCCAATGTCGGCTCCGCGACCGACAGGTCGACCAGGTCGAACCCACCCCGTTCGGCCGCCAGCACGATCCGCGGGATAAGGCGGTCGCTGCCCTGCAGGTGCAGCTCGAGCCCGCCCTCGACCGGCCTGGTGCGCCTCACGCCGTCGACGTCAGCGGTCAGCACGTCAGCGAGCTTGCCGGTGTCCCCGGCTGTCCGGACGGTAACGACCGTGTCCGCGCCGATGCTCTGCTTCAGCGCCGCCGGGGTGTCCAGCGCGAGGATCTTCCCGTGGTCCATGATCGCCACACGGTCGCAGAGCTGGTCGGCTTCTTCCATGTAGTGCGTGGTCAGCAGGATCGTCTGGCCGGCCTGGTGCAGCTCACCGAGCAGATCCCACAGCGCCAGCCGGCTCTGCGGGTCAAGGCCCGCGGTGGGCTCGTCCAGGAACAGCACCGACGGCCGGTGGAAGATCGCTCGCGCTACCATCAGCCGCTGCGCCATCCCGCCTGATAGCGCGTACACCGACGCCTTGGCCCACCGGGACAGCTGGAACTGCTCAAGCAGCTCGTCAGCGATCCGCCTGGACTCGCGCGCATTTATACCGAACAGGCGCCCGTGGAAGTAGAGGTTCTCCCACACGGTGAGCTGCCGGTCCAGCGTGTTCTGCTGGGAAACGATGCCGCTGAGCTGCTTGGCCAGCGCCGGGTGCGCGGCCACGTCGATGCCGGACAGCAGCGCCCGCCCGGAGGTCGGCACCACCCGCGTGGTCAGTATCCCGGCGGTGGTGGTCTTGCCGGCGCCGTTCGGTCCGAGCAGGCCGAAAATCTCGCCGGTGGAGACGTCCAGGTTCAGCTCGTCGACCGCGGCGAAATCCGTACCGGGATAGACCTTGGTGAGGTCCTCGGTATGAATGACCGCGGCCGGCCTGCCGCCCGTGGTGCTGGTGGCGCCGGTCGGCGCCGGTGCAGTGCTGATGACAGAAACCTTCCCTCGCCGCCGGAAACCGGCCGGTGTGCCCGCGCTTTGGTCATGTTACTGTCCGCCTCATGACTGCTGACGAGGGCGTTAAGGTCGTCACGGGGAACGGCGTCCGGTTCGGCTATCTCAGCGCTGGCGAGCCTGGCGCGCCGCTTGCCCTGTGCTTGCACGGCTTCCCAGACTCGGCCCATACCTGGCGGCACCTGCTACCGGAGCTGGCCGACCTTGGCTACCACGCGGTGGCGCCGTTCCTGCGCGGCTATGCGCCGACGGAAGTGCCAGCCGACGGCGCCTATCAGCTGGGCGCGCTCGTCGCCGATGCGATGGCCCTGCATGCGGCGTTCGGCGCCGACGAACGCGCGGTGATCATCGGGCATGACTGGGGCGCTATGACCGCCTACGGCGCGATCGCGTTCGCGCCCGGGCGCTGGCGGCGCGCGGTAACGCTATCCGTTCCGCCGCTCGCTGCGCTGGCTGGCGCGTTCTTCGACTACGAGCAGCTGCGCAGGTCTTTCTACATTTTCCTGTTCCAGACCGCGCTCGCGGAGGTTGCGGTCGCGACCGACGACCTCGCGTTCATCGACGGGCTCTGGCGGGACTGGTCGCCTGGTTACGCCGGCGGCGCGGACGCCGCGCTGGCCAAAGACTGTCTGCGCGATCCGGCGAACTTGGCCGCGGCCATCGGCTACTACCGGGCCATGCTCGACCCATCCCGGCAGTTGCCGCGCTACGCGGCCGAGCAGGCTGCGACTGACGGCAGCAGCGGCGCCGGTTGCCCGGTGCTCTACTTGCACGGCGCTGCAGACGGCTGCCTGGGCGCCAACCTAGCCAGCCCGGCCGGGCAGTTCCTGCCGCCGGGCTCGCGGCAGGAGCTCATCGACGCGGCCGGGCACTTTCTCCATCTGGATCGCCCTGGCCTGGTCAACGAGCGGATCACTGGCTGGCTGCGCGACTGATGGCGGCTGGCCGCGCGACTGATCGCGGCGCCCGCGGCCGGAAGATCATCCATGGATGTGCGATAGGTATGGCTATGTGGCCATACGAACTCCACCTCCATGGATGATCTTGCTTGTGGTAGTCGCACGATGCGAGCAGGCGAAGCGGCGAGGCAGTGTCAGCCCTGGCCGCAGGTCGCCGACACCCGGCGTTCGGCTGTCAGTTGCCCGCGCGTGGCACGGGTTCGCTCCGCAAGCTGTGCCAGCACCATCACCGTGAAGCCGACGAAGAAGACAGCTTCCATCACCCCGCCGAGCCGGTCCAGCAGGTAGGCGAGGCCAAGGAGCGGATAGGCCACGACGGCGGCCTTGGCGAGCCAGCGGTAGACCACCGCTGTCCTGGTGTACTGCCCACGGGTCCTGCGCACCGCAAGGGCCAGCGCGGCGGTAATGAAGAAGAACTCGAAGATGCCGGCGACCATATGGATGTACTGGCTCGCCGGGAGCTGGAACTGCACCTCCATCTGGCGGCAGGCCGCGTTGACGCCGTCGGCGCAGATCTCCGGGAACAGCCCGCCGAGCGCACCGGACACCCCGAATCCGAGCATGGCAAGCCACTCGCGGCGAACCGCCCGGCTGCCGTACCCCGCTACCCAGAAAGCCCCGACCAGCAACAGCCCGGAAGCCAAGTCGGCATGCTGCATCGCCGACGCGTACGGCTGGCCGGTCACTTCGAGGTTGCTGAACAGCTCATCTGGTGAGCGCATCAGGCCGGGCTTCAGCGGCACGAGCAGCCACCAGCTATAGGCGACCAGCCCGGCGGTTCCCAGCGTCCAGGCCAGCGCGCGCCGGAACTTGTCATGGCCGTCGGAGGCGGCGCCGCTATCGTCCGGCGCCCCGGTGCCAGCCAGCCCGGTCTCCAACTCAGCCCATCCCGCCACCGTGCGACCCTCCCGAGCTGCCGATCATGCCGCTGACCTACCGGCTGGCTAGTAGAAATAGTTGCTAGTTAGCAAGCTATGCAGGTCACTAACCGGCCGTCAAGTAGATTTTCTGGCCGACGCGGATCACTCGCGAGCCGCGCCGACTGGGATCGAGACCCTGATGCAGCGCGAGCGCGGCCGCCGCGGCGAAGGTCGGCGCGAACGCGGGCCAGCAACGCTTGTCCGATGAGATCGAGACCGCCGCGGCCGGTTTAGCTATCCACCGCTGGTCAGCGCCCAGGGCACGCCCACCGCGAGCTGTGATTAGCAGCATCGGCGTCGTGGTCCGGTTTGAGCACCAGCGGCCAGCCCACTCCGCCTGGTCAGCTACGTCCGGCCGGGATTCGGCCGCAGCGGAGCTCGAAGAGCTCTAGCGTCATGCCGTAATAGTGGTCGGTCTGGCCGAGGTGCGTCATGCCAAGCCGATGGCAGACCGCCTGAGACCTGATGTTGTCCGGGTCCACGACTGCGAGGACGCGGTCCAGCGGCCCTAGCCTGGCCCGCTCCGAGCTGAACGCCAGCGCGATCGCGCCCCGGCCAGCCTCGGTGGCGTACCCAGAGCCCCAGTGTTCCGGGTTCAGGTGCCAGCCGACCTCGACCTCACCATCATCGCCAGCCAACGGCTGCAGCAGAACCGCGCCGACCAGCTCGCCGGTGGCGCGCAGGACAAGCGGCCACAGGCCGTACTCGGGCCGCTCGGTGGCTTGTTCAATCATCCGGGCAAGCCGCTCGCTCATCGCGTCGAGCGACGGCACCGGTCGCCGGGGCTGCGCGTCGAGCCAGCGCATCACCTCGTCCCGGCCGTAGATACCGAAAGCGGCCTGAGCGTCGGCGGTCGTCCAGTCACGAGCCACCAGCCTGGCGGTGCTGAAATGCTCCACGCCGGCATCCTGCCGCATTCGCCGGATCGCAGCCAGCCGCCACCCGGCCCGCCTCGGTACCGTTGGGGCTTGACGCCAGCGGTCTGCGATGGTGGCCGGCTCGACTTGCCGGCGCTGCTGTCCCAGGCACTAGTCGCGTTCACGATCGAGTTCGACAACGAGGCGGAACGACGGATCCAGCACTCGACCACCCGGTACGGCCGACCACCTCGCGTCCCTGGTGTGCGGCGTCAGCGGGGAACTGCCAGATTGCATGCCGATACTCGGCTACGGGCTGCAGACCGTCGGGAGGGCGCCTGGCGACGACCGCTACGCCACACCAGCACCCTCACTGGCTGCCGGCCCAGCGGCCAAACCGTTGGGCCACCAGTGGCAGGATCGGGTAGGTGCGATCCCCCTCCGCCGCGCTGAGCAGGCTGTGCTCGCGCCGTCCGTCGACGGACCGTCCATCAGCTGGCCGTCCGCTTCGGCCCCGGCCGTCACTAGCCCAGTCGTCGTTGTCACGCGCGGCAGCCGCGCTGACCACGGTCGCCGTCGCGGTCGCGCTGGCGGGCTGCGGCGCGAGCACCGGGACGGGAGCCGAGCCGGCGAACAGCGGGAGCGGCACAGCGGTCGGCGCGACCCAGCAAGAACAGGCGGCAGCAGCGAACCCGAACCTCGATCCGGGCTCGTCACTTGGCGGCATCGTGGCGCCCAACTTCCGGCTGACCAACCAGTTCGGCCAGCAGATCTCCCTCAGCGCTTTCCGCGGCAAGGTCGTCATCCTGGCTTTCACCGATTCCCAGTGCACAACGGTGTGCCCGCTCACGACCCAAGCCATGCTCGCCGCCAAGCAGCTGCTCGGCCGGGCCGGCCGTCACGTTCAGCTGATCGGCATCGATGCCAACCCGCAGGCGACCAAGGTCTCCGACGTGCTGGCATACTCGCGATCGCACGGCCTGGTGAACCAGTGGGATTTCCTAACCGGGTCGCTGCCGCAACTGCGGGCGGTCTGGAAGGCCTACAAGATCGAGGTTCAGATCCAGCAGGGACAGGTAGACCACACCCCGGCACTGTTCGTCATTGACGCGCGCGGGCGGGAACAGAAGGTCTACCTAACCACGATGGCTTACGCCAGCATCGGCCAGGCGGCACAGGTGATGGCGCAGGAGGCGTCGAGCCTGCTGCCCGGGCATCCGGCGCTGGCGAGCATGCGCTCACTGGCCTACATCAAGGGCCTGACGCCGCAGGCATCCGTCACCCTGCCGGTGCTGCCGTCCGGCTCGCTGACCCTGGGCCCGGGCCGCCCCCACCTCGTCATGTTCTTCGCTACCTGGCTCGACCAGACCTCCGACCTGCGGGCCCGACTGCTAGGGCTACGCCAGTACGTGGCTGCGGCGCGTCGCGCCGGGCTACCGGAGCTAGTAGCAGTCGACGAGGAGGCTGCCGAGCCGTCCGCTGCCACTGTCCGCACGTACATAGCCGGCCTCGGCGTCGCACTTGGCTACCCGGTGGCGCTCGACGAGGCTGGCAGGCTAGCGGATGGTTACGGCGTGCAGGATCAGCCCTGGTTCGTGCTCACCGCTGCAGCCGGGAAGATCATCTGGAAGCACGACGGCTGGCTTCCGGTCAGCCAGCTGACGGCAGCGGTGCGCAAGGCAGCTGGCTAGCGCCCGACTGGCTCCGGTGAGCTGCCAGCCCGGCTGACCCTTCGGCCCGGCTGACCCGCCCCCCCGCTGACCCTTCCGCCCGCTGACCCTTCCGCCCGCTGACCCTTCCGCCCGGCTGAACAAAGACGTAATATCTCAACAAATGGCTGAGTGGTGGTCCATCGAAGTACTGCACGGGGAGTTCTCGGCTTTCCAGTGGCAGCACTCGCACGACTCAGAGCTGATCGAGGCCGCGCTCACCAACGGAGCACTCGACGGTAGGTGGCACGCTGATGCCTGGGGTGTCGCGTTCGAAGTCTGTTTCCGCACAAGCGAGGACTGGGAGGCGTTCCGCGCGCTTCCCATCGTGCGGGCCGCGCTGGACGCGGTACCCGACCCGGTCAACGGGCTGCTCATCTACCGCGGGCGCGGCGGCACCTCGGCAACGGGCAAGCCCCGGCGGCCGCGTCCTGCGCCGAGCGCCAGCGCGGTGTCGCTGCCAGCACCGGAGACCGAGCAGGTGCTGGACGTTACTGCCATCGCGGCTGCTGATCCCGAACCGGCCGAATCACTGGCCTTCCAGCTGATCTAAGTAGCCGGCGCCGCCCGCGGGCCGGCCGACCCCGCCGCTATAGGGTCGCCGATCCGCGCGCCGGACTTGCTACCAGATAAGACGCGCGCATCGTACTTCGGTCCGGCGACGCCGCGCCGCCAGCAGCAGGCGGCGACTTGGTCTGGAACTCCAAGACATAGACCATCGTCCGGACGGAGTACAACGCGAGGACCAGTCCAGCCACTACCGGGAAGACGAGCGCGAGCGGCAGGCTGACCAGATGATCAGCGCTTGTGCCGAACAGCACCATTGTCGTCAGCTCGCCGATGGCACCGAATAGTACGGCGCCCGCAGCCAGAAGGAAGCCGCGAACCGTCCCGACTGTGACATTACTCTCATTGGCAGCTTGCGCTGCCAGTGCGCCATAGGCCAGCGGAGCGAAGGCTGCTGACAGGCCGAAGATGACGAACAAGACCCCGATTCCGCTTGCCCCGGCGACGCCGAGCGCGGCGCCTGTAATCGTGCCGGATACCGCGGTAACGTTCGTCAGCCAGCTATCGGGCGCTGTCCAGGCGTCGCCCGCCATCACCCAGTCGCCAATGGCCGCCCGCTTGCCATCACGCGGATCGCCAGTAAGGTGCCTTCTGGCCATCATCATGGCCCCAATGCAAGCCGCTAGAGCCACTAGAAAGCCGACCAGCATTGGCCACACAAGCAGTCCGTTCACGCGTTCCTCCGCCAGTTGGCCGACACGCCCAGGGTCGGTTGCTGGCAGAGTACAGAATTATCCGCCGGTAATTCCAGGTTTGCCTGGTGCCGGGGGCGGTACCAGATCGACGAGCACCCCTCGGACCGGCACCGCACCCACAGATGTCCCATCGCCTCGTTCGCCAGCGCATGCGGGCAGTCGCAGGGCATCCAGCCGACTATCACCCGCCCCGGCGCCCAGGTATGTCCCGCTGGGCACTCAAGCGGATAACACCACCAGTCCGGACGCACAACTGCGGTCATCGATCTAGTAGAACACACATTCGATAGACCACACAGCGTGGCTTACCGGCCCGCGGCGGTCCGGCCGGCTGGCACACTACCGAGCATGCAGACGCTGGTTGCCGATCACCCGCTCGTCGCGCACAAGCTAACCGCATTGCGCGACATTCAGACCGACACGCCGACCTTCCGTGCCCTTGCCGACGAACTCGTCACACTGCTCGCCTATGAGGCCACCCGGCATGTGCGGGTGGAACCGACAACCGTGCGCACGCCTGTTAGCACCGCGAATGGCGTCAGGATCGCCAGGCCCGTACCGCTGGTGGTGCCGGTACTGCGAGCCGGCATCGGCATGCTGGATGGCATGGCAAGGTTGCTGCCCACCGCCGACGTCGGCTTCGTCGGCCTCGCCAGGGACGAGGAGACGCTCGTCGCGACCACCTATGCTGAGCGCTTGCCCACCAACCTGACGGGGCGTGAAGTATTTGTCCTTGATCCGATGCTGGCCACCGGCGGGACGCTCGAAGCGGCAATAAGGATGCTGGTCGGCCGCGGTGCGGCCGGCGTGACCGCCATCTGCCTGCTCGCTGCGCCAGAAGGCCTCAGCAGGATGGTGGCCGCGTTCCCCGACGACGAGCCCGTTCCCGTCCGGGTAGTGACGGCCGCGGTGGACACGATGCTCAACGACAGGGGCTACATCGTGCCCGGCCTCGGTGACGCGGGCGACAGGCTGTTTGGCACAATCTGAGACCTTACGGTGAGCATGTCTTAGCGCTCCGTTAGCCGTAGGCTGCCACCGTGAGCGAGCCGCGCGACGCGGAATCGGTTGCGGCGCGGCTGCGTACGCTGCGCAGCAACATCGGGCTCAGCCAGGAGCAGCTAGCCCGACGCCTTGGCGTGTCGTTCGCCACCGTGAATCGGTGGGAAACAGGCCGGACTCAATTGTCCGCTCGGGCGCGGACAGCGCTCGCCGAACTCGAGGCCGAGGTCGCGGCCGCCGATCGCGGCTCTCGCCCGGCCCTACTACCGGTAGCCCAGACCAGCTTTGTCGGCCGCAGCCGCGAACTGGCCGAGCTGGCCCGGCTGGTACGTCAAGCACGCCTCGTTACCCTGATCGGGCCGGGCGGCGCCGGGAAGACCAGGCTTGCCGCCGAGTTGATGAGCCGAGGCTTGGCCGGCCGAGATGTTGTCTTTGTGCCGCTGGAGTCAATCCGGTACCCACGCGGATTGGCATCGGCGCTGGCCTCCCGTCTCGAGGTGCGTGACCAGCCGGGCCTGCCGCTGCAGCAAGCTATCCGGAACGCGCTCGCCACCTCGCCCAGGCTGCTGCTGCTCGACGGCGCGGAGCGGCTGGGCGAGGAGGTAGCCGAACTGGCTAGCCAGCTGCTCGCAGATGTGCCGGACTTGCGCATCGTCGTGACCAGCCGGATCGTGCTTGGTATCCCGGGCGAGGTGTGCTGGACAGTTCCGCCGCTGAACTGCCCGTCGGTCGCAGCCGGTGCCGCGGACATCGCGGCATCGGACGCAGTGCAGCTGTTCATCGCCAGGGCCAGTGAACGGCAGCCGGACTTCAGCGCCGCTGATGTCGCGCCGCACGCGATCGCCGAGCTCTGCCGCCGGCTCGACGGGCTGCCACTGGCCATCGAGCTAATCGCAGGCTGGGTCGGCACCCTGTCCGTGCGGGAGATACTCCAGCAACGCGCCGTGTTGCTCGATTCCGAGCCCGCGACGCCCGCCGGATCAGGCCGACGGCTCGCAGACGTCCTGCAGGTTAGCTATGACCTGCTCGACCCCGGTCAGCAGCAACGGCTGGCCATGCTCAGCGTGTTCGCGGGCCCGTTCACGCTCGCTGACGTCCAGGCCGTACTTGGCATTGACCCCGCGGCAGCCGCCGCCACCATCCGGCTGCTCGTGGACTCGTCTTGGCTGGTAGTGACCAGGAGCAGCGAGCAGAACTCCTTCAGCATGCTGGAAACCATCAGGACGTTCGCGGCGCTGCAACTAGAGAAGGCCGGGGACGCCCAGGCGGCCCGCCGCCGGCACGCGCTGCATCTGGCGAGCGTGGCCGTCGGCAGCGAGCAAGGTCTCGCTGGGCCGGACGCCGCCTTCTGGACCAGCCGCGTGGAGGGCGCGCTCGCCGACCTGCTCGTCGCACTCCACTGGGCCGCCGACAATCATGAGATCGACCTGGGCCTGGACATCAGCGCGGCGCTGTGGCGGTGGTGGCTGGTCAGCGGCCGCCTCGCAGTCGGCCGGAACTGGCTCGGCCGGTTCCTGACCATGGCGGGCGAGCGTC
Source organism: Streptosporangiaceae bacterium (assembly GCA_052143255.1). Lineage (GTDB taxonomy): Bacteria > Actinomycetota > Actinomycetes > Streptosporangiales > Streptosporangiaceae > JAJYUU01. Next base: position 4,868 of record JBKQTJ010000086.1, on the reverse strand, counting down.
GCGACGAGCGGGCCGGCCGGGCTTACTGTTCGGCCGCCGTGCTCGCTGCGGAGAACGGAGACTACCCCGCCGCCGTCCGGAACGCCGAGCTCGCCATGACCATCTTCGTGGCGCTGGGCCTGGCCGAGCGGCAGGCGTTCGCCGCAACCGTGCTCGGCTCGGCTCACCGCTACCTCGGCGATCACGCGAGCGCACGAAACAGCTTCCAGACCGCGATGGACCTACGCGCCGAGCTCAGTGACCGGCGGGGAATGTCGGTGGCTATCAACAACATGGCTTTGCTGGAACTCGATGACGGCGAGCTGGGCCGCGCGCGTGAGCTGTTCGAGCAGGCACTAGCCATCAAGCGCCAGCTTGGCGAGCAGCGATCCATCGCCATCGGGCTGGCGAACCTTGCCGACGTACTGATCAGGACCGCGCAGTGGGACGACGCCGAGCGGGTGCTGGCCGAGGGTGCCGCAATGACGACCGGCAATCCCCAGCTTATCGGTACGATCCGCTGCAATCAGGGTGCGCTGGCCGCGCATCGGCAGGACTGGACACAGGCAGCCGACCATTACCGCGCCGCAATCACCGCGTCGCAGGCTGGCGGTCATCCGCATGATGTCGTCGAGGCAATGATTGGGCTGGGCCGGGTCTGGATGCGTACCGGCCAGCGGGACCAGGCGGTCCGGCAGCTGCGCGAAGCCGAGGCCCTGGCGACCGAGATCGGCAACCCGAAGCGCATCGCGGAGGCGCAAGCCGCGCTTGCCCAGGTATCCGGCAGCCGCCACCGCACCACTCCGCCCGGCAACCTGACCGGACGTCAGGCTGAGGTACTCGGGCTGCTCGCCACCGGGCTGAGCAACAAGCAGATCGCAGCGCAGCTTTACCTCAGCGCTGCCACCGTGGAACGGCACCTGGCGACGATTTACCGCAATCTAGGGCTCAGCGGCCGGGTGGACGCTGCCAGGTTCGCCATCGAGAACGGCCTAGCCGATCACGAGGCAGCCAGCCGCTGAGCCGGGCTGTCGCGGCCGCCGATGTTATAGCAGGCCCCATCGTGCGCAATTTCGAGCCCTGAGGCCGAGATCATTTTACGGTTATAAGTGTGCTTTATGTTTTTTGCCGACCCGGTGGAATGCATGATTGCCGTGATTCGCTAGCGGCGGCGCCCCCGGTAGACAAGCAGTCGGAGGCTCGACAACCGGACCTAACGGGAGACGACGGTGGACGATCAGCTGCTTGGCTCGACGCAGCCGGTCCTGTCGATCTCGCTGGCGCCGGGCGAGAGTATCGTCGGCCAGCCGGGCGAATTCGCCTGGATGACCGACTCCATTCAGATGACGGCCAGCCCGCTCCCGGCTCAGGCCGTCGGCAGCCGCCCTATAGCGCTGAGCATCTACACAGCCAAGGGCGCGGCCGGGACAGTCGCGTTCGCGTCCAGGCTGCCGGGGAGCATCCTCGCCATCGAAGTAACGCCCGGGCACGAGTACCTTGTCCACTGCTGCGCATTCCTGGCCGGCACACCCGGCATCGAGGTGACCACTGGCTTCAGGCAGCCGCCGCGAGTTACCGCGAACGACGCCGGCGAGTTCGTCTTGCGGCGCATCGCCGGTCGCGGGCGCGCCTGGGTCGAACTGTCTGGCGACGTAGTCAGGCGCGACCTGGCGGCTGGCACGTCGCTGCGCACCCATCCCTGGCACATCGGCATGTGCGATGCGTCCGCCACGGTGCAGATGGCCGAGCTCCAGGGATCGCCAGCCACCTCCGTAGGCAACGACCCATATCGATTCGCCGTGCTTTCCGGTCCGGGGTCGGTCTGGCTGCAATCCATGCAGCCGCTGGCCTCGCTGGCACGGTTAGCCGCGAGTGCGGCAGCGGCCATCCCGGCGGCGGAGGGGCCCGCCGGGCAGGCCGCGTCACATCGCGACACTCAGCAGTCCCCCGTCAATCCAAGATCGAGGTACAGCAGATGAACCGCTTTGCATACGGCCACCGGATCGGGGCCGGCTCCGTCGCCGCGCTGATAGCCGCGTCCGTCTTATTCCTTGCTGGCTGCTCGACGAGTAGCACCGGTTCTGCCCCGAGCCCATCCGGAACGGGAACGGGGTCCGCATCAGGCTCGGCGAGCAGCTCAGGCTCGGGGAGCAGCTCAGGCTCAGGCGGCTCGACCTCCGTGGTGTCGTCTAATTCGGTCCCGTTCCCCATCGCCGTCGGCAATACCTGGGTGTACAAGACCTCGGAGTTCGCCGGCGCAACTGCCAGCAAGAGGACCGACAAGATTGTCGCCGTCAAGCCTGTCTCCGGCGGTACCGAAGTGACCATGTCCAGCACCGACGACATCCTCGGCAGCACCAGCAGGTCGCAGTCACAGTTCGTATTCCACTCCGATGGCTCGATCTCGTATCCGTTCAGCCAGTTCAACACCGGGTCCACCGACCAGGTGAGACTGATCTCTGGTGGCCTGTTCTGGCCGCCGGCCTCGCAGATCGCGTCCGGCAAGGCGTTCCACTCCACGCTCAAGATCTCTGTCAAGATCAGCGGCGTGCAGAAGACGGTCACCGCGCACCTGACCGTGCAGGGCGGCGGGACCGGCAACGTCACTGTGCCGGCCGGCACGTACACCGCCACCATCGTGAACATGACGATGGCGGAAACCATCGAAGGGTTCCAGGTGAGCACCGAGGTCAGGACCTGGCTGGCTAACGGAGTCGGGCCGGTGCAGTCGGAGGTCATCATCCACGAAGCCGGCACGGGCAGAATCGTGGCCGAGGATCAGCTGGTCTCGTTTACCAAGTGAGCGAGCGGACTACTGGAGCGCCGTGATCGCGGACGGGCGCCGCGGTCACGGCGCTCCGCCGCGTCCGGCACTGTCCGGCCGGGCGCAGGCGACGCTATTGTCCAGTTATCCGACCCGGAACGGGACCTGACGACGGAGGTAACGGCATGCGCGTATTCGCCAGCCTGGATGAGTTCGTGGCGGCCAAGGGCGAGATCCTGGGCCAAAGCGAGTGGCACAAGATCACCCAGGAGCAGGTCAACGCGTTTGCCGACGCGACCGGCGACCATCAGTGGATTCACGTCAACGTGGAGCGCGCCACGAGCGGCCCGTTCGGCGGCACCATAGCCCATGGCTATCTGACCGTCTCGCTGCTGCCAGTTCTGATGACCGAGATCTTCCGGATCGAGAACCTCACGATGGGCATCAACTACGGGCTGGACCGGGTCCGCTTCCCCACTCCCGTTCTGACCGGCTCAAGCATCCGGGCGGAGGCGACGCTCACCGACGTCAGGCAGACTCACCTCGGGTCGCTCGCGAATGTCCGGATCCGGATCGAGATCGAGGGTCAGGAGAAAGCTGCCTGCGTGGCGGACACGCTGTCGCTGTTCGTGGCCTGATCTGGCGTCGCAGCGCTGCCGGTCTGCCGGTACCCGCCGGTCTACCGGCTGCCGGAGCTACCTGCCGCTGCCTGGCGCTGCCTGCGCTACCTGGCGCTGCCCGGCAGGTGGGTCGCAACCACCGCTTCCAGCACTGACTCGCGGCCGGCATACGGCCCATCGGCGCGCGGCCAGTGCGTGATGACGTCTGTGAACCCGATCTCCCCGGCCCGGCCCACCGCGTCGGCGAAGGAGTCAGCGCTCGACAACGCGTAGACGCCGGACGCATCCAGCGACAGGTAACGGCGCGCCCGCCGAGCGTCGCGGCCGGCTGCTGTCAGCGCGTCGTCGTACCGCCGGCCAAGGTCGCCGACCGCGGCCCACCAGCCTGCCAGATCATCGGATGGGCTGCCGGTAGTTACCCAGCCATCGCCCACCAGCGCCGCAATCGCGAGCGACCGCTTCCCGTTCGCAGCGACTACGAACGGAATCCGCGGCTGCTGCACGCAGCCGGGTAGGTTCCGCGCGCCGACAGCCTGGTAGTACCGGCCAGCCCAGCTGACCCGGTCGGTGCGTAGCAGCAGGTCGAGCAGCTCCGCGAACTCGGCGAACCTGTCGACGCGTTCGCGCGGGCTGAGTTCGAGCCCGCCAAGCACCCGGGCGTCGAAGCTCGTCCCGCCAGCGCCTGCGCCAACGCCGAGCAAGATGCGCCCGCCGCTGATGTCGTCCAAGGCCGTGAGCTGGCGGGCAAAGCTCACCGGGTGCCGGAAATTCGGCGACGCGACCAGGGTGCCAAGCGCGATCCGCGACGTCACGGTGGCGGCGGCGGTCAGCGTCGGTACCGCGTCGAACCACGGCCCGTCAACGAGGCTCCGCCAGCCGAGGTGATCATAGGTCCACGCATGGTCGAAGCCATAGGCCTCTGCCTGCTGCCACCGCCGCGCCCCCTGCTGCCAGCGCTCATCAGCCAGGATGACAATGCCGAAACGCACGAGCAGTCATGGTAGTCCGTCCATCTGGAACAGCCTGCCCGCCGGCCCCGGCGCCGTGGTCGCCATTGGGAGCGCCGCCGCCGCTTGGGCGCGCCGCCGCCACCCGCGCGCCGCCGCCACGCGCGCGCGCCGCCGCGTCGTATGAAAGTATGCTGTTCGCCGGCGAACAGCAAACTTCCTCGCGTTGCATCCTGGTCCGGACGCAATAAGGGATAATTCCGGGCACTACATCGCATGCCACGCCAGTGCTGGCAGCGGATTAGCTCAACGGGAGACTCGGTGGCGGACTCAGCCAGCATTGCGTCACTCCCCCTCCCGCCGCCGGACAAGCCGAGCCGCCTGCGGGTACGGGCCAGCCAGGGCTAGGCGCTGATAATGGCTGCACTCGGGACCCGGATTCTCCTGCTACAAGTTCCAGGATTCCTCTTTGCCCAGCGCACAGGCGATCGGCTCATGGCCCGAGCCGGCTGACATGTCCGGCGAGGACCAGCGCGAGCAAGTATCAGCCTCCGCCGC
>JBKQTJ010000085.1:0-2788 GCA_052143255.1 Streptosporangiaceae bacterium | reverse complement strand
CCCGGCCAGCACGCGCTCGAGGATCTGGTGATCGAGCCCCTCGAACGGCAGCCCGCAGCCTCCCTTGTGGGTGATGGCGAAGACGCCGTCGATATTGGGGAGGATCCACCGAGATCATGCACCTGTTCATCGCGCGCGAGGCGGTGGACGCGCACCTGTCGGCGGCCGGCGAGCTCATCGATCCCGGGCTGCCGGCCGCCCGCCGGGCCCGCGCGGCTGCCAGGGCGGGCGGCTTCTACGCCCGGTGGCTACCCACGCTGGTGGTCGGCCAGGGGCAGCGGCCGGGGGCTTACAGCGAGTTCGGCACGCTGGCGGCGCACCTGCGCTACGTGGAACGGGCAAGCCGGAAGCTGGCCCGGGCAACCTTCTACGGAATGGCGCGCTGGCAGGGCCGGCTTGAGCGCAAGCAGGGCTTCCTCGGCCGGATCGTGGACATCGGCGCGGAGCTATTCGCCATGAGCGCCGCCTGCGTGCGCGCGCAGATGGAGGCGACCGACGCCGCCGGGACCGAGCGCGGCGCGGCGGCACGTGACCTCGCCGACCTGTTCTGCGCACAGGCCCGGCTGCGGGCCGAGGATCTGTTCGGCCAGCTCTGGAGCAACACCGACGACGACGACGCGGCGCTGGCGCGGCATGTACTCACCGGCCGCTATGCGTGGCTGGAGGACGGCATCATCGACCCGTCAATACCAGGGCCATGGATAGCTGAGTCCGAGCCCGGGCCGTCCAAGGCACAGGATGTGCACCGCCACATAGGCTGATGCGCCGACGAACCACCCGCTCATCGCCCCGCATCGCACGGCCGGTCCGGCCGGTCCGGTCACAGAGCTCCCTGCCCGGCAGCGGCCACGAGGACCCAGCACTGTCCGCACCTGACGCGATGACGATCGCTCGAAAGCCGATCACCCACCGGAGCAGGAGCAGCCCCTGGCAGCCACCGCGGGTCACGCTCCGTGGCCGTGGTCGAGGGCGTTGACAAGCAATATCCGCCGATCTGCGCTGCCAATCGGATCGACTGGCTGTCGGTCGCGGGCGCACCCGAACGAGCATTATGTGCAGCCTCTTCGGGAGCATCTACCTACGCTCGAGCGGGATGCCGCGGCGGCCTGACCCACGTGGTTCGCGGCATGGGTTTGGCCGCGGCCGCATCGCCGTCCGCAGGGGCCGTCGACCCCAGCGCGCTCGTTGCGCCGTGGCGTCAGCTTCCCGGGTCGCAGCCTGATCGCGGCGCTGGCTCGGGTGGGGGTCCGTCCGGGTCCTGTTTTGGTTGTGTGTGGTGCAGGTGATCGGGCTGGGTGTGCCAGCCGGGCGGGAGATCTGCAGCCAGCGCGCAGTGGACGAATCGGGCAACGGCTACGGTTTGCACCCGGCTGGGGTTCCATTGCAGGGTGAATGGCATGAGCCGGCGGGGCGTCACCGGGCGGATGACTGTCTGGGTGTGGGCGGCCGCCAGGGAGGGGATCAGTAGAATCCAGTCGATGCCGGGCTGGTCGGCCCAGCGGATGGCTGCCAGGTCAGTGTCGGCGAGCTCGACGGTCGGCGGGGCGATGCCTGCGGCGTCAAGTGCCTGGCGCTGGGTCAGGGCCCAGGCGGGGAACAGCGCCTCCGGGGCGATGCCCAGCACGTCGTGGGCGAGTTCGGGCAGCGCGACCAGGTCGCGGCTGGCCAGGCGATGGCCTGGGCGCAGGCCGACCAACAGCGGTTCGGCACAGAACACCTCGGTGGCGATCCTGGCCGGTTCGGGGACCGGGCCGCAGGTGAGGGCCACATCGATGTCGCCGAGAACGACGGCGTCGAGGAGGTTGGGCAGCCACATCCGCTGCAGTTCGACAGTTACCTGTGGTGCTTGGGCGGCGAACAGGCGGATGAGGTGCGGGGCGAGCACGGGGGCAGCGGGCGGGGTGATGCCCAGCCGCACAGTGCCTGCTTCGCCGCCGGCGACGCGGCGCATGGCGGCCTTGGCGGCGGCGACCTCGTCGAGAATGGCCCTTGAGCGGGTGAGCAGATCGGCGCCGGCGCTGGTGATGGCGACCTGGCGGGTTGTGCGGGTGAAGAGCGGTGTGCCGAGTTCCCGCTCGAGGCGGCGGATCAGTTCGCTGAGCGTCGGCGCGGCGAGGTGCAGTCGGTCGGCGGCCCGCCCGAAGTGCAGTTCGGTGGCTACTGCCACGAACGCTTCGAGCTGACGCAACTCCACATCCTGACGGTACCCCGGCAGGCGGCGGCCGCCAGGATGAAGAACCCCTGGCTGCGAGATTGTTCGGCCTGGCCGAAGAGTGCATTCGCAAGCTGCCTCTTTTTCGGCTGCCGGCACGATGTCAGGCTCGCACTATGCGATCCAAACCATGATCCTCGTCGCGCTGCTCCTCGCAGCCTTCCTCGAGCCGGCCGCCATAGCGGCCGATCAGCTCATCTCCGAGCCTCACCTTGCAGAAGTCAGCTAGATGGAGGATGCCATGTATGACCCGCCTTGGTATCTGTGGGCGATCATCATCGCCGCGACCGCCGCGATCGCGGCTGCGACCTGCGTCGTGCTGTACAGCGGCGCGAAACGCGCCGGCCTGGGCCGGCGGCGCGCGGCGCTGCTCGCCGGGGCCGCGGCCGTCGTGCTCGGCGGCTGGTTCACTGCCAGCGCGGTGATCGCGGGTCACGGCTGGTACCACACGCGGCTCGGCCACGGGGTGCCGTGGCTGCCGATCGCGGTGGCTGGCTTCTTCGGCACGCTGCTGGCCCTGCGCCGGATTCCGGTGGTGGCACGCGCCCTGGCGGCGCCGGGGCTAGCGAGCCGCCT
>JBKQTJ010000084.1:0-24262 GCA_052143255.1 Streptosporangiaceae bacterium | reverse complement strand
CATCAGCGACCCGACGGACCTGTACGCGATGCTCCGCGAGTTCGGCAGCTCGATCGCGGGTGCCGTGACGATCGCCGACCCGGACGCGGCGAGCCGAACCAAGCCGCGCCACGAGCCGATCAGCGAGGGCGAGATCCTCCAGCGCCTACGCCGGGCCGTGTCCGACGGCGACCTCGGCTCGGACGACCAGAGCCGGTCGATGCTCGCTGGCCTCCAGCCGAAGTTACCGCATGAGGCAAGTCACCAAGGCCCGCGCGAGCTCGCTTGAGGAACTGTCAACGAAGCTCGACGGTGTCAACAGCGGCGCCTTCATGAGCGAGGTCGCTGAGTTCAATGCCGCGGTATGCCGGACAACCCGTTCAACCCCAACATTCGCGACGGACTCCGGACTCGCGGTCTGAGCATCGACAAGACGAACTGGGCGAACCGGCTGGACCAGCCTCCGTTTGAGGCATGCCAGGTCACCTGCGGCATCACCTTCACCTTCGGCGGACTTCGCGTGACGTGCACGTCCGGCAACGTCTCCGCCCGGGTGCCGGGCTCATCGCCCATGGTGATCAAGCCGAGCAGGGTGGTGGCCTACCGCTAGCTGACAACAGACGCGATGGTGGTAGGCGACCCGAGCCGCGCCGTCGTCGACGGCTCGCCACCATAGGGCCAACAACCTAAAGGAGAGTCGCACCGCTTGAAACCCTTGCCAAGGTCGGGCTCAGAGGTCGATACTCCGGTGGAGCGAATGGTCAGTCCGTGAGCGGATGCTACTCAGCGGCGGGATCCTGCACTCGGCGGGTGAAGCGAAGGGAGACTGACGGTGGCGCTCGAGAAAGGTCAGCCGAGTAAGGCAACCGTTCGCGCCGGCCTACGGAAGAACGCAGCCGAAGTGATCGACGTCTTCCATCAGCGACCGGGATTCTTCGCCTGGGTGCTCTGAACGGCGGCATCGATGACTGAATGGTACGCGTCTGGCCTTCGGCGTGATGAGCTAGCGCGCCGGGTCGGCCGACCGGAGCAGGTCGCAGGTGTGCGACTAGTAACCCTCGGAGACGACGTGGGCCGAGGTGTGCGGGTGCTTGAGTTCCGTACCGGAACAGGCTTCGACTTCGATGTCGTCGTCGACCGTTGCTTCGATGTGGGGCCTTGCTGGTTCCGAGGGAACTCCCTTGCCTGGCTGGCGAGCCCCGGAGTGGTCGCCCCCTGGTATGCCGAGCCGCTCGGGCTTGGCTGGTTCCGAGCGCTGGGTGGCGGCATGGTGGTCACTTGCGGCCTGGATCATATTCAAGGAGGCGGCAAGGACTCTGCCGCCCACTTCCAGCAAGACCTGCAGCCTGAAATTGAATATGGTCTACAGGGCCGCGTCGGAATGCTCCCTGCTCGGCTAATCGGCTACGGAGAACTGTGGCAAGGCGATCAATGCGTTCTCTGGGCTGAGGGAATCGTTCGGCAAGCAGCTGTGTTTGCGGAAGCACTTGAGCTCCGCCGGCGAATTGAGGCGGACGTCGGAGGCAAGAGTTTCCGCATCCGCGATAGCGTGGTCAACGTCGGCTTCGAACCGACTACCCACATGTACCTCTACCACTGCAACATCGGCTATCCAGTGCTGGATGAGGCCGCCCGGCTACTGATCCCAGCGACCCGTGTCGCACCGAATCCGCCGGCCGTGGCCCCGCAGGATTATCGATTGATGACCGCCCCCCAGGCGCACTTCAAAGAAGAATTGTATGAACATGAGGTTCAGCCGGAACAGAGCGGGATAGCCCCGGTTGCCTTGATTAACGATGCGCTCAACATTGGTGTCTACCAGCTTTATGACCGGCGGACACTTCCGTTCCACACGTTCTGGCGAATGATGGGCGAGGGAAACTATGTGGTCGCGCTTGAACCGACCACGAACCGAGATGCCGGGCGCTTCGATGCCAAGGAGCGCGGGGAATTGCAGTGGCTACAATCTGGCGAAGGACGTCAATACTTCCTGGAGATTGGCGTGCTAGACGGAGAGCGGGAAGTCACCGATTTCGAGGCGCGAGTCAAAGCGATCCAGGTGACCAGTTAGACCGAGCTAACGGCCGCAATACAGGGAGGTAGTCCAGATGAGCGCTGAGACGATCCGATCGGAGCTAGAGCCCAACGTCGTTGGGCTGACCGGAGTACTCATGCAAGGCGTCACCAGCATTGCGCCTGCCTACTCCATTCTGGCCTCTTTCGTCGCCACCGTGATCTTGGCTGGATTGGTTAGCCCTTGGGCCTTCCTTCTGGGTGGACTAATCCTGATCCTGCAGGCGGTGAACGCGACACAACTGGCGAAGGAGATACCTTCCGCAGGCGGCTGGTACACCTGGATCGCTCGGGCATTGCACCCACGCGCTGGCTTCCTGGCCGGCTCGGTAATAAGCCTGTGGATGCCGGGGGTCGCGGTATTCGACACGGCATACCTGAGCTGGGCGGTGCTGCAGCCATCAATCAAGCAATACTACGGCGTTAACATTCCGTGGGAGATCTTCGTCGTCGTGGGCGTAGCTCTCGTGATTCTGGCAGCCTATGCGGGCATCAAGTTGTCAATAAAGACGATCGTTGTGCTCGGCGCGCTCGAAATGCTGGTGATGGTCGTGCTGGCCATCTCGGGCCTGGCAGTGCCCGGCAAGGGCGGATTCAACTTCGATTCGTTCAAGTTCTCCGGTTTCCACCAGGCACCCGATCTCTTCCTCGGCGTCACCTTCGGCATCCTCGGCTACCTCGGCTGGGAAGCAGTCGCCCCACTGGCGGAGGAGAGTAAGAAGCCACGGCGATACGTGCCGCTCGGCATGATCGGCGCCATTCTTATCCTCGGGGTCTTCTACGTGATAACGTCCTGGGGCTACCTGGTCGGCCTCGGCACCGACAACCTCAAGGGCATCGAGACAGCTACCGGCTTCCCAGTCGTCACTCTCGCGCAGAATCTGTGGGGCGCGGGCTGGTTCCTGGTGCTTTTCGCCCTGCTGAACTCAGTGCTCGCCACCGGACTCGCGAGCTTCAACGCGGCCAGTCGGACGTGGTTCGCGATGGGCCGGTCAGGAATTCTCCCGGCGAGGCTTGGACAGGTGAGCCAAAGGCGGAAGGTCCCGATCAACGCCAACCACTTGCAGGTAGGCGTCTGTGTGCTGTGCTTCGTATTCGACCTGATCTTCCGCCCGGACAACGTGTTCTTCACCTGGGCTATCTTCCTGACACTGTCGGTGCTGATCATGTACATCCTGGCCAACGCTGGAGTCGTCGTCTACTACTGGCGCGCTAAGCGGGCGCAGTTCAACTGGATTGTTCATGGTGTTATCCCGGTAGCAACGAGCGTCGTCATCGGCTTCGTCTTCTACAAGTCCGTGGTACCCCTTCCGCCGTACCCTGAGAAGTGGGCCCCGGTCGTCACCGCCATCTGGTTCGCCGTGATGATCGGCTTCCTCATCTACCGGCGGCTACGCCACGGAGCAGGAGAAGCCTGGATGGCCAAGGCGCAGCAGGCTATGGACGAATTCGCCACCGGAGAAGGCGCCGAGGTCACACGCCCCGCTGCCTCCGGGCTGGGCGATTGAGTGGTCTCTCGTAACGCACCAGCACGGTAGGAAGCGAGCAGTGCCCAGGGGAACCTCAAGGACTCTGGGTTCGCACAGGAAGGCTGCGTCATGCAGAGCATCGAAGGCCACGTCGCGGTAGTCACAGGCGGAGCCAAGGGGATAGGGCTCGGCATAGCCAAGGTCCTGCGAGACGAGGGCGCGGACGTTGTGTTGGCCGACATCGACGGCACAGCGGCGCAATCCGCGGCGGCCTCACTGCCCGGAGGTGATAAGCACGCACTCGCCGTGACGACCGACGTGACCGTATGGTCGTCTGTTGAGCGCACGATCGCTGAAGTGCTACAGCGCTGGGGCCGAGTAGATATTTTGGCCGCGAACGCAGGGGTCTACCCGGCAATTCCCCTCCGGGATCTCACCAGTGACGACTGGGATCGGGTCATGGCGATCAATGCTCGGGGCGCGCTGTACGCAATCCAAGCCTGCCTACCCGAGATGTCTAGACATGGCTACGGGCGAATCGTGCTTACCTCGTCGATCACCGGCCCTCTGGTGGGGCTGCCGTCCTACGGACATTACGCCGCCACCAAGGCGGCGATGCTCGGCCTCATGCGTTCGGCTGCACTGGAGGTAGTGAACGACGGCATCACTATCAACGCTGTTCTGCCGGGAAACATCCGGTCTGCCAGTTACGCACTCCAGCCCCGTGAGCATCAGGAAGCGATGCTGGCCCACATACCTATGGGCGTCCTGGGTGAACCCGAAGACGTCGGCTGGGCGGTGCGATACTTCGCCTCACCAGAAGCACGGTATGTGACAGGTCAAACATTGATCATCGACGGCGGGCAGGTGCTCCCAGAATGATCACTGCGGGGCATCTCCTGTCAGGAAACGAACTCCTGGCTGCGCCGGTTAGCCTCGAAGCCGAGGGATAGCCATGGATCTGCGAGTATTTACAGAGCCGCAGCAGGGTGCGACGTTCCCGGAACTCGGTGCTGTTGCTCAGCGTGCTGAGCAACTCGGCTTTAGCGGCTTCTTCCGATCCGACCATTACAGGTACATCGGCGACGGAACTCCACGAGATGGCGTCACCGATGCGTGGGTCACACTCGCGGGCCTCGCTCTCCAGACCACCAAAATTCGCCTCGGCACACTTATGAGTTCGGCGACCTTCCGCCTGCCCGGACCCCTGGCAGTGGCTGCCGCGCAGGTTGACGCCATGAGTGGAGGACGCCTGGAGATCGGCATAGGAAGTGGCTGGTACGAGGCGGAGCACCAGGCTCTAGGCATTCCATTTCCTAGTGTGCACGAGCGCTTCGATCGACTCGAAGAACAGCTAGAGATACTGCAGGGCCTGTGGTCCACCCCTGAGGGCGAGGCATTTACCTACCACGGGCGCTACTACACGCTCGCTGACTGTCCTGTCGCATTCCGTCCGGTCCAGCAACCTCATCCGCCTATCCTGGTGGGGGGATACGGTCGGACACGGACGCCGGCGCTGGCGGCGCGCTTCGCGGCGGAGTTCAACGTTCCCGGACCCACGCCAACTCAGGCGGCAAAACAATTCGCGCGGGCCGACAAGGCATGCGAGGAGTTCGGGCGTGATCCTGAGTCCCTAGTAAAATCAGTCTGGGTCACCGCATGCATAGGCCAAGACGACGACGAGTACACCCGCCGGGCGACAGCCATCGGCCGCGCGCCAGCCAGTCTGCGTGAGCAGGGTATCGCCGGCGTACCCAGCGAGGCCAAGGAGTCGCTGCACCGTTTCGAAGCAGCGGGCGCCAATCGGGTGTACCTGCAGTTCCTCACGCTCAACGATCTAGAACATCTCGATCTCATCGCAGAAGTTCTAATGGCCTGAGCCTTCTCGCTCACGATGCGTCCTGTAGGAACTTTGACATAGCGATCTATTTTATAGGTATTTTACGTGCTTTAGTGGATCTTTCACTTTTTAGCGACACCCTTACTACATTGACTGATGGCATGTTCAGGGCTATGGCTCGTGCAGAGGTAGGCGACGAGCAGCGCGGCACGGATCCCACCGTAAAGGAGCTAGAGCGCAGGGTGGCTGCGTTGCTCGGTCATGAGGCCGGTGTCTTCTTGCCTTCCGGCACAATGTGCAATGCGATCGCCATTCGACTTCACATCAGGCCGGGTGGTGAGGAGATCATCCTCGATGAGCATGGCCATGCGGCTGGGTCGGAATCTGGCCCTCCGCGCATGATCTATTAGGTAGAGGAGGTTTGAGAACCTGCTCAGCCGAGTCGAGAAGCTCATCCGAAGTCGGGCGGTTACGCTCCGACGGTCGTAGGGCTGAGGATCTGGGAACTACTCCCAGATCAGGACGGGTGCGCCGCCAGGGACTTGAACCCCGAACCCGCGGATTAAGAGTCCGCTGCTCTGCCAATTGAGCTAGCGGCGCTTGAGACGGAGCGATCGTAGCGCAACTTATCAAGGCGTGCGAATCACCCCTGAAAGCGGGCCGGCGCCCTGCTACGAACATTAACCACGATAAGCGGTCTGGCCGACGCCAGGTAGTGCCACGCGCATGCGGGACATCAGCTAGCTGCCGAGGAACCTGCCCATGAAGTCGGCCACCTTCGACGGTCGGCCGGTGCGCGCTTCTTGCCGGTCTGCCAAGCCCATCGCATGCAGCCCCGCGTTGAGCCCGAGCCACCGCAGCGGCTCGGGCTCCCATTCGGGCGACCGATGCCCGACCCAGGGCAGCCGGGTGATCTCGGAGCCTGTTCCCTTGATCAAATCGGCGAGCGTGCGCCCGGCCAGGTTCGTCGTGGACACCCCGTCGCCGACGTAACCGCCGGCCCAGCCGATCCCGGTTGCCGGATCGAGGCCGACCGACGCGCACCAGTCGCGCGGGATGCCGAGTGGCCCGCCCCAGTGATGGCTAACCGGCACATCGCCCAGCACCGGAAACAGCTCGGCCAGCGTCCGCCGTAGGTTGGCGAACACCGCCGGGACCTGGTCGTAGGCTGGCCGGACGGACGAGCCGAGGTGGTAAGGCGCGCCGCGGCCGCCGAAGGCGAACCTGCCGTCCGCGGTCCGCTGCCCGTAAATGATCATGTGCCGCAAGTCGCCGAAGGTTGGCCGCGCCGCCAGCCCGATCTGGTCCCAGACGGCGTCCGGCAGCGGCTCCGTGGCGACCATCAGGGAGTACACCGGCGCAATCGCCCGCCGGTAGCCGGCCAGCCCCGGCGTGTAGCCCTCGGTGGCCCGCACTACGAACTTGGCCCGGACGGTGGCGTGTGCCGTGAGAACACGGCCCGGCTGGATCTGGTGAACCGGCGTTCGCTCGTACACGCTCACGCCAGCCCGCCGCACTGCTGCCAGCAGCCCGCGCGCCAGCCGGGCCGGGTGAATCGCGGCGCAGTGCGGGGTGTAAGTGCCACCGAGAACACCGGAGGCGGCCGCGATCGCGGTGGCTTCCGCCGCGGTCAGCTGTCGCAGGTCGTCCTCGCCGAAGCCAAACTCGCGCGCCTCGGCGACCTCGGCTTTCGCCCGTTCGAGCTGAGCAGGGGACCGGGCCAGCATGACCGTGCCACCCTTCGCCCAGTGGCAGTCGATGCCCTCGGCGACGACGGCCCGGCCGACCTCGTCTACTGTCTGGTGCATCGCGCGCTGCATGGCGATGGCCGCCTCCCGGCTCGCCATCCGCGCCAGCTTCCCCAGCGACGCCGGGAACAGGGCCGAGCACCAGCCGCCGTTCCGGCCGGATGCTCCGAACCCGGCGATTTCACGCTCCAGGATCACGATCCGCAGGGCCGGATCGCGGTGGGCCAGGTAGTAAGCCGTCCACAAGCCGGTGAAGCCGGCCCCGACGATGGCTACGTCAGCCTCGGTGTCGCCGGGCAGCGGGTCGCCCGGCGCGAGCGTGCCGGGCACCGTGTCAAGCCAGAAGGACAGCGACCGGTACGGATCAGTCGAGACCATGCGGTACATCGTGGCAGGCGACGGACCTGGCCCCGGCATCGGGCATGCTGGAGCAATGACATCGATGTTGGGCTGCTAGTGACCGCTGAGAGCGTCGACTATGCGAGCGTGCCCGAACCGCGCGATCCGCAGCAGCCGTACCGGATTTGCATGGTGTGCCTCGGTAACATCTGCCGGTCGCCGATGGCCGAAGTGATACTGCGCGACGAACTCGCGAAGGCTGGGCTAGCAGGCAAGGTAACCGTCAGCAGCGCCGGAACGGGCGACTGGCACGTCGGCAGGCCGATGGACGCGCGCGCCAGGGCCGAGCTGACCAGGCGCGGTCACGACGGATCCGGTCACCAAGCACGCCAGATTCAGCAGTCCTGGCTGTACGACTACGACCTCTTTCTCGCGATGGACCGCCGCAACCTGGCGAACCTCCAGCGGATGGCGGCGGGTAACCCAGAGCTGACTGGCCGGATCCAGCTCCTGCGGTCGTTCGACCCGGATTCCGCCGCGGGCGCGGAGGTACCCGATCCATACGACGGACGGCCCGGCGAGTTTATCGAGGTCTTCGAGCTGGTACAGGCCGCAGCCACCCGCCTTGCGACCCGGCTCGCCGCTGTCCTGTAACGAATGGCCGTGCAGGCTAGCCCGTACGCCATTTCCTGGCGTCTTGGCGGTAGTTCGCCGCCGGGTGCTCCCATTCCAAACAAGCAGCGGCTTTCGCACCGCAGAAAACCTGCTAGGCCATCCCCGCCCGCTGTCGCGCAATTGCGGGCAAGCTGTCTCGGCTGTATGGTCAGCCGCCACAGCAGTCGTTGCTAGAGGGGTGGCTTGCATGGGCGCAATGAGGACTCTCATGGGTCCGATTCGGGTTCTTGCCGTACCGCTGCTGTTGGCGGGCGCGGCGGCCTGGATGAGCCCGGCGGCCCAGGCCGCGCCCGCCACAGCCGCGGCCGGCGCAGGCGCGGCGCGCTCGGCGCAGCCAACTGTCACGAAAGTGTCGCCGGGCTTTGGCGCTTCTAAGGGCGGGACCAGGGTCACGATTACCGGTACGCACTTCGTCCGCGTCAAGTCCGTGAAGTTCGGCAGCCGGTCCGGCACTTCGGTCAAGGTGATGTCCTCGACCAAGATAGGTGTCACGGCACCGGCCGGAGCCGCGGGGGTCGTCGACATCCGGGTGACCACGTCCAAGGGCACCAGCCGGGTGGCGAAGGCTGACCACTTCACCTATATCCAGGTGCTTGTCTCGGGGAAGGCGGTTACCGCGAAGCTGGCAGGGAGTGCCAAGCATAGCTACCTCTTCGCCGCGACGGCGGGGTCGCACGTGACGTTTGACGTGACCGAGACCACGCTGACTGCTACCGCCGTGCTCACCGTCTACGACAAGTTCGGGACCTATGTCACGTCGATCTATGTCACCGCTTCGCCGACCTACCTGAGCCTGACGCCCACCGAATCGGGCACCTATAAGCTCGTGCTCGCGCCTTATGCCAACGACGGTGCTACCGGCAGGGTGGAGTTTACCTACGCGAAGGACATTCAGGGCGGCACGCTGACGTCCGGCGTGCCCGTTACGACAACCATTCATTATGCGGGCCAGCAGGCGATCTACAGCTTCGCCGCGAAGGCGGGGTCGCACGTGACGTTTGACGTGACCGAGACCACGCTGACTGCTACCGCCGTGCTCACCGTCTACGACAAGTTCGGGACCTATGTCACGGCGATAAATGTCTCCGATTCGGCCACCTACCTGAGCCTGACCCCGACCGAGTCGGGCACCTACAAGCTCGTGCTCGCGCCTTATAATGGCGATGGTGTTACCGGCGCGGTGCTGTTTACCTACGCGAAGGACATTCAGGGCGGCACGCTGACGTCCGGGGTGCCCGTTACGACAACCATCCATTATGCGGGCCAGCAGGCCATCTACAGCTTCGCCGCGACGGCGGGAATGCCGGTGAGCATCGATATCACTGAAACGACGCTGACTGCAGACGCGGTACTGAGCGTCTATGACCCGATCGGGACGTTTATCACCTCTACCAACGTCGGCTCTTCGCCCACCTCCCTGACATTTACCCCCAGCGAGTCAGGCACCTATGAGCTCGTCCTCGCGCCTTACTACGGCGACGGTGCGACCGGAACCGTTGTGTTCACCTATACCACCGGCGGCTGATGTGCCGACTTCCGGGCCGAGGCCAGGCACGGTCTCAGCCCGGCAGGGATGAGTTGGTATACGAGGCACTCCCGTCAGCCGAGCCGGAGCAATCCAGTTCCGCATCCGCGTCTTCGTCGTCATCCGCGCCCTGGGCTGCCTCAGGCGCCAGCGGCAGCGCGATGCAGAAGGTCGCCCCGTCGCCGGGCTGTGAGCGAACCCAGGCCGCGCCGTTGTGCGCCGCCACGAGCGCAGCGACAATGGCCAAGCCGAGGCCGGTCCCGCCGGCTGTCCTGGCCTGATCGGCACGGTAAAACCGCTCAAATACATGCTCGGCCTGTTCCCTGGTGAGGCCCGGGCCGTGATCGGCGACCTCGAGCACAGCGGCCGGCCGTGGATTGCGCCGACCAGGCTGATCTGGGCGGTCTACGCTTGCGTCCGCGCTGGCGGTCGGTGCCTCGCCGAGATCGCCGGACCTGATAAGCACGTCGATCGGCGTACCGTCGGGGGTATGCGACAGGGCGTTACTCATCAGGTTGCCGATGACCTGGCGCAGCCGGACCTCATCGCCGATCACGAGCAGGGCCGCGCCCGAACCGACCGTCAGGTTGATGTTCCGGGTCGGCGCCACCACCCGCGCGTCGTGCACCGCGTCGGCCGCCAGCGTCAGCAGGTCGACCGGCCGGCGTTCAAGCGGGCGCTGCTGGTCCAGTCTGGCCAGCAAAAGCATGTCCTCGACCAGCACGCCCATCCGGGAGGATTCCTGCTCCACCCGGCGCATGATCCTGTCCAGGTCGGCTGACGCGAGTTGGCCGGTGCCATTGCGGCTGGCGCCGGTGTCCTCGGGCCGTTCCTCCGGCGCCGTGCCGTTACCCGGCGCGCTCACGGTCTCGGGAACGCTCTCATCGGCCGGCTCGGCGCCGCGCACGTCGGCTGCCTCGGCCGTTGGCGCGGCCTTGATCCCGCCGCGCTGGCGGTAGTACTCGGCGAACCCGCGGATCGCCGTCAGCGGTGTGCGCAGCTCGTGACTGGCGTCGGCGACGAACTGCCGCATCTTCTCCTCAGACCGCCGCGCTGCAGCCTCGGACTGGGATCGCGCCCGGAACGCGGCCTCGATCTGGCTCAGCATCACGTTCAGCGACCTGCCCAGGCGCCCCACCTCGGTCCGCGGATCCCGCTCCGGCACCCGCCGGCTCAGGTCCCCGCGAGCAATCGCGCCCGCCGTCTTCTCGATATCAATTAGCGGCCGCAAGCTAGCCCGGACAACTGCCGTCCCGACGGCAGCGAGGGCAAGAATTATGACGAGGCTCACAACAAGGTCGATTGCCGTCAGCGATCCAATGGTTCGGTAGACGCTAGTAGCGTCCGTGGCTACGACCACGACGCCTGGGACATTCGAGCCGTTCGAAGTCGTCGCACTGGCTGCCAGCCCGACGACTCGCCACCGCCCATTGCCAGACGTCGACCCGACAGTGATCGCATTTCGCGGGTTCGAGGGCAGCGAGCCCGGATCGGCCGGAATCACCGGACCAGGGACCTGGGTACCGAATACCCCTCTGCCATAACCAGCAGCACTGATCGGGATAACCAGCGGCTTTTGACTGCCATGGTCCGGTACCCAGGTCACGGACTCGCCGACAACCGGGTTCGGCGGCAACGTCAGATTTATGTCGCCGACATGCAGCGAGCGATAAACCTGCCCGGTAACTGCGGCGAGATTGTTGTCAGCATTAGTTAGCAGATTGCTACGCAACACTCCGATGCCGACGAGGCTGATCATCGCCAGGGCTATCGCCACGAATGCCAGCACCGCCGTGATCAATTTCACGCGCAGCGGCATGCGGCCCGGCAGTCCCTTGATCGACCGCCAGAAACCAGTTGGCTGCGCTGACTGGGACATGGAAATCGGCAGGCTAGGAATGGGGCAGTCTGAGCACGTAGCCTACGCCGCGCAGCGTGTGCAGCAGGTGCGGCTCGGCGGTGTCCACCTTGCGCCGCAGCACCGACACGTACGACTCGACGATCCCGGTGTCGCCGCGGAAGTCGTAGTCCCAGACATGGTCGAGTATCTGCATCTTGGAGAGCACCCTGTTGGCATTCCCCATGAAGTAGCGAAGCAGCTTGAACTCGGTGGGGGAGAGCTGAATCTGGTGGCCGCCGCGCCAGACTTCGTGGCTGTCCTCATCGAGCTCCAGGTCGGCGAACTTCAGCCGCGGTGATGGCTCGCTGCCGTCTCCCCTGGTCCTGCGGAGCACGGCCCGGATTCGGGCAATCACCTCTTCCAGGCTGAAGGGCTTGGTGACATAGTCATCGCCGCCGAGCGTCAGGCCGCGGATCTTGTCCTCGGTCGAGTCGCGTGCCGTGAGGAACACGACCGGGATCTGCGCGCCGCCGCCACGCAACCGCCGGATGACGTCGAAACCATCCATATCGGGCAGCATCACGTCCAGGACTATGAGGTCCGGCCGGTGCCGCTGGGCGGCCTGGACGGCCTCGTTGCCCGCCGCCGCGGTTACGACGTCGAATCCTGAGTAACGCAGGCTTGCCGCCAGCAGCTCGAGGATGTTGGGCTCGTCTTCGACGACAAGCAGCTTCGCATCCGGCTGCCGTTTGCCATCGGGCTGGCTGTTCATGCGGTCTATTGTCCGCCGGCCGCCTGAACGTTAGCTGAAGGCCCGCTGAGGCTGGCCTCCGCGGACGCCCGGAGCAGGCATCGAACACTGCATCGTGTCCGCTACGCGTAGAGTGTCCAGCGATCACGCGCGAATCCGGTACTACGGCTGGCGTTAGACCTGGCGCGAGCCGGTGATCAGCGACTTGGGGATCTTGGTGCCCGTCCGCACCGCGTTGAACAGCACCTTGGCCTCTGCCGAGTTCCACAGGATAGATTCCCCGGCTGGCGTAATCGCGGTCGCAGTCGCGATGGGCACCGTCGTGGTGATCGGGTCGCGCATGGCCCGGGCCACCTCGATCAGCTGGTACAGGCTGGCGCCCTGGTCGACGGTCAGGGCGCTGGCCGTGTCGCTCGCGGCCGGGTTGGCCGCGAACGGGTCCAGCATGACGCCGACGCTCGTGATCTTCTTCAGCAACGCCTTCAGGAACAGCCGCTGGTCCTGCTCGCGCTGGAGATCCTGGGTGTTGAAGCTGTGCCGGTCGCGGACATAAGCCAGCGCCTGCGCTCCGTCGAGTGTCTGGCAGCCCTTCTTGAGGTGCACCCCTGAGCTGGCCTCATGCAGGGGAGTGGCCAAGCACATCCGGACGCCTCCGACCGCGTCGACGACGCGGACGAAGCCGCCGAATCCGATGCCCATGTAGTGACTGATATATAGGCCGGTCGCGTTCTGGACGGTCTGCGCCAGCAGCCTCGGCCCGCCGAAGGTGAACGCGGCGTTGATCTTGTTCATGCCATGGCCGGGGATGTTCACGTAGGAATCACGCGGAATGCTGATCAGCACCGCCCGCCCGCCGCCCGCCGGCAGATGCAGAATCATGATCGTGTCTGACCGCTGGCCGGAGATGCTGACGCCCGTCGACAGCGCCCGCTCCTGCGCCCTGGTCAGGCCCTGCCGGCTATCCGATCCGGTGATCAGCCAGTTCATGCCCGATCCCGGCACGGGCCGGCCAGGATAATTGACCAGCACGTTGGCCTTGTTCAGCTGGGAGCCGATGTAGAAGTACGTGCCGATGGTCGCGACCAGTGCCACCACGAGCAGCGCCGCTATTACGGTGAAGACCCGCTTGGGGCGCAGCCAGCGGCGCCAGCCCGACGATCCCGGCGACGTCGGCCCGCCGACCTGCGAGGGAGACCATGGCGGCGCAGCAACCGAAGCGTGCCCGCCCCGCCCGGCAGAGGTCACCGGCGGCTGCGCGGGCCAGCTGCCCGCCGGCGAAGCGCCGCCTGCCGCGTGCGACGTCGGCGCTTCGGCCGAGTAGTTACCGACCTGGTACTGCCCGGCCGGATTGGCCGCCGGGATGCTCACCGTCCTGTCAGCCGGTTGATCCGCGCTCCCGGCCCCGTCGTTCCCGGCGTTAGCGGCGCCGCCGTCGCGCTGTTCCCCGCGGAACCAGCCTTCTGGCCACTCGTCCATCAGATCCGCCCATCACCGTCCGCTGTCTCCATCGTTGCTACCTGGTAGACGGCCCGGCAGCCAAATCGGTGGCAGGACAATGGCAAATGATGGCGCAATTCAGGTCGTCGCATGGCGCTGCCGCAGACTGCGGGACCGGGCTTTGCGCTTGCCTACCGGAGCTGCCGCCCGGTTATGCGGTGCCGTCCCACCAGATGGTAAGGACCTCCCGCCCAGACGAGCCCAGGTCGACCGGATGTTGCGGGTCGATGCCCGACTCCATGAGCGCAACGGCGACCTCGGCTGCCCGCTCCGGGGGCAGGCACAGCCTGCGCCGGGTCACGTCGGTCAGCTCCCCGAAGGTGGCGTAATCCGCGCCGCCGGGCTGCTGCCAGCTTTGGTGAGAAGCGCTTATCCCCGTAGCCGCAAGTATGTTGAGCAGGTCCGCAGCGGTCGGTCCGGCCGGGCGCGACAGGCCATGGAATCGAAGCCAGAGCGGGTTGAGGCTCATCAGCGGATGTCGGGCGGTCATTTCCACGACAACCTTCCGCCGGGCCGCGGCCGTCAGCGCGGCCAGGAACGGCTCGATGTCCGGCACGTTGTAGGTCACATGGTGGCAAGTCACCACGTCGACGGTTGCCACTTGCCCGGCCACGTCCGGCCATCGGCCGGTCACTAGCCTGGCTGGCCGGCCGGCCGCAGCAGCGCGCTGCGCTACCAGGTCCAGCATGTCCGGGTCGGCGTCCACTACGGTCAGTTCCGTGCACCGGGGCAGCAGTGGCAGACACGCCGCCCCCGCCCCGCAGCCAACATCGAGCACGCTGCCCGGCGGTTCAAGCGCGTCCCAGGCATGCTGGAATGAGGGGCCGGACGGGGCCGCGGCCACCCTGTCGGCCCGCCTCGCAAAAACGCGCCTCGGGAGCACCCAGGGCGACTCGGTCACCGCCGCGGTGATGTGCTCGGGTATGGCCCAGCTAGCCAGCTGAGAGCGCCAGTCATCGAGCAGCGGCGCGAGACGAGCGGCCCCGTTCCCCCCATGATTCATGGTTTAGGGTTCCGGATCGATCGCGATGAAGTCTGGCTGGTGCTCGGGCGCCAGGCTGATCACCGGGCCCGCCGTGTGGCTGGCGGCCGCGATCGGCGTTACGGCGTCGGAGTAGAAGTCGGCGACATACACGGCCTGGGTCAGGCTGGAGTAGCCGAGCGCGATCGGCCCGTGGCCCACGTTGATGTGGGCGATGACCTTGCCGCTCACCAGACTTATCGCCGTCACGGTCCGCACGTGCATATTGATCGCCTGGTCGTCGAAGCTGGCCACGTACGCCTGCTTGCCGTTCGGCGTGATCACGATGTTGTCCGGGAAGCCGCCGGTCTTAATGGTGGCGACGACCTTGCGGTCACTGACGCGAATCTTGGTAACGGTGCCTGAGCCGTTATTGGTCACGTACACGTCCCGGCCGTCCGGAGTGATCGCGAGTGCGGCGGGGAACCTGCCGACCTTGATCGGCTTCAGCGCCTTGCCGTCGGACAGTCGGATCGGCGACACCGTGTCCGACAGGTTGTTGGCCACGTAGGCGTACTTCCCGTCCGGCGTGATCGCGATGGCCTCGGGGGCGAAACCGACCTTGATGGCCTTCAGCGCTTTGCGTGCGCCGATATTAAAGGGGGTAACGGTGCCGGCATTGGAGTTGGTGACGTAGGCGTACTTGCCGTTCGGGGTGATCGCGATCTCGATGGGGCTGGTGCCTGCCTTGGCCCGGCCGACGACCTTCCTGGTGCTTAGGTTGATCCAGGTAACCCAGTACGGCGAGAAGTTGGTGACGACCAGGGCGGTCTTGCCATTCGGAGTGACCGCGATCGCAACCGGATCGTTAGCGCCCCGGCCGAGCGGAATGGCCGGCAGCGCTGTCGCGGAGACCCCTTCGGTAATGCTGATCGGCGTCACCGAGTCGCCGCCGATGACGTAGGCCGCTTTGCCGTTCGGGGTGAACGCGGCGCCGATAGGGCCGGCCCCAACCGGGATCGGCGGGTCAGCAGGCCCTGTTTCGCGCAACGGCGTGACGGCGGCAGAACCGTCTACCACCAGCGCAGTGATGAGGTTGACCGAGCCCGGGCTTGCGTCGGCACGTGCGGGGAGCGCGGTAGCCGCCGCGATCAGCGGCGCGAGCGCAACGAGCCCGAGGCCGACCGCCGCGATGTTGGCACGTCTGGTCACGCCGGTCCCTCCGCGATGCTGGCTGCGCCGATAACCGGACACTACGCCGCGGCAGGCTGGCGTGGTTGCGGACCGGTCCGGCCGTGACGGCCGGCGCGACACCAGTCAGTCATGTCATTCCATCTGATAGCTCGTTATATTAGTAGAAGCTCGACCGCACGCGAGGCCAGCCGGCTGAATACTCCAGCCGATTTGCCGCGCGTGTGCCACTGGCCGGTGAGCACCGGCCGCAACGGGAGGCTAGATGCTCAGGCGCGTCATCGTTCCGCTCTGCGTGCTCGGCCTCGCGGCCGGCGCCGGGCCCGTCCTTACCGCGGTCCCGGCTGCGCAGGCCGCGGCAAGACAGCACGATGCGGCAAGACCGCACGATGCAGCGAGCTCAGCAGCACACAGCGCCAGCGTGACGCTGCCCGCCGCGAGCCGCGGCTGGCACCTGTCCTATCGGCTGCCGTTCTCGAACGGCAGCACCGAGTCCGTCAGTT
This sequence comes from Streptosporangiaceae bacterium, assembly GCA_052143255.1. Taxonomy (GTDB): domain Bacteria; phylum Actinomycetota; class Actinomycetes; order Streptosporangiales; family Streptosporangiaceae; genus JAJYUU01. Next base: position 7,871 of record JBKQTJ010000084.1, on the reverse strand, counting down.
CCATCGCGGCCCTGAGCCGGAATGACGCGTGGGCCGTCGGTGGGCGGCTTGGCATCGTCAACCATCAGGGCGTAGGAGTGCCGGCCATCTGGCACTGGAACGGCTCCGCTTGGAGGCCGTCGGCGTTGCCGCGTCCCCAGCACGAGGGGTTCTTCACCCAGGTGCTGGGCTCGTCGGCGCGCAACGTCTGGGCATTCGGCTCCTTCGCGCCACAGGGCCTGCGCGCCACGCCGTACGTTGCGCACTGGAACGGCCGGACATGGGCATGGCTGACCCGCGGCCGCCCTGGCGATATATATGCCGCCACCGTTCTCGGGCCGTCCGATGTCTGGGGCACTGCGGCGGTGAATCAGGTCGAGCACTGGAACGGCCGCGGCTGGCGCGGCTTCGGTGTTCCGGGCCAGGGCGTGCAGGCGTTCGCCGGGATCAGCCCGAGCGATGTGTGGGCGATCGCGCTCAACACCGACGCCGATCAGTTCGAGGCGCTGCGCTGGAACGGGCACTTCTGGCACCAGGTGCCCGTTCCGCCGGTGACGCTTCCGGCGCACGGGCAGTCCATTCCCGCCGCCATCGTGGCCGCATCCAGGGACAGCGTCTGGGCCGTTGGGGCGCTGGGCTACCCGGATCCGGAGACATCGCTACCAGACGCGATCCCGGTCGCCTACCACTGGAACGGCACTTCCTGGAAGCTGCTGGCGGTGCCGTCCTCGCTCTACAGCGGCATCAAGGAAGGCGCGGCGTTCACCGCTATCGCACCCGACGGGGCTGGCGGATTCATCACGTCGATGGCGGCCGGCGGACAGAACGGCACTGCGAAGCTGGTGGATTACCGGGATGGTAACTGGACCGTGATCGCGCTTCCGGCCATCAAGGGCAGCGCGGTGATACCGGTGCCCCCCACGATCCTGGGCGTGACCTCGGTGCCCGGCACGCGCGAGGCGTGGGTGCCGATTGAATACATCAATGCCCGCAGCGGGCAGTACGAGTACTCCATCTACAGCTACACGAGCTGACCGGTCAGCCGCCGCGCTGCGACGACCTTTCACGCATCCTGCTCCGGCGGCTCGGCTTCTGGCCGGAGCGCGGTCTGGTACCGCGGCTGGAGTCAGTCTCCGCCGTCGCCGTTGCCATTGCCGTTGCCGTTCCCGCCGCCGTTTCCGTGGTCGTGGCGGTGATGGCCGAAGGACGGGAACGCCACGGTGAGCACGATCGTGCTGCCAGCCCGCACCTGGCCAGTGGGCTGCACCGAGAGCACCGTTCTGGGTGGCTGCTGCTCGCTGGGCTGCCAGTTCACCTGGACCCGCAACCCAAGCTGGTTCAGCTGCCGCCGGACGTATCGCACCGGCTGCCCGACGAGCGCGTCACTGCTGACGGCGACCGTGTCAGCGGGCTTGCTGGCTGTGGCGGCAGGCCCGGCCGCCTCGTGCCGATGTGCTGCTGCCGGGCTGAACCCGTCCGTGAGCAGCCACCCAGCCAGGCCGGCGGTGACGGCTACTGCGGCAGCTGCCACCAGCCAGCGGCGGACCACTTGCCTACGTCCGCGTGGCCGCGGGCGGTCTAGCCAGAGATCGGGCAGCGGCTCGCCGGTCAGCGTCATGGCATGGTGGGTAGCCAGCGTCGCGGTCTTGGGGCTGGGCAGCCCGTCATCACTCATGCCTGGCCAGCCTCCAGGCAGCTCGTGTCCGCCGGCCAGCGCATCGCGGAGCCGACCAGCCCGCCGTGCGAGCTCACCGGCGCTGACGGGACGGGCGGCCGGATTCTTGGCGGTCAGCTCCGCGATCAGCGCAGTGACCTCGGCTGGCAGGCCCGGTGGAAGGGGCGGCAGCGGCAGGTCCCGGTGCGCGAGCGCTACCTCCATTTCCGGCCCGCTGAACGGCGGAGCGCCTGTCAGGCACTCCCAGGCCAGGATCCCGAGTGAGTACAGGTCGCTAGCCGGGCTTGCGGACCCGCCGGTCACCCGTTCCGGAGCGAGGTAGGCAGGCGTGCCGATCAGCGTCCCGGTGCGCGTGATGGACGCCGATCCAGCGGCGTGCGCGATGCCGAAATCGGTGATCTTCACCTCACCGCCCGCGGCCACCAGCAGGTTCCCCGGCTTGATATCCCGGTGCACCAGGCCCGCCGCGTGGGCGGCGTCAAGCGCCGCGGCGGCCTGGGAGATCACATCCATGGTGCGGGCTGCGTCCAGCGGGCCGCTGGCCAGCAATGCGGTCAGCGCAGGCCCGTCCACCAGCTCCATGACCAGGTACGGAGGATGGCCGTAACCCGTCTCGCCGTAGTCGTAGACCCTGGCTATGCCCGGGTGGGTGAGTGAGCCGGCGTGCCGGGCCTCGGCGCGGAACCGGGCCAAGGTATCGGCGTGCCCGGCATACTCGGCCCGCAGCAGTTTGACCGCCACCGGCCGGTCGAGCACCGTGTCCACGGCCCGCCAGACCTCGCCCATGCCGCCGACGGCGATCCGGCTCTCCAGCCGGTACCGGTCCGCGATCATGACGCTGAAGTCGGACATCACAGCCAGACCATACCCGCGCGGCGTCCGTTATTCCTCCGGCCTGGTCGCATTTACCGCCGCCCGCCGCCGGAGCAGGTAACGGCGTATCTCGTCGGCTCCCCAGACGATAAAGGGGAACGGGGCCGTGATCAGCAGCAAGCTCGGTGGCAGCGCGGCCGTGCCAAGCAGATGCTGAAACGGCGGAAGGTAAATGATCGCGGCGGCCAGCACGAGCTCCAAGGCGATGCCCGCCAGCAGCAGCGGGTTGGAGAAGACCCCCACCGAACGCAGCGAGGCCCGCTCGGTCCGCGCCGCGAACGCGGTCCCTATCTGCGCGACCACCATCGACAGGAAGGTCATCGTGGTGGCCTGCAGGTACGCGTGATGCAGCGGGGAGCCAGGACCGGTCGCCGCGCCCGGATGCCAGCCGGCCCGGATCAGCACGTAGAAGAATGCGCCCATCTGCAGGCAGGCGGCGATCAGGCCGAGGAACAGCCAGGCGCGCAGCAGCATGGCACGGCTGATGACGCCCTGGCCTGACGGCCTGGGCGGCCGGTTCATGATGCCGGGCTCGGCAGGTTCGCGGCCGAGCGCGAGCGCCGGGAGGGTCTCGGTGCCGACATCGAACGCCAGCAGTTGCAGCACGGTGAGCGGCAGGGGTACCGCGCCCCTGGCAAGCGCGAAAACCAGGAAGGGGACGACCTCGGGCGTGCTGTGGGCAAAGATATAAAGGATGAATTTGCGGATGTTGTCGTAAACTCGCCTGCCCGCCTGGACCGCGGCCACGATAGTCGCGAAGTTGTCATCGGTGAGCACCATGGTCGCCGCCTCGCGGGCTACGTCGGTGCCGGACCGGCCCATGGCGATGCCGATGTCTGCGCGGCGGAGCGCGGGTGCGTCGTTGACGCCGTCGCCGGTCATCGCGACGATGTGCCCTTCCGCCCGCAGGGCGTCGGCGATGCGCAACTTTGCCTCCGGCGAGGCACGCGCGAAGATCAGTTCGTCGCCGGACCGGAGCAGCTCGTCGAGCTGGCGCTCAGCCAGCTTGTCCAGTTCCTCGCCGGTGATCACCGGCGAGTTGCCGGCGGCGATGCCCACCTGGCTGGCGATCGCGGCGGCAGTAAGCGGATGATCACCGGTGACGACGATGATCCTGATCCCTGCGGTGTGGCAGCGAGCTACCGCGTCTGCCACTTCTGGCCGGGGCGGGTCGAGCATCGCGGCGAGGCCGAGGAAACACAGCTCGCGTTCGGCGTCCTCACGGTCTGCCGGCGCCTGGCAGCCGACGGCAAGCTCGCGCTCCGCGAATGCCAGCACTCGCAGCCCGCTCGTCGCATAACTGTTGACGACTTCGCCGACCTCTCGGCGGGTCTCGGGTCCCAGCGACCGCACCGATCCGTCGAGCTCCCGGATGGCAGTGCACCGGTCCACGACCGACTCCGGCGCACCCTTGGTGCGCACGCACAGCGCGTCCCCGCACCGGTCGATGGTCGACATCAGCTTGAGCGCAGGATCGAAGTGGAACTGGGCCGCTCGGTGCTGCTGGCGGAGCGCCGGGTCCACCGACTGCCCCAGTCCGGCCGCCGAAACGAGCAAGGCAATCTCGGTCGGGTCACCCGAGGCGCCGTTGCGGCCGCTGGCGCCGCTCGCGTCCAGCTCGGCGTTGTTGCAGGCGGCCATTACTGCCGCCATCGCCATCACTGCCGGTACCTGCTCGCTGCCGGGTGCTCGCTCGGCGTGCGCGGCCCACAGGCGCAGCACCTGCATCCGGTTCTGGGTGAGGGTCCCGGTCTTGTCGGTACAGATCACGTCGGTCGAGCCGAGCGTCTCCACCGAGCTGAGCCGCTTGATCACCGCGCCGCGCCGCACCATCTCCCGCACGCCGATCGCCAGCGCCAGGGTGATCACCGGCAGCAGGCCCTCCGGAACGTTGCCGGCGATCAGCCCGACCGCGAACACGATCGCCTGCGAGAATGACAGGCCTGCGCCCAGCGTGGCGAGAGGCAAGAACGCGGCGGCCATTACGACCGCGATCGCCGCGATCAGCCACGCCACTCGGCGAACCTGGCGTTCCAGCGGGCTCTGCTCAGGCTTGACCCGCTCGGAGAGGGCGGCGATCCGGCCCAGTTCGGTGCGCATGCCGGTGGCCACGACGACGACCGTGGCTTCACCGCCCGTGCAGGTGGTGCCGGAGAAGACCAGGTCCCTGGCCTGCAGCAGCGGCACCCCGGTGTCCGCCCAGTTGGCCGAGCGGGCGACCGTCATGGACTCGCCGGTGAGGGTGGAAGCGTCGACCTCGATGGTGCCCGACAGCAGCCGGCCGTCGGCAGAGATCTTGTCTCCCTCCGCAACGAGCAGGATGTCCCCCGGCACGATCTGAGTTGCCTCGGTCTGCACCCGTTCCCCGTCACGTAGGACGGTGGCGCGCTGCGGCAGGTAGGCCTGCAGTGCCTCAACGGCCCGCTCAGCCTGCAGCTCCTGGACGAATGCGAACAGCGCATTCAGGAAGATGACAATCACGATGGCCACAGCCACCGCGGTGATCCCGGCCAGCCAGGCAAGGCCGGCCGCGGCCCACAACAGCAGCGCAAGCGGATGAGTGAACTGGCGGCCGAGTTCGCGCCCTAGATGACGCCTGCCGCTCCGGCGCAACTCGTTCGGCCCGTAGACGACCAGCCGGCGGGCCGCCTCCCGGCCGGACAGCCCCGAGGCGAACGTCCGCAGATCACGAAGTAGCCTGCTAACCGGCTCCGTTGCGTCCACGCCCGGCTGTCCGTCTAGCGGTGCCGAAGCAGTGGTGTCACCGCCTTGCGACATCAGGATCTCCCTGGCTCGCCAGCGCAGCTGGCTCGCGCAGGTAGGTGAACAGAGCTGCCCGTAGCCAACGCCTACTCCCGGCGCCTGCCGATGAGGGCGAGCCAGGCTGCCAGTTGGCGTGCCTCGGCGATCTGGGCACGAAAGCCGATGTAACCGTCAGGGCGGACGCCGGTCACGCCACGGCCGATGGTACTGCTGATGCGGTGAACATGGACCAGCGGCCCAAGCGGTGCGGTGTCGAGCTGATCCGAGCCGCTTTCCAGCAGTATGTGCACGCCTGGCCGGGCGAGCAGCTCATGTAGCCGCATGCTGCGTCCGCCCGTGCAGACAGTCTGATCGGGCAGCCGGTCTCCGGGCCGAGGGCCGCGGTGCGGGCGGGGTGTTCCCTGCACGGATAGCGGGCTGCCGCGATAGCTCACCCGCAGCTGCGACACCAACCGGATCACCTCGGCGGTCAGGCGGCCACGGCCGATGACCGATGGCAGGAGGGGAGCGGCGAGTGGCGCCAGCCCGGCCCGGAGCGCCGATGGCACGCGGCCGGTATCTGCCTCCGCCCAGAACGCCAGATGCGTCATGGCGAGGACTTGGCGCGCAACTGGCCGGCGCTCGCGATCGTAGGAGTCGAGCAGCGCCGCGCAATCTCGCTGTGGTGCGGCGAATGCGAGCTTCCAGCCGAGATTCGCCGCATCCTGGATGGCCGCGTTCATTCCCTGCCCGGTTGCTGGTGAATAAGCGTGCGCAGCATCACCGACCAGATACAGGTGGCCGCGCCGGAATCGTTGCGCAATCCGGTGCTGCAACCTCACTCGTGCCGACCAGGCAAGGTCGGCGACGTGCAGGGCCAGGCCTGCCTCGTCGAGCAATGCCTGCAGTTCGCTAACCGCGACCGGGGCACCCGGTTGCCCGTACGGCAGCGCCAGCTGCTCCGGTCCTGTCGGCCGGGTCGCCAGCAGCCGCCAGGTGGCCCGCTCGCCGAGGGGAAAGATGAAGAGCAGCCCGCGCCGCCCCGCTACGACACGGGCAACGGCATCGTCAAGATCACCATCTAGTTCCGCGTCGGCGAGCACGACCTCCACCCGGTAAGGGCCGCCCGGCCAGCCGATGCCAGCCTCGGCCCGGACGGTACTGGCCGGGCCGTCGCACCCGACGACCGAACCGAAGATGGCCTCGGACGTCCCGGCTGGAGACCGGATTACTGCCAGGGCACCGTCGGCCACGTTCCGCACGCTGTCCAGCTCCGTGTGGCGCTCGACCTCGATCCCGCGGTCCGCAAGGGCCTGCGCGAGCACTTTCTCAACATCTGCCTGCCGTATCAGCGACAGATGCGGGAATGCCGTGTCCGGCAGCGCGAGGTCACCGAGCCGGGTTCGGACAAGCCGCGATCCCAGTTGCAAGTCCACCTCGGGCGCGGTGTCTGCGATTGCCAGCAGGGCGGCCGTCACGTCCAGCGGGCGCAGCACTTCCAGTGTGCGGGCATGCAGTATCAGTGCGCGGGAGGGCCGGAACGCATCTCGCCGCCGCTCGATAATCCGGACGTCGGCACCGTGGTCATGCGCCTGCAAGGCTAGCGTTAGGCCGGCTGGGCCAGCTCCGGCCACCAGGATGCCCGGCGGCGCTGTCATGACACCGCTGACGGGCGCCACCATGCTGCCGGATCTATCGCTACCAGGCTGGCCGTAATCTTTCGCCGAAGCAGCTCGTCGCGGGTCAGTCCCGGCAGTACAACGTAGTGGATCGAGCCCCGCACGGACACCAGCGCGAGTACCCGCCACAGCGAGCGGGCGTAGGCATCGGCGCGGCGAGGACCGTCCCAGTCGTACAGGCCCCGGTAGCGACCAAGCTCGTCGTGGGCCAGCCAAAGCTTCGAGACGAAGCCAGGGAAACCGACGAACAGAGGAGTGTTAAGCAAGCTCTCCCAGCGGAACACCGCATGCCCCAAGCCGCTCACGGCTCGCAGCCTGAACCCCACGAGGAGAACGCAGGGTTCCCTGACGGGACCGTGGTCGACCACGGTCTCCCGGTACACCCGCGCCGACGTTCCGTCACCGAATTGCAGCCGCAGCCCCAGCTGCCTGGCAGGCAGGTGTATGCGGTGCTGCCACAGCAGCCGCGCGGTCCTTGCCACGCAGCTTGCCAGCGCTTGCACGGCGGCCCCGCACGGAAGCGGGGACTGCTCGCAGGCAACCTTTAGCGGCCGGCCTGCACCGCCTGCCAGCGAATGCCCAAGCTGCTGGTCCACTTTTGCACAATGGTCACTGGACTGAGGAACAGCCCAGTGACCAAGGTCACCAATGGCTGGGCCCGGTGTCCCAGGCTCCAGATTCGCCGAACTAGCCCGGCTGCCGCGAGGCGGGTCCTCAGCTAATGCCGATTGCGCCCCGGCACTGCAGAAGCCCGGGCCGTGGCTCCGGACCGGCCTTTTGACCAGGTGATTTTTGGGGTGAGCGATGGTGTCCAGCCTCAGGACATCCAGGACAGGTCTCTCAAGACATCCAGGACAGCCTGGGGGGATGACGTTCGCATCTTCTGCGGCGTGTCTCAGGACTTAGAGGACAGCTGGGCCAGA
>JBKQTJ010000083.1:0-3216 GCA_052143255.1 Streptosporangiaceae bacterium | reverse complement strand
CCTTCCTGAGCCTGTCCCCGCCGGGCAGCACCCGCCGTCGAGTTACCTGCCGGATGGCACCTGGCGGTGCGGCCGCGACGGCGTCACGCAGCCGTGCGGCGTGTGCGGCGGCTGCCGTGACGTGCAGGCCGAGAACCGGGCCACGCAGCACCCGCCGCCAGCCGGAGCCGTCGTCAACGTCATGGACGTCCCCATGTACAGCGACAACCAGTTGCGGGCCGCATGCGCCCAGGCCGCTGCCGCCGAACGGGAAGCCATCGTGCGGCAGCTCGCCAGGTTCAGGTTCCACGACGAGTGCAAACGGGGTGATGACTGCCCGCAGGTTTACCACTGCGGCGTCACGTTGCCGCTGCCCGGAGGCCGGCCGTGAACGCGCCGCCAGCCGCCGCCGTCGAAGCCGGGTTGCAGACCGGGCCGCTGCTGCCACCCCGCGAATGGATCGAGCGCATCGTCAAAGCCGTGACACCGGCCATCGAAGCCGACCAACGGGACAAGCTCGCCGCCGTCATAAGCCCGGACCAGTTCCGCAAACTCGCTGACTGGTTCGACACCGACGACAAGTTCAAGGAAGCGATGTTCCCCGAGACGTGGAGCCCCGAGACGTGGAGCCCCGAGACGTGGAACCGCCAGGACGAGGTGCAGCAGGACCTACGCCGCTTCGCTGACCTGCTCGAAGGCAGCGCGCCGTGAAACGCTTCCTGCGCCAGGCCTGGATACGCGTCAAGTACCTCGACCAGGTCCTCCTCGACGGATTCGCCACTCTCCGGCTCCGGCCGCGCTGCTACTGCGGCCAGACCAGCACCCGCAACTGCCCGCGGCATGGCGGCCGGAGCCGGAACGCGGCCGCTGTCACCGCCCGGCAGCCGTGGGAAGCCTGCTGGCAGCGCCGCTTCCTGAACTGGCTGCTGGCCCGTGACGCCGCGTGGGCGTACCGGTCAGCGATCCGGGAAGTCCGCAGGGGACGCCTGGCGGCAGCGGCCCGGCGCGTGGACTTTGAGCGCTGGCAGAAAGGGCTGCGATGAGGCCGCCCGTGTATTTCATCTCCGCCTGTGCCGCTGTCGCGCTGCTGCTGGCGTGGGGCGCTGCCCGCCTGATATGGAGGTTCGCGCTGTGAGTGAGACTGAAGCCGTCCTGTTCCCGGACCTGCCGCCGTCATGGCGGACGGAAAGCGAGACGATCACCGTCCCGCGTGCCCTGCTGGGCAGGATCATCGCCCTCAGCGACACTGAGGAGACCGGCATCCCGGCGCTGGACCGGGCGTGGCCGGAACTGATCGCCATCTTCCGCGAGGATCAGCCAGCCCCGCAATCAGCTGCCGGAGCACTGCGCGAGCTCGCGTCCGAACTGCGCGTCGACATGGAGAACCCCGACCTCCGCAGCATCAGGCGCGGCCTTAAGTGCGCCGCGGAAGCAGCCGAGCGGAAGGCGGCCGGGACGTGCAAGTGACCGGGCAGATGTGCGCGTGCGGCTGCGGCCAGCCGGCGACCCGCAGCACCGGTCACGCGAACCCTTGCTACCGTCGCTGGATTAAGGCCGGCCGGCCGGAGACCGGGCCGCCGCCGCCGCTGAGCACCGCTGCCCGTAACCGTCAGCGCGCCGCCGCGCAGGCCTCGGCGCTCACTGCCCTGGCGGAACGCCGGCACGACGACGACGGCACCGCGGCAGCCCGGGAACGGCGGCAGCGCAAGGCTGACCGGCAGGCCCGCGCGCAGGCCGCCGCGCTCGCCCGGTGCCTTGCCGCCGGGGACCGTAAGGGCGTCCGCGAACTGAGACTGCGCGCCGCCGACTGGGACGCGGTCCTGGCGCTGCTCCCCGCGCTCACGCCGCAGCCTCCCGCGCGAACAGGCCCGCCTGCGGATGACGGAGCCCGGCGCCGTGCTGAGGCTGTCACGGCGGCCCTGGACGCGATCCGTGCCCTGAGGGAAGGGAACGCCAGTGCCGCGTAAGCACGCCACCAAGCCCGGCACCGTCTCGCGGCTGTGCGCCTGCGGCGAGATGGTCCCCCCGGCGCAGGCGGCTTGCTACCGGTGCTGGCCGTCGGTGCCCGTGCCGCTCCAGCGCGCATGGCTGGACACCCGCAGCGAAGCCGCCCGCGCGGCCATCCGCGACCACCTGAAAGGAGCCCGCACATGATCAACCAGAAGCCGCTCCCGCCGTCCCCGTTCAGGGTCGGCGACCGCGTCCAGCCGAAAGAGCACGCCGACGTGTCGCTGCACCTGGACGGCCAGCGCACCCCGCCCGGCCGGATCTCCGCGATCAAGGGCGGGGCCCACTTCGTGAAAGTGCGGGGCCGGATGGTGCTGCCGTACGGAGCGCACGAGATTGAGAAGGTGACCGATGCCAGTTGACGAGGAATACGCGCCCGGCCTGTGGCGGCCCGCCGTGCCGCTGCCCTACCTCGGCTGGATCGGCGTCCGCTGCGTGTGCGGCCGCAGGTTCTGGGGAATCAGCGCCTACGACTACCTGCGCAGCCGGAACGGACGGGTCCGGAGGCATTACGAGGACCATTACCGGGCCGGGCACGCTGGAGGGAACGCCAGTGCCTGAGACCGGGCAGACCCTCCTCGCGCAACTGACCGTCCAGGACGAGCGCATCGCCGCGGTCAACGCCGCAGCGACCCTGGCCGACCTGGAAGACATAGACCAGCGGTTCGCCGGCCATGCCGTACTCGCCGCTGATCCCGCCTTCGCGGCCGTCTACCTGGAGGCGTGGAGAAACGATGACTGACCAGCCCCGTCCCTGCGGCCACCAGCAGCATAAGGACTGCACTGAGCAATGCCCTTGCTGGGCGCCGGGGCAGGGAGGCAAGGTTGCCCTGTCGTGGCGCGGCGACCCGGTGGCTAAGCCTTTCCCCCTGAGCAACGTCAGGGTCGTGCGCCTGTATCAGGCGCGCTGCCCGTACTGCGGCTGGTCCAGCGAGATCATGGGCTACGCCGACCGGCTGGTTGTTGAGGCAGACAAGCGCGCCCACGTCGCGGAGCACCGCCGCCAGGAGGCGGTCGATGGCTAGCACCTGGTCGATCATCTTGCGCTGCGGTTGCACATACAAGCTCCTGACCGGCGTGCCCGACCTGAAAACCCCGTACCTGTGCGGGGTAGATGACCATGGCCTGTCGAGCGTGATGATGGCCGTGCGGAACGAAGCAGGCTACACCGCGGTACCGACAGCCGAGTACGAGGAACTAGTCGAGATCAAAGCCGAACGGTCCGCCAGG
>JBKQTJ010000082.1:0-3297 GCA_052143255.1 Streptosporangiaceae bacterium | reverse complement strand
GCCGTCACGATGAGGGTGACGATGATCGTCTGGATCACCCGTCTGATGACGTATCCGGTCACCGCGCGATCCTCTGCTCGCGTCCACGCGGCATGTGCAAAGTCATGCCCTCGTGCCCCCGTACGTCAGGCAGCTTTCACCCGCGGCCTGGCAGTGCAGCGCCAGGCTGCCATGCCCCGCGGACGGCCCAACTAACTCGGCTACGGCACCGCGGGCTGATCCGCTGCAGCCGTGACGGCCGCGCCGACGGGGCTCTGCAGCGGGAAATGGCAGGCCGCGAGGTGGCCCTCACCAGCGAACGGTGTCATCGGCGGCTCTTCGTCGGCGCAGATCGCCTGCGCCCTCGGACAGCGGGTCCGGAACCGGCAGCCCGACGGCGGATGAATCGCGCTGGGCAGTTCGCCGGTGACACCCTCGCTGACTTTCGCCTTCTCCGCCTCCGGGTCAGCGACCGGCGCGGAGTCCAGCAGGCCCCTGGTGTAGGGATGGGCTGGCCGCAGGTAGACCTCTTCGGCCCGGCCGACCTCGACCAGCTTGCCCAGGTACATCACGCCGATCTTGTCGGACAGGTAGCGCACCACGCCAAGGTCATGCGAGATGAACATGTAGGTGAGCCCGAGATCGTGCTGCAGCTCCTTCATCATGTTGAGCACCTGCGCCTGGATGGACACGTCCAGCGCTGACACCGGCTCATCGGCGACGATGAGCTCCGGCGACAGCATCAGCGCGCGAGCGAAGCCAAGCCGCTGGCGCTGGCCGCCAGAGAACTCGTGTGGATACCGCTCGGCCGCCGAGCGGGGCAAGCCGACCTTGTCCAGCATCTCGTCGACCCGCTTCAGCCGCTCCTGCTTGCTGCCGATGTGCTGAATGACGAGCGGCTCGCGCAGCAGCGTGCCGGCCCGCATCCTCGGGTCCAGCGAGGCGTAGGAGTCCTGGAACATCAGCTGGATGTTCCGGCGCTCGTGGCGGTACTCCCGGGCGCTGCTCTTGGCCAGGTCCTTGCCCTGCAAAGTGATCGAGCCGCTGGTGGGCGTCTCCAATCCGACCACCAGCCTGCCGATCGTGGTCTTCCCGCAGCCAGACTCGCCGACCAGGCCGAAGGTTTCGCCGCGGCGGATCGCGAAACTCACGTCCGCCACCGCGCTCAGCCAGCCGACTCGGCGCTGCAGCACCGCGCCTCTGGTCACCGCGAAGTCCTTGACCAAGTGCTCGATGTCTAGCAGCACTTCGCCGATGCCCGGCCCCGGCACTGCCGCCTCGGTCGGCGCCTGGTTGAAGCCGGCCAGCCTGCCAGTATGGGTGCGCTCCGACGGTCCGACCGGGTAGAAGCAGCGGAACTCGTGGCCTGCCACCTCGCCCGCTAGCCTGGGTTCCTCCTCCCGGCACCGGTCGACCGCGTACCGGCAGCGCGCCGCGAAGCGGCATCCGGTGGGTGGGTTCACCAGGTCCGGTGGCAAGCCGGGGATCGAGTACAACCGCTCGCCTGCGTCGGCGGCCTTGTCCGGCAGGGCCTGGAACAGCGCCTCAGAGTAGGGATGCCGGGGGCGGGCGAACAGGGTCTCGGTGTCGGAGAGCTCGGCGATCTTACCGGCGTACATCACTGCGACCCGGTCCGCGCGTCCTGCGATCACGCCCAGGTCGTGGGTGACCAGGATGACGGCCATGCCCAGCCGGCGCCTGAGGTCGTCGATGAGCTCCAGGATCTGCTTCTGGATCGTCACGTCCAGCGCCGTGGTCGGCTCATCTGCGATCAGCAGCTTCGGCTCGCAGGCGAGCGCCATCGCGATCATCACGCGCTGGCGCATACCGCCGGAGAACTGATGCGGATACTCCTTGATCCGCTCGGTGACACGCGGGATCCCTACTAGGTCGAGCACTTCGACTGCCCGATCCATGGCCTGCTCCTTGGACACCTCCCGGTGCAGGGTCACAGCCTCGGCGATCTGCTTGCCCACCGTCATAGTGGGATTCAGCGAAGTCAGCGGATCCTGGAAGATCATGCCGATCTCATTGCCGCGGATTTTGCGCATCTGCTCGTCCGAGAATCCGCTGATCTCCTGGTCATTGAGCCTGATGCTGCCGGCCGCGATGTGGCCGCCGGTCGGCAGCAGGTTCATGATCGACAGGGCGGTCATCGTCTTGCCGCAACCGGACTCGCCGACGATGCCGAGCGTCTCACCGGCCTCTACCTGGAGCGAGACTCCGTCGACAGCATGTACCACGCCCTCGCGCAGCCGGATCTCGGTCCGCAGGTCACTGATATCGAGTAGCGGCGCCACTAGGTCACCTTTCCCTACCGGCGCTGCAGCCGGGTCTCGAAGGCGTCGCGGAGCGCGTCGCCGATGAAGTTGAAGGACACCACGGTGAGAATAATGATGAAGCCGGCCGGATAAATCAGCCACCAATAGCCCAGGTTGACGAAATTCAGGCCGCTGGACAGCATCGAACCCCAGTCGGTGCTCGGCAGCTGAATCCCGAAGCCGAGGAAGCCGAGACCGGACAGGATAAGAATCGAGTCCGCGACCGCGAACGTTGCCTGCACGATGATGACGCCGATCGCGTTCGGCATGATGTGCCGCAGCACTGCGCGGGAGCTGCGCCCGCCCGCCACCTTGACTGCCTGGACGTACTCCCTGGTGCGCAGCGACAGAGTCTCGCCGCGTACCAGCCGGGCAGGGCCAGGCCAGTAGGTGACCGCAATAAACAGGATCAGCGTGCCTGCACTCGGGCGGATCAGCACGGCCAGGATGATCAGCACGAAGATGAACGGAATCGACAGCATAGCGTCGACGATCCGCATCATGAAGGAATCGACGACCCCGCCGGCGAACCCGGACGTGGCTCCGTAGATCGACCCGAACAAGCAGGCCACGAAGGCTGCCGCCAGGCCCACTTCCAGCGAGTTCTGCCCGCCCACCATCAGTCGGCCGACCACGTCGTAGCCGAGCTCATCGCAGCCGAGCAGGTGCGCTGCGCTGGGGCGGCAAGCGTACAGGCTGGTGTTCGTGCTGACTTGCTGCGTCACGTAGATGTGCGGGCCGACAAAGGAGAACAGCAGGACAAACACCACGAAGCCGAGGCCGACCAGGGCCAGCTTGTTCTCCGCGAACACCTCCCAGCCGCGCCGGAACATGCTGCGCGGCTTGGTGGCCTGGAGCTGACCGCCTGCGGGAGATACAGGCGGCGCCTCGGCGGTGACCGCGCCTGGCACTGCCGGGTCAGCGTGCGGCATCATTACCATCAGGTGTACCTCACCCTCGGGTCGAGCATGGCGTAGCCGATATCGGCAAGCAAATT
>JBKQTJ010000081.1:0-42571 GCA_052143255.1 Streptosporangiaceae bacterium | reverse complement strand
TCGCCTGGACCAAGACCGCCGAGGAAATCCTGAACTCGCTGGCCAGGTACCTGGCGAAGATCTCGCCGCGAGCCAGCGAGAAAGATAAGGAATTTCTGTCTACGATTCCTGACGCAGAACACTAGTGGTCATGTCCGTAAGTCCTGCGGTGTATCGGTTCCGGCCGTGAGCCAGGCGCTTGGGTCCGCGAGGTAGGCGTCCCGGCAAGACGGTCATCGTCGTTCGCTGATCCGCCAGGCGGATCTCCCTGCGGCTCCGAGGGCCTCGGCGGTCCCATCTTGGATCGGATCGGAAGTCATGTCGTCGGCAAGCCCACCGCAATCGTCTCATCAGCGTCTAGTCTAGTGGGCTGGCCACCCTCGATGTCAGGGATTGGGCCGGTGATCTCGGCATTCACTCGGAATCGCCGGCGGCTACGAGACCCCCGTCAACAGCCACCGCGCCCAGGCATTCATCGTCAGCCAGGCGGGATGACGGCTGCTAGCGATGCCACCCGACATGCCATCTGTTCAGGCCAATAAATCTGGCCATCCGCCAGCGCCGCTGGCCTGTGGTGTCCTACAGTGTCTCCTCTAAACCGGACGGTATGCTGCCGTGCGGACGCGCGGCTAGTTGCTTCGTCGCCCGCCGAAGTCGGAGGGCAATCTGATGTTCAGGTTTTTCACCTTCACCCAGAACTTCCTCGCTGACCGGCTTAGCGGCGACCGCGGCGCGGCCGCGGTGGAGTACGGCCTCCTGGTGGCCCTCATCGCCGGCGCGATCGTCCTGGCAGTTCTCCGCCTTAGCGCGACTATCGATCTCCGGTTCCTCAGGGTCATAGTTGGCTTCTGAGATCAGCCGGTGCCGTTGGCCACATTTGCGGGTACGTGAGCCGGTGGCCGACCCGGAACCTGCCGGGCAGCCGGACGCTCGCATACGGGCCGCGGACGCTTGACCAGTAGAAGTTAGGGGCCAGGCCGTGAGCCTGAGTACAGATTTCGAGATCTTGAGGTCACCCAGGCGGGGCAGCGGCAGACATGACCTGGGCCGCCTGGCGGATCATGGTTAGTTCAGCGGAGACATCGCGCAAGACCTCCACCAGCGCGAGTGTGGCATGCACCTGCGCCTTCGCGACCTCCCTGCCTGACATGAGCCCGGCGCCCTCCATTGACTCTCCGACCAATTGCTCAGCTATGTGGTAGTGGTCTACGTCGGCCATGATCACTCCTCGATGGCGGGATGTTTGTCAAGTGTGCCGTAGACCCGATCGGCGTCCTGGCGGGTGATCGCAGCGGCGACGTCGGCTGCGGTGATCCCGTGCAGGTGCAGATGATGCCCGGTGGGCGCCTCGATCTGCTGGGCGGCGATCTGGGCGCGCAACGCGCTCACTTCGCCTTGCAGCGCGGCCAGTTCGGCTCGGTGTACGCGCCGGGGGCTCGCGGACCACTGTCGTGTAGACGTGGACGACCGGCGCGCCGATCGCCTCACGCTGACGCTGGTGATGCCGCACGGCGGGGACCTCGTGCTCGTGCTGGCCTGCGTCGTACGGTGCCGCGTGCGTCGAGTGGATCAGCGCCACGACGACGCCGAGCAGGATGACCAGGACGGCGACGACGACCAGGACGACGATCACGGCAAGCAGGTGGGTGATGATCAGCGCGCCGAGCCCGATGGCCGTGATCAACGCGAACGGCGGGCCGGCGGACGGGCCGGTGTGATGATCGGGGAAGCGGCAGTTTCCGGTGGGCATGGTCAGTAGTCCTCTCGTGGTGCCGCGCCGTGGCGCAGTGCCTGCCAGATCCGCCATGCGACGCGCGGGCGCTCGCCGGTCCCGGCGCAGGCTCGGCAGGGGTAGCGGTAGAACGGGCCGAATAGGTTGGCGTAGCCGTCGCCCTCGCACTTCTCGCAGGTGATGTAGAGGCCGGTCACTTCGGCCACCGGCCGCCGCGCCAGGCGCCGATGATGCGGGTTCCGAGCCCCAGCCGCTCGCCCGTGCCCCGGCATGCCTTGCAGCGGCCGTGACGACGCCGGTTGGAGCCTGGGTTGCGGCGGCTGCCGAGGCATGCGGTGCATTTCGCGTAGGGCCAGATCAGGCACGAGCCGAGGTAAACGGCCGCCAGGATGAGCGCCAGGAGTAGTAGCCCGCCGATGACCCTAGCGGACAGGCCACCCGTGGCCAGCACATGCCGTCCTGCGGAGATACTGAGCGCGCCAAGCGGGTCGGCAGCAGCTAGCTCCCAGGTCACAGGGCCTCCTGGCCGCTAGCGGGGCCGCTAGCAGCTAGCAGCTGCTCCGAAGCCGAGGGCACGCCGACCTCGCTAACCACTCCTCGAACCGAGCACCACGGAAGCCCTCGCGGAGGAGGAACCTCATCTCGTCCTCCGTCAGCCTGAGGTCACCTGTCGCTGCCATGACATACGCCATCTGGAAACCGGAGTTATCTCGTGAACCACCGGTGCATTCCCGGCGTCTGATTGCGTGATGTCCAGCAGGAGACTGTCGCTGGTGACCGTGAGCGCGAAGACGAAGAACGAGCAGCAGCCCGTCTCGGCGGTGGCGAGTGCGGCGGCCCGCGATGCGATCTGCCCGTCGCGCTGCAGCCGCAACTGCTGCCGGCTGTCGTCCAGCCGTTCCGCGCTCATGACCGCGCCGTCGAACAGGTCCATGAATTCGGCCGCTCGCAGCGGCCGTTCCGCGTTCGGCAGGGTGCAGTCGGCCGGTGCGAAGTCAGCCACGGACCCAGCCTAATCGAGCTCCCGGCCGGCGCGGATCGGATGAGCGCGGGCAACGTCTACCAGGCGATCGGGTTGAACGGGTAGGCCGGGCCGCCGTTGTTCATGCCGGGGTGCGACTGCGCCTCGACCGCGGGCGCGAGCTTGCCGGGCAATGCGGTGTAACGGCCGGTCCGCACGTCAACGGCGGCCATCACGGTCTTGTCGACCACGAGCAGGTACCGGCCGGACGGGTCGAGCGCGAGCATCGGCACGAAGTCCTGGTAGCTGGCGCGCCAGGTGTGCAGTACCGCGGTGACGCGTCCGGTGGCGGTGCTGATGGCGGCCAGCTCGAACGTAACGATCTTGCGGCTCAGGAACGACGTCGTAGACAGTCCGGTGGTCTGCAGCACCTCGTACAGTGTCTTGCCGTTCGGGCTGAGGGCCAGCGGACCGGCCTGATCGTTGACGGGGGCCAGGTCGTTCAGCGGCCTACCGGAACTGCCGGGCCGCAGGATGTAAGTGTGCTGGATCAGTGCGGTGTTGGTGGGCCCGTGGCCCAGGTAATAGTAGGCGGACACGGCGATCTCATTGCCGGCCGCGTCCACCGACAGCCCGGACAGGTTGTCGTCCTCCGGCATCGACCAGGTCGCGGCGTTCTTGCCGGTCCTCAGGTTCCTCAGGCCCAGCAGCAGCTGGGAAGCATGTCGAGGCGGGATGTAGAGGTTCTGGTAGGCAAGCCAGGTGCCGTCCGGGGTGATCGACGCTCCCACCAGGTCGGCGTGGTGCACGGACGCAATTAGCTTCATGGTCGCGCCGGTGCCAACGGCGTTGACGTGGATCTGGTACAGGAGGGAAGGAGCGCCTGGATTGACCGCGACGAAATTGCCGTCGGCCTCGGCGGTCACGCTCGTCCAGTTCCCGCCGAACTTCTCCGGCGTCTCGATCCGGTCAGTCAGCTCGCCGGTCGCCGAGTCGCGGATATTCACCCAGAAGCTCGACGTGTGGACCGAGGCCGTGAACCGCGGGTAGCCCCCGGACGCGGCGGCCTGCTGTGGTGAGCCACTCGGGATGATGAAAAGCCCGACCGCGATGATGACGGTTACTGCCAGGGCGGTGGCCAGGGGGGCTGCCACCCGGCGCCCGGCGTGCCCGTTCACCCCAAGCCGCCAGCGGGTAATCCAGGCGGGATCCGGCGGGCCTGGGCTGATGTCCCCCGGCCCGATCGCGCCCGCCGCGTCCTGGTAGGCCGCGCGGAGGCGATCCTCGATCACGGCCAGGTCGGTCGGAGTCACAGTTCCCCCCGCAGGTCACGAGCGAGCATCGCGAGCGCCCGCGATGCGGTGGAAGAGACGGTGCCGCGGCTGACCCCGAGGGCCTCCGCGATCTCCGGGTCGGGCATGTCGAGGTAATACCGCAGCGCCAGCACCTCGCGGGACCGGCGCGGCAGCCGCGCAACGGCCGCGAGCGCGAGCCGGTTGTCCTCACGGGCCATCGCCGCGGACTCGGCCGACCAGACCGTGGCCTCACCGTCGCCGGAACGCTGGAACCATGTGCGCCGGCTCCGGTGCACCGACCGGCAGCCGTTCACCACTGATGCCCGCAGGTATGCGAGCGCCTTGTCCGGGCTGGCCAGCCGGTGTACGGCCCGGTATAGGCCGATGAACGCGTCCTGCACGACATCCTCGGCCGAAGGCTTGTCGCCCACCAGCAGCAGCGCCACCCGCACCAGCGCGAGCGCGTGTTCCCGGTACAAGTCGGTGACCAGTCCGCCGGGGTCCGCGGAGTCGGCTCCTGCGACCTCCGCGGACGCCGCTATCCCGCCCCGGCGGGGATGGCGTTCGGCCGCGGTGTTGGTCACGCCGAGTCCTCTCAGTGGTTCCGTCCGGTCGGAAGATTAGGTGGACTGGACGTGTAAAAGACGCAGAACCGGGCGATTTGCTGAGTGGCTGGCAGAAGATTCTTTGCGGCCGCGCCGGATGCGGTTGGCTAGGACCCATGACCGAGCCGGGATCGCTCGCTGCGGCGGTGCAGGCCGGGCTGCCAGCCACCGGGATGGCGAGCCTGCCCGCGGGCGTCCAGCGGCTGATGGCGGCCTACCGGTCGGGCGAGGTGCCGGAAGCGCCGGTCCTCGCCTCCGCTCGGGAGGCGGCCGCGTACGCCGCGTAGCGGATGCCCGCGACCGCCGCGGCCACCAGAGCCGCGTTCGCGCAGCTTCGACCCGCCCTGCCGGGCTGGGCTCCGGCGGCTCGGCGGAAGGTCAAGCTGAGCCAGCAGGTTCGGCCGCAGTTCACCCGCGCGCGCCCTGAGCCTAGGCGGGCGAGCCCGCGAGAGGTTTCCCGATCAACTCGATGAGGCCAAGCACAAGCAACAGCACGGCCACGATCACGATGACCACCAAGGCATCCGGATCGTTCCAGAACACGAAGATCATCGCTGCAACGGCCACCGCGCCGATGCGCAAGGCCTTCCGGTGGGCGTAGGTCCACCGGCCCACCGGGCCGGTGCGGAGCCCGACCAACTCGCCGCGTTCGCGAATCCAGCCGAGGGCGTTCGAGAACGACCTGCGGGCGCCCACAGCACTCGCCGATGGCCCGGCGAAGAACGCGCCCGCCGCCACGATGAGCCCTACGACGAGAACAACGCGCAGGCTCTCTTGGATGAACCTGACCAAGGTATCGAACAGCGCCGCAGCCGCGTCGGCAGGCAACTTGGTCGCCGGCACACTGCCCAGGTAGATCCCGCGGAAGATCAGCAGGCCCGCCGCCAGGATGAACATGGATGCCGCCAGGCCGAGTCCGGCTCCTATCAGTGCGCGCCGATGGTTGCGGGCCACATAGACGCCGAGCGCAAACAGCACGAGCACAGCGATGGGCAGCACGATCTTGAGATCGTTGATCAGCCGGTACGCGCTTTGCGCCTTGACGAGGTACTTCGCGGAGAATAGCGAGAGCGTCGGATTAATCGGCGGGAGCTTGTTCACGACCGTCAGGCCACGTGCGCTTAGTCGCTGCTTTGCCAGCATGATGAACGGCTCGAGGCTCACGGTCACCTGGCCGTTCGTGACCTTGATCGCGCTGTTACCGCGGCCAGACAAGGCCTTAACCAGCTCGGTATGCGCGACGGTATTGACGCGGACCCACAAGCTGGCAACCGCGGGGCTCGCCACGATTTTCGCCACTTGCGAATGGATAAATCCACTAAGGCCGCTGGCGATTGACGGCGCGAAACCCCTGAGCGCCGTCGCGGCGCGCGACAGTCCTTTGCTCGCTAGCGCACTGGCCACTTGACTGGTGTACGCAGGCACGTCGATTTGCGAGGTGATCTGATTCGTGATCTTGTCAGTGATAGCGCGCTGGACGGCCGGATCGCTGATCAGCGGCTTTACGTTCGCCACGTACGTGCTGGTATTGGAAACCTGTCCAGCCGTCCAGACGGCGAGGACAGACACCGGGGCCAGCAGACAGCCAAGCACGATCAGCAAGGTGGCTATCGGCGTTCGCCATCCGATCCGGTGGCGCTGACGGGGTGGCTGCCGTACCCGCAGCTCCGCGACCTCTGCTCTTAGCCGGGTCAGTTCGGCGCGCTCACCTGGTTCCAGCGCATCCCCGCCACGGGCCGACACGGACCCGCCGGTAGTCGCCGACACCGTCGTCCTCCCCTGCGCCGCCGATCAGCGGTCTGCATTGTGCTCCCTGGCTGGTGCCCGGCACTATGTCCGGGCACCAGTGCTACGTGCTCTGCGGACTTCTACGATCTGGTCGCCGACCGCATGGCGTCATCACCCGGCCAGGGTGAACGCCGCGGCCTGGCTGGCGTCGGCCAGGAAGATGCCCGCTACTCGCGCCCAGGTCTGGCGCGCTAACGGGCCGGTCAAGAGTGTTCTGAGGCCGCCCCGTCACCGGCAGCACCCCGGCGAGAATCGCGACTCCCCACGCAGCGTCGCTCGCGGGCGCGTATCCACCTCCTGCGCCCGCCTCCAGCAACCTTCGCCTGGTACCCGGCCTGTCGGCCCTGCGCCGCCTGTACTCGCTCGTAACCGCTGGTCAGGGAGCCCGCCCCGCCGAGCCGCCACGGCTGCCCAGGAAGCGACGGTGCGGCGCAGGGCCTGGTGTTGCCACCTGCCGGATGGGTGATGCGTCCGAGAGGATCTCCGCGCGGTTGGTGCTACTCGGTGTCGATCTCTTGCATGTCTGATTCGGCCACCGCGACCGCAAGGCCCAGGGCCCTGAGGATATTCCCGCCGGCCGAGACGACCCGTGCTGTGCCCACAACCGGAGCAACCCCGATCATTACTCCCTGCACATCGTCGGCGTTTACTCCCATGTCGGCGCTGACCGCGGCGTTGGCTAGGTAAGAGGCAGGCGGCGCGTCTACCGCGATGAGGGCCGCCAGCCTGACGAGCATGAGCTCGCGCGGGTCGAGGGAGTCGTGCTCGATCGAGGCGGCCGTGAGATCGGTGAGCGTGTCGAGCACAGGCGTTCCTGCAGCCATGAAGGCCTCCCAGCTTCTAAGCACCGGCGAGGGTCGACGGTGATACATCGAGGGTCCACCGCGGCTCTCGAACCGTGCATCACCCCGCATGGGTGAAGATCGACGGACAGGCCATAGCTGCCATGCTGGCGATGCTGTGAGCACGGACCGTGCTGGCGCCGAACCTACGACCGATCCTCGGGGACCACGAAGCCTGATTCGTAGGCGATCACTAGCTGGCGGGAACAAGAACCTCGGGGTGACAGGCATCCTCATCTGGTGCGCGGCGCGGGCGGAAGCGCGACGCCGGCGGCGTCGTCACCCGTGGCCGGAGGTCAGTGGCCATGCCGCGTGCGACCAGCCAGCGGTGATAATGGCTGCGCCGAGGAGGAGCAGAGCAGGACTGCGGCGGCGAGCCCCGAACCCCATCACTGCGTCACCGGCAAGCCGGACAGCCTGGGCCGCCGACGGCATGTGCCTGAGGACGTACTGCCCCTGACGAGTTCCTGCGAGCTGGTCAATGTCAGCGAGGGTAAGCACCGCGGCTGAGCTGGCTAACGGCAGCACGATGCGCACCGCAATGGCGGCTCTCGGCTTTGCCTTCCACAGCAAGACATCCGAGATGACCGAGGCCGTGATATCGGCGCAGATCTTCGCGGGATGAACCTGGTGGACGAGAACTCTCTCAGCTAGCTGCATGCCGGCCATTGTCACCCTTATCCGGCATGACCAAGACAAGCCTTCCGGCGTCGTCGCGGCTGACGTTCAGGACATCGATCACGGCGCCGACCGGCAGCGGGCCGTAGATGTGCGGATAGCACTCGCCACCATGCTCGGCAGCTTCATACCGCACTGGCGAAGGCACTCTGGCGATATCGATGACCAGGACGACCAGGTCATCGCCGTCGGCGTCAGCGTAGGCGAGCTCGGCTACGTCGGTGAGCTGATGCCGCAGCGAGCAATGAATGAAGCCCTGCTGCTCGAGCGTGACGCCGCGGGTCGACAGCCGGTACTCACCAGCCGCAGCGGCTTCCTGCCAGGCCGCGGCCTCGGTGATATGAAACAGCTCTGCCATACGTGAAAGGTAGC
Organism: Streptosporangiaceae bacterium; assembly: GCA_052143255.1. Taxonomy (GTDB): domain Bacteria; phylum Actinomycetota; class Actinomycetes; order Streptosporangiales; family Streptosporangiaceae; genus JAJYUU01. The sequence continues at coordinate 34,319 of JBKQTJ010000081.1, read as the reverse complement.
GGCTGATTGGTTCGTAGCCGCGGCCGGGCGTTTTTCGCGGAGCGTATGTATTTGCGGCAGCTAGTTTGGCACCGCCGCAACCTGACCTACTGGACCGGACAGGCGGGATGAGCAAGCCGGTATCGCCGCCAAGCTGCGCTAGCCGTCTGAGTAGCTCACGCCGTCTTAGGACACAGTCGTTGGGTAGGCCAGCGGCCCGCACGCCAACTTCGGGTCATCATGGCTTCGGAACTAATTGCAGGTTGGGCTTCGTCGTCTCGCCAGCCTCGGGCACTCCGGCGATCTCGGCTATCTCGGCCAGGACCTGGCAAAGCGCACCGAACTTCGCCTCGTGAGTCGCGAGTAACTCGACGCAGGAGCGAACCTGCTCGGCCAGCGACTCATCGCGGGCGGCGGCTACGGGTCCGTCGGGCCAAGGAGCCTGCCCGTCGTCCGGGCTTTTCCCGAGCATGATTGACGTCACTTCGCAGAGGCGGTCTACCGTTTGCAGCACGCTGTGCTGGATGTATTCCAACTGGCGCACCTCGCCGCGGAGCTCGTCTAGCTCCCGCCGCGAGCGCATGACGGGCCAGCTCATGCGCCGAAGCGGGCTGCTGGCGCGATCGCGCGGCAGCGAAAACGCCGCCCGCGATTCCCGTAACCGGCCGGCCGCACTGCCGTGGTGATACGCCGGAACCTCGCTGGCGGCCTGCGCATCGAAGCGGAAATAGTCGGCGAGCGGCAGCGCGCCGCGAACCCGGGGGAAGCGCCTCAGCCTAGTAGCCATCGGCGGGATTGGTCCTTGCTGCGGGGAATTGCGGCGCCGTGTGACACAATGACGCGCTGGCCAACAGCGAGGTTTACAGCCGGGGCGCCGACGGCTGAAGTCTTTCGACGTGGGCTAGTGCCCGCTTTATATCAGTACGCACCCGCTGCACTCCGAGCCCGCAGAGACTTGATGAGCGCGCGCTCGTTTTGCCGGATTCGCGGTTGCCTTGGACCGCCGCTGATGATGCGATGGAGATGCTGGCAGTGTCCACGGCGGGCACCAGCGTCAGCAGGGAGGTGCGCCATGAGCCTTCCCCGCCGGGAGCGCAGGGCACTGCGCGAGATCGAGGCGGGCATTACCCGGTCGGATCCAGTCCTGGCTCGGATGCTTAGCGGCTTTCACGGCGTTGCCGGCGGCGAGGCGATGCCTGCGGCGGAGCGCGGGCCGGGCGCCGCCGCTCGGGCACGGGCCGGTGCGCTAGCTGTTGCTGTGCCCACGGCGCGGCTGATCGTACGCGGAATCGCCGCTGTCGCCGAGGGGGGCGTACGCGAGCGGCTGGGCGTCCGCATGCGGCCACAGCCGACGGCGCGCTCGCAGTGGCAGCGGCTTACCTGACTACCTGCCGGGCGCTGCGCTCGGGCCTCAGGCAGCGGCGCTGCGCCTGGACGCGAGAGTGCGGCTGGTGCCGCAGGTAGCCGAAGAGCACTCGCCTGCGGTGTACCGGGCGGCAGCAGTGTTCGCGTTCCCATCCATCGCTGAGGGATTCGGACTGCCCGTGCTGGAAGCCATGGCAGCCCGCGTACCCGTCGTGATGAGCGAGATCCAGGCCCTCACCGAGATAGCCGGATCGGCGGCAGTGCTCGTCGCGCCGCGCGACGTCGCCGGCCGAGCGTCGGCTTTGACAGCCGTGCTGTCGGACCCGGCGCTGTCGGCCCGCCTTATCGAGGCAAGTGCTGCCGTCGCGGCCGAAGCCAGCCGGGAACGAGGCGCCGCGGCCCTCGGCGGCCTGCTTTGCGCCGTCGCCACCGGGCAGCTGGCTCGGTCGCGCTGATCTCTTGCGGCGGCAAAGTAATGGCTATTCCCGAGTAGCCCGGCGTGCGATCATCGCCATATCGGCCATCCCATGAGGCACGGAGGCAGCGATGACCGCATCAGCTCCAGGCGCCACACAGGCCGGGCTCCGCAGAGACGCGATCGGACTCCGTGAGGTTCTGTTCCAGAGCATCACCGACATGGCCCCCGGCGCGGCTATCGCGGCATCAATTCCGGCTGGTGTCGCCTTCGCCGGCGGCTCGTTACCCCTATCAGTCGTTTTCGCACTGGTGGCCTGCCTGCTGTGCGCCTGGAGCATTGGCCTGCTGGCTCGAGAGATGCCGGCGGCCGGGTCCATGGCAACTTACGCAGCCCGCGGCCTGCATCCGGCTATCGGATATCTCGTCGCGTGGGCTTACCTGCTCGTTGGGTTCCTGATCCCCCCGCTCGTCCTGCTGCAGCTCGGCTTCACTACCGCGGCCACCATTAACTCGGAGTTCTCCGGGTACCCGGCCAACCTCTGGTGGCCATGGTCCCTGCTCGGCGCGGTGATAATTCTCGTCGCCGGTTTCTACGGCATACGCACGTCGGCACGTCTGGGCACGATCCTCGGCATCAGCGAGATCGCGGTGTTCCTCGTGCTGGCCATATTCCTTGTGGTCCACGCCGGCAGCCACAACACCGGATCGGTGTTCGGCACCGGATTCACGCCATCTGGGTTCCGTGGCATCTCTGGGGTCATCGGCGGCTCGGTCTATACCATCCTTGCCTTTGGCGGCTTCGAGGGCGCGGCGCCGCTGGCGGAGGAAACCAGGAATCCGCGTCGGACCATTCAGCGAGCCGTGCTGCTCGCCACCTTGCTGATCGGCGCCCTCTACGTCTTCACCACTTATGCGGTCGACGTTGCCTTCGGGCCCGGCCGGTTCACTCAGTTCACCACCGGCACAGGCAGCGCGTCGTGGGAGGGCCTCGCCCGGTCGCTGTACGGGCTGTTCTGGTTCTTCGTCTTCCTCGCCATCGTCAATTCGACGATTGCCAACGCGAACGCCGGCATCAACGTGTCCAGCCGGACCGGCTACGCGATGGGCCGGATCGGCGCGCTGCCGCGGTACCTCGCTCTGGTGAACGCGCGGCACCGATCGCCTGTCGTGGCGATCGTCGTGGCATTCGTCGTGACAGTGGCGGTGACTCTCGGTCTCGGGCTTAAGTACACGCCAACGGTCGCGTTCGCGATGGTGGGCGTCGGCATCGTCATCCCGCTGGTGGCGGTCTACATCCTCATGAACGCGGCGTGCATTGGTTACTTTGCCCGCCAGGGGGGCGGCTTCAACTGGTTCTCGCACCTGATCATTCCGCTGCTCGGCATCGCGGCCTTCGTGCCTGCCTGGCTTACCGCGGCCGGGATCAAGGTCTTCTCCTTTGTCGCGCCGCTTGCACCGCCGTACTCGTACATGGCTCCGGGCGTGGCCGGCTGGATGGTCGTAGGCGTGTTCTACCTGTGCTACCTGTACTTCCGAGATCCGCAGCGAGTGGCTCAGGTGGGCCTGGTTCACCTCGACGCCGATCTGTAGCCCATTGGCGTGGGCCCGGCCTATCGGCCAGGCGTCTCCCCATGCGTCTCCACACCCATGCAGAGCGGCTGCAAGCTCGGCCCGCGATCAGCCCGGATTAACGGTGACAGCGTCGGCGAGGGCGACTGCAGCCGCCAGGTCCGGCGCTGCGCTCGTGCCGCCGGCGCCGCGGGTAGATGCGGTGCCGACCGCGCAGCCAAGCCGGGCGGCGGCTGCCAGTTCCAGGCCGTCCAGCAGGCCCGCGATCAGCCCGGCGTTAAAGCAGTCGCCTGCGCCAGTTGTGTCAACGACCTGGCTGGCTGACCCGGCAGGCGGCCGGATCGCGTGCGACCTGATCCCATCGAAGCAGGCCGCGCCGTCCGCGCCGAGCTTGACCACAAGGCTTGGCCCGATCGCAGCCAGCGCTGCCACCGCTGCGGCGAGCGTCGGCTTGCCGCTGATATGGCACGCCTCGGCCTCGTTCGGGAGCAGCACGTCGGTGTGCGCCAGCACGCTGCGAAGCTGCCAGCCGCCCCAGTGCCCGGCCGGATCCCAGTTGGTATCCAGGGAAGTCGTCGCGCCACCACGTCGGGCACCTGCCAGCAGCGCCGCCAGGCCAGGTCCGAGGGAGTCTTCCAGCAGGAAGTACGAGCTGACGTGGACATGACGCGCCCGGGCCAGCAACCCCGCCGGAACGTCTGCGGAAGTCAGCGTCGGCATCGCGCCCACCGCGGTCAGGATCGCGCGATCACTGCCGCGCGACAGCGCTACCGTCATGCCGGTGGGTGAGTCGGCGGTGACCTTAACGGCGCTGGTATCCACGCCTTCGGCGGCCAGCTGGCCGAGCATGAACTCGCCAGCCGGGTCGGCGCCGATCGCTGCAGCCAGCGCCACCCGCAGCCCGAGGCGCGCCGCAGCCACCGCCGTGATCGCCGCGGAGCCGCCCACGACCAGCGAGATGCCGTCGACTAGCTTCTCCTGCTGGCCGAAAGCTGGACTCACGTCGACGCCGAGAACGAGCACGTCCGGATTGCAGTCGCCGATCACGAGCAGGTCCAGGGCACCGGGCTGCGGGCGTTGGCTCTTGCGCACCTGGCCCCCGTTACCTCGACCTGGTCATGCGATCATCACCCGCACGCCGGCGTCGGCGAACCTTGCCGCTGCCTCGTCGGCCAGGCCAGCATCGGTGACGAGCACGTCCACATCCGCGGCCGCGCAGATGCGGGCGAACGCGCGCCGACCCACCTTAGAGCTGTCCGCGGCCACTACGACCGTGCCGGCCTGCATCGCCATCAGCTGATTGATGCTGGCCTCGCCCTCGTGCTGGGCCATCGCGCCAGCGGCGGGATCGATGCCGTCCACTCCGAGGATCGCGATATCGATGCTCACTCGCTCCAGCACGCCGGTGGCCAGCGGCCCGATCAACTCGTAGGACTGCGGACGCGCCACACCGCCAGTGACGACGATCTTGATGTGCTGCCGGACTGCCAGCTCCGTCGCGATGTTCAGCGCGTTGGTTACTACGGTCATGGCCGGCATTCCGTTCACGGCAGTCAGGTCCGGCCGGGTGGCCAGGGCTCTGGCTACCTCGGTGGTAGTCGTTCCGCCGTTCATGCCGACGACTTGCCCGGGCTGGACGAGCCCGGCCGCGACCACTGCGATCCGCTGTTTCTCCGACGGGTGCCGCTCGGATTTATACCGCAGCGGCAGATCGTAGGTGACGCCCTGAGCGACTGCCCCGCCGCGAATCCGGGCCAGCATCTGCTGGCTGGCAAGTTCGTCAAAGTCGCGGCGAATCGTGGCCGCCGACACCCCAAGCTCCTCGGCTGCGCGCTCAACTTGCACCTGACCTTCCGCGGCCAGCAGCTCGAGCAGCTGGTTCCAGCGGCGGTAGCGGCTCACAGATGTCGCCCCGCTTCGAGCAGAACCCGGAGCAATCGCGACACCTCACTGGCTATGGCCGTCCGGCCTGCCGACAGATACCGCCGCGGGTCGGTGATGGAGTCGTCGCCGGCCAGGCAGGCGCGAACCGCCGCCGAGAAGACCTTGTTCAGCTGGGTCGCGATGTTGATCTTCGTCAGGCCGGCCACGATGGCTGCGCAGATGGTCTCGTCGGGCACGCCAGACGAACCGTGCAGGACGAGGGGCACCGGTACCTCGGCGTGTATCGCCTTGATAAGTTCCAGGTCGAGCACGGCGTCCCGGGTGACCATGGCGTGCGAGCTCCCGACCGCGACCGCCAGCGCGTCGACGCCGGTGGCTGCGACGAAAGCGGCTGCCTCGCCCGGCCGGGTCCGGGCCCCGGGCTTGTGCACACCGTCCTTCCCGCCTATCTCCCCGAGCTCAGCCTCCACCCAGATATTCCGTTCGTGACACCAGGCGGCGATCTCGGCCGTGGCCGCCACATTGTCCGCATACGCGCGCTGGCTTGCGTCATACATGACCGAGCCGAACCCCATCCGGGCCGCTTCGCGGACCAGGTGCTCGCTTGTCGCGTGATCCAGGTGCACTGCTGTCGGCACTGCCGCCGCCCTGGCGACCGCGAGCACGGCGTGCCCGATCGGCGCGAGCGCCCCGTGGTAGGCGACGCAATTCTCACTGACCTGCAAGACGACCGGCGCTGCCGCCGCCTCGGCGCCGGCCACGATGGCCTCCGCATGCTCGATCCCGATGACGTTGAATGCCAGCACGCCACCGCGCACGGCGCATGCTGGACCGATGATCTCTACGAGGGGAACGACGGACATCAGGACCGCCCCAGATCTGTAACCTGAACGCCTGCGAGGGCGCGGAAATAATCCGTCTGCGAGAACTCGCCGGCCGTCGCGGCGGCGGCCGCGGCCGAGCCGAGGGCAGCCGCATGCGCTAGCCGTTCCGGCCACGAGCGCCCGAGCACGTGGCCGTGCGCCAGCCCGGCCACCACGGCATCCCCGGCGCCGGTCGGGTTCCCGGTCACCGGTTCTGGCGCGGCGAGCCAGCTGCCTTCCTGGGTCACTGCCAGCAGCCCGGCCTCGCCCAGCGAAACGACGACCGCCGCCGGGCCGCTGGCCCGCAGTTCAAGCGCGGCATCGACGATGGCGGGCAGGTCAGCTGGCCCAGCCCAGGGCAATACGCGGCCGACAGCGGCCGCTAGCTCGCCGCGATTCGGCTTCACCAGCGCTGGCCGCGCCGCGGCGCCGCACCGGAGCGCGTTGCCGGAGGTGTCGAGGAAGCTCGGCACTCCGGCGGCTGTCGCCGCCTGGATCAGGTCAGCGTAGGTTCCGGCCGGCAGCCCGGCCGGCAGGCTGCCAGACAGCACGACGGCGTCGCAGTCGTTGAGCGCCTCATGGTAGGCGGCCACGAACCGGGCGTATTCGGCGGCCGTGATCGGCGGCCCGGGCTCGTTGAATAGTCCGACATCGTTGCGCTTGGTGTCGACCACCGCGAACGTGCGCCGGGTGGTGCCCGCGATCTGGCAGAAAATTGCGGGTACGCCGGCTGAGTCAAGCGCCAGCCGCACTTGTTCGCCGGTGCCGCCGCCCACGATGCTCAGCAGCAGCACCTCGGCGCCGAGCGCGTGCAGCGTCCTGGCGACATTGACGCCCTTGCCGCCGGGAACTGCTTGCACCCGGGCCGGCCTGTTGATGCCTGCCCAGTCCACGCCGTGGACGTGATGGGTGATGTCCAGCGCCGGGTTCAGCGCGATGACCGCTATCACCGTGTCACGGCGAGACGAGGATGACCGAGCGGGTCAGGTTCCGTGGCCGGTCCGGATCCAAGCCGCGGGATCGAGCGACCGCTGCCGCGACCCGCTGCGCTCTGACAAGCTCGGCTAGCGGAACCTCGGCGGACTGCCACGGCAACCCGCCTGCAGCGGTCACCTCGTCGATGAGGCCGTCCGGGGCCTGGCTGAACAGCCACACGACACTGCCTGGTCCGGTCACCGCGATAGGGCCGTGCCGGTATTCCATCGCCGGGTAAGCCTCCGTCCACAGACCCGCAGCCTCCCTCAGCTTCAGCGCAGCTTCGCTGGCCAGGCCGCAGGTCCAGCCGGTGCCGAGAAACGTGAACTGCCGCGCGCCGGTCAGCTCAGCTGGCAGCGGGCTGAGGAGCACCCGGTCGGCCGCAGCCGCCATCGGCTCGATGTCATGGCCAAGATGCGCGAGCAGAAGCGCCAGCTCGCTGGTCGCGAACCTGGTCTGCACGACAGATTGCTCGTCGGCGAAGTCCAGCGCGATCACGGCGTCCGCGCCGGCGGCAACGGGCATGGCCGCGTCGGCGGTGATCGCGACAGTGCGGACCGAGCCAGTCAGCATGGCCAGCAGCCGCAGAATCTCCGTCGTGGTGCCCGAACGAGACAGCGCCAGCACGCGGTCGTAGCGCCGCGAGAGCGGCAGCTCCGACGCGGCGAACGCATCCGTCTCGCCCTGCCCGGACGCCTCACGTGCCGCGGCGTACGACTGGGCGATGAACCACGACGTCCCGCATCCGGTCACCGCGACTCGCTCGCCGGGGGCTGGCAGCAGGCCCGCCACGTCCACGGCCAGCTCGGCTGCCAGCCGCCAGCAGGCCGGCTGGGAGGCGATCTCCGCCTCGATGCTGCCGGTCGGCACCGCTGCCTCAGCCACGTCCGCTCTCCCTTGCCACTCTGCCCGCCTCGCTCCTGCTCGTGCTCGTCGTAGGACCCGTTGTCTCAGGTGCCCGCTAGCCCGGTGGCCGCAACCGACCGGATGAAATATCGCTGCGCGACGAAGAAGATGATCATCATCGGAGTCAGGCTCATGACGTTGCCGGCCATCAGCAGCGTCCACTCCGTGCTGTGCGCGCTCTGGAACATCGCCAGCCCGAGCGGCAGCGTCATCTGGCCGGTCGAGGTGATGGCGATCAGTGGCCAGAGGAAGCTGTTCCAGGAGTCCAGGAAGGTGAGCGCGGCCAGCGTCGCCAGCGCGGGACCGGACAGTGGCAGCACTACCCGCCACAGGATTGTCAGTCTGCTCGCGCCGTCCACCCTGGCCGCTTCCTCGTACTCGAGCGGGAGGGTGCGGAAGAACTGGCGCAGGAAGAATATCCCGAAGGCTGTTGCCGCGTTAGGCAGGATCAATGCGCCGATGTGGTTGATCCCGACTGGCGCCAGCAGGTGAATGCCGAGCCACTTGGTGATGATGAACTGCGGGATCATCGTCACCTGGAAAGGCACCATCAGCGTGGTCATCATCAGCGCGAACAGTAGCCCGCGGCCCAGGAAGCGAAACCGCGCGAACGCATACCCCGCCAGCGAGCAGAGCACCAGGTTGCTGATCACGGTGGTGACAGCCACGACCGCGCTGTTGATGAAGAACCGCCCGAACGGCGCGGCTTGCAAGGCCTGCGGGTAGTTAGCGAAGTCGAGCTTGTGCGGGACCAGGATCGGCGGGAAATGCAGTGCCTCGGCTGGAGTCTCGATCGAGGTAATGATCAGCCAAGCGAACGGGAAGATGAGCACGATGGTGGCCGGAACCAGCACTAGGTGCCACGGGCTGAACGGCAGCCGGCTCCGGCGCGGCCTCGGCAGCGGGACTGTGGACGCGGTCATGTCAGGACCTGTAGTGGACGAACCGCCTGAAGACCCTGAACTGGATCGCGGTGACCACGACGATGATGACGAACAGGAAGTAGGCGATCGCGGACGCATAGCCGAAGTTGCCCGTCGAGTTGTTGCCGAACGCTAGGTTGTACAGGTAGTAGACGAGCACAGTCGTGGAGTTCAGAGGCCCGCCCATGGTGCTCAGGTACACCTCGTCAAACAGCTGCAGCGCGTTGATCGTCAGCCAGACAACCAGAAAGAGGGATGCCGGGCTGAGCAGCGGTAGCGTGATCCGGCGGAAACTTGTCCAGCGGCTGGCACCGTCGATAGCGGCCGCCTCGGTTAGCACTTGCGGGATGCCCTGCAGCGCTGCCAGGTAGATCACCACGGCGAACCCCGTCCAGCCCCAGATCGTCATGACCACGATGACGTACAGCGCCTCCGATGGCGAGTTCAGGAACTGCTGCTGCGGGATGCCCAGCAGGCTGAACAGGTAGTTCACGATTCCGTAGGACGGATCGAAGAGCCAGATGAAGACCAGTGCCTCGCTGATGGTGGAGATGGCCATGGTCGCGTAGGCGGCGGTCCGGTAGAGCGAGATGAACCTGATCTTCCTGTTCATTGCGACTGCCAGGAACAGTCCCACCACTATGGTGCCCGGCACGAACAGGGCTGTGTAGACGACTGTGTGCTCCAGGGCCTGGCGTACGACCGGGTCGTGCACCAGCTGCCGGTAGTTCGACAGGCCCACGAACGGCGTGCCCGCCGAATACAGGCTGCTGCGCTGCAGGGACATGATCGCGGACCACACGATGGTAACGACGCCGAACAGCGTGATGATCACGACAGCGGGCGTCACGAACGCCCAGCCGGCCAACTGCTCGCTGGCGCGGGGCCGCGTCACCCGGCTGACCGCAGGCTGACGCCTGCGGTCGCGCGCGGCGGCGATCGAAGTCAGCACGTCAGGAACTCGGGTTGCCGGCCAGCACCTGGTTCACTTGCTGCGCTGCGGTGGCCAAAGCTGCGGCTGGCTGGCTCTTGCCAAGCAGCACTGACACGATCATGGTGCCGAGGATCGTGGAGACCTGCGGGTAGGTGGCCAGCTGCGGCCTGGCCTGCTTGACGTTGCCCAGGTTGGCGATGAAGGTGTCCACGCCTGGCAGGGCAGCGTTCATCTTCTGGGCAAACCCGGACGAGTTCTGCACGGACTGCCGGATCGGCAGGTCACCGGTCGCCAGCGAGAAATAGGTAGCCTGTGGCGTGGCGGTGAGCCAGAGCAGGAACTTCTCCGCGGCGGCCACCCGGGCGGTGCCGTTATTGAACACGACCCAGTTATCCGGCCCGGAGATCGTCTGGTGCCCGCCGCTGGTGCTGGGGAACGACGGCATGACCTGCACGCCGTACTTCACGTTGGGGAAGGCGGACAGATCCCAAGGACCGGTCACCAGCATCCCGATCTTGCCGGAGTTGAATACGTTCGCATACTCCGAGTCGCTCGGGTCCAGGTACATGGACTTGTCGGTGACGGCCATGGTCTGCAGCGTTTGCAGCGACGTGAGCCCGGCAGGTGAGTCGAACGCGGCCTTGGTGTCGGTCGGATTGAGGATCTGTCCGCCGGCTTCCCAGAGCAGCGCTTCCCAGTGCCAGACCGTGTCCTCGGTTCCTGGCGTGACGTAGGCGGTGCCAAACTGCTTCTTGGCCGGGATCGTCAGCTTCTTTGCGTCAGCCATGAACTGGCTCCAGGTCCAGGTTGGCGTCGGCTGTGGTAGGTGGGCGGCCGCGAACAGGGTCTTGTTGTAGACCACCGCGAGGTTGTCCACCAGCGCGGGAATGCCGATTACCTTCCCGTTGACGGTGGCCACGTCCCGCTCGCCGGTCCAGAAGTCGGTCCAGTTCACGCCCGGCCGCTGGACAACCTTGGTCAGGTTCACCACCTGAGGGATCCGGGCGATGTTAGGCGCCCACGAACCGTACACATACGCGATGTCCGGCTGGCTGCCGCCCTTCACCGCAGTCAGCAGCTTGGGCAGCGAGTCGTCGTTGTTGACGTACAGGAAGGTGACCTTCTCGCTGGGATGGGCCGCGTTCCACTCGTTGAGCAGGTGAGCGAACGCCTTGGCCTCGGCGCCGGTATAGCCTTCCCAGATCGCCAGGCTAGTGCTGGTCCCGGCGCTGCCGGAGCCGCACGCAGCCAGGCCGAAAGCGGCAAGAGCAGCCGCCACTGCGACACGCAGCCATTGCTTCCCCATGCGGACCTCTTGATGACTCTTGCTCGGATCTCCGATGTTCCCGACATCATCGCTCGTCGGCCAGCCACGTTGTCAACCCCTCCGGCCTAGAAGTGATGATTAAATGGTGCATGCAGGTGAAAGAGTCCCTGCGCGGTCTTGCTCATAGCAAGCCCTAATGCAACACTGTCGAGCTGTGACCAAGGTTGCGTTCATCGGCGCCGGCAGTATCGAGTTCACCCGCAACGTCGTCACTGACCTGTGCAGCTACCCCGAGCTGGCCGCTGACCTGCACCTGGCACTGCATGACATCAGCCCGGAACGGCTGGAGTTCGCGGCGGCCCTGACCCGCCGGATCGTGGCCCAGACCGGGTCCGGCGCGATAGTGTCCGCGTCCGGCGAGCGCGGGCCGGCCCTCGATGGTGCCCGTTACGTCATTAATGAGGTTCAGGTCGGCGGTTACGCGGCCACCCGCGCCGACTTCGACATCCCGGCGCGGTACGGGGTGCGCCAGACGATCGGCGACACGCTGGGCATTGGCGGGATCTTCCGCGGGCTGCGCACCATTCCCGTGGTGACTGCGCTGGCAACCGACATGCTGCAGTACTGTCCCGAGGCCATCCTGCTCAACTACTCCAACCCGATGGCCATGCTGCCCTGGGCGGTGTACGCGGGTACCACATTCAAGAACGTGTTCGGGCTGTGCCACTCGGTCCGGGACACGCACGCGTTCCTCACCGGGCTGGTAGGTGCCGACCCGGCCGACATCGATTTCGTCACGGCCGGCTTCAACCACCAGGCCTTCGTGCTGCGGTTTGACCGGAACGGACAGTCGCTGTACCCGCGGCTGGCTGAGATCATCGACAGCTCGCCGGAACTGCAAAGACGGGTCCGGGTCGAGATTTTCCGTAGGTTCGGCTACTTCCCCACCGAGTCGAGCGAGCACTCAGCCGAGTACGTGCCCTGGTTCATGCGGCACGACGATCAGGTAGCCCAGTACCGCATCTTCGTTGGCGACTACCTGGCCAGGTCCCAGCAGAACCTCGCCGAACTGGACTCGCTCCAGGCCCAGCTGGCCGCAGGCGCTGATCTTGACCTGGAGCCCACCGATGAGCTTGCCTCCCAGTTCATCCACTCGCTGGAGACCGGGACCAGGCGCGAGATCTACGTCAATGTCCGCAACGACGGCCTGATCGCTAACCTGCCAGCGCAGTGCTGCGTCGAGGTCCCCTGCGACCTGGCGGCGGGAGCAGCGAGACCGCGGCCGGTAGGCGCGCTGCCACCGCAACTGGCCGCGCTGAACCGGACATTCCTGAACGTCGTCGAGCTCACCGTGCTGGCAGCGCTGGAGGGCAGTCGCGATCGCGTCTACCAAGCCGCCCTGCTGGACCCGAATACCGCGGCCACGCTCACGACCGGGCAGACCGTCGCGATGTGCGATGACCTGCTCGCCGCCCACACCGCGCTGATGCCACCTGGTCTTGCCCGCTAGCAGTCCGGCGCCAGCCGGGGACAGTCCGGCGCCAGCCGGGGAAAGGAGCCGCGGATGTCCGGCTCGCTATCTGCCAGCGCCCGCTGGACGGCGGGACTGGCTGCCGCTGCCCTCGGGGTTAGCCTCGCTGCGATCGGACCCGCGGCGGCGGTAGGCGCTGCCTCGACCGGCGCTGCCAGGAATAGCGCTGCCGGGGACGGCGGCGACCGCTCGGCGCGGCTGGCAAATGTCGCCGCGCGGCCTGCAGGTGTCGCCACGGGGCTGGCGGATTCGGCCGCGCGGCCGATCCCGCACCCCCGTCACGACGGCAGGCTCCGTATTACCGGTCTGCTGCGCGACGACGGCACGATCACCGCTTCGGGGCTGACCTGGCATCCTGGCAAGCTGCCGCGCGGGGACAAGCTGCTCAGCTTTGCGGTCGGCTATGCCTGGCAGGCCTGCGCCAGCAGCCGGACCTGCACTCGGGCGGCCGACTCAACAGCCACCCCGTTCGCCGCCCGGCGGTACATCGTCGGCCATGCCGACACCGGCAAGCGGCTCGCGGTGACGGTAACTGCGACCGAGGTGGTCGAGACCGATCCGGCTACATTCGCGTTCAGCGTGCTGAGTTCCTCGGTCCGCGCGATGACCGGGCGACGCGCGGGCGCGTATCCGGCCGCCCGGCGGCCGACGACCGAGTTCGTGAACGGAACCCCGGAGAGCCGGACCGCGTCGCCGGAGGAGTACTTCCAGGTAGATCCGGCGCACTACAGCACCGCGGATGCAGTTCCGGTCGAGCGGTTCCGCGTCGACCGCGAGCCATGGCGGACGCTGCACGGCCGGATCCTCTATACCGGCAAGCTGGGTATCGGCAGGCACGAGGTGCAGGTGCGCACCGCCGATTCGGCCGGGGCCACGACCATCGCCTTCCGCTGGCGGGTCGTGCCGATGCCGGCCCCGGTCGCCTGCCGGCCCCGGCTTGGCCGTCGGCACTGCTGGTATCCGCCCCACCTCAATAAGCATGGCAAGCCAATGCGGTGGGACTGGCAGATAGGCCGGGTCACGCCGTTGCAGCGAACCGGCGCGCGTGCCGTCGATATCTACGACATCGACGGCTTCCTGACCACCGCCGCTCAGGTACGGACCATCCATGACAGCTGGCGGGCAGCGACCCTGCCGCACCCGAGGCTGATCTGCTATCTGGACCTGGCCTGGGAAGACTACCGCCCGGATGCCAGCCCAGGCAGGTTCTTCCCGGCAGCCACGCTTGGTGCGGTGTACTACGGCTACCCGGAGGAGCGCTGGGTGGATTTCCGCCAGCTCAATGCGCTCAAGCCGATGCTGAACGCGCGGATCCGCATGTGCGCCCGGAAGGGCTTCGATGCGGTAGAACTCGACGACATCGACAGCTTCGACCCGCCGTCCACCACCGGGTTCGAGCTAACTCCCGGCGACGCCCAGAACTATCTGGCCTATGCCTTCAACGAGATCCACCGGCTCGGAATGACAGCGCTGTGGAAGAACTCGCCATACCTCAGCTGGTGGGGCCGCAAGTACGCGGACGGCGCCATCGTCGAGGAGTGCTACGTCTACCACCAGTGCCTGGCGTCACAGCTTCGCGGTAGCGCGCAATACGGAATCACCTGCACCGCCCTGGCCGGGCCGACGCCATGCGGCTGGGACGACTTCACCACCGACCGCACTCCCCGCCAGCCAACCGGCAAATGGGTCGGCGAGGCCGAGTACTCGGCCGACAACTACGTCTGCAACCCCGGCCAGCATTGCGCGTACAAGCGCCTGTTCCGCACGTTCTGCGCGGCGGTCTATGCGCCCTGGTACGGGTTTGCCGCCGTCAAGTTCGACGTGGACCTCGACGGGCACATGTTCTATCCCTGTCCGACCGGGACCTGACGCCAGGCATCACCATGCTTGCTTTAGTTGTGCTGGCGCCGGCGGAACGCGATCTCGCTCGCGCGTGGGTAACGGCGCTACGTCTCAGCCTGCACGCCGACCGCCTGGTCAGCCTGCCCGGCCCGCCGCCCCAGCAGGTACACCAGCACAGCCACCGCGAGCGACGCCAATGCGATCCCGCCCACCCACCAGAACCACGTGCCGTAGGAGATGAGCGCTCCGAAGATGTGGAAGCTCCCGGCATTGTTGCTGATCAGCTGCGGGTTCCAGGAGCCCGACAGGGTTGCGACGATCCCGACAATCGAGCCGACGCCGCCGATGACCGAGCACGCCCAGAAGACCACCGGGTGGGCCAGCCGCCGTGCCTGGAACTGCGCACGGTACCGCCTCAGGATTATCAGGATGTCGGCGAATAGCACGGCGATAGAGATGCACCAGATCACGGTTACCGCCGCCTGCAGGATGTCGTAGACCCGGGTCTCAGAGTTGGTCGAGTTACCGCTGCTGATGGCTGGCACCAGGACGAAGGCGATCAGCGCGAACACCGCAGCGATGGCGGTCTGCACCCACACCGCGACGTCAGGCACGCGCGCAGCGTTAACGTGCGACATCGCGGGAGGCAGCCGCCGGTCCAGCCCGGAGACGAAGATCAGGCGCGCGAACGAGTAGTTGTACACCACGGTGATGAACAGGAAGAACAGCGCCAGTACCACCGCGGTGACCTTCCCCGCGGCGCTGCCGAGCCCGACCGCCACCGCTTGCGCGACGTTTGTCACCACCCCGTTCCCGGCGCCGTGCACGGTGACCATCACTCCCCATGTCGCCATCACGTACGCAAGCATGACGACCAGCGACCCCCAGATGAGGTAGCGCGTCACCGCACGCTGGTCGCGAATCTCGACGCCCATGTTGAGCGGTACCTCCACGCCGAGCAGCGCGAGCACCACAAGCCCGAAGAACGTCCAATTGCCGAAATTGATCCCGTGCGAGTTCCCGGCAGCCCACTGCGAGAACTGCCATGGGTTAAGCGCAGAGTGGTGGCCGCGCGCGAGGTAAACGATCCCGGCGGCGAACATCGCCAGTATCGCTAGGCCGTAGAGCGCGAACACGACGTTGACCATGTTCTGCGTGACCCGGAACCGCAGCACCGCCAGCGCGGCTGACAACACGATGACGCCGACGATGACAAGACCCTGCTCCTGGACCGACCAGCTGCTAACCGCCGGGAACGCATAGCCGAGGAACGAGATGACCAGCGTTCCGGTGGCCACCATCACCAGCACGCCAGGCCACCAGGCGCAAAAACCGGCGAAGAATCCCCAGAACCGCCCGAACGCCTTGTGCGTCCACAGGTATATCGATCCCTCGCCAGGGAACATCGCGCCCAGCTGGCCAGTCGCTATCGCACATGGGATCAGGAAAACGACGAAACCGATGATCCACCAGCCATAGGCGGCCGGGCCGGCCGGCTGAATGGCGGCGGAGTTGGTGATGAACAACACTATTGCCACGAAGATCGCGACCATGTCAAACGTCGTGAGGACCTTGGGAAGGATTCCGCCCGCTACCTTTTCGGACGTCAGCTCTCGGGAGTCGGAGTCAAGAGCCATGGCTGTTCCCCTCAGCTAGTGGCGGCGCCATAAGCGTCGCTAGCTTCGCCCATGGATCAGGCGTACCACGAGCGAATGCGGTCGGCTAGACCCTGCAGCCGCAGCTGCCTAGCTCACGTTCGGTGGTCCCAGCCAATGCCCGGGTTGGCCGGCCCGGTCAGCGGCGTGCCGGCGGACGCTGCGCGCTCCTTGCTCTCCCACGCCTCGATGGTGCGCAGCACGTCTTCGGTGTAGATCTTCAGGTGCTGCCGGTACACCTCGCTGAAGGTGCGCAGGTAAGCCAGTTCAGCCTGCACCGCGCGCCGCTCCTGGTCGGTCTGAGGAGGCAAGCCGTCATAGTTCATGGCGTCGACGGCCGCGGCCCGCGCTCTCGTCCGGGCCTCTTCCAGCAGCATGTCAGCGTGCTGCTGGGCCTGGCCCATGATCTCGTCGCGTCGCACGCGCGCCTCCTCGGTGAGACGCCCGCTGTAGGCCTGGGCATCGGCAACGTAGCGGTCGGCGGTCCGCTGGGCGCTGGACAGGATCCGCACCGCGTGGACGTGCGCGTCGTCCTGGCCGAACAAGATCGCGTCGTTGCCGTTCTCCTTGCCGAGGATCCTGCGGCGCAGCCGCTGAACCTCCTGCCAGAGCGAGGCCCGCTCATTCACCAGCCGCACCATCTCGGCGTGCACGTCGGCAAGGAACGCGCGGACGGGCTCCTCCTCGTAGCCGTGCCGGCCCCACCGGGTCAGCGGGAAGGTGACTGCCCGCAGGTGATCCGGAGTCAGCCGCTGCTGCTCGTCGTACCAGGCATCCGATGTCATGGCTCGCTCCAGCCAAAGTCCTCGACGTGTATCTGATCGACCGGCAATCCTGCCGCGGCTAGCCGCGAGGCGGTGTCCTGCACCATCTCGGTCGGGCCGGCGATGTAGGCGTCGCGGCCCGACCAGTCGCCGTAATCCGCTACCAGGGACGGCAGGGTGGCGGTGCGTCCGGAGAACGCGCCCGCCGACACCGAGGGCACCACGGTCAGCCACGGGTGCTCGGCGGCCATCTTCTCGAGGCTGGGAAGGTCGTACAGGCCGTCCGCGGTTCGCGCGCCGAAGAACAAGTGCACCGCTGGCCGCTGCGGCAGCCCGGCCACCTGCTCCAGCATGGACTTGAGCGGAGCCAGCCCAGTGGATCCGGCGACCATGAGGATGTCCCGGCCGGAGGCGGTGTCGAGCCGCAGGACGCCGACCGGCGGCCCGAGCCGCAGCCGCGAGCCGACGGTGGTGCTGGCCGTGAGAGCCATGCTCACGGCGCCGCCGTCGATCAGCCTGATGTGGAAGTCGAGGCTGCCGTCGGCGCGCGGCGCGTTCGCCATCGAGTAGTACCGCCACAGTCGTGGCCGGGCGGGCGACTCGACAGCAACGGACTGGCCCGGCAGGTAGTCAAGCCTTGGCTCGGTCCGGACGGTCAAGGTGGCGACGTCGTATGCCGAGCGTTCCTGGGCTACGACCGTGCCGGTCCAGTACGCAGGGTGCGCCAGCTCGTCCTCCTGGGCGGCCGCCGTCATGACGCTGGCGATCAGGTCGTAGGCGCCCTTCCAGTCAGCCTCCAGTTCAGCGTCCCAGGCGTCGCCGGAGAAGTACGCGAAGGTAGCCAGCAGGCTCTCGCCCACTGCGCCATAGTGGGCGGCCAGCGTGCCGAATTTGCGGTGGCCTCGGCCCAGGTCCCGCAGGAAGACCGTGAGGCTATCCAGGTTGTCAACGCGGGCGACAATGCTGACCAGCGCATCTAACAGGTGGGCGCGCTGCGCTTGCATGGACACCGGGAACATTGACCGCGTCTCCGGGTACCGGAGGAACAGGTCGGAGTAGAAGTGCAGCGGGACCTCGTCGCCGTGCATCGCGATGCGGTCGAAGCTGCGCTTGAGCCGGGCGATGTCCACCGAGCCGCCTCTTCCTGACCTCAGGCGCGGCTAGCGGTTGAGCACGTCGGCGCGAACGGTCTCGGCGACAGCGACGACCGTCGCGACGTCGCCCTCGTCGACGCCGAAATCGCGCAGGGCACTGCTCAGGTGAGTGAGGACCCGATCGAAATGCACGTCAGTCAGTCCCACCAGCCGTGCATGCGCCGTCCTGAGGTCACGGCCGGTGTACGAGTGCGGACCGCCGAACGCTAGCGCCAGGAATTCAGCCAGCATGACAGCCTGCTTGTCGATATCGACGGCGGCGAAATACGGTGCCAGCAGTTCGTCGGCGAGAACCTTTCGGTAGACGGCGGTCGTCACCGAGCGCATCGGCTGACGGTCGCCGCTCAGCAGGTCATACAAACTCGCGTCAGTCGTCACAGGCACCTCACCCGCCCCGGAGGGTCCATCCGCTCCTAGACCGAGACGGTAGTGCTGACCCCGTTACCTGGACGCTACCTAGGCGTAACTCGGTCGGAGGCGAAATTGCGGGCGATAAGCCCGGCCGAATCCTTTCCCGTGCCGCGTGTGATGATCAGCCACGTGGCAACAGTCCAGTCGGCGGATGCCAGCGCCACGGCCGGAGCGAGCTTGCTTGCCGTGAGCGACCTGCATGTCGGCTTCGCCCAGAACCGGGAACTGGTATCGGGCCTGAGCCCGCAGTCACCGGCGGACTGGCTAATCGTGGCAGGCGACGTTGGGGAGTTCGCTGCCGACATCGAGTGGGCGCTCGGCACGCTGAGCGAGCGATTCGCCAAGGTGATCTGGGTGCCCGGCAACCACGAGCTATGGACTCACCGGCGCGAGCCGATCTCGCTGCGCGGCGTGGAGCGGTATCAGCACCTGGTGGAAATCTGCCGCCGACTCGGCGTGATCACCCCGGAGGAGCCGTTCCCGCGATGGGAGGGGGACGGCGGCCCAGCGGTGATCGTGCCGTTGTTCTTGCTGTACGACTACACCTTCAGGCCGGCCGGAGCGACATCCAAGGCCGACGGGCTGGACCGCGCTTACCGGGCGGGCGTGGTGAGCACCGACGAGCGGCTACTGCACGCAGACCCCTACCCGAGCACAGAACAGTGGTGCGAGGCGCGGCTGGCCGAAGCCGAGGGCAGGCTGGCCGAGCTTCCCGCTGACTGTCGGACCATCCTGGTGAATCACTTCCCGCTGGTCCAAGAGCCCACGAGAGTCATGCGGCACCCGGAGTTCGCCCAGTGGTGCGGCACCATCGCGACAGCCGACTGGCCAGTGCGATTCAACGCGACGGCAGTCGTCTACGGTCACCTGCACATACCGCGGACGACGTGGCACGACGGAGTGCGGCACGAGGAGGTCTCGCTGGGGTATCCGCGGGAGTGGCAGCGCCGTGCCGCGCCGCCTGCCATCCCCCGGCAGATATTCCCGGCTACGAGCTAGGCTGCCAGGCCCGCTGGGTCGCCGCCGGGACGCCCCACCAGCCGAGCGCGGTTAGGCGGTCGTCGTCATCCACCGCGCCGAGAACTCGCCACAGGCCCACGACATGCAGGAACATCGACTCGAGCTGATCGTCGTCAGGCTCGTCGTCCGCGTCGTCGCCGCCGTCATACTCGCTCACGTACTCCGCCAGATCCATCTCATCAGCGGACGTGCCCGGGCCGCCCTTCGCCAGTGCTGCCGCGACCGCCAGCCAGTCGAAGTGCTCGAGCGTGCAGAGAGCGACCATAGCTTGCTCGTCGTCGGTCAGATCCTCGTCGTCGTTGCCGTCACCGCCGCCAGCCACCGGCGCCAGCTCGTCCTGCGGCGACACGATTCCGGCCGCCAGCGTCAGCCATAGTTCAGAGTCGTCCGCGGGAAGCCTGCGCGGATTCAGCCCGGCGCAGGCGGCGAGCAGATCGCGCGGCCAGCCCGCGGTTTTCATCACGGCGCGGATGCGCGTGCACGCCGCACGCAGCTCCGCCTCAGGAACGGGCCGTTCCGGCAGGTCGGCCAGCACCTCGCGCAGCTCGTCGAGAGCGTCGGCTTCGGCCGCCGCCCATTCGGCCGACAACTCTTCGTCCTCCTCGTCCAGGACGAGCCACATCGGAATCCGCCCGTCTGGAAGTGGCGCCATCATCCAGTCTTCTTGCAACCGCCGATGGTCCTGCAGGGCCTGGGCGCCGCTGGCCACGAGCGCGTCAGGATCGATGAGCCCATCCTCAAGCAGCCCCTCCAGGTGGTCGATCAGCAAGCTGAACACCTCGGCTTGCGCCGGGCTGCGGTCGGCTTCGTCGTCCCAGACCACCAGCCCGAGCATCGCAGCGGGCTCGGTGCCCGTCGTTTCGAGCCAGTCCTGCACGTCACCAACAGTCGCCGAGCGCGCACCGATCTTCTCGAGTGTCGCGGTCGCGCTGTCCCAGAACGCGGCCGACAGCGGGTTGCCCGCGTCAATCAGCTGCCTGCGCAGGACCGGCAGGTCGGTCAGCGCATCGTGCGATGGCACCGAGAGCAGCCCCCGTGCCACGTCTCGGCGGGTTAGCTGTGCGGTCGGCCGGCCAGCCGACGCAGCGATGTCTTGTGCATCTAGCGTCACAGCAGGCAGCCTACGTGCCGGCCCTGATCGGGCGCCCAGACGACCGGGGGATAAACCACCACGACATCGGAACGAGCCGGGTCTGGCGGCGGTGCCCACCGCGGTGGCCGGCAGCGGTGCCCACGGCGTTGGCCTGCAGCGGTGCCCACGGCAGTGGCCGGCAGCGGTGCCCACGGCAGTGGCCGGCGCCCGGCCGCCGCGTTCAGTAACCAGTGAACCGCGGGGCTCTCCTCTCCGCGAACGCGGCGACGCCCTCGGCGAAGTCCGCCGACCCGGCCATCTGCTGCTGCACCTGAGCTTCCAGCTCAAGCTGCTCGTCGATGCGGCTGTACAGCCACGCGTTCAGCTGCCGCTTTGCTCCGGCGTATGAACGCGTCGGCCCGGTTGCGAGCCGCCCAACCAGCTCCTCAGCCTGCGGCATCAGCTCCTCGTCCGGCCAGACGCGGTTGATCAGGCCCCAGTCGAGTGCATGCGCGCTGGACAGCCGCTCGCCGAGCATCGCCAGCTCCGCTGCCCGGGCGAAGCCGATCCGGGACGGCACCAGCAACGAGGACCCGCCGTCCGGAACAAGCCCGATGTTGACGAAAGCGAGCACGAAGTACGCGGATTGTGCGGCAACGACCAGATCGCACGACAACGCCAGGGAGAGCCCGATACCAGCCGCAGCACCATTGACGGCGGCCACGACGGGCTTAGGCATCTGGCGGATGCCGGTGATGATCGGGTGGTAACGCTCGGTCAGCACGCTGTAGACGTCTGGGCCGCCCTCGGGCCGCTGCGGGCGCGGATCTCGCAGGTCGGCGCCGCTGGAAAAGGCTCGTCCGGCCCCGGTCACCAGGACGGCCCGCACCGAAGTGTCGCGAGCTAGCTCCAGCACGGTGTCCCGCAGTGCGATTCCGAGCTTGTCGTTCCACGCGTTCAACCGGTCGGGCCGGTTGAGCTCAAGCTTGGCGGCCGCGCCGCGGCGGTACAGCCGGACGGCGTCGAGATCACGGTCCAGCTCGAAATCGGCAGGTGAGGTCATGACTGGCAGGGTAGTACCCGCGGCGCTCCCGGCCGAGCGGGCCGGCGGGCCGACGGGCCGGCCGCGGCGGCGGGCTGACGGGCCGGCCGTGGCGGCGCGTAGACGCCGCTAGTGGCGTAACGTCTGACCCATGTGCCGCAGCATCAAGACGCTTCGTGAGCCTTACACCGAGCACGTCACTGAGACCGACGTCCGGGCCGCAGCGCTCCAGTACGTCCGCAAGATCAGCGGGTTTCGAGCGCCGGCCGGCCACAACGCCAGGGCGTTCGATGACGCCGTCGCGGCCGTGGCGGCGGCTACTCAAGACCTGCTGGATCAGCTTGAGGTCCGCGGCCAGCGGGCGGCGTCCGCTTCCTGACCGCCTCGTTCCTGACCGCCCTGAATTCCATCCGTATTCAGTCCGCCCGAAACGCAACCGGGAGACGCCATGCCTGAAGACTTCAACAGCAAGATCATTGAGGAGTTCCGCGCGAACGGCGGGAAGGTAGGGGGTCCGTTCGAGGGAGCCCCGCTGCTGCTGCTGCACACCCGCGGCGCCAAGAGCGGCGCCGAGCGAGTAAACCCGGTCATGTACCGCAAGCTCGACAACGGCTACGCCGTGTTCGCCTCCAAGGCCGGCGCGCCCACGAACCCCGACTGGTACCACAATCTCGTCGCGCATCCCGATGTGCAGGCCGAGATCGGCTCAGCGACCGTGCCGTTCACCGCGCGCCTCGCTTCCGATGACGAGCGCGAGCCGATCTGGATCGCGCACAAAGCCGAGTACCCGGGCTTCGCTGACTATGAGACGAAGACCAGCCGAATCATCCCGGTGGTCATACTCGAGGCCGCCAGCTAACCCTCGCGCTCGCTGACCAGGGCGACGTCGACGTGGCTCACGCCGCCGCCCGCGACACCGACGGCCAGAACCACGGTGCCTGACTGGCCGACTAGCCTGACCGTGCTACTGGTCTCACCGTCCCCCGCCAGGTAGCAGTCCAGCCGCACCGGGCCAGCCCAGGCGGCAGCAATGCCCAACTGGCGTACGACTGAGGCCACTGCAAGCTCGCTGGCGGCGGCAAGCCCAGCAGGCCAGTCGTGCCCGCCAGCAGCGACGGCCGCGGTCAGCAGGCCGATGGCCGTTGCCAGCGCTGAGCCTGGCGCGGGCGGCACCGCGACGACTAGCTGCTGCACCAGCGGTTCACGCAGTGGTGTCAGCCGGATCTGGACGGTCACGGTGCCGTGTTCTCCGGCCAGCCACCAGCGGCGGTGCGCTGGCGACTCAGATTCTTCCGGACGATCTGCCGCAGGCTGGAACTGGCCGATCCGCTCGCGCAGCCGAGCTATCGCCGCCCGGCGCACAGTCCGCGGCTGGTCCAAGTCCACGTTGGCAGCAAACAAGCGGTCTGCCAGCGTGTCGTCCCAGGCCTGCAGCAAGTCATCGACCGCTTCCTTGGCCGCCAGCGTCTCAGCCCACGGCCGCCCTGGTGCCGGAGCCGGTCCGCAGCGCAACCCGGCACGGCCGGCTGCCGAGCTCACCGACGTCCGCAACTGCACCGCGAGCAGCTGGCTGGCCAGCAGCCCCGCGCCGGCATAGGTGCTGTTGGCCAGCACGACGGCGCCGAGGCCAGTAGCCGGATGCCAGCGCATCTGGCTGCCGTAACCGGGGTAGCCGCCACTGTGCTGGATGATGGGGCCGAACTCCCGGTCCTGCTCGGCGAACAGGCCGAAGCCGTAGCTCAGGCTAGCGGGCCCGGTGAAGCGGACCGCAGGTATGTCCGACGGCACCGCAACCTGGCCCAGTTGCATCTCACGGCGGGCCGCCCTGGTCAGCGGGTGGCCGTCTTCGTTGGCCGATCGAGCGGGGAAGGCGGCCGCGAACCCTGCTACCCACCTGGACAGATCTCGTACGCAGCTGAAGAGGCCTCCCATCGGCGCGAACGCCCCATGCGGGGCCGGCTCGATCTCGATCCACGCGCCGGCCTCACGGCCATAACCGCGCGCCAGCTCAGCCTGATCGAACTCGCCCGCCGCGAACCCGGTCCGGTCCAGGCCTAGCGGGCCGAGCACGTGCTGACGGACCGCGGTCGCATAATCCGCGCCCGTTACCGCCTCGACAACCTTCCCGAGCACCGCGTAGCCGAGGTTGGAGTACTCGAATCTGGTCCCCGGCGCCCACGCGCACCGCACGCCGCCGCTGGCCAGCAACTCGGCGAACGCGGCCGGCGCTAGGCCCTGCTGCTGGTCACCCCACGGATCATCGGTGGGGAAGCCGGCCGTCATCGTCAGCAACTGCCTGATCGTGATCGGCGAGCAGTCTGAGGCCGGCAGTACCAGGCCCTGCAGTTCGGGCACATAATCCTGGGCGCGGTCATCAAGGTGCAGCGCGCCGCGATCGCGAAGCAGCAGCACCATCGCCGCGGTGAAGCTCTTGGTCATGGACGCGATCCGGAACACCGTGCCCACGTCGGGTACCGGCCCGCCGACCCAGCTCTCGCCGCGGCCGCCTGCGTGCACCAGCTCGCCGCCAGCCACGATGCCGTACGCCAATCCTGGCTGGCCGCCCGCGGCCGCGAAACGCGCAGCCACCGCGTCCAGCGCGGCCACGTCCGCCTCGGTCACGTAGTCGCCATCCCGCCGTCGTCCTGTCGCCATCGTGCCGTCCGGCCGTGCCCGGTCTGCCTAGCCGGGCGTGCCCGCCAGCAGCGAGTCCTCGGCAATCGCCTCATCAGGCAGGTCCAGGAGCCGGCACCCGGCCCGGATCTGGAACCTGGCCTGCGCTGGTGACGATACGCCGGCCAGCCAACGCCTCGTGGCCGCGCCGAAGATCGCCTGCACTACCGGCAGCAGCTGACGTTGCTCGGCGCTGATCGGCTGGCCTGCGCCGGCCACGTGCTCGAGCATCTGCAGGTGCAGGCCCTCGACCCGTTCGATGATCTCGCTGTAACTCCGGCTGGTCTCGCTGATAACCCTGCTCAGGGCCGCAGTCAGCCGCGGCTCGCGTTGTTCCGCGCGGAACTCGCGCAGCAGGTGCATGGTCACCCGTTCGCGTGCGGAGCCGCCGCGCGGCACCTCGCCGGTGACCCTGGCCAGCGCGTCAGAGTAGCGGCTGAACAGGATCGCCAGCAGCACGTGATCCTTGGCCGGGAAATACCGGTACAGGGTCGCCACGGACACGGCGGCGCGCTGCGAAAGCTCTTTCATCTGCAGCGCGTCTTCGCCCCCGGCCGCCAGCATCGCGGTAGCGGCAACCAGGATCCTGTCGTGCCTGCCGTGCTGCGCGACAGTCGACGGAATCGCCGGCCCTGCCTGTGGCACGCTGCTAACTCGCTTTCTGGAATCCGTTCTGCTTTGCCGCCGCGGTCGGCCCACCAGCTGCCCGACGGGGCTGCCCTGTCCGCGCTGGCAGCGTCTGGCGGGCTAATGGGGGCGAAGCCCCGTTGGTCTAGATACCCAGCGTGTCGGCCAGCCGGTCGAGCTGCTCGCCGGGCGGGCCGAACAGCACCTTGTTGGACAACCCGTTCTTGTAGTACAGATGCGCGTCGTGCTCCCAGGTGAACCCGATCCCGCCGTGCAGCTGCACGGTGTCCACCGTGGCGTCGGCGTAGGCATCAGCGAGCAGCACCCGGGCTACGGACGCCGCGGCAGCGAACCTGCCGGGTGCCTCGTCGCCGGCCCGCGCGGCATCACGCAGCGCGGCGTACCCGAGCTCCCAGGACTTCTCCATGTCCGCGAGCCGGTGCTTCACCGCCTGGAACGCACCGATCGGCTGCCCGAAGGCAACCCGGATCTTTGCGTACTCGCTGGTCATGTCCAGACATGCCTTCATGGCACCAGCCGATTCTGCGGCCAGCGCCAGGTTGCCCACGTCCAGGGCCGCGGCGAGCGCTGCCGACGCGTCCCCGGCCAGTGCGCGAGCCGGCGTTCCGGCCAGCGTGATCCTGGCCAGCGAGCGGCTGTGATCCACCGCTGTCAGCCGGGTCCGGGTCAAGCCGGATGCGCCGCCGTCCACCAGGTAGATAGCCAGGCCGGACTCCCCGTGCGCCGGGACCAGGAGTATGCCGGCCTCGGCGCCGTTCAGAACCGGCGAGATGCTGCCGGTAAGCACGACCGCGTCAGCCGAACCGGACGCCGTTACCTGCCCGCCCGCGCTGCTGGCCAGCGCCAGCGTGGCTATCAGCTGGCCATCGGCGATCCTCGGCAGCAGCTGCGTGCTGGCGGCCTGATCATCGAGGCGCAGCAGCGCCTCGGCCGCCAGCACCGAGGCCAGCAGCGGCGAGGCGACAAGTCCCGCGCCGAGCTCGAACAACGCCACCGACAGGGCCGACAGGCCCGCGCCCGCGCCGCCGTATTCCTCGGGTATGACCAGCCCGGCCAGGCCGAGCTGCGCGCTCAGCTGCTTCCACACGTCGGCGTCAAAGGGCTCGCCTGAACTGATCAACTGGCGGAGTGAGGTTAGCGGGCTGCGGTCGGCGACGAAGCGACGCACCGAGTCGGCCAGCGCCTGCTCGTCGTCGGTAAGTATGAGTGTCATGGTGGCTCCTCCAGCGTCAGCCGTCGTGGCGCTGCGTGCCGACGCGCAGCTGATTGAACGGCGTAGCCCGGTCCACGCCTGGGTCCTTCGCCAGGCCAAGGACTCGCTCGCCGATGATATTGCGCTGGATCTCGCTGGTACCTCCGGCAATAGCGCTGCCAGGGGCCGCGATGATCGAGGTGGTGACCGCCTGGAGGTCGTCTGCGTCGAACCCGGCGAGCTGGTCGCCGAGCACGTCAGCGGCCACGTTCCCGGCGAACCGGCCGAGCTCGGAGCCGGCCAGCTTGGCCACCGAGCCGCGTGCTCCCGGTGGCCTGCCCGCCAGGGTTTCCTCGCGCAGCATCAGGGCGAATAGCTGCATGGCGCGGCCCCTGGCGTACAACTCGGCCAGTCGGCGGCGGACACCCTGGTCGCTGGTCCGGCCGAGTCCGGCGGCTAGGTCCCGCAGCGATTCGAACGCCAGCGGACTCGTGCGCGAGGAACCCATCGTGCCGATAGCGATCCGCTCGTGCCGCAGCATCACGACGGCAGCGTCCCAGCCCTTGTTCTCCGCTCCGATCAGCGCGTCGGCCGGAATCCGTACGTTGTCGTAGAACACCTCGTTGAACGGTGAGTGCCCGGTCGCGACCTTCAGCGGTCGCACCGTGACGCCGGGAGCGTGCATGTCGACGATGAACATGCTGATGCCGTTGTGCTTGGGCTTAGCCGGGTCGGTTCGCGCGAGAATCGCCCCGTAGTCGCTGAACTGAGCGCCAGAGGTCCACACCTTCTGTCCGTTAAGCACCCAGGTGTCGCCGTCGCGCACCGCGGTTGTCTGCAGGCTGGCCACGTCCGATCCAGCGCCAGGCTCGGAGAACAGCTGGCACCAGATCTCGTCGCCGCGCAGCATCCTTGGCAGGTAGCGCTTCTTCTGCGCCTCGGTGCCGACTTCCAGGATCGTGTTGCCGGGCATGCTGATGCCGATGAAGAACGCGCCAGTCGGCAGGTCGTAGTCGCGTGACTCCTGGCTCCACGCGATCTGCTCAGCGCTGGTCAGGCCCTGACCGCCGTATTCCTTCGGCCAGGTGATGCCGGCAAACCCGGCGTCATAGAGCCTGGCCTGGAAAGCCTTCTGCTCGGCGAGCGTGGACTGGCCACCGCCCTCCTCGTCGCCAGCCGCCCGGCGCGGGGCATTGGCCGCAAGCCATGCCCTTGCCCTGGCGCGGAAATCCTCGCTCATCGACGCAACCTCTCATCTGCCTGGCTAGCTGCCGGTACGGCCAGCCGAGGCCGGAAAACTGAAATCAGTTATACTTTCTTGCCTGGCTCCGAGGGAAGCACGGCGCCAGATCCTATGTCAACCAGAGCGTGCCCATCCGCCACGTTTCCTTAGGGGAACGAGGCCAGGCGTGGCAACTCGGGCTTGACGCCCGCGGAGCCGGGCTGGCGCGAAGGGACTGCGGACGAATGCAGGTGACTGGCACGCGGCAGCGTGAGGCGTGGCAGCGGGCGGAGTTCCCGCCGGTGGAACGGGTCACCGGGGGTGTCTGGTCGGTGCCCGTTCCCATCATCGGGAACCCGTTGCGTTATGTGCTCAGCTACCTGATCGAGCACGACTCGGGCTTCGTCATGATCGATCCCGGCTGGAATCACCCTGATAGCTGGCAGGCACTGACGACCGGGCTGGCCGAGTCCGAGATTCCGCTGACCGCGGTCACGGCGATCCTGATTACCCACGTTCATCCAGACCACCACGGCCAGTCGGGCAAGGTGCGCGAGCTTTCCGGCGCCTGGGTTGGCATGCACCCGGCCGAAGACGCGTTCCTGGAAATGCAGGCCAATCGCGGGATGATGCACGACGGTATGGCGGCCTATCTCCGCTGGTGCGGTGCTCCCGCGGCCCATCTGGAAGAGCTGATCGCTAGCAGGCGGCAGGCCGGGGCGGTCGAGCCGATGGTACGAGCAGACCGGATGGTGGCACACGGCGACCTGATCGACGTGCCCGGGCTCGACCTGCGCGCAGTGTGGACGCCCGGCCACACGCCCGGTCATCTCTGCTTTCATGACCAGACCCACGACCTGCTTCTGACCGGAGATCACATCCTGCCCCGGATCACGCCGAACGTGTCGTCCTATGACATGACCTCCAACCCGCTCGATGACTACCTTGGTTCGCTGGTCAAGCTGCGCGGCATCGAGCCGCGCGAGGTGCTGCCGGCGCATGAGTACCGCTTCACCGGCCTGGACTCCCGGCTCGGCGAGCTGGCCGACCATCACAAGGAACGGCTCGCCGAAACCCTGGACATCCTGGCCGCTGCGGGGCCAGCTGGCCTGACCGCGTGGCAGGTCGCTACCGGGGTTACCTGGTCCCGAGCTTGGTCGGATCTGGTCTCGTTCCAGCGCCAGGCCGCAGTCGGCGAGGTGCTCTCGCACTTGCGCCAGCTGCAGTCACGCGGACTGACGGCGGAAGGCGACAACGACGGCGTCGGGTACTGGACAGCCGCTACCGGGTGAGGCGGTCCCAATTCACGGCACCGGCCGCCTCCGCCGGCCGACTTGATAGGCCTTGTGCCCGCCGTAGCACTGAAACGTTCTGAACAGCGCACGTACTGTTGGTTTCGGTTCTATAGACCCGGCAGATGGAGACAGCGACCTTGACGCAGCGCCTGGAGTGGATCGAAGAGGGCGCGCACCAGGTCGCCACCGGCGTGCACCGGATACCGCTGCCATTGCCCTCAGACGGCCTTCGCGCGGTCAACGTGTACGCGATCGAGGCGGCCTCCGGCCTGGTCCTCGTGGACTCGGGCTGGGCGCTGGCCAACGCGCGCGACCAGCTCGAGCGGTCGCTGGCCGACATCGGGGCCGGCCTGCCTGATGTGCGTCAGTTCCTGGTCACCCACCTGCACCGCGATCACTACACCCAGGCGATCGAGGTAAGGCGCCTGTTCGGGACGCCGGTCGCGCTCGGCGCGGAGGAGAAGCACTCAATCGACGCGCTGCTCAGCACGGACTTCCGCCCGCTAGGCGCTCAGTTGAAGGTGCTCGTCAGGGCCGGGGCAGACCAGCTAGCTCGGGAGCTTTCCGAGCTGACCGCGTTCGGACCCCTTGGCGGCGGGCGCACGTCCGCGTTGATGGTCCAAGACATCGTCGGGGAGGAACATCCGCCTCTTCGCCCGGCCGAGACCTTCGCCGCCGCCATCGGCTACGAGGCGCCCGATGAGTGGATCGGGCCAGGCCAGGTATTCGATCTCGGCACCAGAACGCTTGCGGCCATACCCACGCCCGGCCACACCCGTGGTCACGTGGTTTTCGTCGACGCCGCCGCTGGCCTGCTATTCGCCGGCGATCATGTGCTGCCGCACATCACACCGTCGATTGCGTTCGAGGAACGACCCTCAGCCTCGCCGCTGGCTGCTTACCTCGAATCGCTCAACGTCGTCAGGCGGCTGCCGGATATGCAGCTGCTGCCGGCCCACGGCCCGGTCTCGCCGAGCACGCACGCGCGGATCGACGAGCTAGCCGATCACCACGACGTCCGGCTGCGGGCGATGGCCCAGGTTCTGTCCGGCGGTGCGACGACCGCCTACCAGGTCGCGCTTGCCATTCCGTGGACTTCGCGGCAGCGCAAGCTCGCTGACCTCGACCTGATGAACCAGATGCTCGCCATCTGCGAGACGGTCTACCACCTCGATCTGCTCGTCGCGAGATCCGCAGCCGTCAGCCGGGCCGGGGATGACGGCATCCGCCTGTACCACCCCCCAGCCCAGACTTTGCCCGATGAGGAGAGTGCCAGATGACCGCGGTTACCCAGCCTGCTGCCTACCCCGGGCTGCCCACCAACCCGACCGGCGCCAGCTTGCAGCGCCTAGCCGAGGATGCGTGGGCACGGGACGCTGGTCAGTCGCAGCTGCATTTCGAGGGTCGCAGCTGGAGCAGCGCCGAGCTAGCCGAGCGCGCTCGCCGACTTGCGGGAGGCCTGCGCGCCGCCGGCGTCCGGCCAGGCGATCGCGTCGTGATCTGCATGGCCAACTGCGCCGAAGTCGGCATCACTTACCACGCCGTCTGGCGTGCCGGGGCAGTCACCACACCGGTGCTTTTCCTGCTAAGCGAGGACGAGCTGCGCCACGTCCTGTCCGACAGCGGCGCCGTGCTGGCGGTGACGACACCGGAGTTCCTGCCGAAGGTACTTGCTTCGGCCGCCGGGGTGGCCTGCACCCGCGGCGTCGTCGTGGCCGCCGGCCACGACGGCAGTCACGACGGCACTGTCCCGCTACTGGACTTCGCGGAACTGGAGTCCGCGGCGCCTGCCGGCCTCATCGATGGTGATCCCGTCGGCCTGGCAGCCCTGCTCTACACCGGCGGCACCACCGGGCGGTCCAAGGGCGTCATGATCAGTCACGACGCCTTGTCTGCTGCAGCCTGGGCAGCGACGGCTACTTCCCACGACCCCGCCGTTCGGTCAGGCCTGCTGGCGCTGCCGCTCTCGCACGTCTACGGACTCATGGTCAGCGTGATGAGCGTGCACGCTCCGCAACCAGCTGAGACCGTGCTCATGCGCTGGTTTGACCCCGCAGGCTGGCTGCAGCTGGCGCAGGAGCATCGGGTCAACGTCAGCCCGCTCGTGCCGTCGATGCTCCAGATGCTGCTGCAACAACCGCTGGAGGACTACGACCTCTCCGCGCTGATTCGCCTGAACAGCGGAGCTGCGCCGCTGCCCGGCCAGGTCATCGAGGATTTCAAGCACCGGCTGCCGCACGTCGAGATCGCTGAAGGCTACGGCTGTACCGAGTCGGCCGCGATCATTTCGACCTCGCCGCAAGGGCAAGCCCGGCCCGGCAGTGTCGGCAAGCCGGCCCCGAACGTGCACGTGCGGATCGAGTTGCCTGACGGCACCGAGGCCCCGGCCGGTGAGCCCGGCGAGATCTGCGTGCGCGGCCCGGTCCTCATGTCCGGCTACTGGAACGCGCCCGCCGAGTCAGCGCAAGCGCTGCGAGGCGGCTGGCTGCACACCGGCGATGTCGGGCGCCTGGATGCCGACGGCTACCTGTACATCGTCGACAGGATCAAGGACCTGATCATCCGCGGCGGCTACAACGTGTATCCGCGCGACGTCGAGGACGCCCTGATTCAGCATCCTGATGTCGTCGCGGCAGCGGTCGTGGGCAGGCCGGACGAGAAGTACGGCGAGGAAGTCGTGGCGTTCGTCCAGCTCGTGCCTGGCAGCGGAGCGACGCCTGCCGAGCTGGTCGAGTTCGCGCGGCAGCATGTGTCGGCCGTCAAGTATCCGCGCGAGGTGCGGATCGTCGAGGCGATCCCGCTCACCAGCGTACTGAAGACCGACCGTAAGCGACTCCGGGCGCAACTGACTGCCGAAGCGGCCGGCTGAGCGAGCGACATTAAGGAGGGTCCCGGCGGACCGCCGGGACCCTCCGGTCACGGGCTAGTTGTTGCCGGTGGCGCTGGCTACCGGAGGTCTCCAGGCATCCCCGGGCCGGTACCGGATTCGTTGGCGACGCCAGGCTGACCACCCATACCAGGCTGACCACCCATACCAGGCTGAGCACCCATCCCGGGCTGAGCACCCGGCTGGCTGCTCATGCTGGGCCGGCCATAGCCGGCGTCTGGCGGCGGCTGGCCCGGCTCGCCACCCGTACCCATCTGCCCGGCACCGGCGTACTGGGGCCGGCCGCCCATCCCGTAGTACCCGGTCGAGATCACCAGCGTCCCGGCCAGGTGGTCTCCGATCCGCTGGCGGCGCCGAGAGCAGAGAATGACGATGAAGCCGACTAGTCCGGTGAACGGCCACGTATAAGGGATGGCGTCGAAGATCAGGCAGATCCACCGGATGAACAGCTGGGCCACGCTGGCTGGGCCGCCACCTTTGCTAATGACGCGCAACCCGAGCCATTGCATTGCGAACGTCTGCCCGCGGTGCGAATGCGGCCTGAGCACCCAGTACCAGAGGCCGATCAGCACGAACAGGACGAAGGCGATTATTCCGCCGATGATGTGCAAGAACGTGCTATTGGTGCGGTCGAACGGAATCGACACGAGCGACGGAATCAGCGAGACGAGGAAGGCGTCGATGAGGTACTGAACCACGCGCCTACCGGTCACCCGGGTCTCAGCCTCGCTGACCGGGCTCATCCTTCCCGGCTGGCTGGCCCACTGCTGATTGCCCATGCCCCCCTGGGGCTGGCCAGGCACGCTTCCGGGCGGCAAGCTGCCGAATTGCTCCTGCCCCGGCAGGGTGCCCGGAGACGCGCCGGACCATTCGCCGGGCCGGCCGCTCTGCGGGGTGCCCGACTGTCCGGGCATGTCGCGTTCAGGCATGCTGGTCATCTGATCCCCCGATCCACGCCCGCCATGAAGGCGTTTGTCGCGGCTCCCCAGCAAGCCGCGGCTATGCGTTCTCGTTTCGTACCCCTACCGGCACGCTGGGAACACACCCGCCTACGCAATGTCACGAACATCAGCTTCGGCCGCGGCCGCTGCTGCGCGGGAACGGCACGCTGCTAATCCGGACCCTCGTAGCTTTCTCCAGCTGGTCACGCCGGAGCGCATAACGGACCCCGTAACGTAGAGCCACGCACCCGGAGACAGGCAATGAAACTGAAGCTCGACCTGCACGACGTCTATAACCGCGGCCACGACATCGACCGCGCCTTGCGCGCTGTCATCGATGAAGCGGTCCGGACGAAGGCGCCGCTGGTCGAGATCATCCCGGGCAAGGGCTCAGGCCAGCTCAAGAAACACGTGCTGAGATTTCTGGAGCAGAAGGAGATCAAGGCGCTCTATCACCGGGTCGAGAAGGACTCTAAGAACTTCGGCCGGATCTTCGTGCACTTCCGCTGGTAGCCACTGCAAATCGCGGGCGGTCGGGCTCCAGCGGAAGGCTCAGTCGCCGGCGGCCAACCCGGACCGGTGCCTCGCGGTGGTCTGCGGCGCGCCTGCTCGCACCGTGATGCTGGTCCGCGCGATCCCGGCGGCGGGACTCACCCGGAGGCCGAGCAGCGGCCTGGCCGGCTGATATGACCGGACAGCGGCAAGTCCCCCGGTCGCGCCCCGCTGGCCTTTCCGGTGCGAGTGCCGAGCCGCTATCGGCGCCTGTGCCCCCTGGCTGGCCTGGCTAGTGCGGCTGACGTCCGGAATCCACGCGAAACCCATTCCCCCGCTCCCCCGAGCGCGCCACGCGGCAGTCCCCTTGCCGGTGGCATCCGTCCCCCCAAGGCGATGGTCGCATTGCTGACTGCCGCTGTCCATTAACTCGCTTCACAGGCGCGCTGGTGTCAGCCGGATATCCGAATATCTGAGCTAAGATCCTGCTAACCGGCTAGGACCTGGTCTTTGCGACTGAAACAACGGCCAATGCGGGCGGGCGCGGGCCGGTGGAAAGCTCCTGAATCGGATTATGCCCGTTTAGTCGAACATGGCAGTATGACGGCATGAAGCTCCTGCTCCGCATCCTGATATCCGCAGCTGCCCTGTACGTCGCTCACTTGCTGGTATCCGGCATCGAGCTGACTGGCAGCAGCGCCTGGAAGAAGGTGGGCACCCTCATAGTCGTGGCCCTGATCTTCGGCCTCGTCAACGCGGTTCTCAAGCCCATCATCAAGACCATCGGCTGCCTGTTCTACATACTGACGCTCGGCCTCATCGGACTGGTCGTCAACGGCCTGCTGCTCTGGCTGTGCAGCTGGCTAGCCGGCAAGCTGGGGCTGCCGTTCCACATCACCGGATTCTGGCCAGCCTTCTGGGGCGCGATCATCGTCGGCATCGTCGGCTGGCTGCTGAACATCATTTTTGACGAGCACGGCTTGCGCGATCACTAACCTGCCGGCCCGAGATCCGATGGCCTGGATGCCTCTGCCCGATGCCTGGTGCCGTCGCTGCTGGCGGGTAGCCGACGACGTCGGCTACAGTCGTAATATGCAAAGACAGCACAGCAGCTGCTGGTGGTGGCCGCGCTAGCGGCCGCCAGTCCTTGCACTTTCCGACGGCGCGCCCGCTTGGGCAGCGCCG
This sequence comes from Streptosporangiaceae bacterium, assembly GCA_052143255.1. Lineage (GTDB taxonomy): Bacteria > Actinomycetota > Actinomycetes > Streptosporangiales > Streptosporangiaceae > JAJYUU01. The sequence continues at coordinate 211 of JBKQTJ010000081.1, read as the reverse complement.
TTTCGCATGCCAGCGGCGTGGCCTCCGGCGGGCTGGTCACGATCCTGGAGGTACCTATCATGCCCGCCGATACTCCCTCTTTGCTTGCCAGCCAGCAGCGCAGTAGCTCCATCGAAGCTGCCATTGAGCGAGATCCGGGTTCGTTCCGCATTCTGACCGGCGATCGACCGACCGGAGCGCTTCACCTTGGGCACTATTTCGGCACCCTGCA
>JBKQTJ010000080.1:0-47882 GCA_052143255.1 Streptosporangiaceae bacterium | reverse complement strand
ACTGGGAGTTTCGTCACCAATTCGAGGTCCCCCAAGAGAACCAAGTTGCCTCGAACATGCAGCCCATCGAGCACGGACTGAAACTCCTGGAGAACACGGTCAAGTGTCGTTACGCCCTCGTTGTCTCCACCGTCAGTAAGCACCCGCACGGTTACCGGTTGCTCAGGATTCTCCGTCGAATAGTGCGAAGCGATCTGAAGCGCATATCGGGCCGTTGTCCTTGAGCGCGCCGTAGTTACAGGTTGAAGCCATCGACATACACGTTGGCTCTCATGCCTGCGAGGTTGACCTTTGACGTCACCCGAAACAGGTTAGTTCTGCTAACTGGCATCTGCACGCATACAGAGGGTCACCTGCGCAAGTACTTTTGTAAGTGGCGCGCCCTCAGACCAGGCTAGGCTGACGCCCCAGCGGCCATGGATGACGCGTAGTCCAAGCCGAATCCCGGTGAGCGTGATCTTGGCGTCACTCCGGTCTATCCGTATCGCGAAGTCGGGGACTGCGGCACCGCCAGGCATCCTGATCGTCCCTGCCAGCGCCTTTTGGACAGTCAGCGCTGCGACGGGCGCGAATATCGTCGTCGGGATCTCCAGAAGCTCGTAGAGCACCTCATAGCCCTGCCTGCCCCTGAATCCGCGCAGCATGACGATGGCGGTGGTCACCCGCTGGTACTGCGCGAAAAGCTCAACGATGTGGTCACGGCGGTCGGAGAGCCGTCGCGTGTCCTGTATCCAGGCGGCCTCGGTGAGCTTCGAGATGTGGACATTGCCGGCGCGCATGTCCTTGGCGCTTGACGCCTTGAGAGACAGCTTCCTTGGCCGACCATCGTCTGCAGTGACGGCAGTGTCATAGAACCGCTGGGTGGCCGAGCTTGGCCGCCGCGCGACCGGAACGTCCGGCACGGGAACGTCCGGGAACACGTGCACGCGGTCATGTGAGCAGGATGGTCCGCTCCACCCCGAAGTATCCGCATGGCCCGCGGAACACAGCGCTACCATTTCCGTACCCTTCAGAGAGCAGGGAATGCAGGTATGGATAGGTTCGCTAGGCACGCCCTGCCTTTCCTCCTGATCGTCATAGCCGTGGCGATCGTTGTCGTCGCTGTGATCGCGTTCTGGCCGGCTCAATCGGTGCCGATGCTGCCGATATAGGTACAGGATGCGGGCAGAGCGTTTGCTTCCGGCGGCACGATGACCGAGAGGAAGTGCTTGCGGCGCAGCGCGGAAGCGCCCCGCCAGCCTTGGGGGGGTCGGCCGGCGGGGCGGCGGGGCGGCTGCATCAGAGACGCGCCGCAACATATGGCGGTTTACAGCCGGTGGCCGGCCCGTTAACCCGCCGGCACGCGGACGGCTACGAATCGCTACAGGCAGTGGCACGAGGTCGATGGCTGAGCAGTCGAGTCAGCCATCGAGCTGCACGCCGTCGGCGGGGTCAGATTCCCGGCCGTATGGGTGTCGGCAGTCTCGGGCAGCGGGATCTCACAGAAGTTCTGGCTGATCCACCGAACTGCTGGCGGCACATGGACTCGGATGCAGGCGCCGGGCATCAGCACCGCCCGGTTCCCCGGCAGCTCGGCCTTCATCGCCACGGGTCCCGGCGGCGTGTGGGCGCGCATCTAGCAGCGGGATTGCCGTGGCGGCATGGCACTGCAGCCCTCGCCGCCAGCACCTCGGCTCAGCTGGGCGGCTGGCCGTACTCAGTCGGTGCGTCCGGGAACGGTGGCCGCGACTCGGGGAAGAGCGCCGGCGGCGGCACCGATGACGGCCGCGTCGAGTTGTCGGCAGACGAGTACTGATCCTCTTCGGGAGGGAACGAGTTCGCCGCTGTGGCAACCGCGCGCATCGGCAGCTGCCGCACCGGGAAAGTGCCGCTGTAGTCGCTCTCGTAGTCCGCAGCCACGTCCCTGGCCGCAAGCAGGGAGAACCGGCCGATAGCCAGTCCGCCAAGCACCGCGATGAGCAGACCGAGCCCGCTGAACAGGGTGACCTGCTCCAGGTACACCCGGATGGGGGCGGCTCCACCGGCCAACCCAGCCCCGATCGGCGCGCCGACTCTGATCGAGGGCTGCTTGAGCACGTATGTAACGAAGCCCGCACCGAGGCCGAACCAGGCGCCACCAAGAACGGCGAGCAGTCCGCCGACGACGCCTATCGCGCGGTTCCTGGTAAGCACCACCAGCATGCCGCCGAGCTGGACTGCGGCCCCGGGGACTGCGGAGTATTAGAGCCGGCCGGAGTTGTAGGCCCATGCTCTGTCAGGCGCAAAGCCGAAGTGGAAGTACGGGCCCACGAACGGGGCGAGGCCGCCCCACAGGCCAAGCAGGATCAACAGCACCCCGCAAACGGCGCCGCGGCTACGCGGAATCCCGGCCGGTAGGTTCATCTGCGCTCACTCCCTGCGGAATCGGATGTTTAAAGACTTTCACACGGGCTGCACCCAGGGGTGGGTTAGTTCGGCAAAGTGCTGGTAAATCGGTCAAGAAGAGCTATCCAGGGCAGGTGGCAAGGCAACCGCGGACAGGTATGGTCGCGATCGTGGACGTCCGCAGGCTGACTCCCCGTACTGACGCCGTGCTCGCCGATCCACGGCTAGCCGCTGCGCAGGAGCGGCTCGGCCGCGCGATCGTGCTCGCAGCGGTCCACCAGGCACAAGATCGCGTCCGCACCGGCGAGATCACCGCCGATGGGGTCGCGGATGCCGCAGCGGACGCCCTGCCAGCGCTGGCCGCGACGCTGACCCCGGTCATGAACGCAACCGGCGTGCTGCTGCACACCAACCTCGGGCGCGCGCCACTGTCGGCTGCTGCGGGAGCCGCCCTGGCCGCCGCAGCCGGCTGCACGGACCTGGAATTCGACCTTGCCACCGGACAGCGCGGCCGGCGCGGCCGGGGCATGCTGGCCGCGCTGGCCGCGGCCGTCCCGGCGGCCGAGGCCGTGCACGTGGTGAACAACAACGCGGCCGCGCTGGTGCTGGCGGCCACCGCCCTAGCGGCGGGCCGCGAGATCGTGGTGAGCCGGGGCGAGCTGATTGAGATCGGTGATGGCTTCCGGCTGCCGGACCTGATTGCGTCAACTGGGGCGCGGATCAGGGAAGTCGGCACCACAAACCGGACCACCGCCGCCGACTATGCCGCCGCCATCGGCCCGCAGACCGCGTTCGTGCTCAAGGTTCACCCGTCTAACTACCGGATCGAGGGCTTCACCGCCAGCGCGTCCGTGGCCGACCTGGCCGGGCTTAGCGTCCCCGTCGTCGGGGACATCGGTTCTGGGCTGCTCGCTCCGCATCCGCTGCTGCCGGCCGAGCCCGATGCCACGAGCTGGCTGCGCGCCGGCGCCGCCCTGGTGACCGCCAGCGGCGACAAGCTACTCGGCGGCCCGCAGGCCGGGCTGCTGCTCGGCCAGGCCGAGCTGGTGGCCGTGCTCGCGCGGCATCCGCTGGCCAGGGCGCTGCGCGTGGACAAGCTAACCATCGCCGCACTCGAGGCGACGCTGGCCGGCCCGCGGCCGCCGGTGGCCGACTGGCTCGCGGTCAGCCAGGCCGAACTCGGCGGCCGGGCGCGCCGGATCGCAGACCGGCTCGACGCCGTCGACGCCCGGGTACAGCTGTCCGACGCGGCGGTTGGCGGCGGCGGCGCGCCCGGTCAGCGCCTGCCCAGCGCGGCCGTCAGCCTCCCGGCTGACCTGGCAGTGGCACTGCGCAGCGGTACGGCAGTGCGCAACGGCTCGGTACCTGCTGTCGTCGGGCGCATCGAGGACGGGCGGCTGCTGCTCGACCTGCGGGCGGTCGCTCCTGCGGATGACGAGCTGCTGATAGCCGCCATCATGGCCGCAGCGGGCTGAGCGCGAGGTGGGTGACATGCACGTCGTGGTGACCGCGGGGCATGTGGACCATGGCAAGTCAGCGCTGATCCGCGCGCTCACTGGGATGGAACCCGACCGCTGGGCCGAGGAACGGCGTCGCGGCATGACCATCGACCTGGGCTTCGCCTGGCTGACCCTGCCGTCTGGAGATCAGCTCGCCTTCGTCGACGTGCCCGGCCATGAACGATTCGTCAGCAACATGCTGGCCGGCGCGGGACCGGTGCCGGCGGTCCTGTTCGTGGTGGCGGCAGACGAGGGATGGATGCCGCAGTCGGCCGAGCACCTGGCCGTGCTCAGTGCCCTCGGAATATGCCAGGGGCTGCTGGTAATCACCAAGACTGACCTGGCTGATCCTGGTCCGGTTCTGGAGCGGGCCACCGCCCAGCTCGGCGCCACCAGCCTGCGCGATATCCCGTCGGTGGCGGTGAGCGCGCTGACCGGGGCGGGCCTGGACGAGCTGCGGCATGCCCTGGATGAGCTCGGGCGCAAGCTGCCCGAACCGGACCCCGGCGCGCCCGTCCGGATCTGGATCGACCGGGCGTTCAGCATGACCGGCAGCGGCACCGTAGTCACCGGGACACTGCCCGCCGGCACGGTGCACCGGGGTGACGAGCTCGTCCTAACGCCGGCCATGCGACCGATCAGGGTCCGCGACCTGCAGTCGCTCGGCGAGCCTGCCGAAGCGGCGACCGCCACCGCGCGCGTCGCGCTGAACCTGCGCGGCGCCGGCAAGGAGCTGCCGCGCCGCGGCATGGCCCTGGTGCAGGCCGGCCGATGGACGCTGACAGACCTGATCGATGTCAGGGTGAAGGCCGTGAGCCAGCCGGACCAGGCGGACGGCGGCTGGCATCGGGCAGCGGACGAAGCCGACGAGCTGCCCCGCGCGGTCACCGTGCACGTCGGTTCGGCCCGGAGCATCGCCAGGGTCCGCCCGCTCGGGCCCGGCCTGGCCCGGCTGAGCCTGGCCGAACCGCTGCCCCTGCACGCGGGCGATCGGGTCCTGCTGCGGGATCCGGGTAGCCGTAAACCCGGTTCATGGCCGGCGGTGGCCGGCGCCGTCGTGCTCGACGTAATGCCGCCGCCACTTCGCCGGCGCGGTGCGGCTGCGGCCGCCGCCCGCCAGCTTGCCAGCTGGCCGGATCAGCCGGGCGCCGCCGAACTGCTGGCCCGGCACGGGCTGATGAAAGCCAGCGCCTTGCTGGCCATGGGCATTACTGATCATCCCGTGCCCGTAGCCGGAGAATGGCTTGCCGATCCGGAGCACTGGCGCACCCTAGGCAGCCACCTCGGCGAGGTACTTGCCAGTCACGCGGCGAGCGAGCCGCTGTCGGCAGGCATGCCGATCGAGGCGGCGCGTGCCGCGCTCGACCTGCCGGACCGGCGCCTGGTCACCGCGCTGGCGCGGCCGCCATTCCGGGTGGCTTGCGGGGCGCTGCACATCGGGCGGTCAGAAGGCGAGCCAGCCGGCCCGAATCTGCCGGAGGCCGTGCTGGCGGCGGTGCGAGTCTTGCGGGCTGACCTCGCGGCGGCGCCATTCCTGGCCCCGGACGCCGACCGGCTCAGGAAGCTCGGGCTTGACGCGCGCAGCCTGGCCGCCGCCGTCCGGGCCGGGGAGCTGATACGTGTCAGCGAGCAGATCGTGCTCGCGCCGGGAGCCGACGCGGCTGCGGCCGCCATCCTGGCCCGCATCGAGCAGCCTTTCACCGCAGCGCAGGCGCGGGAGGCGCTGGCCTCCACCCGCCGCACTGTCATCCCGCTGCTGGAGCTACTCGATGCCGCCGGCGTCACCGAACGGCTGGCCGATGACCGCCGGGTGCTGCGGCAGGCCGCCCGGGCCGAGCAGGCGGGCAGCCGAGCGCTAGTGCGGGGCGAAGCGGGTGGCTGACCAGGACCCGGGCTCCACTGGAGGTTCGCCGGCCGCGATCCAGCGGGACAGTACCGCGGCGGTCACCGGGGCGTTCAGGATGCCGGTGCGGAAGTGGCCGGAGGTCAGCCATGCGTTGGCCACGCCCGGCACCTTGTCGATGACCGGCCTGCGATCGGGGTGGCGGGGCCGGAAGCAGCACCACTGATAGGCAACGCCGATCCCGCGCAGACGGGGCATCACGGCACCGAGCCCCTGGACGATCGCATCAATAACCTCGGGCTGTACGGCCGGGCTCTCGTCGCCCAGGTCGAAAGTCCCGCCGGCCAGCAGCTGGCCATTCTCGATCTGGGTCGCTAGCGGCGCCACGATGCCCGGCAGCGTAACGTCGGCGGGCTCGGTGACCAGCAGGTGGCCCTTGACCCGGTCGGACGGGATGTGCAGCGGCAGGCCGTCGAGCATAGGCGGACCGCCGGTCGCGAATACCACTGCGCCGGGATGAATGTCGCCTACCGAGGTCGTCACCCGGACGATCCGGTCGCCGCTGATCTCGACCGAGGTGGCGGCCACGCCGGTTGCTACCGCAGGCAGTCTCGCGGCCAGCCTGGCCAGGGCCCGGAGCGGGTTGACCCGGGCCTGGCGGTGGATGAGCGCGCCTTCCATGGGCCGGGCCAGGCCCGGCACTAGCTCTTCGACCTGGCCGGGGTTGAGCCACTGAACAGCGCGTGGCTGGTGGGCCGCGTACCCGCTGTCATGCGGGGCAAGGCCAAGCCAGTCAACCTCCACCAGGCCTACGCCGCCGGGTACCGACTGCTCGAGGTCGCGCCACCGCTCCAGCCCGGCTCGCTCCAGGTCGACGAACGGCTCGGGGTCGCTCCACTGGTGCGGCTCAGGGATGAGCAGGCCGGTAGCGCCGCCTGTCGCCCCGGCGCCGAGGCGGCCAGTCTCGATCAGCAGCACGCTGCCCAGGTCGGCCTCGGCACATGCGGCCGCGGTACTCACGCCGAGGATGCCGCCACCGATCACCAGGACATCGGGTCGCGCGCTAGCCACGCCATCGTCGGCGCGGCCAAGAACGGACCGCTCCTGCGCAGTGAGCTGGTCGCGCCAGATGGCGCCATTCACGGTCATAAGACCATCCTGGATGAACGGCCGACGCGGTCGGCCTGCCGGGCCGCGGGTGTGCGAGGCGGCGAGGCAAATCGTAGGCGACTGGCTGCGGGCCCGGTACCTGGGCCACTAATCCCGCGGCCCGATCGCTGGCCAAGCCGCAATGCCAAGGCAACATCCGGTTTCCCGGGCGGAAACACTGCCGGTGCAATCTGGAGGCGTGGACATGCATCCTGAGCACCAGGCCAGGCGCCGGATCGCGCTGATCGCGCACGACAACAAGAAGACCGACATCGCGGATTGGGCCCGCTTCAACCGGACCGCGCTGGCCCAGCATGACCTGTGCGCGACCGGCACCACCGGCCAACTGCTCAGCAGGGAACTCGGCCTGCCGGTCGACTGCCTGCGCAGCGGGCCGCTCGGCGGCGATCAGCAGATCGGCGCGCGTATCGCCGAAGGCGAGATCGACATGCTGATCTTCTTCTGGGATCCGCTGGAGCCGCAGCCGCACGACCCGGACGTCAAGGCCCTGCTGCGGCTCGCCGTTGCCTGGAACATCCCGGTGGCCTGCAACCGGGCTAGCGCGGACTTCCTGATCTCCTCGCCGCTATTCGAGCGGCGCTACGAGCGGTTGCAGCCCGATTTCGCCGATTATGCCGAGCGCGGCTGGGCTGCCGTGGCCGCCACTGCCGACCAGGTCGCCTGAGCCAGACGGCAGCGTCGCGGCGGGCGGGACGGGCCGTGAGCGGACCTCGTTCCCGCCATGAATGATCGCGATCACGGTAACGATCTTCTACGGCGGGAAGTAACGGCGGCCAGCCGTTGCTGCAGTAACCGTCGGCATGCGTGGCTGCGATTGCACCGGCAGCGCCGTATGGTGAGGGAATCGTTGCCCGCAGACTGCCGAAGCTGACCGAGGAGGTGCCGTGCCGCTCACGGACTCGTATGGGCGAACGGCTACCGACCTGCGCGTGTCACTCACCGACAAGTGCAACCTCAGGTGCTCATATTGCATGCCGGCCGAGGGGCTCGAGTGGCTGCCCAAGCCGGAACTGCTCACCGATGAGGAGCTGGTACGGCTGATCACGCTGGCCGTTACCCGCCTCGGCATCACCGAGGTACGGTTCACCGGCGGCGAGCCGCTGCTGCGGCGCGGTCTGGTCGGCATCATCTCGCGGGTCGCGGCGCTGACGCCGCGGCCGGAGATCTCGCTGACTACCAACGGCATCGGGCTCGACCGGCTGGCGGCGCTGCTTCGGGAGGCCGGGCTTGACCGGATCAATGTCTCGCTGGACACGCTGTCGGCGGAGACCTTCATCCGGCTGGCACGGCGCGACCGGCTGGCGGATGTGCTGGCCGGGCTGTCAGCCGCGGCCGCGGCCGGGCTGGCCCCGGTCAAGGTCAACGCGGTGCTGATGCGCGGCCTCAATGACGGTGAGGCAGCCGGGCTACTGCGGTTCTGCCTTGACCATGGCTATGAGATGCGCTTCATCGAGCAGATGCCGCTCGACGCGCAGCATGGCTGGCGGCGCGAGGACATGGTGACAGCCGACGAGATCCTGGCCATGCTCAGCGACGAGTTCCTGCTCAAGCCTGATGATCCAGGGAAGCGTGGCTCGGCACCGGCCGAGACGTTCCTGATCGACGGCGGCCCGCAGAAGGTTGGCGTTATCGGCTCGGTGACCAGGCCATTCTGCGGGTCCTGCGATCGGGTCCGGCTGACAGCGGACGGGCAGCTGAGGAATTGCCTGTTCGCCACCTCGGAGAACGACCTGCGCACGCCGCTGCGGGCCGGAGCATCCGACGCTGAGCTCGCGGACAGATGGCAACGCTGCATTGCGGTGAAGCTGCCTGGTCATGGCATCAACGACCCGGGATTCCTGCAGCCTGCCAGGCCGATGTCGGCCATCGGCGGCTGACCCGGTTCCGCGCTTCCCTGGCGCTGACCGCGGATGGCGGTCCGGGCTGAATTCCACACCGTCATCCTGGCGGGCGGCCAGGCTGGCCGGCGCGGACAAGCCCAGCCTTGAGGTGGGCGGCACGCCCATCCTCGTGCCGGTGGCGCGTGCGGCCGCCGGGGCGGGCACCATCGTCGTCGGGCCGAGCGGGCGCGCCGCGTGCAGGACGCGCTGGCAATCCTGACCGCGAGCCTGCCCGGGGGGCTGAGCTGAGTCCGCGAGGAGCCGCCGGGAGGCGGGCCGGTGCCGCCGATGGCGCAGCGCCGCCCCGGCTGGAATGCGACACTCCAGAAGACCTCGCCGCGGCGCGGGCCGTTTCAGTGCGCACCTTCCGCGATCGGCGCCGGTGAGGTCATCAGACAGGCCCGACCTGACCAGTACGAGACGGAAGTGATCTCTCTCCATAGCTGGACGGCGGCGGTGTGCGCGGAGTTCGGCATCGATCCGGCGGCGGTGGACCTGCGGAAGATCCTGGACCTCGTCCGGGACGTCGCGCAGCAGGTAGAACGGCCGGCCGCGCCGGTGACTGCGTTTCTGGCCGGGCTGGCGATCGGCGCCGGGGTACCGGCCGACGAGGCGATCGGGCGCGTGCTCGCGCTTGCCGACGGCTGGCAACCGGCTGAACCGTAGGGCTCAGCTCCGCCGGCTTGAGATCCGCCTGGAGGCCAATCCGGATGGATCTGCGTCCAGGGGCTTGCCTTGCGCGAGTTAACGATATATCGTTGACGTATCGACGAGCTACGTTGACAGTCCGGAATAGGCCGGAGTAGTCAGATCCCGTAGCCGGATTCACGAGGAGCAATGCAATGAGAAACGAAGACGAGCGCCGCGGACGGCGCGAATCTGGCCGGTGGGAGCCCGCTGAAGATGGCGAGCGTCGCCGCTGGCACGACGACGATGAGAGGCACGGACACAGCCGCCGCGGGCACGGGCATTTCCCCGGGCCGTTTGCCGGGCCTGGTTTCCCGGGCCCGGAAATGCACGGTTTCGGTCCCTGGCCACGCGAGTTCCGCGGTATGCGCGGCCCGCGTGCCCGGCGCGGTAACGTTCGCGCCGCGGCGCTGGCGCTGCTAGCCGAGCAGCCGATGAACGGCTACCAGATCATCCAGGAAATCTCTGAGCGCAGCGGGGGAGTGTGGCGGGCCAGCCCCGGGTCGATCTACCCGGCCCTTCAGCAGCTCGAGGATGAGGGCCTGATCAACGCCGGGGCCAGCGAGGGCGGCCGCAGGGCCTACCAGCTGACCGAGGAGGGCCGGACATACGCGGCCGCGCATCCGGAGGAGCTGACGGCTCCGTGGGACGTCGTCGCGGGTGGTGCCGGCGGTACCGCCATCGAGATGCGCAAGCTGATTGGCCAAGTAGCCATGGCCGCAGTCCAGGTCGTCGGCGTGGGCACAGAGGCGCAGGCTGGCCAGGCCCGGCAGCTGCTGACCGACACCCGCAAGGCGCTGTACCGCATCCTGGCGGCCGATGATGAGGGCGAGACCAGCTCCAGCACCGACGAGAAGTAAGTGCCGCACCGTGCGGGCGGCCTGTGGTGCGGGGATCTCCGCCGGGCAGGCACTGCGAGCCCGCGGGAAGCGGGCCGCAGGCCCGCGAACGTGGAGCGACAGGGGGTCCGGGGTCTCCGCCGGGCAGGCACTGCGAGCCCGCGGGAAGCGGGCCGCAGGCCCGCGAACATAGTGCGACGCCGGGTGGCTACGGGGGCAAACCACCCGGCGTCGCGTTCATCGGCGCTCCGACGGGGGCCCGGAACGCCGGCAATTGGTGCCCCAGCGGGGGACCAGAGCACCGCTAAGCATGTTACACCGAACCTCCCCCTTGTGCGTCAAGACCCGGATTACGAGGCAATCTCTGCATCGATGACTGCTGGGTCAGTCAAAACCGATTAACCATATTTTGTCCCTCGAGTTGCGATAGCCACGCATACAAAATGACAACGCACTCCGCGGCTAACTTGACTTAGTGGGATTGCAGGCTCGGCCCGAGGCTAGTGACCAGGTGGCTGAGCAGCGGGGGGCGCCGGCGGAACGAATGATCCGTCGCCATGGCCGCTGTCAGGCGGCCGGTAGATCTCCGGCAGGTTTGGTTCATATGGCCGGAAGCCGCGGTTGATCGGGGGCTCTCGCCCGCCATTGGCGAAAATGACGGCGAAGTAAGGAATGACGATCGCCCCGACCAGCGGAATCGCCGTGATCCAGCCCAGGTGATTAGCAAACAGCAGGACCGCCGTGATGAAGCAGACCGTCCGGATGCCCATCATGATGAGGTAACGGCGCTGCCGGTAGCTGATGTCTTCGGACAAACTCCGTCGCGCCTCGGTCACCACCTGAGGTTGATCGCGGCGAGGTCGCTGCGCACTTCTCACGTCTCCACGTTATGCCGCATGCACCCCGTCCGCCACCGCGGGACCACACGGGAATAAGCAAGGCGGGAGGATATTAGCTGCAGACAAGGCAGCGACCATGCAAGACATTCGCCGACCGTCAGGATCGGCGGCACCGAAAGCCAGATGTCCGGAGGACACATGACGGACCGCACATACCGGGTTACCGAAATCGTGGGCACCTCGCCCGACGGCATTGAGGCCGCTATTAAAGGCGCGCTGCACCGGGCAGGCCAGACTCTGCGTCACCTCGACTGGTTCGAGGTCACGCAGATCCGCGGCCAGATAGTCGACGGTGACGTCGCGCATTTCCAGGTTGGTCTCAAGGTTGGTTTCCGGCTAGAAGACGCGTGAGGTCGCGGCGTCAGCTCGCCTGGCTCACCGACGACATGTTGAAACCCTCTACCCGCATCGGCGGCATCGCCGCCCGGGTGAAGTAGTCGCCCCATTCGCGTGGCAAGGTCGGCACGGTGGCGCCAGCTTCGGTGATCCGGTTCAGCATGGCCACCGGGCTCTCGTTGAACCTGAAGTTGTTGACCGCGGCAGTCACTTCGCCGTTCTCGACCAGGTACACCCCGTCTCTGGTCAGGCCCGTCAGCAGCAGGGTCTGCGGGTCGACTTCGCGGATATACCACAAGCAGGTCAGCAGCAGGCCGCGGCGGGTGCTGCCGATCATGTCCGCCGTGCTGGCCGCAGCACCGGGCACCTCCACGATGAGGTTGTCGATGGCCGGCGTGACCGGCAGCCCTGACCTGGCGGCTGAGTGCCTGGTCTGCACCAAGGCGGCCAGCCGGCCACCCGTGATCCAGTCCGTAGACGACTTTGGCAGGCCGTTATCGAAGACCGACGACTGACGGCTGGAGGCGTGCGCGATAACGAAGGGCGCGCACTCGAGGCCGCGCGCTGCCGGGTCGCTCCGCAGTGACAAGGGCAGGCCGGCCAGCTGCTCGCCGACCCTGGTGCCGCCGCCCGGCTTGCTGAACACAGTGCGGCCGTCCATCGCGTCCTTGGCGCCCGCTGACCAGTACAGGTAGATCATCAAGTCGGCGAGCGCAGCCGGGGGCAGCAGCGTCTCGTAGCGCCCGGCCGGCAGGTCTACGGTCCTGGTCGCCCACTCCAGTCGCTGCGCCAGCCCGGCGTCCAGCGCCCGGACGTCGACCTCGGAGAAGTCCCTGGTGCCGGTACCCGCCCAGGCCGACTTGGTCATGTCGGCAGACTTGGCGTTCAGCTCGAGCCTGCCCGTGGGCTGGTCGTGGCGCAGCCGGATGCCGCTGGAGGTACCGAGGAAACTAGAGGTCATCAGGTGCTCGGCGAACCCGTAAAGTCGCCGGCCGGCACTGGCGGCGGCGGCGAAGGCGTCGCCCAGATCCTCGGCGAATTCCTTCAGTACGCCGATCTCGGTCCCTGCGGGCGGGTCTTCCCAACCCGTGCCCGGCCCGGCAGGCCGGACTAGCGGCTGCGCATCCTCGGCCGGCGAGGCTTCGGCGGCGGCCTGCTCGGCCTCGGCGACGATGTCGGTGATCTGGTCGTCGCTGACGCCGGCTCGGGAGACGACGCCCGCCCGGGCCTCGTCGCCGTTGCGGTTGATCGCGATCACAGTCAGCTGCCGGGACCTGGAAACGCCGTTGGTGGTCAGCGAGTTGCCTGCCCAGCGGAGGTTGGCGGCCGAGCTCTCGTCGGCGATGACGATGCAGTCGTCGCAGCGGGCCGCCCGGAGGGCTCGCTCGACGGCATCCTGCGGTGATTGTGCCGCCTCGAACTCGGCGCTCATGCGCCTGCCTCCTGCACTGTGTTGAGGATCCGGATGCCGCGCATGACCACCGACGGGCAGCCATGACTGACCGGGGCGACTTGCCCTGGCTGGCCCTTGCCGCAGTTGAATGCGCCGCCCAGCACGTAGGTCTGCGGTCCGCCGACTGCCTCCATCGAGTTCCAGAAGTCGGTGGTCGTGGCCTGATAGGCGACGTCCCGAAGCTGCCCGGCCAGCTGGCCGTTCTTGATCCGGAAGAACCGCTGGCCGGTGAACTGGAAGTTGTACCGCTGCATGTCGATCGACCAGCTCTTGTCGCCGACGATGTAGATCCCGTCGGTGATCCCCGCGATCAGCTCCGCGGTGGACGGGCCGCCGGGAGCGGGCTGGAGCGAGACGTTCGCCATCCGCTGGATCGGCATGTGGCCGGGGGAGTCGGCGAACGCGCAGCCGTTGGACCGGCCGAAGCCTTGCAGGCTGGCCATCCTGCGATCGAGCTGGTAGCCGGTCAGCACGCCGCCAGTGATCAGGTCCCAGGACTGCCCGGCCACTCCCTCGTCGTCATAGCCGATCGTGGCCAGGCCGTGCTCAGCAGTCCGGTCCCCGGTCACGTGCATGATCGGCGATCCGTACTGGAGAGTGCCGAGCTTGTCGATGGTCGCGAACGACGTGCCGGCGTAGGCAGCCTCGTAACCCAGTGCCCGGTCCAGCTCGGTTGCGTGCCCGATCGATTCGTGGATGGTCAGGAACAGGTTGGACGGGTCGACGACCAGGTCATACCGGCCAGCCTCGACAGAGGGCGCGGCGAGCTTGGCGGCCAGTAGGTCGGGCAGCTCAGACAGCTCAGCGGGGAAATCCCAGCCAGTGCCGGTCAGGTACTCATACCCGCGCCCGGCCGGGGGTGCCAGCGTCCGCATCGTCTCGAACCGCCCGCTCGGCTCGACCGCGACGGCGGTCAGCCGCGGATGCACGCGGACGCGCTGCTGCAGCGTGGTCGTGGCGCCGTCGCTGTAGAACTTGCACTCCTTAACCTGGAACAACGAAGCGTCGACGTGATCAACCCGGTCGCTGCCCAGCAGCCTGGCGCTCCAGTCCGAAAGCAGCGCGATCTTGTCGGCGACGCTGACTGCGAACGGGTCGACCTGGTAAGACGAGATCCACGCCACCTCGCCGTAAGCGGGCTCGTCGGCAAGCTCGATGCGCTCGGCGGTGATGGGCGAGGCAACCCTGGCCACGTCCACCGCCTCGGCGGCCGCCTGCGCCGCCGCCTCCGGGGTCAGGTCCACTGCGGACGCGAAGCCCCAGCAGCCGTCGACGATGACGCGTACCGCCAGGCCGAGGTCGTCGCTGTCGAACTGGGTCTCCAGCCTGCCGTCGGACAGCCCGATCTGCTGGCCCCTGATCCGCTCTGCCCTGAAGTCGGCGTGCGTGGCGCCCAGGTTGGCAGCCTGCTCCAGCGCCGCGTCGGCCAGCTTGCGCAGCGGGTGAGCGGTGAAATCCGGGTCGATCTGGTTGTGGTCCACGAATCGCCAACCTATCCCAGGCCGCAGCCGCGATTCCGGACCGGTACGCTCGCACCCGTCCGCATCGGCAAGCATGGCTCCGCCTGGAGGTAGCACGTTGGGTCGATCCGTTCTTGTGACCGGGGGCAACCGCGGGATCGGTCTTGCCATCGCGCGCCGGCTGGCGGCCGGCGGCGACGATGTCACCGTGACCTCAAGGTCCGGGGAGCCGGTGGACGAGCTGACCGTCGCTAGCTGCGACGTCAGGGATACGTCGCAGGTGGACGCGGCGTTCAAGATCGCCGAGGAAGCGCATGGCCCGGTCGAGGTGCTGGTTGCGAACGCCGGGATCAACAAGGACCAGCTGCTTGCGCTGATGAGCGAAGACGACTTCGCTGACGTGCTCAACACCAACCTGACAGGCGCTTACCGGGTGGCCAAGCGAGCGGTTCGGGGCATGATCCGGCTGCGCCGCGGCCGCATCATCCTGATCTCCTCCGTGGTCGGGCTGCTCGGCTCGGCCGGCCAGGCGAACTACGCCGCTTCCAAGGCCGGCCTGGTGGGCTTCGCCCGGTCGCTGGCCCGCGAGCTTGCGTCGCGGAACATCACGGTAAACGTCGTGGCGCCCGGCCTGGTCGATACCGACATGATGGCAGCGCTGACCGAGGACCAGCGCAAGGCCATCCTGGCTGGCGTCCCGCTTGGCCGGTACGCCGACGCGGACGAAATCGCAGCCGCGGTGGCATTCCTGGCCAGTCCGGAGGCTGCCTATATCACCGGTGCCGTGCTACCGGTCGATGGCGGCCTCGGCATGGGTCACTGACGACGTCGTTCCCATAACAACGGAAGGCAAGCGCCATGGGCATCCTGAGCGGTAAGCGGATCCTGGTCACCGGTGTGCTGACGGACGCCTCCATCGCCTTCCACGTGGCCAGGATCGCGCAGCAGGAGGGCGCGACCGTCGTGCTGACCGGCTTCGGCAGGCTTAGCCTGGTCGAGCGGATCGCCAAGCGACTGCCCGAGCCGCCGCCGGTGCTCGAGCTCGATGTGAAAGATGACGCGCACCTTGCCTCACTCGCTGAGCGAGTCAGCGTGCACGTAGACAGGCTGGACGGAGTCGTGCACAGCATCGGGAACGCGCCCGCCGCGGCGCTCGGCGGCAACTTCCTGCACACGCAGTGGCCGGACGTCGCCGCCGCCCTGCAAGTGTCCGCTTACTCGCTGCAGTCCCTGGCCATGGCGGCGCTGCCGCTGATGGGTCCGGGCGGGTCGATCGTCGGGATGGACTTCGATGCCACTGTGGCGTGGCCCGGCTATGACTGGATGGGAGTGGCCAAGGCGGCGCTGGAGTCAGCAGCCAGGTACTTGGCGCGCGACCTGGGCCCGCGCCGGATCAGGGTCAACCTGATCTCGTCCGGTCCGGTGAAGACGATCGCGGCCCGCAGCATTCCCGGCTTCGATCAGTTCGAAGGTGTATGGGGCCAGCGGGCGCCGCTCGGCTGGGACCTGACTGACGCCGAGCCGGCCGCCCGCGGCTGCGTCGCGCTGCTGTCGGACTGGTTCCCCGCAACGACGGGCGAGATCGTGCACGTTGACGGCGGGGCGCACGCGATGGGCGCCTGAGTCCGCCGCTGGGCGTGACTGCGACGACCAGATGACCGCCTTGTGGTCGGCCTGCTGCGGCCGGATAATCCTGCTGTGGCCGCACCTGGGGATATCGGCCCTGACCACCTCAGGGCCTCTGATGCCGAGCGGGACGAGGTTCTCGCTGAGCTCAGAGATAACTACGCCGCGGGCCGACTGAGTCACGACACGTTCGCCCACCGCATGGAGGCTGTCCTCAGCGCCCGGTTCCGCGGCGAGCTTGGCACCCTGCGCACCGACTTGCCGCGCCCGCGCCGACTAGGCGCTGTGGCGGTAGCGGCCGCCCGCCGTGCGCTGGCGGCAACCGACCGCTGGCTGCGCAGGTATCCGGCGGCGCTGACCCTACCCACCGGGAAGCAGGACCGCTTCACGATCGGGCGCGAGCATGCCTGTGACATGAGGCTGACGGACACTACGGTGTCGCGCTGGCACGCCTGCCTGAAGCGCGAGGAGAACGGCTGGCTGCTGACCGATCTCGGGTCGACTAACGGGACGCGGCTGAACGGCTGGCGGGTGAATGCGCCGATCACCGTTGGCCCAGGTGACCTGGTTTCGTTCGGCGCCGCCACGTTCGTGCTGACCGAGCGCCCAGGTCGGCTTAGCTAGTGCCGGTGGCTAGAGTCAAGTAATGACCCTGGTGCTGGTGGTCCGGCATGGCCTGACGTCGTCAACCGGCAAGGCGCTGACCGGCTGGATGCCCGGCATCTCGCTGGACGATCGCGGGCAGGCGCAGGCTGCCGCGCTCGGCAGTCGGCTGGCGCAGGTCCCGCTGGCGGCGATCGTGAGCAGCCCGCTGGACCGGTGCCGAGAAACCGCAGCGGCCATCGCCAGCAGGCAGGAACTCCCCGAGCCAGCTTCGGCGCCCGACCCGGAGGCCAACGGCAGCGCGCCGCCGGCCCGGACCCGGGCCGTTGATGTCCAGCTTGACGACCGGCTCGGCGAGTGCCGGTACGGCGACTGGACCGGGCAGCCGCTGCGCAAGCTTGCCCGAGATCCGCTCTGGAAGGTCGTGCAGGCGCACCCCAGCGCCGTGCGCTTCCCAGGCGCTGACGGCGAGTCGATGATGGCGATGCAGCAACGCGCGGTCGCGGCGGTGCTGGACTGGAACGACAAGCTTGGCAAGGACGCTATTTACTTGATCTGCTCGCACGGTGACGTCATCAAGGCGATTCTCGCCGACGCCCTCGGCATGCACCTGGACATGTCGCAGCGGATCCAGATCGATCCCTGCTCGCTCAGCATCATCCGGTACACCACGCTGCGGCCGTTCGTGCTGCGGATGAACGATACGGGCTCGGACTCGCCCGGGCTGGCGCGTAGGCCGGCCGAGGTGAGGGCGGGCGCGGAAGCAGACGCGCAGATCGGCGGCGGCGCGGGCGGCGTCGCCTGACCGGCTGCGGAGGATCGCGGCTTCGCCGGTAGCCTGGCTGTTGGGGACGCGGACAGCTTCGGCGCGGGAGGATGGGGTCATGCCGGTCTACTCGTACGACCCGCCGGAGCGATTCGTCGCGGGCACTGTCGGCCAGCCCGGGGAGCGCACCTTCTACCTGCAGGCGACCTTGGGCACTCAGACCACCAGCGTCGCGCTGGAGAAGGGCCAGGTCAGCCAGCTGGCTGAGCGGCTTGAGGAACTGCTCGACGAAGTCGCGCGCAGGACCGGTGCCGACGCCGGACTCGGCGCTGAGCCGGAGCCGATCGATGAAGGCCCGCTGGACCTGCCGCTGACCGAGGACTTCAGGGTGGGCGCCATCGCACTTGCCTGGGACCATGATGGCGAACGGGTCATCATCGAGGCCCAGGAGGAAAGCGAGGAGCCGATCGAGCCGCTGTCCGACGATGTTCCCGATGACGGTCCTGGCGTGCTGCGAGTCCGGATCACGGCGGAGGCTGCGCGGGCGTTCTCCCGGCGCGCCATCCAGGTCGTGCGGCAGGGCCGTCCGCCGTGCCCGCTATGCGGCCTGCCACTCGAGCCGTCCGGGCATGTGTGCCCACGGCAGAACGGCCACCGGGTTGGCCATGCCTGATGCGGCAGCTGGCCGCGAGCTTCCGGACGACACCGCACTGAGGGACGGCACCGTTTCCAGCAGTAGCGGGGGAGTGGACGAGGCCGCGGCGCTTGATCTGCTGTCCTGCGGCACGCTGGAGGTGAAGGGCCGGCTCGTGGACGCGTCGAACGCGACGATGTACTGCATGATCAGCGCCGATGGCACCGAAGCTGCCTGCGTCTACAAGCCCGTGGCGGGTGAGCGCCCGCTCTGGGACTTCCCGGAGGGAACGCTGGCGGGGCGCGAGCTCGCGGCTTACCTCGTCTCGCGCGCGGCGGGCTGGGACGTAGTGCCGCCGACCGTCTACCGGGACGGCCCGTTCGGGCCGGGCATGTGCCAGCTATGGATCGACGCTGATACCTCTGTCGACTTGCTCGAACTGGCCCGCAGCAACGATGAGCGGTTGCGGCAGATGGCGGTGTTCGACGCGGTCGTGAACAACGCCGACCGCAAGATCGGCCACTTGCTGCCCGATGTCAGCGGCCATCTATACGGCTGCGACCACGGCGTCTGCTTCGGCGAGGACTACAAGCTGCGAACCGTGCTGTGGCAATGGCGTGGCAAGAAGCTGCCCGCGTCGGCCATGGCGGCCCTCGGCCGGCTTCGGCACCAGCTCACGCACGGCGGACTCCGCGATCAGCTGACCGGATGGCTGTCGGGAGCCGAGCTCGACGCCACGGCCAGGCGGATCGAGTTGCTGATCCAGCACAAGGCGCACCCGTTCCCGCCGTCGGACTGGCCTGCCGTGCCGTGGCCGCCCATCTAGGCGCGCACCGCGCTAGCCAGGGCGCAGACCGAGCTAGCCGCAAGCGGGCTCAGCGGCCGCCGTGCTCGCCGCGGTCGCCGCGCCGCCGAAGGTAACGCTCGAATTCCCGGGCGATCGCGTCGCCGCTTGCCTCCGGCAGATCGGTGGCGTCCTTAGCCTCCTCGAGGCTGCGCACGTACTCGGCCACGTCGCTATCCTGCTCGGCAAGCTCGTCGACCCCGCGTTCCCAGGCACGGGCCTCGGCTGGCAAGTCCGCGAGTGGCAGCGAGATGTCCAGGATGTCCTCGACGCTTCGCAGCAGTGCGAGGGTCGCCTTCGGACTGGGCGGCTGGGCCACGTAATGCGGGACGGCCGCCCACAGCGAGACCGACTGGATGCCGGCCTGTGCGCATGCCTGCTGGAGCACGCCGACGATTCCGGTCGGGCCCTTGTAGTCGACTGGCTCCACGTGCAACTGCGCGGCCAGCTCCGACCCCGACGTCGCGGCGGTCACCTGAAGCGGCCTGGTGTGCGGAGAGTCCGCGAGCAGCGCGCCGAGCAGGATGACAAGCTCCACGCCGAGCTCACTGAAGGCGGTAACCAGCTCCGAGGTGAACCCCCGCCAGCGCATGTTCGGCTCGATCCCGTGCATCAGGACGAGGTCACGGCCCGCCTCAGGCGGCCGGGCCAGGGCCAGCCGGGTGGTCGGCCAGATCAGTTCCTCGGCCTGCCCTTCGGACACTTCCATGACCGGCCGGGTCACCTGAAAGTCGTAGTAGTCCTCCGGGTCGATTTCGCCGATGGACTTGGCATCCCAGGCGAGGGTCAGCTGACTGATCGCGCTGCTGGCTGCCTCGCCAGCATCGTTCCAGCCCTCGAAGGCAGCGATCAGCGCAGGCGAGTTTAGTTTGCCGATGGCGTCTAGCTCGATCGTCCGCCACCTCCCTTCATCCGCGCATCCCCGTGGCCGACCCGGAGCGGGTAAGTCGGGTCAAGCCTATGTTCCCTGACCAACATCCTTAGAAAGGGCCGCCTTCCTCGAGTCAACAGGCCCGGTCCATAGGATGAGATCATCATGCCGCGATCTGGCCACTGTTCCGCACACCCGGAGGCCGTGTTGGCCGACACTCAGCCGGCCGACACTGAGCTGGCCGACGCTGAGTTGGCCGAGGCAGGGCTGGTCGAGGCAGGGCTGGCCGAGGTAGAGCTCGTGACCGGCTCGGCCGGCGAGGGCGCGGCAGCACTGCAGGCAGTCATGTTTGACATGGACGGCCTGCTGGTCGATTCAGAGCCGTTGTGGTTCCAGGCCGAAGGTACTGTCATGGCACGCCTTGGCGGCAGCTGGGTGCCGGCCGACCAGCACATGCTGGTGGGCGGTTCGATGCCGAGCACCGTTAAATACCTTTTGAGCAAGGGAACGAGGACCGCTAAACCCGCCGCCGTGGCTGGCTGGCTGATGGAGGCGATGGTCGGCCTGATCACCTCCGGGCCGCTGCCAGCTTTGCCAGGTGCTCTCGAGCTGGTGGCGGAGGTGGCCGCTGCCGGGCTGCCGTACGCACTGGTCACCTCGTCCGAGGCGGCCGTCATGGACGCGGTGCTGTCGCAGCTTGGCGTGCTGTTCCCGGTGACCGTGTGCGCGGCCGACGTGGCGCACGCCAAACCAGATCCGGAGGGCTACCTGCTGGCAGCGGCGAAGCTCGGCGCGGACCCGCGGCGCTGCATCGCGCTCGAGGACTCGCCGAACGGCGTAGCCGCAGCGGAGGCTGCCGGTTACCGCACCGTGGCGGTTCCGAGCGTGGTGCCGGTTCCGGACCGGCCCGGCCGGGTGGTCCTGGAGACACTGGCCGGGATGACGCTGACCGGCCTGGTCGAACTGACCGGTCTCGGACTGGGCGCTGTGCTCTGACGCGCTGTGCTCTGACGCGCTGGCGCGGACGAATTCGTGGTTCGGTCAGGTCGGCGAACTGTGCGAGAATGGGACTGAACGCCTAGGCCGCGCGCGGCCGCGAGGGGAGGCGAGAGTGGGTACCTGGCTCAGTATCGGCGGCTGGGTCTGCGTCGCCATCACGATCGTCGGGCTCGTCCTGAGCGTCATGGTCTGGCGCAGGAAAGGGCCTGGCAGCGGGCTGCGCGGCATTGCCTGGTCGCTGATCCCGCTGGCCGCCTACCTGACGCATTCCGTCAGGCTGATCGGCCAGATCGTGTCTGCGATAGTCCAGTTCGCCACCAGCTTCGTGTTCTCCCCGAAGGCATGGCTGGGCGTCGGCTTGCTCGGCATCTGCGTGCTGCTGTTCGTTGTCTCCGGCGGCGCTCCGCTGATGCGGGGCCGGAAGAAGCGTCGGGCCGCGAAGGCGGGCAAGGCCGCCCGCTCTGCGCACGATGGTAAGCCGCCGGCGCCGGTCCCAGCTGGGCGCCAGCATCCTGCCGTGTCGGCCGACGACGATGACCTGGGTGACGTCCGCGAGATCCTGAAGCGCCGCGGCATTACCTAACGCGCCGCCGCCTCAGGTTCATGCGTTCTCGCGGATGAACGCGCGGGAGGCGACCCAGAGGCATACCACGGCCATGCCGATGGCTACGGCGACGCCCTCGGCCATGATCGGGCCGCTGTACCGGCCCTGGAACGCCTCGCGCATGGCATCGATGATGTACCGGAACGGGGTGACCCGGGCGATCCCCTGCAGCCAGCCGGGACCGAGCGTCATCGGCAGCATGATGCCCGACAGCAGCATCAGCGGAACCATGACCATGTTAAGCAGCGGCGCGAGCGCGTCCTCGCTCTTCAGCACGAGCCCGACCGTGTAGGAGATGGCGGCAAGGCTGATCGCCACCACGGCGATGAAGCCGAGCCCGATCAGCACGCCGGCCACCGGCGCGCGCAGCCCGAACGCGAGGCCGGCGAGAACCAGGATGACCGCCTGCACCAGCAGCGTGAGAACGTCCCTGAGCACCCGGCCGGACAACAGCGCGAGCCTGCTAACCGGGGTGACCCGGAAGCGCTCTATCACCCCGGCCCGCCAGTCGGCGATGATGGAGAAGCCGACGAATGCCGCGCCGAACAGGCCGAGCTGGATGAGCAGGCCGGGCACAAAGAAGCTGTAGGAGTTGCCGGCCGGGAAGCCCGGCAGCCCGCCGCTGGCGATCCGGGTCAGCAGCGGGCCGAAGAACACCAGGTAGAGGATCGGCTGGCTCAGGCCGATGATCAGCCAGGCCGGCTGGCGCAGCATCAGCCGGAGTTGCCGCCGGAAGATCAGGATGGTGTCGCGTGCGAAGGACATCGGTGCTCCGTGACGGGATTCGGGGGAGAACTGCTAGCGGGGCCTGTCCGGTCTGGGCTAGCCGGCCGCGGTTGCGGCGGCCTGTCGCTCCGGGTCGGCGGCGGCTGCGGGTGCGTCCTCTCGCAGCGACCTGCCGGTGAGTGTCAGGAACACGTCGTCCAGGGTCGGCCGGGCCAGCTGGATCGAGGTGAGGCTCAGCCCAGCGCCGTCGAGCGTGCGCAGCAAGCCAGGCAGTGCCTCTTCGCCGTGCTCTACTGACAGCCGGAGCGCACGACCATCTACGGACAGGTCGCGTACGCCCGGCTCAGCGGCAAGCTTCTGCTCGGCGACAGCCATGTCCCCGCTCACGCTCAGGGTCACCACGTCGCCGGAGATCTGGCGCTTGAGCTCCTCGGGCGCTCCGGACGCGATGATCTTCCCGTTGTCGATGACCAGCACGTGGTCGCAGAGCGCGTCAGCTTCCTCCAGGTAATGGGTGGTGAGGAACACCGTCGTGCTCAGCTCGGAGCGAAGCGCGCGGATGTGATCCCACAGGTTGCTTCGGCTCTGCGGGTCTAGGCCGGTGGTGGGCTCGTCGAGGAAAACCAGCTGCGGCGAGTGGATGAGGCCGAGTGCGATGTCAAGGCGGCGCCGCTGGCCGCCCGACAGCGTCTTGCACAGCCGCCGTTCCAGCCCGGTCAGCTCGAGCTGCTCGCTTATCCGGCGGACCTGCCCGGGCACCTCGCTGGCTGGCACGCGGTACAGCAGTGCCTGAATCTGCAGCTCCTCCCGCACCAGGCAGTTAGGGTCCGAGCCGCCCGCGGTCACGCCGATCGCCTGCGGCACGTAGCCGATCTTGCGGCGCACTCCGACCGGATCGCGGAGCAGGTCGGCACCACAGACTGTGGCCGTGCCCGCCGTGGGGCTGAGCAGGGTAGTCAGCATCCGCAGCGTGGTGGTTTTGCCCGCGCCGTTAGGGCCGAGGAAGCCCACGATCTCGCCGGCCTCGACATGCAGGTCCACGCCCCGGACTGCCTCGACGGCACGCCGACGGCTCGTGAATGTCCTGGCCAGCCCCCGTGCTTCGATGATGGGCGCCTCGATGCTGGACATAGTGGTGCCTTTCGGGGGTGACGACGCGGTGGGTTCCCGGGTGCCGCGCTGGGCTACCGCGAGTCCCCTTGCGGGCGGGACGGTAGTGCAGGCCACAAGCCGGCCCGCCCGGCAAAGCGACGATAAAGAAACGCCGGGTGCGCTGTCAAGTTATATCTCGTCTTGAATCGCGATCGCGCCCGGCGGGCGCGGCGCCTCGGGCAAGGGCGGCGCGGTGCCGCCGAAGGCCGGGCACAGCGCCTGGAACGCGCACCAGCCGCACAACCTGCTCGGGTGCGGGCGCCAATCGCCCGACGTCCTGGCCCGGTCGATGGCCTGCCAGAGCGCGTTGATCTTGCGCTCGGTGGCGAGGAGATCGGCTTCGTCCGGCGCATAGCGGACTATCTCCCCGTTTCCCAGGTAGATGAGCTGTAGCAGGCGCGGGATCGCGCCGCGCGTTCGCCACAGCACGACCGCGTAGAACTTCATCTGGAACAGCGCCCGCGCCTCGTATTCCTCGCGGGGCGCGGTGCCGGTCTTGTAGTCGACGATGCGCAGCTCGCCCGTGCGCGTGACGTCCAGCCTGTCGATGTATCCGCGCAGTATCAGGCCGGAGTCCAGCACTGCCTGTACCGACATCTCGCGGTGCGCCGGCTCGATCCGGTTCGGGTTTTCCAGGGTGAAGTAGCGGTCGAGCATCGCCGCGGCCTCCGCCAGCCAGGTGTCGCGCTCCTGCTCGTCAGTGAACAGGCCCGCCAGGCCCGGCTCGTCGGCGGCCAGCCGCTCCCACTGCGGCGCCAGCAGGCTCCGCGCCGCCTCCCTCGTGCGGCGCCCGGCCGGCTCGTCGAACAGCCGCTCCAGGACGGCGTGCACCAGCGTGCCGCGCGCCGCAGCCGGGCTCGGCGGCTCGGGCAGCCTGTCGATCACGCGGAACCGGTACAGCAGCGGGCACGTCATGAAATCGGCCGCCCGCGACGGCGAGAGGCTCGGGCCAGCCCGCAGCCCAAGCTCTCCGGCATCGGGGCTGGTCTCGCCGCCTGCTTCGGCGAGGGTGTCGGTCATGCTTGGCAGACTATGGGAGAGCACTGACAACGGAGGCGTTGTCAGCGCCGTGACGCGCCCGGCAAGTGAGCTGAGATCGCGGTTTGCCGCGTAGCATCGGGTGCGTGGCAGGAGGCATCCAAGAGGACGGCCCGCAAGCCGGGCGGCCCGCGCAGGGCCCGGCACCGGGCCCGCGGCGCGATCCCAGGCTGGGAATCATCATCGGGCGGCCGTTCGGCATCCCGGTCTACATCTCGCCGTACTGGTTCCTGGTTGCCGCCGTCCTAGTGGCCATCTACTCGAATTCGAACACGCTGCCTGGCACGCTGAAAGGGTCGGTGCCGCGGTACCTGGTCGCGGTGGCTTTCGTGGTCCTGCTGTACCTGTCGGTGCTGATCCACGAACTAAGTCACAGCCTGGTCGCGCTGAGGTTCGGCCTGCCGGTCCGGCGCATCCTGCTGTATCCCCTTGGCGGCTTCTCCGAGATCGAGCAGGAGCCGCCGACACCGGGCAAGGAGTTCCTCGTCTCGGCCGCGGGGCCGGCGATGTCACTGCTGCTCGCCGGGCTCGGCATCGGCATCAACCTGCTCTTCAACCACGGCAGCTTCAACACACACGGCATCGCGTGGGTGCTGGTCGACCGGCTCATCCTGGCCAACGTCGTCGTCGGCGGCTTCAACTTGCTCCCGGGCCTGCCGCTCGATGGCGGCCGGGTGCTCCGGGCCGGCCTGTGGAAACTGACCGGCAACGCCGGCTATTCGACGATCCTGGCCGCCTGGGCCGGGCGGGCGCTCGCGGTCGTCCTGGTCGGGCTCGCCGTGACCAGCAATTCTAGCGGCCAGTTCCTCAATGGCTACGGACTGTGGCTGGTGATAGTCGCGGCGTTCATGTGGATGAGCGCATCCCAGGCGCTGCGCTCGGCCAAGGTCAGGGAACGGCTGCCTGCGTTGCAGGCCCGGTCGCTCGCCCGCCGCGCCATCCCGATACCGTCCAACCTGCCCCTCGCCGAGGCGATCAGGCGCGCTGACCTGGCTCAGGCCAGGGCCCTGGTGGTAGTCGATCACGATGCCAAGCCGATCGCGATCGTCAATGAGGGCGCGGTCATGGCGACACCCGAGCAGCGCAGGCCGTGGATTGATGCGGGCTCGCTGGCCAGGACCCTTGACCCGGACATGATCCTGTCCGCCGACTTGTCGGGCATGGATCTGATCGAGGCGGTGCGCAAGGCCCCTGCATCGGAGTACCTGCTGGTAGAACCGTCCGGAGAGGTCTACGGCGTGCTGGCGACGGCCGACCTTGATCACGCGTTCGCGGGCGGCTGAACCGCCGCCCTGACGCAGCCGCAGCCGCGCGACGCTAGCCTGCTGTCCGTGATCAAGCAGCCTCGCGGTCCGTTCGCGGCCGGCGATCAGGTCCAGCTGACCGACCCGAAGGGGCGCCAGCACCGGCTGGTGCTCTCGCCTGGTAAGTCGTTTCACACTCACCGCGGCTCAGTGCAGCACGACGACCTCATTGGTCAGCCGGAAGGCAGCTTGGTGACCTCGGCTGGCGGCACTCCGTACATCGCACTGCGGCCGCTGCTCGCTGACTACACCGTTTCGATGGCGCGCGGGGCCGCGGTCGTTTACCCCAAGGACGCGGCCCAGATCGTCGGGCTCGCCGATATCTTCCCCGGCGCCCGCGTGGTGGAAGCGGGCGCCGGTTCAGGGGCGCTGTCCTGCTGGCTGTTGCGCGCAGTCGGGGAGAGCGGCAGCCTGACATCGTTCGAGCGGCGCCCGGACTTTGCCGGGATAGCAGCTGCCAACGTCGAGCAGTTCTTCGGCGGGCCGCATCCCGCCTGGCGGCTTGTCGTCGGTGAGCTGGACGCCGCCGGGCTGGCCAGCGCGAACGTGACCGACGCGGACCGGGTCGTGCTGGACATGCTCGCGCCGTGGGAGCTGGCGGGCGCAGCGGCCGGAGCCTTGCGGCCCGGCGGGCTGCTGTGCTGCTACGTAGCGACCACTACGCAGCTTGCCAGGACCGTCAGCACGCTGCGGGAGCAAGGCAACTTCGCCGAGCCTGCTGCCTGGGAAACGCTACAGCGCGGGTGGCACGTCGACGGGCTCGCCGTTCGGCCGGAGCACAGGATGGTCGGGCACACCGGTTTCCTGGTCACAGCGCGGCGGCTGGCCGACGGCGTCACGGCGCCGGCGCGTCGGCGGCGGCCCTCTAAGGGCGCTGAAGCCGCGGAAGCGGAAATATCCTCAGGCGGAGGTGAGGCGGGACTTGCGCATGCAGTCGGCGCGAGCGAGGCTGATGGTGCATAAGTGACCTGGCGGACGCATGCGAGCAGAGGGATAGAGGCAGCGAGTTTTCCGGATCGTAACCCGGTTTGCGGACTCGAAGCCCGCCGCCTGGTTACGGATTGACATTGGATAGGTAGGGTCTAGGTAACTCAGCTCTTCGGGAGGGGGTGAGGGGCATGGCCTCTCGTGACGACAGCGTTTACTCGGGCCGGCATGATGACGAGGTCAAGGTCCTGACCACGCAGGTCTCCTTCCTGGAAGAGGAGGTCGGAGCCCTGCGGGGCCGGCTCGCGGACTCGCCACGCCAGACGCACCTGCTTGAGCAGCGGCTGCGCGAAGCCGAGGCGAATCTCGCGGCGATTACCGGCCAGAACGAGCGGCTGGCCAGCACGCTGCGCGAGGCACGCGATCAGATCATCGCGCTGAAGGAGGAGGTAGACCGGCTCGCTCAGCCACCGAGCGGGTTCGGGATTTTCCTGCAGGCGAACGAGGACAGCACGGCAGACGTGTTCACCGGCGGGCGCAAGATGCGCGTCAGCATCAGCCCCGCCGTCGAGGTCGGCGACTTGAGGCCTGGTCAGGAAGTCGTACTCAACGAGGCGCTGAACGTCGTGATCGCCCAGGGCTTCGAGACGATCGGCGAGGTCGTCATGCTCAAGGAGATCCTCGACGGCGGTGACCGCGCACTGGTGATCTCGCACGCTGACGAGGAGCGGGTGGCGCGGCTGGCCGAGCCGCTGCGCGAGCAGACGCTGCGCTCAGGTGACTCCCTGCTGCTTGAGCCCCGGTCCGGGTACGTCTATGAGCGGATCCCCAAGGCCGAGGTTGAGGAACTGATTCTCGAGGAAGTCCCGGACATCACCTACTCGGAGATCGGCGGGCTCGGCCCGCAGATCGAGCAGATCCGGGACGCCATCGAGCTGCCTTACCTGCACGCGGACCTGTTCAAGGAGCACCAGCTTCGAGCGCCCAAGGGCGTGCTGCTGTACGGGCCGCCCGGGTGCGGGAAGACGCTGATCGCCAAGGCGGTGGCCAACTCGCTGGCCAAGCAGGTCGCCGCGCGCAGCGCGCGAGACGCTGCCGAGTCAGGCAACCCCGAGCCCGACGACAGCGGCGCACCGGGCAAGGAGCGCCGCAGCTTCTTCCTGAACATCAAGGGCCCGGAGCTGCTCAACAAGTACGTTGGCGAGACCGAGCGACACATCCGGCTGGTGTTCCAGCGGGCCAGGGAGAAGGCCAGCGAGGGCATGCCGGTGATCGTCTTCTTCGACGAGATGGACTCGATCTTCCGGACCCGTGGTTCTGGGGTGTCCAGCGACGTCGAGAACACGATCGTGCCCCAGCTGCTGAGCGAGATCGACGGGGTCGAGGGCCTGGAGAACGTCATCGTGATCGGCGCCTCCAACCGCGAGGACATGATCGACCCGGCCATCCTGCGGCCCGGGCGGCTGGATGTGAAGATCAAGATCGAGCGACCCGATGCCGAGGCTGCACGCGACATCTTCTCCAAGTACGTGCTGCCTAACCTGCCGTTGCACCATGACGACATGGCCGAGCACGGCGGAGTCGCGGACGCGACCGTGGCCGAGATGATCCAGCGCGTCGTCGAGCGGATGTACTCCGAGACCGAGGAGAACCGGTTCCTTGAAGTCACCTACGCCAACGGTGACAAAGAGGTGCTCTACTTCCGCGACTTCAACTCCGGCGCGATGATCCAGAACATCGTCGACCGGGCGAAGAAGATGGCGATCAAGGAGTTCCTCGAGACCGGGCAGAAGGGCCTGCGGGTGTCGCACCTGCTGACCGCCTGCATCGACGAGTTCAAGGAGAACGAGGACCTGCCGAACACCACTAACCCCGACGACTGGGCCAGGATCTCCGGCAAGAAGGGCGAGCGGATCGTCTACATTCGCACGCTCATCTCGGGCAAGAGCGGCACCGAGGCGGGCCGGTCCATCGACACGGTGTCCAACACCGGCCAGTACCTGTAGCCGGGATCTAGCGGGCAGCGGCGGGCGCGGCGTGCGGCCTGTGCGCTGCCCGGCATTAGGCTCTTGATTATGAGCGCGCGCCGGGTCATGGGCATTGAGACCGAGTACGGCATCTCCGTGCCCGGCCAGCCGGGCGTGAATGCCATGGTCAGCTCCTCGCAAGTAGTCAACGCCTATCAAGCTGCGACGGCGGCACGGGCCCGCCGGGCCCGGTGGGACTTCGAGGAGGAGAACCCGCTGCGCGACGCCAGGGGCTTTGACCTGGCCGCCGAGACCAGCGATGCATCGCAGCTGACCGATGAGGATCTCGGCCTGGCCAACGTGATCCTGACCAACGGAGCCAGGCTGTACGTCGACCACGCCCATCCGGAGTACTCCGCGCCGGAGTGCACGAACCCGCTGGACGCGGTGATCTGGGACAAGGCCGGCGAGCGGGTCATGGCCGAGGCCGCGGCCCGGGCCGCGGCGGCGCCCGGCGGCCAGCCGATTCAGCTTTACAAGAACAACACCGACAACAAGGGCGCTTCTTACGGCTGCCACGAGAACTACCTGATGAACCGGGCGACTCCGTTCGCTGACATCGTCAGGCACCTGACCCCGTTCTTCGTGTCCCGCCAGGTGGTATGCGGGGCGGGCCGGGTTGGCCTCGGCGCCGACGGCCGGGACGACGGTTTCCAGGTCAGCCAGCGCGCCGACTTTTTCGAGGTCGAGGTCGGCCTGGAAACGACACTCAAGCGGCCCATCATCAATACCCGTGATGAGCCGCATGCCGATCCGGACAAGTACCGCAGGCTGCACGTCATTATCGGCGACGCGAACCTGAGCGAGATTTCGACCTACCTCAAGCTGGGCACCACGGCGCTGGTACTGGCGATGATCGAGGACCGGTTCCTGGCCGCGGACCTGGCGATCGAATCACCGGTTGCGGAGCTGCGGGCGATCTCGCACGATCCGTCGCTGCGCCACCTGGTCGCCCTGCGGGACGGCCGGAAGATGACCGGGGTCCAGCTCCAGCTTGAGTACCTGGAGCTGGCCAGGAAGTACACCGAGGACAGGTACGGCGCCGACGTGGATGACGTCACCAGCGACGTGCTTGACCGCTGGGAGAGCGTGCTGGGCCGGCTGGCGGAGGATCCGATGCTCGCCGCGCGCGAGCTCGACTTGGTGGCCAAGCTGGAGATCCTGGAGGGTTACCGGGCCAGGGACGGGCTGGCGTGGAGCCACCCCCGGCTCCAGCTCGTTGACCTGCAGTACGCCGACGTCCGGTCCGACCGGGGCCTGTACAACCGGCTGGCAAGTCGCGGCCGCCTTACCCGGATCACCAGCGAGCGTGACGTCTTGGCGGCGATGGACGAACCGCCCACCGACACCAGGGCGTACTTCCGCGGACGCTGCCTGCGGCAGTATCCCGATGCCGTCGCAGCGGCCTCGTGGGACTCGGTCATCTTCGATATCCCGGGCCGTGAGTCACTGCAGCGGGTGCCGACAATGGAGCCGCTGCGGGGTACCAGGGCGCATGTGGGCGCGCTGCTGGATAACTGCGCGACTGCGGCCGAGCTAGTCGGGGCTCTGACCGGCCAGGACTAACCAGGCAGTCAGTAACGATCCGCTGACAACGGATGTACGTGATTAAAGCGGCAATTTGCTGTCGTCGTAATCGTGTCGCGTGGTTATCCTGGCCTCAAGTTGTCACATCGTGATACCGATGCAGTGGGCCAGGGTTGGACCGCGCGCCGGCAGGCGAGGATAGCTTTGGGCGCACGGCGGCACCGCGGAGCACGGAGGTAGGGCATGGCGACGAAGGACACCGGCGGACAGCGGCAGACATCGCGGCGTACCGAGGAGGAGCAGGACGCCGACGTGCAGGAGGCCAGCGACGTCAAGGAGCGGCAGGACAAGCTCACTGACGACGTCGACGCGATCCTGGACGAGATCGACGAGGTGCTCGAGGAGAACGCTGAGGAATTCGTCCGGTCCTACGTGCAGAAGGGCGGGGAGTGAGCCGCTGCGCCGCGAGGGCTTAGGGTCGGATCATCAGCAGGCATATCACCGGAAGGACTTAAGCGGTGGGCGGCTTTGAACCCCAGGCACGTTGGCAGGCTTCGGCGTTCCTTGCCGCCGGGTCTTCCTCGTTTGCCGATTTCCTCGCGACGGCGGCGCCCGGGCTCCTGCCGCAGCCAGAGTCCCCAGGCAGCGGCACGGGCGGGGCCGACATGCCGCACGGCACTACGATCGTGACGGCGGTGTGCGCTGACGGCGTCGTCATGGCTGGTGATCGGCGCGCCACCGCGGGGAACATGATTTCCCAGCGCGACATCGAGAAGGTGTTCCGCACCGATGACTTCACCTGCGTCGGGATTGCCGGCGTGGCTGGCATCGGCATCGACCTGGTGCGGCTTTTCCAGGTAGAGCTTGAGCACTACGAGAAGCTGGAAGGCCGGTCGCTGTCACTCGAGGGCAAGGCGAACCGGCTGGCAGGCCTAGTCCGGTCGAACCTGCCCGCGGCCATGCAAGGCCTCGTCGCGGTGCCGCTGCTGGCGGGCTACGACGCAGAAACCGGCCGTGGCCGGATATACAGCTACGACGTGGCCGGCGGCCGTTACGAGGAGCACCGGTTCGCCTCGATCGGCTCGGGCTCGGTGTTCGCCCGGGGCGCGCTGAAGAAGCTGTACCGGGACGGCATGAGCGTCGACGACTTGGTGCTGACGCTGATGCAGTCGCTTTACGACGCAGCTGACGATGATTCGGCGACCGGTGGCCCGGACATGCCGCGGCGGATCTACCCCGTTGTCGCGTCGGTCACCGCCGACGGATTCCACCGTCTGACCGAGGATGAGGCCGGCCAGTACGCGCAGGCGGTCGTGTCGGAGCGGCAGCGACTGCCGGACGGGCCGGTGGCGCCGCTCCGGACCGCGGCGGACTCCTGATCTGCAGGCCGAGCTGATCACGCCAACCCGACTCGAGTAGAGGAAGCGCCCGCGGTGTCGATGCCGTTCTATGTGTCACCTGAACAGGTGATGAAGGACAAGGCGGATTACGCGCGCAAAGCCATTACGCGGATCCGCAGCGGTGTCGTGCTCGCGTGCGAAGCCGGCATCCTGTTCGTGGCGCCGAACCCGTCGCGGGCGCTGCGCAAGTTCAGCGAGATGTATGACCGGATCGCCTTCGCTGCCGTTGGCCGGTACAACGAGTTCGAGAGCCTGCGGAAGGCAGGCGTCAGGTACGCGGACATGACCGGCTTCCAGTACGACCGGCGCGACGTCACCGCTCGCGGGCTGGCGGACTGGTACGCCCAGCTGCTCGGCGCGCTGTTCACCGACAGCAACAAGCCGTACGAAGTGGAGATCGTCGTCGCCGAGGTCGGCAGCACGGCGGACAGCGATCAGATCTACCGCATCATCTTCGATGGCTCGGTGGCCGAGGAGCACGGATTCGTGGTGATGGGCGGCCAGGCTGACAAGGTTGCCGCGGTGCTCAAGGAACGTTACACGCCGGGCATGTCGCTGACCGAGGCCATGTCGCTGGCCATCGCCTCGCTGGCCGGCCAGGGCGACGGCACCAACTCCGAGCCGCTGACCAGCGGCCAGCTCGAGGTCGCGCTGCTGGAGCGGACCAGCGCGCACAGGGCTTTCCGGCGGCTAAGCGGCGCGCGCCTGGACGATCTGCTGGCGCAGGCAAAGCCCACCCCGCCGAGCGGACCGGCGGGCTCGGCCAACGGCTCCAGCAGCAACGGCTCGGCGAGCGGCGACGGCTCAGCTGGCGGGAACGGCTCGGCTGGCGGGAACGGCTCGGCTGGCGGCAACGGCGAGGGCCCGGGCAGCGGCGAAGGCCCATCGAGCTGAGCCCGCTCCGGTGTACGCGGCGGCATCGCCGCGAAGCGGGCTGGGTTTTTCGGGGGTACGCGGGGGCGTTTTCGGGGGATACACGGGGGGCGCGGCCCCTCGTGCGTGGGGGTAATGTCGGGGTGAGGACGAGGGCTCTCGTGCCGGACGGAGGAAGACCGTGACAGCCGACCTGG
Source organism: Streptosporangiaceae bacterium (assembly GCA_052143255.1). Classification (GTDB taxonomy): domain Bacteria; phylum Actinomycetota; class Actinomycetes; order Streptosporangiales; family Streptosporangiaceae; genus JAJYUU01. Next base: position 15,334 of record JBKQTJ010000080.1, on the reverse strand, counting down.
CAACCATCACCGGCATCGACGTACCGACCGGCCTGCTGATCGGCGGCCAGTGGTCATCGGGACGAGCGGGCACGCTGCCGGTCGTCAACCCGGCCACCGAGGACGTCATGACCGAGGTGGCCGATGCCAGCCCGGAGGATGCGCTGGAAGCCGTCGGGGCTGCCGCTGAGGCGTTGCCCCGCTGGTCGGCCACGCCGCCGCGGCAGCGCGCCGAGTGCCTGCGCCGGGCGTACCAGCTGATGACCGAGCGGTCCGAGCAACTCGCGCGGCTGATGGTGCTGGAGAACGGCAAGGCGCTGCGGGACGCCCGCGGCGAGATCCTGTACGCGGCGGAGTTCTTCCGCTGGTACGCGGAGGAGGCTGTCCGGATCGACGGATCGCTGTCGATCGCGCCGTCTGGTGCCAACCGCATCATGGTGCAGCGCCAGCCAGTCGGCGTCAGCTACATGATCACGCCGTGGAACTTCCCTGCTGCGATGGCCACCAGGAAGATCGGACCCGCGCTCGCCGCTGGCTGCACGGTCGTGCTCAAGCCTGCGAAGGAGACGCCGCTGACGGCACTGGCGGTGGCCGGGCTGCTGGTCGAGGCCGGCGTGCCGGACGGCGTGGTCAACGTGGTGCCAACCAACAAGCCCGGCCCGCTGACCCAGGCCGTGATGGCCGACCCGCGGGTGCGCAAGCTTTCCTTCACCGGATCCACCGAGGTGGGCCGGATGCTGCTGAAGCAGGCAGCCGATTACGTGCTCAACTGCTCGATGGAACTGGGCGGCAACGCACCCTTCCTCGTGTTCGAAGACGCTGACCTCGACGCGGCGGTCGAGGGCGCATTCATCGCCAAGATGCGTAACGGCGGGGAGGCGTGCACCGCGGCCAACCGGTTCTACGTGCACGAGAGCGTGGCGGTCCAGTTCGCCGGCAAGCTCGCGGCGAAGCTTGCCGCGCTCCGCGTCGGTCCTGGCCTCGAGGACGGCGTGGACCTTGGCCCGCTGGTCAACGCCGACACCTTGGCGAAGGTGTCCACGCTGGTTAACTCGGCTACCGATGCCGGGGCCGAGGTGCTGACCGGCGGACATGCGCCAGACCGGACCGGCTACTTCTACGAGCCGACCGTGCTGGACAGCGTGCCCGCGGACGCCGCCATCCTGTCCGAGGAGATATTCGGCCCGGTCGCGCCCATCGTCAGGTTCACCGACGTCGATGAGGCGATCGAGCTGGCCAACAACACCGAATACGGGCTCGTTTCCTACCTGTACTCCAGGGACCTGCGGCGGGCCCTGCAAGTCGCCGAGGCGCTGGAGGCGGGCATGGTCGGGATCAACCGGGGTGTCGTGTCTGACCCGGCAGCGCCGTTCGGCGGAGTTAAGCAGTCCGGCCTGGGCCGCGAGGGCGGGCATGACGGGCTGCTTGAGTACACCGAGACCAAGTACATCGCCGTCGACTGGTAACTGGGGACGGATGGACAGGCGAATATTCGGGCTGGAGAACGAGTACGGCGTTACCTGCACGTTCCGTGGCCAGCGTCGGCTGTCCCCGGACGAGGTGGCGCGGTACCTGTTTCGGCGAGTGGTCTCGTGGGGGCGCAGCAGCAACGTCTTCCTGCGCAACGGCGCCCGGCTCTACCTGGACGTAGGCAGCCACCCCGAGTACGCGACCCCGGAATGTGACAGCCTGATCGACCTGGTCACGCACGACAAGGCCGGCGAGCGGATCCTCGAGGGCCTGCTTGTCGACGCAGACAGCAGGCTGCGCGAGGAAGGCATCGCCGGCGACATCTACCTGTTCAAGAACAACACCGACTCGGCCGGCAATTCTTACGGTTGCCACGAGAACTACCTGGTCGGCCGCCATGGCGAGTTCGGCAGGCTGGCCGACGTGCTGATCCCGTTCCTGGTGACGCGCCAGATCATCTGCGGCGCAGGCAAGGTGCTGCAGACACCGCGCGGCGCGGTGTACTGCGTGAGCCAGCGCGCCGAGCACATCTGGGAAGGCGTGTCGTCCGCGACGACCAGATCACGCCCGATCATCAACACCCGCGATGAGCCGCATGCGGACGCCGAGCGGTTCCGGCGGCTGCACGTGATCGTCGGTGACTCCAACATGAGCGAGACCACCATGTTGCTTAAGGTCGGCGCCACCGACCTGGTGCTGCGGATGGTCGAGGCTGGCATCGTGATGCGCGACCTGACCTTGGAGAACCCGATCCGCGCGATCCGCGATGTCAGCCACGATATGACGGGGCGGCGGCGGGTCCGGCTGGCCAACGGCCGTGAGGTCAGCGCGCTCGATATCCAGCAGGAGTACCTGGTCAAGGCGCAGGAGTTCACCGCCAGGAAGGGAGCGGACGCCATCACCAGCCGCGTCCTTGAGCTGTGGGAGCGGACCTTGCGCGCGGTCGACACCGGCGATCTCGGCCTGGTGGCCCGGGAGATCGACTGGGTGACCAAGCTGCAGTTGATCGAGCGGTACCAGGCCAAGCACGACCTGCCGCTGGCCTCGCCCCGGGTCGCCCAGCTCGACCTCGCCTACCACGACGTGCACCGCGGCCGGGGCTTGTACTACTTGCTGCAAAAGCGCGGTGCGGTCGAGCGGGTTTGCCGGGACCTGGACATCTTCGCCGCCAAGTCGATCCCGCCGCAGACCACGCGAGCCCGGCTGCGTGGCGAGTTCATCCGCCGGGCGCAGGAACGACGCCGGGATTTCACCGTTGACTGGGTGCACCTGAAGCTGAATGACCAGGCGCAGCGCACCGTGCTATGCAAGGACCCGTTCCGCTCGGTGGACGAGCGCGTGGAGAAGCTCATCGCGGGGATGTAGCGCACTGCCGATCGACCGTGTCAACTTTTCGTGCTCGCGCGACTACTCGGCGTTGCTAAGCTCGGCCGGGTCAGCTTGCAGCTACCGGGGGGCGTCGCGTGGTGGATACTGCGTTAGCGGATACGGGCCGAGCCGTTGGTTTCAGCCGGGATGTTGCGGTGATCGGGGGCTGCGGTCATGTCGGCTTGCCGCTTGCGATAGCGCTGGCGAGCCGCGGCGCCTCGGTTGCGTGCTATGACGGCAGCGTGCCCGCGGCGGCGGCCGTCAGGGCTGGGCACATGCCATTCGCCGAGCCAGGCGCTGAGGCAGCGCTGCGCGAGGTGCTCGCGATCGGTCGGCTGACTGCGACGGCCGATCCTGCCTTCATTGGTACGGCCGAGCATGTGATCATCGCCGCGGATGACGTGATCGAATCCGGCCTCGCTAGCCTGGCTAGCCGGCTGAAGCCCGGCCAGTTACTGGTCCTTCGCGCTGCCGTGCAGCCCGGTACCACGGCCCGGCTGGAGAAGCTCACCGCCGACCTGGGGCTGGACGTTGACGTGGCGTTCTGTCCTGAGCGGATCGCAGCGGGCCAGGCGATGACGGAGCTGTTCGAGTTGCCGCAGATCGTGTCGAGCCGGACTGGGCGAGGCCTGGACCGGGCCATCGGGCTGTTCCGGCTGCTCTCCTCGGTGCTGGTGCCCATGTCGCCGGAGGAAGCCGAGCTGGCCAAGCTGTTCGCCAACGCGTGGCGTTACGTCAGCTTCGGCATCGCCAATCAGCTCTATGCCATCGCCAACGACCTCGGCCTGGATTACGAGCGGATCAGGCAGGGGCTAGCGCTGGGTTACCCGCGCGGAGCTGATCTGCCCAGGGCTGGCTTCGCAGCGGGGCCGTGCCTGCGCACCGACACCAGCTGGCTGGCCAGCGCGCATGCCGGTTTCAGCATCGGGCGGGCCGCGATCGAGGCGAACGAGGGCTTGGCCGACTACGTCGTCGGCCGGCTCGAGCAGCGCTACCCGCTGGCCGAGATGTGCGTCGGTATCCTGGGCATGGCTTTTAAGGCTGGCTCGGGTGATGTCAGGCAGAGCCTGTCGTACCGGCTGAAGGAACTGCTGGCAGACCGCGCCGCGGCAGTGCTCTGCACTGACCCGCTGGTGAGTTCCGACCCCGAGCTGCTGCCGCTCGATGATGTGCTTGCCCGCGCGGACTTGCTAGTCGTTGCCACTCCGCAGCCCTGCTACCGGAATTTGACGGCCGCCCAGCCGGTGGCTGACATCTGGGGTGTCACCGGCAGGGGAGTGCTCACGTGACCGCCGCGCCATTGACCGAGGTCGCGCTTCCGCTGGCAAGCTCGCCACGGCTGTCGGTGATCATGCCGGCCCGGCAGGAGAGCGAGCGGATCGCCGGCGTGCTGGATCTGCTGTTCGAGTCGGTGCGCAGCGCCTGCGAGGTGCTCGTCGTGGTCGATGCTGCGGACGATCCGACCGCGGCCGTGGTCCGCGCGTACGCCGGGAACGAGGGCCGGCTGCGCTTGCTGGTGAACGAGTACGGGACCGGGCCGGCCGCCGCTATCAGGTTCGGCTTGCACGCAGCCACGGCTCCGGTCGTCGTGGTGACGATGGCGGACGGCAGCGACGATCCGGCTCAGATCGATGAGCTGGCAGCGCTGGTGGAGGGTGGCGCGGTGCTGGCAGCAGCGTCCCGCTACGCGCCCGGCGGCCGGCAGCTCGGCGGCCCGGCGCTGAAGGGCGCGCTATCCCGGCTCGCCGGAACTTCGTTGCGAGTCCTCGCGCGGGCAGGGACTACCGACGCGACCAACTCATTCAAGGCCTACTCGGCCGAGTTCGCGCGCCTGGCCGGGGTGGACTCGCGGCATGGCTTCGAGATCGGCATCGAGCTAACCGCGAAGGCGCGGCGGCTACGGTTGCCCGTTGCGGAGATCCCGACGACCTGGCGTGGCCGGGCCGACGGCCGGTCCGGCTTCCGGCTGGCCCGTTGGCTGCCGGCGTACCTGCGCTGGTACCTGTTCTGCTTCGGCCGCCCGCTGATTGCTGCGCAACTGACCGGTGATCAGGTGCCTGCCAGGCGCGGCGGGAGCAACTGGTGGCTGAGCGGGTAGCAGTCAGCGGATCCGCCGGATTCATCGGCGGCTACGTCACAACTGAACTGCTGCGCCGCGGTTATCAGGTGATCGGCGTCGACAACTTCAGCAAGTACGGGCCGCGCCCGTCGCCGCATGACGGGAATCCGGCTTACAGCTTCGTCGAGGCTGACGCTGCTGATGCCGGCAACATGACGAGCCTGCTGGCCGGTTGCGATCAGTTCATCGCGGCCGCAGCGATGATCGGCGGGATCTCGTACTTTCACGCGTATCCGTACGACCTGCTCGCAGCGAACGCCAGGATCATGGCTGCCAGCTGCGACGCTGCCGTGGCAGCGCACCGCGGGGGACAGTTACGCAAGCTGACCTTCGTATCGTCGTCCATGGTGTATGAATCCGCGGCCCGCTGGCCGTCGGCGGAGGGCCAGCAGCACCTGATCCCGCCGCCCCAGTCCGCTTACGGGTTCTCCAAACTCGCGGGCGAGTACCTGGTCCGCGCCGCCTTCGAGCAGTATGGCCTGCCGTTTACCATCGTCCGCCCGTTCAACTGCGTCGGCGCGGGGGAATGCCAGCTGCCGCGCGCTCCGGGCGGGAACTCGGGCGACCTCAGGCCGCCACTCAGCCACGTAGTTCCAGACCTGGTGATAAAGCTGCTCCGGGGCCAGGACCCGCTGCGCATCCTGGGCTCGGGCCGCCAGTTGCGGCACTTCACCTACGCCGGCGATGTCGCCCGCGGCATCGTCACGGCGATGGAGCATCCGCTCGCAGTCGGGGAGGACTTCAACCTGTCCACCGCGCAAGCGACGTCCGTGCTGGAACTCGCCGCGCTGATCTGGGCGAAGGTCAAGGGCCCGGACGTGCCGCTGCGGATCGTGCATGATCCGCCGTTCCGGCACGACGTGCAGCAGCGCATACCGGACACCGGCAAGGCGAAGCGATTGCTGGGGTTCGAGGCGAGTACCTGCCTGGACCAGATGCTGGACGAAGTCATCGACGCGCTGACCGAGGTTGCAGCGGCGGGCCCGGCATGACCACCATCCAGGTACGGTCCGCCCAGCTCGCGCGGTTGGTGGCGGCACAGTTCCGGCGGCTGCCTGCCGGGGCGCCGGAGCTTTCCGGCCCTGGTCGGCGCTGGCGCGGGCCTCGCGGCGTACCCAGCCTGCGGCAGGCCGGCCGGGCAACGCGCCGCGAACAGCGGTCGCGGCAGCGGCGTCCGGCACGCTGGCCGGTGCGGATCGCCGCATCCGGTGCCTGGCTGCTGGCGGGGCTAGTGCTGTTCAGCTGCTATCTGCACATCTCCCGGACCGTTCCGGCCAACTCCGACGGGTCCTCGAACGTGCTCCAGGCCTGGGACATGCTGCACGGGAACCCGCTGCTGCGCGGCTGGGTGCTGTCTGACGTGTCGTTCTACACCACTGAGCTGCCGCAGTACATGCTGGTCGAGCTGGCGCGCGGCCTGACTCCGGATGTCGTGCACATCGCCGCCGCGGCGACCTACACGATGCTGGTGTTGCTGGCGGCGCGGCTTGCCAAAGGCGCGGCCAGGGGAACGCTCGGGCTCTTGCGGGTCGCGCTGGCAGCGGGCATCATGATCGCCCCGCTACAACCCAGCGCGCACGTGCTGCTGCTCGAGCCCGATCATGTCGGCAGCGTGGTGCCGGTCCTGCTGGTATTTCTGCTCATCGACCGGGCCGGGCGCAGCTGGCTCGTGCCGTTGCTGGTCTTCTTACTGCTGGCCTGGGCGCTGGTCGCGGATCAGATCGTGCTGATCACCGGCGTCGGGCCGGTCGTCTTCGTCACGCTCGCCCGCGCTTATGAGGCGGTGATCAGGCAGCGCGCTAAGGCGCGAACTGCCTGGTTCGAGCTCGCGCTGGCGGCTGCCGCTCTCGCCGCGGTGTGGGCGGCCAGGCGCGCGGTCGCCCTGATCGAGGCTCGCGGCGGCTTCCGCGTCTGGCCGGTCAGCGGCGTGCTGGCCCCGTTCGGGCAGCTGCCGCACAACCTCCTGCAGGTGCTCCAGGGCCTGTTGGTCTTGTTCGGCGCCGACTTCCCTGGTCAGCCGGTTGGTTTCGGGGCGGCCGCCGGGATGCTGCACCTGGCCGGCATCGGCCTGGCCGGCTGGGCCGTGTGCGCCGCGGTCCGCAGATTCCCGCGGTCGCCGCTGGCGGTGCAGCTGCTCGCGGTAGCGATCCTGCTGAGCCTGGTCGCCTACCTGCTGGGGCCGAATGCGGGCCAGCCGGATAGCAGCCGGGAGTTCGCTGCCGTGCTTCCGCTCGGCGCCGCGCTGGCCGGACGGCTGCTGGCGCGGCGGCTGCACAAGGCCAGGCTGATGCCGGCCCTCTCGGTCGTGTTAGCGGCTGAACTGGCCGCTGCGGCGGGCGTCGTGGCCAGGCCGGCCGTGCCAGCCCAGAATCAGGCCCTGGCAGGCTGGCTGGCCGCGCGCCGGCTGGATTACGGCCTGGCGGACTACTGGCTGGCTAATTCGGTAACCGCTGACAGCGGCGGCCGGGTGGCGGTTCGCGCCATCAAGGTGGGGCATGTGGTCCGGCCTTACCTCTGGGAGGCCGAGCCTAGCTGGTACTCGGCGCAGTCGCACGTGGCCAATTTCGTCGTGCTGCCGAGTTCCGGGTCCGGGCCGTGGAACCTGGCGCCGTCCGCGACCGCGGTGCTGGGTGCCTTCGGCCAGCCGGCGAAGGTCTACTTCCTGCCTGATTACACCGTTCTGGTATGGAATTCGAATCTGCTCGGCAGCCTGGCGACGACGCCGGTTGGCTAGCCCGGCCCGGTCCGCATGGCCCGGTTCAGCCGGCCACGGCCGGTAGGCTGACTTGTCTTGAACCCAACACTGAGGAAACACATGCGCCGCATCGCAGCAGCCCTGCTGGTCCCGCTCGCCGCCTGCGCAGTTCTCGCAGGCTGCGGCTCGGCCGGATCATCGGGCTCAGCCGGCTCAGCGAACAGCAACGCTGCCGTGAAGACAACGGGCAGCTTCGACATGACCCCCACCGTGGCAATCCCGAAGGCGAAGGCGAGCACGAAGCTGGTGATCAGCACGCCGATCAAGGGCACCGGTACGGTGCTCAAGGCGGGCAACTCGGCGCTGGTCAACTACGCCATCTACAAGTGGACCGGCACGACGCACACGCTGATCGGCTCGACCTTCGGCACCGGCCCGAGCAGCGGCCCGCAGATCATCCCGGCGCAGGTTGGCCTGCCCGGGCTGACCGCGGCCCTCAAGGGCGCGAAGCTCGGCAGCCGGATCGTGGCCGTGCTGCCGCCGAAGTACGGCTACGGCACCCGCGGCCAGCCGCAGTACGGGATCACCGGCTCGGACACCCTGGTCTGGGTCATCGACCTGCTCCAGCAGTTCTCCCAGGGCCAGTCCGCGAGCGGGACCTCGGTCTCGCACGGCGGCGGGTCGCTGCCGACGGTAACGACGTCGGCCGGGCAGGCTCCGGTCGTGGCCATTCCCAAGCATGCGCCGCCCGCCAAGCTCTCGGTGACCACCTTGATCAAGGGCACCGGACCCAAGACCACCGCAGGTGAGACTGTGGTCGTCCAGTACGTCGGCGTCGACTGGCAGACAGGCAAGGTGTTCGGCACGTCCTGGCCGTCCGCCCAGTCGCCGTCGGGCAGCCCGCTCAGCTTCACCCTCGGCGGGAAGATGCTGGCGGGCTGGAATCAGGGACTGGCCGGGATCCCGGTGGGCAGCCGGGTGATGCTCGTCATCCCGCCGGCGCTCGGATACGGCGCCCAGGGACAGCCGAACGGCGGCATCGGAAAGAACGCCACCCTTGTCTTCGTGGTGGACATCCTGGCGGTCCACCCGGCGAACACCTGAGGGCGGCCGGGGATCGGAGCTTAGTTCCAGCGCTCGAACGGCTCGCTGATCTCGGCGCCGGCCAGGAAGGCCGGCAATAGTTCGCGCAGCCTGCCCGGATAGAAGCGCTCGGTGCTGGCAAGCAGCTCCGGAACCGGCCACCAGCGGGAGGCGACGTACTCATCCCGTTCTTCCGGGGTGCGGCCGCCGTCGGTAATCTCTGGCTCGCTGGCGTCGATGCGGACTGCCGCGACGACCTCGTGCTGCAGCCGCCGGATGCCATGCCCGGTCCAGGTGGCCGACCGGCGCCAGAGCGGCGGCCCGACCTGCGCCGGGCTGATGAGCAGGCCGGTTTCCTCGCGAACCTCGCGCACGGCGGCCTGCTGATAGCTCTCGCCCGGCTCGATGCCGCCGCCAGGAAGTTCCCACCATGGCTGCGGTGAACGGGAGCTGAGCTGAGCGCGGAACAGCAGGATGCGGCCGCCGCTGTCCTGGAGCACCAGGCGCACGCAGGATCGCTCCAGGTCATACTTTTCGGCCGGGCCGCCCGGCGGGCCGGTGTGGCCCGTATCGCTGGCCGGGCCGAGGCTGGCCGCGTGCCGGCCCGCCGCCGCCGCGGCCAGGAAGTAGGCCAGGTCGGCGTCAAGGCCGCGGCCCATGGTCGATAGCGGCACCGGGCAGGCCCGCAGTACGTCAGCCAGCCCGTCCACGCTAACCCGGACCAGGTTGTGGCGCGCGGCCAGCGGCGCGGCCGCCGTCAGCAGCTGCGCGCCGAACTCGCCGCCAAGCTCGGGCACCACGATGTCGGCCCTGGCCAGGGCCACCCGGCCGTACGCAGTCAGGCTGTGATGGGAGACGCCGCGGTGCCGGTCGCGCGGATCGGCCTGGCTGATCCGCAAGGATCCGACTGGCCGGCCCCGCAGGACCGAGGTGGCGTTGACTGCCTCGCCGATGGCGACGCCGGAGAATCCCCACATCGTGCCGGTGCCCAGATTGCCGGGTCCCTGGCAGACCACGGCCAGTTCGGCGCGAAGGATATGGCGGGCAGCCAGCAGCCCGCTGTGCAAGGTGACGGCCTCCACGTCGCCACCGAACGCCTGGCCCACGGTCACTGTCCCGGCCAGCCAGCCAGCCTCGGTGAGCGCGGCGGACGTGCGGGAGAACCAGGCCGGCAGGGCGCCGCCGTCAAGCATCACGTAGGCGATCCGCGGCGCGGCGGCGCGGTCGCCGGCCCGGGTGGCCAGATAGCCGGCCATTATGGCGGGCAGGGCGGAATGCAGGTCGGCGACCACGACGGGCAGGCCGCCAAGGTCGTCGGCCTCCCGGAGCAGTTCATGGAAGCCGGAGTCCTGTTCGTCTGCGCCGAGCACGCAGGCCTGCAGCGGGGTATACCGGGCCTTGACCAGGTGGCCAGGCTCGTCCTGATCCGGCGGCAGCCGGTCTGGAATCGCTACTACCAGGGCATATCCGCCGGTCCCGAGGCCTAGGTCGAGCGCCCCGGTGTTCAGCAGTACCCGGTCGCCGGGCGCGGGCGCGCCAGTGAGCCGCGGGTATGCCAGCGCCTTGACGGTGCGGCCTGCTACCGCCACGTCAACTTCCATCGCGCCGGCCCACGACTGGCCGAGCGCGGAAACCTCGCCACTTCGCCACCTGATCACTCCGGCAGGGTAGCGTCGGATCGCGGGAAGGGGTGGCGATGTCCAGGCGGAAGACCGAGCGGCTGCTGAGCCTGGTGGTCTGCCTGCTGTCGGCGCGCAGGTATCTGACTGCCGCGCAGATCAGGGAAGCCGTTCCCGGTTATCCGGAGTCTTTCGAGGCGTTCAAGCGGATGTTTGAGCGAGACAAGGACGAACTGCGCGAACTGGGCATACCGCTGGAGACGGGAACGAACTCCGGGAGCGACGAGGAGGCTGGCTACCGGATTTCGCGGCAGGCGTACGAGCTGCCCGAGATAAGGCTCGAGCCGGACGAGGCCGCCGTGCTCGGGCTGGCCGCGCGCGTCTGGCGTCGCGCGGAACTGGCCGGGGCGGCTGAGGGAGCGCTGCTGAAGCTGCGGGCGGCGGGCATCGATGCCGAGGACATGACGCAGCCGGGCATTGAACCGCGGGTACAGACCGGTGAGTCAGCCTTCGGGCCGCTGTGGGAGGCGGTACGTGACCGTCGCCCGGTGACCTTCGGATACCGTGCTGCTGGCCGCAGCACGGCCCAGCCGCGCAGGCTTGAGCCGTGGGGCGTGGTCAACAGGCGCGGGCGCTGGTACGTCGTGGGCTTCGACGCTGACCGCCAGGAGCAGCGGGTTTTCCGGCTCAGCCGGGTCGACGGGGCAGTCAGCTTCGCCGGGCCGCCGGGATCGGTTATCGTGCCGCCCGGCACCGATGTCCGCGGCGCAGTGCTCGCCTGGGACGCCGAGCCCGCGCCGCCGCGGCTCTGCAAGCTGCTGGTACGGGAGGGGGTCGGGTACGGGCTGCGCCGCCATCCGGTCAGCGTCACCGTTGCGCCGGGCCGGCCTGGCTGGGACGTGATCGAGCTGACCTTCAGCGAGACTGGGTGGTGGAGCGAGCACCTTGCCTCGTTCGGGGCCGACGTGATCGTGCTGGAGCCAACTGACCTGCGCGATGCCGTGATCGGGCGGCTGAAAGGAGTGCTGGCATGACCGCGGATGCCTCGCTCCGGCCGGGTCAGGCACGCGGGAACGCCGCGGCGCCGACTGCCACTGAGCGCCTCCAGCGGCTCCTCGCGCTGGTTCCGTATGTAGTCAGCCGGAACGTTGTGGGCATGGCGGAAACCGCCGCGGTTTTCGGCATCACCGAGCGTGAGCTCGTGGACGACCTGAACATGCTCTGGTGCGTCGAGCTCCGGTCGCCAGATCCGTACTGCCCGATCGACCTGTCGTACGAGGGCGGGGAGATCATGGTCAGCGAGGCGGAGGCCTTCGACCGGCCGTTGCGCCTCGGCGTGGATGAGGCCTGCGCACTGCTGATAGCACTGCGGATGCTCGCTGACTTGCCAAGTGTCGGCGATGGCTCGGCGCTGAGCCGCACGATTGCCAAGCTTGAGGCCGCCGCCGGTGCGGCGGCGGCGCCCAGCACCCAGGTGGCCGTACAGGTCGATGATATGACGGGGCAGCCGGCCTCGGGCCAGGTCGCTGACGCGCTAAAGCGGGGCAGGCGGCTGCACATTTCCTACTACGTGCCCGGCCGGGATGAGGCCACTGAGCGCGACGTCGACCCGATGCGGCTGCTGGTCGTCGACGGCCGCAGCTACCTGGAAGGCTGGTGCAGGCGAGCGAACGCGGTCCGGCTGTTCCGGCTGGACAGGATCCTGTCCAGCCAGGTACTGGAGGTAGCGGCCGATGTGCCGGCCGGAGCCGAGGCCGTCGACGTAGATGGCGGTCTCTTCCGTCCCTCGCCGGAGGACGTGCACGTCGAATTCGAGCTCGGCTCGGCTGGCCGCTGGGTGGCCGAGTATTACCCGTGCGAGCAGGTAGAGGAGCTCGGCGACGGGCGGTTGCGCGTCCGGCTGCGAACGCCCGACACCCAGTGGGTCCGCAGGCTGGCACTCCGGCTGGGGGACGATGGCCGGCTGATGGCTCCCGCAGGGCTGGCGGGGCAGGTGGCCAGTGACGCAAAGGCAGCACTAGATCACTATGCGTAGGTATATTTTGCCCGCTATCGTCTGTTAACGGAGCAGTCGCTCGGTTGTCTGCGCCGCGATGTGACCGGTCGCTTAGATGGGCCTCGCGTGTAGACTCAGCGCATCGAGTATGTAGCCCTGAGCGCGCTGCCGAAGGGGACTGACTGTCATGTTTGATCCGAGCGCACCACACATCATCATCTTGCTGATCGTGGTCTTGCTCCTGTTCGGGTCGCGACGGCTGCCCGGTGCGGCCAGGTCGCTTGGCCAGTCCATGCACATCTTCAAGAAGAGCGTGTCAGGGCTGGACACTGATGATGACGAGAACGGCACCGCGGCGAACCCGAAGGCCCTGCAGACGGGGGCCGCACCCGTCCTGCCACCGCCCGCCGTGGACACCCACCAGCAGCTGCAGGATCTGCAGCGCCAGGTTGAGGAGCTGCAGCGGCAGTCGGCTGTCGGCGGGGCGCGCTCGGAGGACCAGACCGCGCAGCCGCGCTAATCCCTGTCCGAGGTGGCCGTGGGACAGGAAGTGCCAGAGACCGACCGGCCTGACCTAGGACTCAGCCGGCGGCCCAACCCGGACGCGCGGATGCCGCTGATGGATCACATCCGCGAGCTCCGGAATCGGGTTATCAAGATCGCAGTAGCCGTTGCGATCGGGTCGGTCATCGGCTGGTACGTGTATCCGCATGTGTGGCATTTCATTCAAGAGCCATATTGCCGGCTGCCGATGTCAGTCAGGCACCTGCCGGGGACGAAGGGCGGCGGCAGTTGCGAACTCTACGTAACTGGCGTATTCGATGCGTTGTTCCTGAAGCTTCAGATCTCGATCGTCACCGGTGCCATCCTCTCCTCGCCGATATGGCTGTACCAGGTCTGGGCATTCATCGCTCCGGGTTTGTACAGGCGGGAGCGGCGCTGGGCCTATTACTTCGCTGGAGCGGCCGTTCCACTGTTCGTCGTGGGCGGCACCATCGCCTACTTCGCTATGACCAAGGGCCTGCATTTCTTGCTGGACATGGTTCCGGCTAACGTGACCCCGCTGATCACGATCACTACCTACCTCAGCTATGCGGGCGCGATGCTACTGATCTTTGGCATCGCCTTTGAGCTGCCGCTGGTGTTCGTGCTGCTCAACCTGGCCGGAGTGCTGACGCACCAGCGGTTCAGGAAGTGGCGCCGGATGATCATCTTCTTGGTGTTCGCGTTCGCCGCGGTCTTCACGCCGAGCCCGGACCCGATCAGCATGCTGCTGCTGGCGGTTCCCTGCCTGGTATTGATCGAGGCCGCAGAGGTGTTCGCCTGGGCCAATGACCGGCGCAGGTCCCGCCAGGGCAGCCTGGAGTTCCCCGGCCTGAGCAACGAGGAAGTCGCCGAGTACGGGCTGGATCAGCCGATTGATGAGGACGCCGGGGCGCCCGCCAGCACGCCGGGCGGCAGCTAGGGACCCCGTTCCCTTCTGAATGCGGTCCGGACCCAGCAGGCTGTTGCTCAGCCGCCGTCGACCGCAGGGGGATTGCGCAGGCCAGTGAACATGCCGTGAAGTGCGGTAATGCCCTCGCCTGAGGAGCGGACATCGACTGCAACCTGACCGGCCGAGGTTTCCACCGCCCAGTCGGCCCAGCGGCAGCATTGGTTCTCGACGGCCACGAGATCGCGCAGTTCCGCCTCGACGCCGGCCTCGGGACGGAAACAGATCCGCAGCCCGTGACTGGTCTCTGCGCGTTCGATCAGAGCGCGAGCGGCGAGCCGCTGCCAGCGGCCGCTTTGCGCGGCCAGGTCCGCGGTTGTGAGAGAGCAGGCGATCGGCGCAGCGCCGGTGCCGTCGTCGGTGCTGTCGGCGGCGGCGAACTGTCGGGTGGTCATGGGCTGGCTCCTGGGCGAGTGGATGACGGTCACCCGCAATCGTCGCTGTTAAAGTTGACTTGATGTCAAATCCGCGACCTACGCCAGACAGCTTCGGACTGCTGGCCATTGGCGAACTGGCAGCACTGACCGGCAAGCGCCCGTCCGCCCTCCGCTATTACGAGCAGATCGGACTACTGCCCCAGCCCGCGCGGGTGCGCGGACAGCGTAAGTACGACGTGCAAGCAGTGCGCACGATCACAGTGATAGACACCGGGCAGCGCGCGGGCCTGACACTCGATGAGATCAAGGCGTTGCTGACCGCGTCGCCGGATGACCGGGCTGCGATCAGCCGGCTTCGCGAGATCGCCGATAGGAAGCTTCCGGAGATCGAGGCATTGATCGAGCGCAGTGAACTTGTTCGCGGCTGGCTGGAGTGCGCAGCGCGGTGTGAATGCCCGAGCCTTGACGATTGCCCGCTGTTTGACGTTCCGGACCGAATGCGCTGCTAGGTTGTTGGCGCCCAGCCTGCTTTGGACGCCATCACCGCCGACCTGGGAGCGCTAGTCGGCCGCGCAGCGCGCCGGCATGGCGCTAAGACTGCGCTGGTGACAGGCGACTGACTTATCAGGAACTCGATGAGCTGTGCGCCCGGGATGCCGCAGGGCTGATTGAGGTGGGCGTCCGACCCGGTGATCGGGTGTCGCTTTACTCTCCGAACCGCTGGGAGTGGGTCGTCGCCTATCATGCGGGGCTTCGCGCGCGTGCCGTGGTGAACTCCCATCAACGTGATGCTGACAACCGAGGAAGTCGCCTTCGTGCTGGCGGACTGCGGCCGCACCGCTGGCTACCTTGAGCCGCTACCTGCCTACCCTTAAGCGGGTCATCAGTTTCGATGTAGCAACACAGGTACCAGGTTTAACACGTCGCGCGGCAGCCTCTAGTGACGCGGGCGGCGCTGTAAGCCGGAACCGACTGTGGTCAGGAACCCGCCCTTCGGAGACTGATCTGATTCTCACATGCCGAAAGTAGTGCGTCTGCCGGGATGTATAAGGATGCGGATGAGTGCATAGACGCGCACGGCACCGTGATGCTTGGGTCTGGATGGTGCGCATGACAACGGCTGCGCGGTCGGCGTT
>JBKQTJ010000079.1:0-46205 GCA_052143255.1 Streptosporangiaceae bacterium | reverse complement strand
CGGCTCACTCGCCTGATCCGTGCCCTCATGCCGGAGGACGGTGAGGTGGCCGGGCTGCTGGCGCTGATGCTCCTCACCGAGGCCCGCCGCACCGCCCGGGTTTCGGCGAGCGGCGAACTGGTCACCCTCGACGAGCAGGACCGTGGGGCCTGGGACGCGGCGCTGGTCGCCGAGGGTCACCGGCTGGTGCGCGAGCGCCTGGCCGCCCGGGCGGCTCCAGGTCGCTACCAGATCCTCGCAGCGATCAACGCCGTGCACACCTCCGCCCGCGACATACGCGACACCGACTGGTCGCAGGTCGTCGCCCTCTACGACCAGCTCGTCCGCCTCGACCCCTCGCCGATCATCGCCCTCAACCGGGCAATCGCGGTCGCCGAGCTTGACGGCCCCGAGGTGGCACTGGCGGCCGTCGACCGCCTTGAGGACAAGCTGGCCGGCTATCACGCCTACCACGCGACCCGCGCCGACCTGCTGCGCCGGCTGGGCCGCAGTCAGAAGTCGCGTGCGGCGTACGGCAAAGCCATCGAGCTGGCGGGCAACACCGCCGAGATCGCCTACCTGACACGCCGCCGCGACCAGCTGGGGTAGAGCCCGCGAATCCCGATCGACCCCCGTGCTGAAGCGGCGGCCGGCCCCGATGGAATACGCGGCGCGCCAGAGGCAGGTGAAGCATCGGGGTTCGGGGCCAGGTACACCGACGGGCATCCGCAGTCGCAATGGCCCGCAACAGAGGCACCCCTCGCCTGCTCGCGAAGTGCGGGAGCGCCGTCGAAGTCCTCGACAAGCAGCAGATCGAGGGCCCTGCGCTCGCCTGTGTCAAGCGGGCGCGCATCACCGGCCATACGGACAGTTTGCCGGCCATGGCACCGCACTCATCATGCATGAGCGTATGAGCTGACGCTCGCGTCGCTGGGGGTGATGGGAACGCCTCCGGCTCGATCGTGACCGCTAGCACGCTCGCCGCGCTGTCATTGCGCTAGCTGATCTCTCTGGTGTCGTGGTCAGGCTGCGTGCTAAGGGAGACTGAATATGAGCTCCTCTGCATCAGCGGCCGTTTCGGTAGCAACCAACAGCCGGGTGTCGCCTGGTTGCCAGTAGCCGAACTGGATGGCCACATGACTGAGCGTTGTGGTGACCATGAGCCGGTGGCTCTGGCCGAGCCAGCCGAATGTCAGGTTCACGGGGCTGCGGATGGCGGTCCCTGGTGTCACGGTCAGGGCCCCGGTGGCGGTGTCCAGCACGCCGAGCGCGCCGCCTTTCAGCAGCGCGGCGGACAGCGTGCCGTCAGCGCTGAGGCCCGCCTTCAGTGCTACGGGCCGGCTACCGGGAAGGCCTGGCGGACTATCTAGGAACACCGCGAGCACTAGCTTGGCCAAGTCGGTCATCTGCGGGTCGTGCCCGACCTCCAGTGCAAGCGGACCCTTGCAGAACTGGATGAGACCCTTCCGCGCGGCCGCCGTCACGCGCGGCCTCGGCTACGGATAGGCTAACGTCGTCGCACCCTTGGTGCGCCTGGGCTATAGCCGCAGCTGTACGCAACGGGTCCTAGCCCCTCGTGATCGGCGCCGGTCAGTTAGGCGTGTCGCAGCGGCTGGTCGGGCACACACGCTGCCCGCGAGCCGGAGCATTTTGTCGCGTGAGGCTTCGTTCTCGATTCTGTCGGGGCCGTCCTATCGGAAGGCACCTGAGCTGTGGGAATACGATTCGGCTTTGTCAGCACGTTCCCGCCAACCCAGTGCGGGCTGGCTACCTTCACCGCCGCCCTCCGCGGCGCCTTGCTGCATTCCACTACTGACGAGGGGTGGGTCGTCCGGCTGGTCGACGCGCCCGCAGAGCCACATGGCGACGAGGTGGTCGCGCAGCTCATTGCTGGTGATTCCGCTTCGCTCCGTGGGGCGGCCGCGCGGCTGAACTTCTGCGACGTCGTCATCGTGCAGCACGAGTACGGCGTTTACGGCGGAGCCGACGGCAGCGAGATCCTGCACTTGCTGGACCAGCTTCGGGTGCCGTGCGTCGTTGTCCTGCACACTGTGCTGACCGACCCGGCGCCACACCAGCGTCAGGTGCTCGAGTCGGTGATAGCGAAGGCCGACGCCGTAGTCACGATGACGAAGACTGCGCGCGAGCGGCTAGCGGCCGGGTACGTCGCCGACATGACGAAGGTCTGCATCATCGCGCACGGCGCGCCCGCCCTGCAGACAACGATGGCAGAGCCGGCGTTCCGCACGGGGCAGTTCACCGTCCTGACATGGGGCCTGCTCGGCCCGGGCAAGGGCATCGAGTGGGGCATCGGGGCAATGGCGCTGCTGGGCGATCTCCAGCCCATGCCGCGCTACGTGGTCGCCGGCCAGACCCACCCGAAGGTCCTGCTCCGCGAAGGCGAGGCCTACCGTGAGCGCCTCCGTGAGCAGGTCCGCCAGGCCGAGCTGGGATCCTGGATCACCTTCGACGGTCACTACCGGAACGCCCGCGCCCTGGCCAGTCTCGTCCGCTCCGCCGATGTGGTCCTGCTGCCGTACGACTCGACCGAGCAGGTCACGTCGGGCGTGCTCATCGAGGCCGTGGCTGCCGGAAAGCCGGTGGTGGCAACGCCGTTCCCGCATGCCAGTGAACTGCTGGCAGGCGGAGCGGGCCTGCTCGTGCCGCACCGCGATCCCGCCGCGATCGCGGCGGCGCTGCGCTCGGTGATCACGCGCAGGGACGTGATGACGAGGATGGCCGCCGCCGCCACCGCGACCGCACCGCAGCTGCTCTGGCCGGCCATCGCGGAGCAGTATCGCGAGCTCGCCGGCCGGCTGATCGCAGCGAGCGTGGCCGCATGACCATTGGCAGCATGACTCCCGCAAACAACGTCCAGCAGCCGGTATTCGATCACCTCGAACTGCTTACAGACGACCAGGGCCTGTTCGAGCATGCGCTTGGCACTGTCCCCCGGCGCGAGCATGGCTATTGCCTCGATGACGTCGCCCGCGGCCTGGTCGTGACGTGCCGTGAGCCAGAGCCTGGCCCAAGCGCGCGCCGCCTGGCCCGTGGCTACCTCGCTTTCGTCCTCGCTGCGCTCGAACCCGCCGGGAGCTGCCACAACAGGATGGACGTCGACGGGAACTGGCGCGACGAGGCCGGCGTGGGTGACTGGTGGGGGCGGGCACTTTGGGGCCTTGGTGCCGCGGCCGCGACAGCGCAGACGCCGGGCATGCGGGCCCGCGCACTCGGCGGGTTCCGCCTAGCAGCCCTGTGTCGTTCCCCGAACCTCCGGTCGATGGCGTTCGCCGCGCTCGGAGCCGCTGAGCTGCTCAGAAGACGACCGGGCGAGATGGGTGCCAGGCTGCTGCTCGCCGATGCGCTGGCCGCGATCGGCGAGCTGCCGGACGGCGATTCCCAGTGGCCATGGCCGGAGAAGCGCCTGAGTTACGCAAACGCCTCGATTGCCGAGGCGCTCATCGTCGCAGGTGACGCCCTTCCCGATGCGGCGGCTCTCAACCGCGGACTGAGCCTGCTGGAGTTCCTGCTGCGCACCCAGACTCGCGATGGGCACCTGTCGGTGACCCCGGTCGGCGGCTGCGGCCGCGAGGACGTCGGCGCCGGCTATGACCAGCAGCCCATCGAGGTGTCCGCGCTCGCTGATGCCTGCGCGAGCGCGTTCCGGATCACCCATCAGCCATCCTGGCTGACCGGCGTCACCCTCGCGTGGGCCTGGTTCCTCGGTGACAACGACAGCGCGACGCCGATGTTCGACCCTCGTACCGGCGGCGGCTACGACGGCCTGGAACGCCACGGCCGCAATGAGAACCAGGGCGCCGAGTCCACCCTGGCGATGCTCGCGACCGCGCAGCACGCACGCCGGATGAGCGAACTGGGGTGATCACGCACCGCATGCAGGCCGGGCTGCGCGCCGATCCGGCCCGCGTCGTCGCGCGGCTCTTCCTGCCAGGCGAGGAGCTACAGCGCGCCCACTCGCGGGCCGGCCAAGTCATCGACCGCGTCATGAACCTTGCCGAAGACGAAGTCGAGCGGCTGACGGCCGGCCTGCTCCGCGACTTCAGCAGTCGCCACCACAATTACGAGGCGCTCCTGCGGGGGCATGCGTCCATCGTCTCCGCGCACATCGAGACGGCATGTGAGCTAACCGCGGCGCGCACATTGCTGCTGGGAGCGGCATTCACTGCGGAGTACGCGACGGAGGGTGCGGCCCTGTGCAATCCCAGCGCGGTCCTGAGCCCCGACCAGAGCGGCCTGCGCGCCGGGCAGGCCCGGGTGGCGCTCAGCCTGCGGGGCATCGGTGAAGGCCACATCTCCTCGATCGGCTTCTGCTCCGCCGTCGTCGGCCCTGGCGCGCAATGGGACTTCGAGCCGCGCCTACTGCCGGTCTCCACGGCGGACACAACGCCAGCGAGCTGGCACCGGACGCACCTCTATGCCGTCCTGGCCGACCAGGGCCATCTCGATGAACTGGCTGAGACCGTCCTGCACGCCCTGCCCACCGACTTCGATGGCGTTGATCTTGAGCGGGCACTCGCGCATGCGCACCGTGACCTTCTGACCCGGGCAGGATCCGCCGCTACCGTCGACATGCTGCGCAAGGTGGTCTCGTCGGCCTACAACGCCTCCTTCGGCCCCGACACCGACCTCGGGCAGCGGATCCTGTCTCCGTCCGCTGAGGAGGAGAGCAACGGAATGGAAGACGCGCGGTTTACACGGTTCACCGGCGACGACGGGACCGCCGAGTACCGCGCCACCTATACCGCCTACGACGGGCGGCAGATAGCGCCGCGCCTGCTCATCAGCCCGGACCTGCGCGTGTTCCGCGCTCATCGGCTGGCCGGGCCGGCGGCCCGGAACAAGGGCATGGCGCTGTTCCCCCGGAAGGTACACGGGCAGCATTTGGCGCTGTGCCGCTCCGACGGCGAGCGCACCAGCCTGGCCAGCTCGGCAGACGGTTACGTCTGGGACCGGCCGGTAGTCTTGCAGGAACCATCCGCGCCGTGGGAACTGCTACAGGTCGGCAACTGCGGGCCGCCGATCGAGACCGGCCGGGGCTGGCTCGTGCTCACCCACGGCGTCGGCCCTATGCGGGTCTACGTCATCGGCGCGATGCTGCTCGACATCGACGACCCGACCCGCGTCCTAGGCCATTCGAGGACTCCGCTGCTGTCCCCGGGCACCGATGAGCGCGACGGCTACGTTCCCAACGTCGTGTACTCGTGCGGGAGCCTGCTGCACGACGGCCTGCTGTGGATTCCCTACGGCATCGACGACAGCCGCATCGGGGTGGCTTACGCACCGCTTGGCGAGGTGCTGGCCGACCTGAGCAGCTCGCTGTAGGTGCGGAGATAGTCCTCGACCATCCGGTCGGCACCGAACCGCGCGACTGCGCGGGCATGAACATCCGCGCGGTCCAGCCGCACCGCCGCCCGGACAGCGCCGACCGATGACTCGATGTCATGAGCCAGGTACCCGGTCACGCCCTCGTCAACGAGCTCGGCCATCGAGCCGCGCTGATAGGCAACGACCGGCGTGCCGCACGCCATCGCCTCCACGACGGACAAGCCGAACGGCTCATCGAAATGGATCGGATGCAGCAGCGCAGCCGCATCACCGAGGACCTTCGCGCGGCGCTGCGGACCGACCGAGCCCATAAATACGACCTCGTCCCCGTCGACGTGCGGCTCCACGGCGTCAGCGAAATACCGCTCGTCCTGGACGATGCCGCAGATCACCAGTCGTCGTCCGACGCGGCGGGCGATCTCGATGGCGTCTGCAGTTCCCTTGTCAGGATGAATGCGACCAAACGAGACAAGCTGGTTGCCGCAGTCGGCGCGGAACGGGAGCAGCTGGAGGTCGATGCCGTGATGAATGGTCGCGACATAGTCAAGCCCGGCGTTGCGGTCGGAATCGGAGATCGCGACGAACGCTGAGCGTGACCGACGGTAAGCAGGAAGGATGCCCGCGCCGGAGAAGCCGTGGATGGTGGTCACCATCGGCGCCCGCACGTGCTCGCTGAACGCGAGCGGCAGCCAGTCGAGATGATTGTGCACAAGGTCGAACTCGCCCGACCGGGCCAGCGCATGCGAAACGTGCAATGCCTCCCAGACCCGGCCGTCCAGCTGAGCATCCTCTGCGTAGCCATGCGGGCAGACACCGTCGAGAGCCGCTGCCGTCAAAGAGTCGAGCGTCGCAAACAGAGTCACATCAACTCCACGTGCCACAAGCCCCTCAGTGAGCAGGCTCGCAATCGACTCCCACGGCCCGTAGTGCTCGGGCGGCGTCCGCCACGCG
Organism: Streptosporangiaceae bacterium; assembly: GCA_052143255.1. Classification (GTDB taxonomy): domain Bacteria; phylum Actinomycetota; class Actinomycetes; order Streptosporangiales; family Streptosporangiaceae; genus JAJYUU01. The sequence goes on along the minus strand of JBKQTJ010000079.1, from coordinate 39,929 downwards.
ATCGGCGCGATCATCGCGACCTTCATCGCGCACCGGGACCGGGTACTGGCAGGCTTATCACGCAGATCACACTGTCACCCGCAGCCAAACCGTCGATCAGCACCCGGCAAACTGCCGGGGGACGGGGTGACGGCGATTCCTCTGGCGGACCAGCCGGAGCTGCGGGAGCTGCGCAATCTGGGGCGGCCGGGCCCGCGACGACCTGGCTGCGGCGCGGGAACGGCGGCCGCCCGCGTGCTGGGTGGCTGAGCCCGCCTACGACGAGGCACATTGTGCAGGCCGATATCAGCGCCGCCGTGGCTGGATGCGCATAGGCTCCTGGTATGGCCGCACTGACGCAGGACGAGATAGCAACAAAAATCGCAACCGCTGAGAACGGCCTGGCCAGAGCAATATCGCAGTACGACCGGAATACGTTCACCCAGATCCGCGACGAGTACCGGCGTTACGCCGATGAGCGCGCCAAGAAGACAGCGGAGTTGGCTGCTGGTGCTGCATCGTGACCTAACAACTGGCATCGCCTGTTGCTGCAACCCGCACCTAATCGGCACATGGCAGGCCACCACTGGGCCGCATTCCGACCCGTCGCGCTGCCAACGCCGCAGGCAGCCCGGCCCAACCGCGTGGTGCGAGGTAACGGGAAGGTCCGCTGCGGAGCACGGCCGTCGCCTCGCCGCCTGAGGCGCCGAAGATGAGGGCCAGCGCCGTCAGTGCCTGGCCAGCACCACAAGTCAAGAAGCGAGGGCAGCCACGGCCCAGCTCAAAGGCCGCGGCCGGCCGGTCGCGGGTGAGGACGCTATTGTCGCGTTGTGAGCTGTGCCGGCGGCAGCCGCGAGCGCCCGGCGGCCTCGGCGACAGCCGGCCGTTGCCTCGGCATAGGGGTTGCTGACATTGAAGTCTGCTGCGGACGGGGGCACCGAGACCGAGGCTGCGGACAGCGGAGCCGCGGGTGGCCGGCGCGAGTCAGCTGCGCCATCTTGGGACCAGACCGCCGAGACGATGGCTCAGGACTCCCAGTGGTCCGCGGGCGACTACGACTTCGTGTTGGTTTCGTGCCGGCTGCCCGTTGATCGGGCGGAGAGTCCTGGCGGCGGCACAGAGTGGCGGCCAAGCCCTGGCGGGCTGGTCAGTGCGTTGGAGCCGGTCATGCGCGAGGCTGACGGTGCGTGGGTCGGCTGGGGCGGCGCGGCAGGCGACGGACCCGGCTCGTTCGACGTCTCCGGCATGCACCTGGTCGCAGTGGGATTGTCGGCTGAGGAGGTCAGCGACTACTACGAGGGCTTCTGCAATGCCACGCTGTGGCCGCTATATCACGACGTAATCGCCCCGCCGGAGTTCCGCAGATCATGGTGGGATGCCTACGCCCGGGTCAACCGGCGATTCGCCAGAGCCGCAGCAGAGCAGGCAGCCGTAGGCGCGACCGTATGGGTGAATGACTATCAGCTCCAGCTGGTGCCCAAGATGCTCCGGGAACAGCGCAGCGACCTGCGCATCGGTTTCTTCATCCACATTCCGTTCCCTGGCTATGAGATCTTCGCGCAGCTACCCTGGCGGCGGCAGATCGTCACGGGCCTGCTCGGCGCGGACCTGCTCGGATTCCAGCGCGATGCTGATGCGACCAACTTCCGGCGCGCGTGCCGGCGGGCGGCAGGCTTGGTGACAAGCGGATCGCTTGTGCGGGTACCGGCCGAAGAGCATGTCCCAGGTAACGAGACCGCCGCCGGGCAGGCGGTTCGCGCGCGCGGGGACCAGCCGCTTCCGGCCAGTCGGCAGGTGCGGACCGCGACGTTTCCGGTCTCCATCGATTCGGCTGGCTTCGCCGAGATCGCCAGCCGGACGGAGGTTAGGGAGCGGGCCAACGGATTCCGGCAGGCACTGGGAGAACCGGACGTCGTCCTGCTCGGCATCGACCGGCTCGATTACACCAAGGGCATCCTTCATCGTCTGACCGCCTACGGAGAGTTGCTTAGCGAGGGGCGCTTCGGACCCCTGCGGACAGCGCTAGTGCTGGTAGCCAGCCCCAGCCGCGAGCGGGTCGAGCAGTACCGGCTGCTGCGCGAGGAGGTCGAGGGCGCGGTGAGCCGGATTAACGGCGAGCATGGCGAGCTCGGCAGCCCTCCTGTTCACTACCTGCACCAGACATACCCGGCAGACGAAATGGCCGCCCTGTACCTGGCAGCGGACGTGATGCTGGTGACGTCGCTGCGGGATGGCATGAACCTGGTAGCCAAGGAATACGTCGCCTGCCGGGACGATGACACCGGCGCGCTGGTACTCAGCGAGTTCACCGGCGCGGCCGACGAGCTCAGCGGCGCGTTTCTGGTCAACCCGCATGACATCGAGGGCATGAAGGACACTATCGTGCGCGCGGCCACCGTGCCGCCGGCCGAGGCCAGGCGCCGGATGCGCGCGATGCGGCGCCGGGTCCGCGAATTCGACGTAAGCCACTGGGCAGCGTCCTTCCTCAGCGCCCTGCACCGAGCGTCCGAACCCGGCTAGCGTCCGCACACGCGACAGGCCGCTGCCGAGTGCGGAACCCTGCGGGTCACCGGCAGGTGGTTTACGAGGACGTGTCCGAGGCAGCAGAGACCGTCCCGCTGGCGAGCCTGCTGATGCGGATCTTCGACTCTGGTGATAGCCGGCCGTACGGCTCGGGCAAAGGTCCATCACAGACCGCTTGACGGGGGCATCGCCCCGCCGTCTAGGCGACGTCTACCGCAGCTGTTGAGGCGGATCAGGCGGTGCACGGGCCATGAGCTGGACGGCGTTGAACCGGCAGGCCTACGCGGACGGGACGCCTTCCACGGCGGCCAGCTTCTTGATCATGCCGTCACAGCGGGCGGAGTCGTCCGCAGGTGCATTCGGTCTTGAACAGGGCGATGGTCGTTTCTGGCAGTCAGCCGATCGGCCGGGCAGTTGCCCGCTTGGTCATGGAGCCGAGCTTGCGGGTTGCACCAGTCTGCTTGCTGGTTAGCCTGGCTTCGTCCGGCCACCTGACGTCATAGACCCAGCCGAGCTTCTCGGCTAGCCAGATTGTCCGCGCGGCGATGTCGATCTGGCCTTTGAGCACGCCATGACGCGCGCAGGTCGGGTCGGCATGGTGCAGGTTGTGCCATGACTCGCCGAAGGACAGGATCGCGAGCCAGGAGACGTTCCTGGACTTGTCCCGCACCTCGAACTCTTCCTTGCCGAACGTGTGGCAGATCGAGTTGATCGACCAGGTGATGTGATGCAGGAACGCGATCCGCACCAGGGTCGCCCAGAAGAACGCGGTCACCGCGCCCTGCCATGACATGGACCACAGTCCGCCGATGAGTGCAGGCGCGAGGAGGGAGACGGCTACCAGTCCGGGGAACCACCGGGAGATCCTCAAGACGTCAGAGTCCGCGAGCCAGTCGGGGCAGAACCTCTCCTCCGAGGTGACGTCACCGTCGAACAACCAGCCGACATGCGCGAAGATGAGACCCTTGCTCAGCGCCTTCCAGTCGTTACCGAAGCGCCATGGCGAGTGCGGGTCACCTTCCTTATCGCTGTACTTGTGGTGCCTGCGGTGATCAGCGACCCAGGTGATGACCGGCCCTTCGATGGCCAGGCTCCCGGCGACCGCCAGCGCGATCTTGAGCCCGCGTACCGCCTTGAAGGATCCGTGGGTGAAGTAGCGGTGCAGGCCCACGCTGATCCCGAGCCCGGCTACGTAGTAGAAGGCAGTCGCCAGGACAACGTCGTGCCAGCCGAGGCCCCAGCCCCACGCCAGCGGCACCGCGGCGATCAGGGCGAGCAGCGGGACGGCCACGAAAACGGCCACCAGGACGCGTTCAAAGGTGGGGCGCGGTTCCGGCTCGATCTCTGGCCGGGGCACGTCGCGGGAGGTGAGCACGGTGGTGGGCGCCGCCGTGGCGGCAGCTGTTCTTGTCATGGGATCCTCGCTTGCCGGTCGCGGTGATGCGGGTGGACGAGCGCCCCACATACGCCAGGGACTAGAGCCCATGCAAGATACGCTTACGTATCCGTAGCTTACTCTATCGTAGGTTACACACGTAGGGCACGCAGCGAGCCCAGCGTCGGGGATCGGGCTGCCGCGGCTGTGCCGCTTTCCCCGGACGCCCACACGGATCCGGCCAACTGCGCGTCATGTAACCGCGGTTCCGCGTGTGGGTGAAATCCACGGAGCGGCGCGGGCACGCGCTGCCTTAATGTTCGTGCGACCGCGTAAAGGGGTTGATGATAATGGGCGACGTTTCGGACGTGGTGATCGTGGGCGGCGGCATCGCGGGTTCTGCCCTGGCGTATGCCCTGGCGTCACAGGGGCTGAGCGTGACTGTCTTGGAGTCGAGCGGCGAATACGAGGACCGCGTCCGGGGTGAGTCCATGCTGCCCTGGGGGGTGAAGGAAGCCCGGAATCTGGCTGTCGAGCAGATTCTGCTCGACGCGGGGGCGCACGTGGCTCCGGCGTGGCTGCAATACGTCGAGGGCGCCGATGAGCCAGCGATGCTCCCGATGTCGATGATGATCGAGGGTATCCCCGGCACACTCAACATCCGCCACCCTGACGCCTGCCAGGCTCTCATCGACGCGGCGGCGGCCGCCGGCGTCACGGTGGTGCGGGGCGTTCATGACGTCAAACTGAGCGCCGGACAGCCGGTCTCCGTCGCGTACTCATCCGACCGCGCCCGGGAAGTGCGCGCTCGACTGGTTGTGGGGGCGGACGGGCGTTCGTCAACGGTTCGCCGCCAATCCGGTATCTCCCTCCAGCGCGACGATCCGGTCAACTACATCACCGGGCTGCTCGTGGACGGGCTCGCAGGGATCCCCCGACGATCATGACGTCATGGTCGGCGAGGGGGATCTGCTGTTGCTGATGTTCCATCAAAGTGGCGGCCGAGCGAGGCTGTACGTGTGCACGGGCCGGTCCGGTCAGCGCCGCTTCGCCGGGCCCGACGCCGCTGAACAGCTCCTGGCAGCATGGAAGCCGGGCTGCTACCCGATGTCCGGCCTGGTGGCAGAGGGGATTCCCGCCGGGCCTTGTGCCACCTATCCGGGCGATGACACGTGGACCGACACGCCCTTTGCGGACGGGGTCGTCCTGGTTGGCGACGCCGCAGGACACAACGATCCGATTGTCGGCCAGGGGCTATCGATCGCCCTGCGCGACGCACGGATTGTGAGGGACCTGATACTCGACGGTGCCCGCCAGCCAGCTGACTTCGCCCCGTACGGGCAAGAACGATCCGAGCGCATGCGAACGCTCAGGCTGATTGCCGATGCCGTCTCGGTTACCTTCGCCGAAGACGCCGATAATCGCGCGGCCCGGCGGCGGTTCCTCGGCGAGAAGATGGCCAGCATGGACGCCGAGGTCTTCCCACTTCTGGTCGGGTTTATGACTGGTCCCGAGACGGTTCCTGAGCATCTTGTCCAGTCAGGGATCTTGGACCGGATCAGAAACGCCTAAACGGTCGTCGGGCGGGAGTTCGGACCTTCCGGCCAGATCCGCACACGGAGCTCGGCGACGAGTGACAACGGACGCATCGCCCGCGAAGGAGGCTTCGCTCGCGTCATGCGGGGTCACCCCGACCGTCGGCTCCCTCGCAGAGGATCACGCGTGGCATCGAAGGAGATCGTGCCGGCTGAGCAGGCGACTACACGACCTGCACCCTTGTTGCAACCGGATTGCAACGGACGGTACTAGGACTATGTGGAGATCGGGACGCGGCCCTTGGCGGATCGTGACCCGCTCTGGTTCACCAGGGTACGGCCACGATGGAAGGACAGCGTTCAGCAGTTTGCTCGAGGCGCGGCCTGATCCGCGGCGAGCTGACGAAGGAGGTGCGAACGTGCGCGCACGGCAACCTGATCTCGAAGGTACGTCCACTGCGACGGGGTGAAGATCGGCTATGAGGTATTCGGCGATGCTCCCCTGACGTCGCTGCTACTGCCGGCCGGCCTGGACGATCGTTCACAGCCGTTTCTGGAAGCTGCAGGTGCCGTATCTGGCGAAGCATTTCCAGGTGAGCACGTTCGATCGGCCGGGTAGCGGCCTCACCACCTGCATGGAGCTGACTGCCACCCGCCGGCCCTTCAGCTACGTGCCGCTCCGGCAACACTTCGAGCAGACCTGCCACGTGCACCACCGCCTGCAAGCTCACCGGGCCGGCCACCGCATCGACTTCGGCGACGCCGACCCCGACGCGCTAGCCGAAGCCTTCGCCAGCCAGATCTCACGGCCCGTCGACTACCGGCCCGTCCAACGCGACGGCGCCTGCCGAGCGGCAGCGGCCATCGCCAGCCTTATCTCTTGCCCGCGCTAAGGGCCCCTGACCGGCGAGACGGCTCTGAACCCCGGGCGGCCTGAAGTCGTCGTAGGCCGGACGAGCAGTATTGGGTGCATGTCTGCCGCGGCATCGCCCGTAACCGGAGACCACCAGGCTGCGCCGGGTGACCGGCGCTGGCTGATCCTGATCGTGGTCGCCATCGCTCAGCTCATGGTGGTCCTGGATTCCACGATCGTGAACATTGCGCTGCCGTCGGCCCAGGTTGCGCTGGGGTTCCCGAACAGCGACCGGCAGTGGGTCGTCACGTCATATGCGCTGGCCTTCGGGAGCCTGCTGCTGGTGGGCGGTCGCCTCGGGGACATGTTCAGCCGCAAGCGGGTGTTCATCGCCGGTTTGATCGGGTTCGCCCTCGCATCGGCAATCGGGGGTGCCTCCGTTTCGTTCACTATGCTGGTAGCAGCACGGGCCCTGCAGGGTGCCTTCGGCGCCGTCCTCGCACCCTCTGCCCTGGGCACGCTGGTCAGCACGTTCCGTGAACCGCGCGAGCGGGGCAGGGCATTCGGAGTTTTCGGCTCGGTCGCGGCCGGCGGCGGTGCCGTGGGCCTGATCCTCGGCGGCGTACTCACCCAGTACCTGTCGTGGCGCTGGACGCTGTACGTCAACCTGCTGTTCGCTGCAATCGCGGTGGCCGGGGCGCTCGCCTGGATCCGTCCCAGCCGCCCTGACGTCCGGCCGCGGATGGACTGGCCAGGCGCTGTTCTGGCGTGCGCTGGCCTATTCCTGATCGTTTTCGGCTTCTCCCGTGCCGAAACCGCCGGCTGGACGGCCCTGCAGACGATCGGCTCGCTGGCGGGGGGCGTGGTGCTACTCACCGGGTTCGTTATCGCCGAGCAGCGGTCTAGTCACCCGTTGCTGCCGTTGCGGGTGATCCTCGACCGGACCCGGGGTGGTTCCTACGTCGCGGTTTTCATATCGGGAGTCGCGATCTTCGCAACTTTCCTTTTCCTCACGTACTACTTGCAAGTGATCAAGACAGAAAGCCCGCTGACCACCGGGTTGCTGTTCCTGCCGATGATCGGCTGCATCCTGATCAGCTCCAACCTCTCCAGCATCGTGGGCCTGGCCCGCCTAGGGCCGCGGGTGCTGATTGCCACCGGCATGCTGCTAGGGGCAGGCGGGATGGCGTACCTGACCCAGCTGACTGTGGCCTCCAGTTACGCCAGCGCGGTGCTGCCCGCCCTGCTGATCCTGGGCCTGGGTTTCGGCATGATCTTCGCGCCGGCCATCAACACCGCTACTTTCGGCGTCGCCCGCCGGGATTCCGGCGTCGCCTCCGCACTGGTCAACACGATGCAGCAGGTCGGCGGCTCGATCGGGACATCGGCTCTCAGCACGATCGCGCTCAGTACGGCAGCCAGCTACCTGATCGCCCACCACACCAGCCCGCTTGCACCGGTGGTGGCGGCCACCCACGGCTACACCGTCGCCTTCAGCGTGTCGGCAGCGCTGCTCGGGCTCGGCTTCATCCTCGCGATCGTCTTGCTCCCATCTAAGCGCCGCCTTACGGAGCTGAGGAACGCCGCCGCCCCAGCTGCGGTCCGCCCGGCCCCCGTCCCATCGCCCGCGGCCCCCGCCCCGCAGCCGGCGTTCGAGGCGATTCCCGTAGCCCTGTGCAGCTGCTCACCGCTGGTGACGGCAGGTCGCAGTGCGGCGGCCCTGCCGGTCCGCTAACACCGCCAGCGATCAAGCATCAGACGGATGTCCGGCGCCCCTGCATGCGCGAGGGCACAGGGGTTATCCTCCGTCGATGAGCACCACCACGCCGCCTACGACGGATCTGCGTCTTATCGTCGGTTATGACGGATCGCCTCCGGCCAGCCGCGCACTCGAGGCTGCGGTCAACCTGCTCCAGGGCCGGACCGGCCGGATTGACGTGGTCTATGTGGCTGACATGCCAAGCATGGCCGCGCTGTCGCCCGGCGCTGTGACCGAACTGGAAGCAAGCTTCGATGACATCGAGCAGGAGCTCCGGACGATGGTCGCCGAGCAGCTGGGCGGCCGCGGGCAGAGCTGGGACTTCGAGCGGCGCCAGGGCCTGATCGCAGAAGAATTGATCGCATCCGCCATGGACCTCGGCGCTGCGGAGCCGCACGCAACCGTCGCGATCGTGGTCGGCAGCTCGTCTCAGATCACGCACCGCATCGTTGGCTCGGCCGCCGTCAGCCTGGCCCGTCACTCGCCGGTTCCTCTTGTCGTCGTGCCCTAGAGTCGGTTGCGCCTAAGCAGCAGGTAGCGGCGACCCCGCCTGCTCCGGGGATCGCCGCTACCTGGGTTGGATCAGGGGATGGTGATGGTCTTCCAGGTTGCGCCAGCATTCGCGGTCTTCATCAGCCCTAGACCATAGGCGATGACCGGGCCGCCGCTGAAGTGGATCACGTAACCGGTAGTGGCAGAGGCGTAAGCCAAGTCGCGGAAGCCCAAGCCGCCGTCAAAGTACGTTGCCCGGCCCCATGCCTTGCCGCCATTGACGGATCGGTACAGGTAGCTGGCGCCGCTGCTGGCGGTAAGCGTGATCACCTTCGCGTGTCCCTGGGGCATGGCCAGCATGCCGACCTGTCCGGGTTCGGCTGGCGAGCCGGCCAGGTGGAAAGTGCGCCCGCCGTTGGCCGAGGTGAAGACCTCCTTGAAGCTGAAGCCGGGCTGCGGGTATCCCTGGTCCGAGCACGCCACGGAGACGTCCGAGGTCGACGCGGCGGCCACCGCGCTGGGGGACGGGGCCACCTGCGGGCAGTGGAACGACAACTTAGACCAGTGCTTGCCGCTGTCGGTGGATGTCCATAGCTTCGGCGCGATCCCGGCCCAGACTGAATGGCCGAATACCGTAAGCGCAGCGGCCGGGGAAACACCCGAGACCAGCTTCCACTTCGCGGTGCCCACCTGGCTTTCGTACAGTCGGGCTGCGTCAAGGCCGCCGATGGCGGGCGCCGCTGCCGCGAACACCACTCCGTCCGACGCGGCCAGCGCGACGACGTGGCCGGGCAACGACAGCCGACGCCACTGAGTGCCGCCGTCGGTGGTGGCCCACAAGGCCGGACCGAACAGCCAGCCGTCGCTCGCGTTCTCGAACCGGACCGAACTCACCGCGGAGGACGGAGAGCCGCTGAACGGCGGGACCAGCGAGACCGCCGGCGCGGACACCGAGGTCCAGGTCTTGCCGCCGTCGGCGGTCATCTCGAGCCGTGCCGTGCAGGGCATCCTGCTGCAGCCGCGAGCGCCGAGCACGAACCCGGTCTGGGCCGATACGAAGCTCGCCGAATCCGCCTCGAAGCCCTTCGGGGGCGGCGGATTCCCGCTTGCGGGCTGCGCCGAGGCGCTCCCCACTCCCAGCGTGAGAATAAGCATGGGGACCGTTGCGATCCCCAGCGCCGCGCCTATCGAGATCTTCATGGTTGGCTCCCTTTGGTTTGTTAGCGCCGCAAGCGGTCTCCGCTGTGTACACAGCTGTGACGTCGGAGGCCTGTGTTTGGTTGGGAGAAAGGTGGGTCACGTTGGCTGCGGGCTGGCCCAGGCCGGCCGCCGGGTGCCGGCGGCGCAAATCACGGCGATCTGCGCGGTCCAGCCCCTCGCGTCCCGGGTTCCTCGCCGACGCCGAACGTCGCGAAGCCTCGCGGACAAGGCAGCATGAGTAGATGACCGACGCGACCGATAGCATCAGCGGCCAGCCGGCCGAACTCCTGGCTCGGCAGCGAGCACTCCAAGCGGAGGCTGAAGAGGTCCGCGCGCAGCTTGACCTTGACCGAGTGCTCGCTGCTGTTGGCGATCCCGTCGTAGTCGGAAGCGCCGCGCTGGGCCTCATGGCGTGGCGGGACCTAGATGTCACCGTTGTGTGCGCGGCGCTCGACAAGCGACGGGTGCTCGCTGCCGCCAGCGAGCTCGGGGCACATCAGGGCGTGACGGCATTGCAGTACCGCGACGAGACTGGGCGCTGGAACCAGGAGCCCGAGAAGTACCCTGACGGTCTGTACCTCGGGTTGCGCTACCGACCGGCAGCGCTGCCTGAGTGGCGGCTCGACCTGTGGTTCGTCGACGACCCGGCCAGGCAGCCCGACCTCGGCCACCTGCGTACACTGCCCGAGCGCCTGACCGATGACGCATGCGTGGCGATCTTGCGGATCAAGACGCTGTGGAGCGCCCGACCGCAATACGGGACTTCGGTGCGCAGCTGGGATATCTACACGGCCGTACTCGACCACGGCGTTCGCGATGCTGACGAGTTCGACAGGTGGCTCAGGAGCAGGTAGCTCAGGAGCAGGTAGCCGCGGATCCAGTCGGGTGCCCTGCCCTGCCGCGCCACTGCTCGCTGCGCAGCCTGTCTCAGCCGAAGTTGAAGCACTGAGTCAGGTCGCTGAGAGCGGGGTTGCCGTCGCGGGGCGGGAACGGGGCCCCGTTGGCGGCATTGTTGGCCAGCGGCGTGCTGGTGTCGAACTGGTGATTCATTGAGGCCAGCGTCGGCAGCCCGAACACCGTCTCGATGAACTTCAGCACTGAGCTGTGATCGGAGAACGTCGTGTCGACATAGCCCGGCTTGGCGTACGGCGAAACAACGATCATCGGGATGCGGATACCCGGCCCGTAGGCGTCAAGCTGCGGCGGTGGCACGTGGTCGAAGAAGCCGCCTGCCTCATCGTAGGTGAGCAGGACTGCCGAGCTCGACCAGGCCGCGGACTGCTGGACAGCCGTGATGATCGACTGGATCATCGCCATGCCGGTCTGGACGTTGGCGGCCGGGTGCTCGTCATACGGGGGCGCTACGGTAACAAACGACACCTGAGCAAGCGAGTTGGCCATGCAGTCGTTGAAGAACTGGGACTGCGGCTGATTCAGCTCATTGTCGGGGCCACCTGTCGCCCAGTTCTGGAACAGGGCGAGGATGGAGTAGTTGTCCGGGCAGTAGAAATTGTAGTTCTTGAACGTGATGCCATTGCCGGACAGCAGGTCCAGCACGCACGGGTAGGTCAGGGTGCCGTTGCTGATGGTGTTGCTGGTATTGCCGCCACTGGTCCCCGCGTACAGCACGAGCCGGTTGGGATAGGTCTCGGTCAGTACGCCGCAGAAGTAGTTGGCGCAGAGCGTGAACCCCGGGAGTAGCGAGTAGTAGTACGGCAGGTCAGCCGATTCGTAGTAGCCCATGGCTGTCAGGCCATCGGTGACGTAGAACCCGTCCATCTTGCCGTTGTCCCACTCCGAATGGATCGAGGCCCAGTCGTGGTAAGGATCTATCCCGTCGGTGGTCAGATTGGTGAAGTGAAAGGGCGCGACGGTGCCGCCGCTTCCGTCCGGCTGCGTATAGCCCGCAGGGATGCCGTAGCCAGCGGGTAAACGGGAGTAGGACCCGAAATAGCTGTCAAAGGAGTGGTTTTCCTGGCACAACACAATGACATGCTCGATGGGGGTACTCATCGGGTCCTCCGTAACAGGAATGGCCTGGACCGGTCAGTCTCCCGCACTGCGTAGGTCCGAGTCGCGAATACCACCGCATTGTGCGTGAATTGATGCGGAACTCCAGGCAAATATTGCCGACACATGGGCGCCCGGCGTGGGCGGCAGCGCGACGACAAGGGCGGCTGAGCGGACCGGTGCCTGCCAGGCGGAGCCCGCCCGCAGTGCACGGGCCCCGCCTGCGACCAGCGATCTAGCTACCTCCGGCCGTAGTGCCATCCATCGCCCGGCCAGGGCAGCTGGTAGGCACGGTAGGTGTTCACCCCGGCCGGGAACTCGGCGTTGAACAGGAGCTTTCCGGTGCGGCTGAACTCCGAGAAGTACGGCAGCGCGCCCCAGCCGACGAACAGGTCGCCGTTCCCCGTCGTCTGGGCGTTGCCCTGAGACGGCGCCGACAGGCCTTCCGGCTGGCTATCCGAGCCAACCAGCGTCGCAACCTTGGTGCGGAAGTTCAGCCGCACCGTCACGGCGCGGCTGGCAGGCAGCAGCGGCGACCCCGACGAGTCGTTGTCAAAGAAGGTGAACAGGTCCGGGCCAACCTGCTCCGGGTCGTGCTGCCAGGCGAAGATCTCGCCCGCGCCATCCAGCGTCTGACCCGGCGCGGCGGCAACGGTGAAGCTGCTGTCCTTGCCGCCGAGCTGCCACCTGATCTGCCCCGTGCGCAGGCTCACGTCGTAGCTGGTCCAGGTGTCGCGAGCGTCGATGAGCAGGCTGCCGTTCGCGGCGACGTGCACGGCATTGACGTGGAACCAGTCCCACGGCGTGGTTGCCGAGGCAGGAAGCGGCTGCTCGCTCTCGCTATAGGGAACGTGGTCCGCGCTGTTCCACTGGAACAGCACTTGCCCGGTCTTGATATCTATCTCCTGCACGATCCCATCGATCACCGTCTGGTCGGGCGGTCCGCCGATCGAGGTGAGGTTCGCCGTTGCGGTTGCGTAGCTGAGGACGAGCGCGGTGTTCCACGGCGTGATCAGGAACTCATGCCCGTCGGCGGTGTAGCCGTTGCCGGCCTGGACTTGGGCGATCTGCTGGTACTGGTCGTTGTAGATGTAGTCGGTGCCGGACGACAGTCCGCCGAGCCCGGTTCCCTGCCACCAGGTGAGCACCGGCTGGCCGTCGTAGGTCTGAGTCCGGAAGTCGGCCGCCTCCTGGCCTGCCGGGACAGCATGAAACCAGACCACGTTCCCCTCATGGTCGAGTATCTCCGGCCCGCTGGCGTACGTCGCCTGGTCGCCGAACGGGGAGATGAAGATGTCGCCGTCCGCTCTGCTGGCGCTGCCAGCAAGGACGGTGACCGGCGGCGGGGCAGTCGGTGCCGGTACCGATGGCGCGTCGGCTGCGGACGCTGCGCTCGAGGCGAGCAGAGCCGGGCCCGCGGCAGCAACGGTGGCGGCCGCGAGCATGGCCGCCAGCCAGCGCGGGGAACCGGGTCGTCGGGACCGGTGAGATGTTCTGGGCATGCGAAGTTACCTTCCGTCTTCGGGGCAGTGGCCCGGGCACGAGAACCGTTTGCTCGGGCCGGAGGTGCCAGCATAGCTAAATTCCTAGTAAAACGGCTAGATAACTAGGGAATTTGCCTGAAGGAGCCAGTCAGAGGCCTCATGCCGACCGCATTCGGCCTGAGACGTACTTGTCGGATGTCGGCTGGTGTAAGGACATGTTTTCGGATATTGCCCTCAGCCGGTATACTCTTCTGGTCGACGTAACGCACCATCTGGTGCTACGGCCGTTTCACGGCCTGCTAACGTGCGACATGTCAGGCGCCTGTGTGTCGTCCGGGCGCAACTCCGTCAGAAAGTACTGTGTGAACGGAAGCATCACGCGCTGCACACCGAGTGGTATCCCAGCTCACATTCGCAGCGTTGTGCGGGCCGCGCTCGCGGCCACCGTCCTAACCTTCGCAACCATAGCCTTCACGGCTACTATTCCGGCCCGTGCCGATGTCACGGCCACGGCCACCCACAAAGCCCACAAGGCACACAAGGCCAGCAAGGCCAGGGAGTACGCGGCAGCTGCCGCCAGGATGCGGATGCGCGTCTGGCACTTCGCGATGCGGCAGCACGGCAAGCCATACATCTGGGGCGGCACCGGTCCAGCCGGGTTCGACTGTTCCGGCCTGGTCTGGGCGGCCTACCGGGCAGCAGGCATCCAGCTGCCGCGTACCACTTACGAGATGCTCGGCAGCTGGCGGCTTGTCCGCATCCCGAAGTGGCAGGCCCGCCGCGGCGACCTCGCCTTCTTCGGGCCCGGCCACGTTGAGCTCTACGAGTGGGGCAGGTGGACCTTCGGCGCCCAAGACTTCGGCACCAGGATCGGATTCCACGCGATGAACTACTGGTGGCACCCGACGATGTACTTCCGCGTTCGCATGTAACACGAGCACCGACGGCATCCCGCACCAGGCAGGCTCGCCGCGCGGGGTGCCGTCGGTATCCAGAGGGGAACGGGGTCCCGCCAGCGACTCCGCCGCAGTCGGCCGGCCGCCGCCCGGGCGCCGACCCCGTTCCCCGCAATCCGCCCTGGCGAGCTGCCGCCCGCGCGGCTGGTCGGGCTGCCTAGCCCTGCCTGGCCAACGCTGACATACTGGCGCAAAACTGTCGCGGAAGCGGGGCATCGGGCATGGAGCATCAATCGGCCGGGAAATGGCAGTAAAGTCCGGCAGTTAATCCGCGCCGCAGCTCCTGAGTCACGGCGCGATCTGGCTGATTGATGTGCAGCAAGTGATGCCTGCTCTTCATGTTGCGGCTGGTTGTCCGTCATTTCACTGTTCACCATAATTCGTAACGGACTGGAAGAGTTCCGGATGATACGGGCGGCTCAACACTGTCGCCTGGCTTTTCAGTGAACAGGAGAAAACAATCACTGCTCGGCGTTGCGGACCTTCGAGGACCTGCTCGGCATCCGGGTCGGCGGAGCCGACGGGAAAGGCCACCTGGGCTTCGCGGCAACTGCGACGGACTTCGGCTCCGACGTCTTCAACGCACACCCGCCGCGCTGACGCGCTAGCGAGCCTGACAGGCTTTTCGCGATAATCGCGGAAAAGCGCGATCGGTAACTGTGGTGGCCCGGTGACGGTCGCGGACCTGCCTTGCCGCTGGGCTGCCGAGACCCCAGGATGGGCAGCTGTGAGCGCAGAACGCGACCAATGGCACCGATGGCTGCTCGATGTCCGCCATGGCGGCGACCCCGCCTACCGGGAGCAGCTGATCGAGGAGCTGTACCCGGTGCGCGACGAGGTGCTGGACCGGGCAACGCTCAGGCCGGACGACGCCGTGCTCGATGTCGGTACCGGCGACGGGCTGATTGGCTTCGGCGCGCTTGCCAGGCTGGGGCCGGCCGGCCGCGTCATCTTCTCCGATATCTCGCCGGACCTGCTCGATCACTGTCAGTCGGCTGCTGCCGCCAACGGCGAGCTCGGCCGCTGTGCTTTCGTGCTGGCATCCGCCGACCGCCTGGACGGCGTCCCTGACGGCTCGGTCGACGTGGTGACTGCCAGGTCGGTGCTGATCTATGTGGCAGACAAGGCAGCAGCTTTCGCGGCGTTCCGCCGGGTGCTGCGGCGCGGCGGGCGGGTCAGCCTCTTCGAGCCCATCAACACCCTCATGCAGGGCTGCAGCAGCACGTCCTTCTTCGGTTACGACGTCAGCCCGATCGCCGGAATCGCGGCGAAAATGAACGCAGCGTTCGCGGCGATCCAGCCGGCCGGCACCGACCCGATGCTCGACTTCGATGACCGAGACCTCGTGCTGCTCGCGGAACGGGCGGGCTTCGGCGCGGTGAGCCTGGACCTGCGGGTCAGCGTGGCGCAGACGAAGGACCCGCTGCCGTGGGACCGGTTCCTGCGCATGTCGGGCAACCCGAACCTGCCGCCGCTCGCCGAGATGATCGACGGAGCGCTGAGCGCGGCCGAGGGCGATGAGTTCGCCGCGTACCTGCGCCCGCTGGTCGAGCAGGGCCGCGGTGAGCGCAGGACGGCCGTGGCCTACCTGACCGCAAGCTAGCCCAGCAGGTCCGCCAGCGCTTCGCCGTCTGCCTGCAGGAAGGGGACGAGCTCCTCGTAGCTCCAGGTCCAGCCGCCGGACCGCAAGTCCTCGACGACGCCGTCGATCCACGCTAGTTCGGCCCCGGTGACTGCCTGCTTGTACTCGTCGTCCATCAGGACCACCCGCGGCATGCCGGGCGGCACGCTCGCCAGGTTGGCTTCCGCGCTGGCTAGCTCGGTACGCAGGGCTGCTGCCCGGCGCTCGAGCACGGCCAGCGCCTCGTCCGGGCTGAGCATCATGAAGAACGACAGCGCGGCGGGAAACTGGGGAAACTCGTTGCGCGGGGTAGCCAGCATGCTCACCAGCCAGTCGTGGGCAGCCTGGCGGCCAGCCTGCGTCACCTCGTAGACGGTCCGCTCCGGGTACAGCTGATCGCGTTCGGTCTGCCAGACCGCGATCAGCCCGGCCTGGTCGAGCCGCTTGATCGTCTTGTACAGGTTGGCCCGCTGCCCGACGTTGACGACCGCGTCCTTGCCCCAGAGCTTCAGTAGTCGCTGGATGGCATACGGATGCAGCGGTCCCGCGTGCAGCAGGCTCAGCACGGCCAGCGCGAGCGATGACGGGCGAAACTGTTCCTCCACGCAACACATTCTACTAGTCAACCCGGCACTAGTCGCTGCGCAGCGCCTAAGCCGGGCAGTGAGATGCAATCCCAGGACGCGCCGCGGAGGCTCGCCGGGACCGATCAGGCACGTCGCTAGTGCACTAGCCTCTCTAGAACTAGTAGCCAAAATATAAGTGGCTATCCAACTAGTCGCCAGGCTACTATCACTCTTGTTCACCCAACGAGATAGGTCTTAACGGCCGCAGGAGGGAGCACGAAGTGAGCACCGGCACTCTTGAGTTCCGCGCGGCTGCCAACCAGGCAGTCCGCGTCCGAGCCCACGGCACCGTCGTCAGGCAACTCGGGCACACGCACGATCGGCGGCTCGCGGACGCGCTGCGTGCACGCCGGGACGGCCGCTACCCGGCTATCGACGGGCCGACCCGATGAGCGCGCCGCCGACGACCTCGGCGACTGAGGCTGCGCCCATGCTGGAAGCACGGGATCTGACAGTTCGCTTCGGCAAGGTGACAGCACTGGACGGGCTGCAGCTCGTCGCTCCGCCCGGCCAGGTCCTGGCCATACTCGGACCGAACGGCGCGGGCAAGACGACCTTCGTCCGGACCGTCGCCACCCTGCTGCGCCCGACCAGCGGCGACCTGCGAGTGCGCGGGCACGATGTTCGGCGCGACCCCGTTGCGGTCCGGCGCGACATCGGACTGGCCGGCCAGTTTGCCGCCGTCGAGCCAGCGATGACCGGGCGGGAGAACCTGGAGATGACGGCCCGGCTGTTCGGTCATCGTCGGCCTGCGGCCAGCCGGGCGGCGGCCGCAGTGATCGACCAGCTCGGCCTCGGCGAGGTCGCTGACCGGCGCAGCGGTGGTTACTCGGGCGGTCAGCGGCGTCGGCTCGACCTCGGCGCCAGCCTCGTCGGCGGTCCGCGCCTGCTACTCCTGGACGAGCCGACGACCGGGCTTGACCCGGTGGGCAGGCGCGAGGTCTGGGACGCAGTGCGCACTCTGGTCTCGGCGGGCACCGACGTACTGCTGACTACCCACTACCTTGACGAGGCCAATGAGCTTGCTGATCAGGTTGTGGTCATCGACCACGGCCGCGCGATCGCAGCGGGGCCGCTTGGCGACCTCAAGGCGAGCATCGGCGGTGACGTCATCGAGGTCGCCGTCAGTGACGCAGCGACACTTGGCGCGGCCGCGCGCATCCTCGAGACCGTCACCATGAGCGTGGCCAGGATCGATCGGGGCGGCCGACGGGTAACCGGGCCGACCCGCGGCGGCGCAGCCGAGCTGGCCGCGGTCATCAGCTACCTGCGGGATGCCGCGATCAAGGTCGACGAGATCGGCCTGCGGCGGCCGAATCTCGACGAAGTCTTCCTGACCCTCACTGGCGAGTCCGCCGCGGATCCGGCCGGGGCTGGCCAGCTCACCGAACGGAGCGTGCGATGACGATGACCCAGGTAATCACCCGGCCGGCCAGGCCGCCGGCGGCGACAACGGCCGCCTTGCAGGTCACGGTCAGGGCGCTGCGAAAATACGTCCGGACGCCGGGCCTCGGCGTCATGGGCATAGTGCAGTCCGCGCTGTTCCTGTTCAGCTTCCGGTACGTGTTCGGCGGTGCCATCAGCGCGGGGGGCACGAGCTACGTCGAGTTCCTCGTGCCGGCCTACGTGGCCACGATTGTGCTGTTCACCGGTGGCGGCATCGCCGTTGCCGTCGCTGAGGACCGTGTTCAGGGCTTCACCGACCGGCTGCTGTCCTTGACAGTGCCCCGTTACTCGCTGGTGCTGGGGCGCACGCTCGCTGATTCAACGACGAACGCGTGGTCGATCGCCTCGACTGCCGCCTTCGGGTTCTTGTTCGGGTTCCGGCTGCCCGGTTCGCTGCTGGACGGGCTGGCCGCCTTCGGGCTGTGCCTGGTCTACGCGGCGGTGTTCACGATCGTCTTCATCGTGATGGGACTGTTCGCGCCGAATGCGCAGGCGGCGCAGGGCATGTCGCTGATCGCGTTCATCTTCGCGTTCATCTCCAGCACCTACGTGCCTGCCACGTCGATGCCCGGCTGGCTGCAGCCGTTCGCGAAGTACCAGCCGATCACCCCGATGGTCGAGGCGGTGCGCTCCCTGCTCGTCGGCTCGGGCAGCGACGTAGGGCTGGCACTAGCCTGGTCGGGGTTGCTGGTTCTGGTGTTCACTCCGATCGCGGTGCTCCGTTACCGGCGAGCCTGACCCTCGCAACGCGCCCGTTACCCTTCACGCGATCGGACTCACGCTGAGCGCGGCCGGATGCAGGCCGCCGTCAGCTGAACCGCCCGGCTACCGCGCGGAAGGTACGCGGCGCCGCGCCATGGAGCCAGGCCGGGAAGCGCAGCCAGCCCGGCACGTAGACGACCGGGAGGTCCCTGGCGGCCGCGCCGGTGATCGCCGCGGCCACCCGCTCGGCTGGGATCGGGCCCGGCCAGCGCCGGTGATAAGCCAGGCCGCGCCGGCCGAAGAACGGCGTGTCGACGACGCCCGGCAGCACGACCGAGACGCCGACGCCGCGGTCCGCCAGCTCGTAATCCAGGGACTCGGCCAGGCAGTTCAGCGCGGCCTTGGTTGCTGCGTACACGGCCTCGTGCCGGACCCCGATGGCGCCCGCGATGGAGGAGACGAAAACTAGCCGGCCATAGCCTCTGGCCACCATGCCGGGCGTAACGAGCCTCACTAGCTGCACCGGCGCCAGCAGGTTGAGGTTCACGATCTCCGCAGCAGTGGCGCCGGGCAGCTCGCCGATCGGCCCGGCCCAGCCTGCCCCCGCGTTGCATGCCAGCAGGTCGATCCGGCCTGCCGCCGCGAGCGCGGCCTCGACCAGCCGGTCGGGCCCGGCTGGCTCGGTCAGGTCGGCTGGCAGTGCCACCGCCCCGGTGCGGGTGGCTACCGCCCGCAGCCGTTCCTCATCGCGGCCCGTCACCAGCAGCTGCGCCCCTGCGCGCGCTAACTGTTCCGCGGTCGCCGCGCCGATGCCTGACGAGGCACCCGTCACCAGCGCGACGGCGCCGGTCAGCTGCACGAAGCGCCCCCGGTCCGCATGAGCTCGCCCCCGTTGCCGCCCGGGCCAGGCGCGTTATACGGACACCCGGCCGGCCACGCTGGCTTCGTGGCCTGCCCAGCACCGCACGATATCGCGCATGGACAGCAGGCCGGTCACATCCTGCCCGTCCACGACCACAAGATGCCGGAAGTTGCCGGCCATCATCGCGGCGGCCGCCTGCTCCAGGGTCCAGTCAGGCGCCGCAAACACCACGTCAGCGGTCCGGTGGTTGGCAACGAGCTCGGTGTCCGGGTCCTGGCCTGCTCCCACGGAGTCGAGAATGTCACGTTCTGTGAGGATCCCGATGCCGGGTTGTGAGGAGTCGACGACTACTGCAGCCCCGACCCGCTGACCAGACATCAGGCGGGCAGCCTGGCGCAGGGTGTGCGCCGGACCGACGCTGAGGACAACCTTGGTCATGCCGTCCCGGACGTTCATGCTGCATCGCTCCTCTCGCGCCGAGGCGCCGTCCCGGCGCGCTCTACGGCGACCCTGGTGCTTGTGCGCTTGTGCCTTGCCAGTGTTGTCCAGCATCCGCCCGAATACGGCTCAGGGCAAGTCCCGACCGCCGGGCGCCAGAAGGCTGAGGACCTCGGAATGGAGCAGGCCGTTGGTGCAGACCGCGCTGCCGCCGTCCGGCCGCGGCGTGCCTGTTAGGTCGGTGAACGCGCCGCCTGCTTCCTCGATGATGATCTGCAGCGCGGCCAGGTCCCACAGCGAGACGTCGGTTTCCGCGGAGATGTCGACCGCTCCTTCGGCGACCAGGACATGAGACCAGAAGTCACCGTATGCACGGGTGCGCCACACTTTGCGGCTTAGGGCGAGGAGCTCGGCCAGCCTGCCATCGTGTTCCCAGCTGGCGATCCCAGAGTACGACAGCGACGCGTCCGACAGGCTGTCCACCCGGGAGACCTTGCATGCGGCGGCCTTCGTCAGGCTGCGCCCGGTCCAGGCACCGCCGTCCCTGGCCGCCCACCACCGGCGACCCAGGGCGGGCGCGCTGACCACTCCCATGATGACCTCGTCCTCGGCCATCAGCCCGATGAGCGTCGCCCAGACCGGCACGCCGCGGATGAAGTTCTTCGTTCCGTCGATGGGGTCGATGACCCAGCAGCGCTGGCTGGAGCCGGTCCGGCCGAACTCCTCGCCGAGCATCGCGTCCCGCGGCCGGGACCGGCCGAGCACGTTGCGCAGCGATTCCTCGACGGCCAGGTCTGCGTCGGTCACGGGGGACAGGTCGGGCTTGGCTTCCACTCGCAGGTCGAGCGAGCGGAACCTGCGCATGGTGATGTCGTCCGCGGCGTCCGCCAGGACGTGCGCGAAACCGAGGTCGCCATCAAAACCCGCCATGCCGGGCAACGCTAGCGCTTAGTGGGCCACGGTCGCCATGCCGGCGCGGTGGTTGGCAGGCCGCAGTGCCAGCGCGTGCCAGGCCGCAGTGCCAGCGCGTGGCAGGCCGCAGTGCCAGCGCGTGGCAGGCCGCATCCTGGCCGCGAGAGTGCTAGGGCTCCGGGCTGTCGGCCGGATCGAGGCCCTCCCGGCTGCGCAGCAGGCGCCGCAGCGAGTCGAGCCTGGCTGCGGCGCCGGCGCCGCCGTGCTCGGCCACCCAGGCGTCGAGTGCGCAGCCTGCTTCGAGGTGGTTGCAACCGGGCGGGCAGTTGGCGATCGCCTCAGCGAACTCGGGGAACGCCGACGCCACCCGATCGGCGGCCACGTGCGCCAGGCCGAAGCTGCGCAGGCCGGGAGTGTCGATGATCCACCCACCGCCCGGTAGCGGCAGCGCGATCGCGGACGAAGAGGTGTGCCGGCCGCGCCCGGTAACCGGGCTGACCGAGCCGACCGCCCGGTCAGCGTCCGGCAGCAGCGCGTTTACCAGCGTCGACTTGCCAACGCCGGAGTGGCCGACCAGGACGCTGATCCTGCCGGTCAGCAGCACGCGCAGGTCGTCGATAGCAGCGCCGAACGGCCGGCTCAGCACGACGAAGCGGACGCCGAGCGGTTCGTATGCCGCGATCAGCTGGTCCGGCGCGGCCAGGTCTGCCTTGGTGAGGCAGAGCAGCGGCTCGAGCCCGGCATCGAACGCCGCGACCAGGAACCTGTCGATGAGTCTCGGCCGCGGCGGCGGGTTGGCAAGCGCGCACACGATCACCAGCTGATCGGCGTTGGCGACGACGATCCGCTCGGCCGGGTCGTCGTCCTCGGCGGACCGGCGCAGGACCGAGGTCCTGGGCTGCACGCGCACGATCCGCGCCAGGGTGCCGGGTTGGCCTGACACGTCCCCAGCAAGGCTGACGCGGTCGCCAACCACGACACCGCGCCGTCCGAGCTCCCGTGCCTGCATGGCGGTAATGGCCCGGTCACCGATCCAGCAACGGTAGCGGCCGCGGTCGACGCCGGCCACGAACGCCTCGGTCGCGTCTTCATGGGCCGGCCGTGTCCTGGTGCGGGGCCTGGAACCCTTGCCCGGTCTCACCCGCACGTCGTCCTCATCGAGCCCGGCGTGGCCGACTACCCGGGCCAGTGCCCGTCCCCCATCATGTGCTGCCACAGCTCGGTGAATGCGGGGAACGTCTTGCCGACTGTGGCGGCGTTGCGGACCCGCAGGCCCGGCACGGCGAGGCCGAGAACGGCGGCGGCCATCACCAGCCGGTGATCGTCGTGACTGTCGAACGGCTCCGCCGCGGCCCGCAGCGGTCGCGGCTGCACGCGCAGTCCGTCCGCAAGCTCGGTGACCATTCCGCCAAGCGCGCCGATCTCCGCCGCGAGCGCGGCTAGCCGGTCGCTCTCGTGTAGCCGCATGTGCCCGATGCCGGTGAACTCCGACGGCGAATCGGCCAGAGTGGCCAGCGCAGTCAGCACCGGCGCCAGCTCGTTCACATCGCGCAGGTCGGCGCTGATGCCCCGGATCCGGCCCGTACCGTCGATCCGCATGCCCGCCGGAGTGAGCGTGCAGCGGGCACCCATCTGGCTGAGCACGTCGAGGATCTGGCCCGCCGCCTGCAGGCTGGCCGCCGGCCAGCCAGGGATCGTCACGGTGCCCGCGGTCACCAGCGCAGCGGCGAGGAACGGGGCCGCGTTCGACAGGTCTGGCTCGACGGTGATCGTTCCCGGCGTGAGGCGTCCCGCCCGGATCCGCCAGTGGTCGGGGGCCACGCGGCCGCCGTTGCCGGCGGCGCTGTGTCCGCGCGAGCCGGACTCGACTTCTGCGCCGGCGCCGGCCAGCATGGCAGCCGTCATCGCGATGTGCGGCGCTGACGGTACCCGGTCGCCCTCGTGAATGATCTCCAGACCCTGCTCGTACCGCGGCGCGGCCAGCATCAGCCCCGATACCAGCTGCGATGACGAGGATGCGTCGAGCCTGACGGTGCCGCCGCGGACCCGGCCGCGACCGCGCACGATGAAGGGAACGGCTCCGCGACCGCCGTCGCTGATCTCTACTCCGGCCTGCCGGAGCCCGGTGAGCAACTGCCCCACCGGGCGCTGCGAGGCACGTGGGTCACCAGTGAACTCAACGTCACCGGCCGCCAGCGCGGCTGCGGGCGGAACGAACCTCAGCACGGTGCCCGCATTGCCAACATCGACGATGCTCGCGCCCGTCGCCCAGCCGGGAATCACCTGCCAGACTGGCATATCCTGGATGTCGCTGGCAGTCTCGACGGTCGCGCCCAGCGACCTGACGGCCGCGGCCATCAGGTCGGTGTCGCGGGCCAGCAAAGGGCCTACTATCTGAGTAGGGGTGTCGGCAAGGGCTGCGAGGATGAGCGCCCTGTTGGTGATCGACTTCGAGCCCGGCAAGGGCACGCTGGCACGCACAGCGGCGGCGGCCCGTGGCGGCGCCCAGCTGGCTTCTGCTTGACCCGAGGCGTGCATGCCTCCAGAGAGTACTGGCTCACGGCACGTCTAGACGTGGCCGGCCGCGCGGAGCGACAATCAGACACCCGCGGTGCCGGGAGCCGGGAATGAGTCCGGATATCTCGGCAAGGTTTGGCATAGCCGGATCTTGGTTATGAACTAGCGAATTCTGAACGTGGCCGGGTTGGCCAGCCGGTTATCAGGTGAGGACATGTGCGGTCGGTATGCATCGGCGCGAAAGCGCATCGAGCTCCTTGAGGAGTTCAGCGTGCAACGCGACACGGTGGCCGAGCCACTGGCGCCTGACTACAACGTGGCCCCGACGAAGCCTGTTTACGCGGTGCTCAGCCGGCGCCCGGACGCCAGCCGGGAGGGCGGCGCGCCTGATGCCGCCGGCGCGCGACCCGGCAATGGTTCCGGGCCGGCCGAACGGCAACTGCGCGTCGTCAGGTGGGGCCTCGTGCCGTTCTGGGCCAAGGACGTCAAGATCGGCAGCCGGATGATCAACGCCAGGGCCGAGACGGTTGCGGAGAAGCCCGCATTCCGGCGGGCCTTCGCCAAGCGGCGCTGCCTGCTGCCGGCCGACGGCTACTACGAATGGCAGTCGCAGCCAGGGGCGGCCAAGCAGCCGATCTACATCAGCCGCCGGGACGGACAGTCGCTGGCGTTTGCGGGCCTGTACGAGCTGTGGCGCGATCCTGCGGTGGACTCGGGCGACCCGGACGCCTGGCTGTGGACCGCCACGGTCATCACCACCAGTGCGCCCGATGAGCTGGGCATGATCCACGACCGGATGCCGATGATCATCGGCACGGACAGGTGGTCGGATTGGCTCGACCCGGCTAACAACGACGTGGCGGACCTGCGCTCGCTGCTTGCGCCCGCGGCGGTCAGCGGGCTGATGACATTTCCGGTGTCTACCGCGGTCAACTCGGTACGTAACAACGGCCCCCAGCTCATCGAGGCGGTGGGACCCGGGCCCGTCGCGCCGTTAGCCCCGGCGCGTAATGGCGCGGCAGACGCCGCGAGGGCCGCGGGCGCCAGCGGCGCACGAGGTAGCCAGGCGCTGTTCTAGGCCAGCATGACGGCCGGAGCGCGCTCTACCCCTGAAGGCGCGGCCGGCCCAGTTGCGGAAGGAGGCGGGGATCGCATGGATGCCAAGACGGCACGTGAGCGGCTGGAGGAGATTCGCACCGAGCTGGACAGGTCGATCATGGTGCTGAATGCATCGGGAGGCCAGCAGCAGTGGTCGGGCGACTACCCCCAGGATCCGGCGGATGCTGGCGCGAACCTGTCGGAAAGCGAGCGGTCCGAAGCCGTGCTCGCGGTCGCGAAGAGGCAGCGGTCGGACGTGCTGGCAGCACTGCACCGCATCGACCTAGGCACCTACGGTAGGTGCGTGGACTGCGGCTCGATGGTGCCTGAGGGGCGGCTAGAGGCCAAGCCAGAGGCAGCCAGGTGCGTGGCCTGCCAGGGGAAGCTAGACCGGCGCAGGCGATAGCGCCCGGTAAGCAGGCAACTGAGTGTCGGGAGGTGCAGGACGGCGGATCCCCGTGGGCCTGGGCGGCGGGGCCACACGGAAGGCGGAGCCCCCATGTGGGCGGAATGAAGAAGGCGGCCATCGCGTTTGACCGCACGTGTCTCTAGCCAGCTGCCAGGCCCGTCCTGATGCGTCCGGGGCGGTCGCGCGCGATGTGATGACGGTCGGCGTTGTATCCTCCCGGCGAGGCGGCTTGCAGGCTGGCTGGCTGCAGCCCTCGATCCCGGAAGGGGTGGGTCCGGTCCCCGAGACACTTGAGCAGCGCAGCAAGCGGTTCGAAGACGACGTGCTGCCGTTCCTCGACCAGCTCTATGCGGCCGGAATGCGGATGACCCGCAATCCGGCCGATGCCGAGGATCTGGTGCAGGAGACGTTTGCCAAGGCTTACGCGTCTTTTCACCAGTTCCAGGCGGGTACGAACCTGAAGGCGTGGCTGTTCCGCATCCTCACCAACACCTTCATCAATAACTACCGCAAGCGGCAGCGCGAGCCGCAGCGGTCTGGGACCGAGGAAATCGAAGACTGGCAGCTAGCCAGAGCGGCATCGCATACCTCCAGCGGCCTGAAGTCGGCCGAGACCCAGGCGCTGGAGCGGCTGCCGGACTCTGACATCAAGGCTGCCCTGCAGGCCCTGCCCGAGGATTTCCGGCTGGCCGTCTACCTGGCCGACGTCGAGGGCTTTTCCTACAAGGAGATCGCCGACATCATGGGCACCCCGATCGGGACCGTCATGTCGCGGCTGCATCGTGGCCGTCGGCAGCTTCGCGACCTGCTCCAGGACTATGCGGCGGATCAAGGCATCTTTGCGACAGCGCCTGCCGCCTCCGCCACGGCGCAGTCGCCGGACGACGCGTCGGGGAAGGACGCGAGATGAGCTGCGGCAAACCGCACGACGTACCGTGCACGGAGGTGCTCGCGACGGTCTACTCCTATCTCGATCGAGAGATGGAGGACACCGACTACCAGCAGATCCGCGTGCATCTCGAGGAGTGCGGGCCGTGCTTGCGCGAGTACGGCCTGGAGGAGCTCGTCAAGAAGCTGGTGCACAAGTGCTGCGGCCAGGAGACGGTGCCAGGTGAGCTGCGCGCCAAAGTGATGATGCGGATCGCGGCCGTCCGATCGGAGATCGAGAGCACCGAGGTGCTGGCCGAGTAGCTCGGCGCCGACGTCGAGCGTGCGGGTCCGCGGTTGCGCTCCGCGTATGCCAGTTCGTTACGGCGTGCCGACGCCACGTTACGCAATCGTCTGACTACTGTTGGCTCACATTGTGCGGGAGTCCCGCGAGACTCCGGACGATGGCGTTACCCTAATTCGCGATAGCGGGGCGCCTGGTCACATGCGATCGCAGTTCCTCTGGCCCCGGCCGGGGTCGGTACTGCAACGAGGGGGTCACGGCATGGTTTCCCGGGCCGCGTGGCTCTACATCGGGCTGGTCGTGCTGGTCACGGCGGTGCTTGTGGCCAGGACCCCGATGATGCCGCCCCACGGGACCGTTCAACCGTTAATTGCCCTCATCGTTCTGCAGCTGCTGTTCCTTGCGTGTGACTCCAGTCCGGCGCCGCTGGCATCCCGCCAGACCAAGTGGTCACCCAGTTCCTCGGCCACGCTGGCCGCGGTCGTCCTGCTCGGCCCGGCCGCCGCCGCGCTGGTCGGGGCCGTCGCCGTGGTCAGCCTCCGGCGCGAACGCCGGCTGGCCGAGCGGTTGTTCAACGGCGCGATGCACGCGCTGTCCGGTCTGGCGGCTGGCAAGGTCTATCTGGCGCTGGACGGCATGGTCGGCCCCCCGGTATCGTCGGACTTCCCGAAGATCATCTTGCCCTTCGCCGCGGCGGCTGCAGCGCACGTGCTGGCTAATCACGCCCTCATCTGGGGCGTCTACCGGCTGAACCGCGGGCCGGGCATGCTACCGCGCGAGGCACTGGAATCCAGCCTGCCGCTGCTGCTCGTATCTGACCTTGGCTACGCCTTGCTGGGCCTGGTCATCGCCTCGCTGTGGCAGGTGATGCATGCCTTCGCCGCGCTGATCGTGCTAGTGCCGCTGTTTGTCGCGCGGTGGGCCATGGCGCAGTTCGCCGAGCAGCAACGCGCTTACGCGGCCACCATGAACGCGCTGTGCCAGGCCGTCGAGACCAAGGACTACTACACTCGCGGCCACGGCGACCGGGTGTCCCGCGGAGTGGGCATGGTGGCCCGGAGGATCCGGATGAGCGCGGACCGGACCGAGGCGATCATGTTTGCCGGGATGCTGCACGACGTCGGCAAGCTCGGGGTGCCGACCCAGGTGCTGCAGAAGGAGGGCCCGCTGACCGAGGACGAGT
The DNA here is from genome assembly GCA_052143255.1 of Streptosporangiaceae bacterium. GTDB lineage: Bacteria > Actinomycetota > Actinomycetes > Streptosporangiales > Streptosporangiaceae > JAJYUU01. The sequence continues at coordinate 12,778 of JBKQTJ010000079.1, read as the reverse complement.
TCGCGGCTATCCAGCTGCACCCGATGCGCGGCCTGGAGATCGTCCGCGAGATCGGGTTCCTGAACGAGGCGCTGGCCGGCATCATGCACCACCATGAGCGGATCGACGGTCGGGGCTACCCGATGGGCTTCGCCGGCCACGAGATACCCGAGTTCGCCCGGGTGATCGCCGTGGCTGACGCGTTCGATTCGATGACCTCGACCCGCTCGTACCGCGCGGCCAAGTCCATCGGCCAGGCGGTCAGCGAGCTGCGCAAGGGCGCTGGCACGCAGTTCGACCCGGTGCTGGTGGATGCTTTCATCGCCGCCCTGGGGCAGGAAGGCTGGCCGCTGCCTCCGCTCGCCAGCGCACCGGCGGACCTGACGACAGTGACCGTCCAGGATCACGACGACCCGACAGCGCCGTTGCGGGTGGTGATTCCTTGAGCGGCAGCGCCGTGGTCAGCCGTCCGGCATCCGACCGGCTGGCCTACTGGCAGGCGATGGACTCTGGCAGGCTGCTGCTGCTGTCTGCGGCCGCGATGCTGGTCATCGCCTCGTTCGCCTACTGCACGCTGGAGCATCAGATCCAGTGGGATGTTGCAGTCGCCTTCGGCGGTTTCATCGCCCTGGGCGAGGTGCTGCGGCTGGCGCTGCCCGGCGGCCGGGAGGCAGCGCCCATCGCGATGGTCGGCTGCTTGTCCTATGCGCTGCTGGTAAAGCTGCCGCACGTCTCTCAGCTGGTCATGGGAAAGCAGACCGCGCTGCTAGTGATCGCGGTGTCCGCTGTGGGCATGGCCGTAGGCGCGCTGCCGCACATCGCGGCCGGCCGGCCGGCCGGGGCCGTCGGGATAGCCACCCGGCTGGTGGCAGTCTCCTGCGTCGCTTTCATCTTCCGGCCGCTCGCTGGCACGTTCGCTGCACGGCCGTGGGGACTGACGTTCGTCGTGATCGTGCTGCTTGTCAGTTTCGGCTGGCTAGTGGATGCCCTGGTCGGCGCGCTCATCCGGGCGGATGACGTCGGCGCGAGGTTCTCGGTGGCAATGCTGGATGAGCTCCGGCTGCAATGGCCGCTGGGCATGGCGATCGGCGCCTCCGTCGTCATCACGGTATTCGGCGCCGAGGTGATGGGGCTGGCCGAGCTTGCCGTCTTCCTGGGCCCGCTGATGGTTACCCAGGTCGCATTCCGGCGCTATGCCGGCATCCGGGCCACCTACCTGCAGACGGTCCGGTCCCTGGCGCGAGTGACCGAGGTGGCCGGTTACGTGGAGGAGGGGCACTCCCGCCGGGTCAGCAGGCTTGCCGTCGGCGTCGGCCGGAGCCTCGGACTGCCCGAGCCGGAATTGCTCGCCCTTGAGTACGCGGCGCTGATGCATGACATCGGCCAGCTGTCGCTGCGGGACCCGATACCTGGCGGTGCCACAGTGCTCGTTTCGGCGCTGGACCAGCAACGGATCGCCGGACTGGGCGCCGACGTGATCCGCCAGGCCGGGGTTCTCGATGACGTCGCCGAGCTCGTGCGTTGCCAGAGCTGGCCGGCGCACGGGCATGATCCGGAGCCACCGCTCGGAAGCACGATCATCCGGGCGGCGAACGCCTTCGACGACATGGTGGGCAGCTCTACCGACCGGGAGCGGTCGGCTGCCGCGCTCGACCGGATGCGACTAGATCCCGTCCAGTACGACAGTGTCGTCGTCGCAGCGCTGGCTGAGGTCGTTGGCCGCCGGGTGCCCTCCCGGCTGTAAGCTTCCCGGCGTGCTCGAATCGGTCCTTGTCGCTAATCGTGGCGAGATTGCCAGGCGCGTCATCGCGACTGCCCGCCGGCTTGGCGTTCGGTCGATAGCTGTTTACTCGGAGGCCGACGCGACGCTGCCGTTCGTGCACGAGGCCGACCAGGCGGTGCTCATCGGCCCGCCGCCTCCGGCCAGCAGCTACCTCAATAGCGCCGCGGTACTGGCGGCCGCCCGCGAGTCGGGCGCCCAGTCCGTCCATCCCGGCTACGGCTTCCTGTCAGAGAATCCTGCCTTCGCAGCCAGCGTGATGGCAGCCGGCCTGACCTGGATCGGGCCGCCGCTCGCAGCGATGGAGCAGATGGGCGACAAGATCAACGCCAGGAACCTGATGGAGCGAGCTGGCATCCCGGTCGCGGCCGGCACTCGGGAGCCAGTGACCGATCTGGAGGCCGCGCTGACCGCGGCTGACAAGATCGGCTACCCGGTGATGGTCAAGGCGGCGGCGGGCGGCGGCGGCATTGGCATGACCGCGGCAGCCGACGCCGCGCAGCTCAGGGCCGGCTTCGAGACCGCCAGATCGCGGGCGGAGCGCTTCTTCGGCAGCCCGGCCATCCTGCTCGAGCGTTTCGTGGCGCGGGCGCGTCACGTCGAGGTGCAGGTACTCGGCCTGGCCGACGGGCGGGTGGTTGCGCTGGGCGAGCGCGACTGCTCGGTGCAGCGGCGGCACCAGAAGGTGGCGGAGGAAACGCCATCGCCCGGCGTCTCGACGGCGTTGCGCGCCAGGATGTTCGAAGCCGCGGTGCAGGCCGCGCGTGCGGTGCGCTACGCGGGCGCCGGTACCGTCGAGTTCCTGCTCGACCTCGCCACCGGGGAGTTCATGTTCCTGGAGATGAACACCAGGCTTCAGGTCGAGCATCCGGTCACGGAGCTGGTCACCGGGATCGACCTGGTCGAGCAGCAGTTCCTGATCGCCGAAGGCCAGCAAGTCAGCTTTAGCCCGGACCAGCTGACGCCGTCCGGGCATGCGCTGGAACTGCGCGTTTACGCCGAGGACCCGAAGCGCTTTCTGCCCAGCCCGGGCACGATCGGGGAATGGTCGGAGCCGGCCGGGGCGGGAATACGGGTCGACGCGGGATACGCCGCAGGCAATCCCGTTACCCCCTTCTACGATCCGCTGCTTGCCAAGCTATGCGTGCACGGTGCCAACCGGGACCAGGCGCTGGCGCGTGCCACGGCGGCAGTGGCGTCGTTCCGCATCAGCGGGATCAAGACGAATCTGGAGTTTCATGCGGACCTGCTGGCGTCAGCGGAGTTCGGCAGCGGAGAGTACGACACGTCGCTGGTGAGCCGACTGCGCCCGTGACGGGCCGCGGGAGGCAATGATGGAACAGCAGGCCGGCCGGGACTCCAAGCGAGGAGGGTACGTGAGCGAGGTCCGTGCGGAGATGGTGGCCAACGTCTGGAAGGTCGTGGCGACCGAGGGCGACGCTGTCGCCGACGGTGACACGCTGGTCATTCTCGAATCCATGAAGATGGAGATCCCGGTGCTCGCCGAGGACTCTGGCACGCTGGCGAGACTGGCCGTGGCCGAAGGTGACGTCGTGCAGGAAGGCGACCTGATCGCCGTCATCGAGTAACCCACCAACGGGGGCTCCGCCCGCCGTTAACCCCCCGAACCCGAAACCCAAGCAGCACTTCGCCCTGATTGTTCGGCCGGAGCTTCGCTCCGGTCAGACCCCGGTAGTCGAGCGGGGGTAAGCGTCGGCCGGGTCGGTCATGACATTGACCATGTAGGGAACACCGGCGGCAAACGCGCGGCGCAAGGCCGGGCCGATCTCCTCCGGCTCGGTCACCAGTTCCCCGGCCCCGCCTAGCGCGGTGACTACCTGGTCGTAGCGGCAGCCCGGTTGCAGCTCGGCTGCCACGTCATACCCGTACAAAGCCTGCATCGGGTGTTTCTCCAGGCCCCAGATCCCGTTGTTGCCGCAGATCATCACGGCCGGCAGCCGGTGCCGCACCAGCGTGTCCACGTCCATCAGCGAGAAACCGGCGGCGCCGTCTCCGAGCAGCAGCACGACCTGCGCGTCCGGTCTAGCCACCCTGGCCGCCATGGCGTAGCCGAGGCCGGTGCCCAGACAGCCATACGGCCCCGGATCGAGCCAGCCACCTGGGAACTGCGGCTCGATGTACTTGCCGGCGTAGCTGACGAAGTCCCCGCCATCGCCGATCACTACTGCGTCCGGCTCGAGCAGCGGAGCCAGTTCGCCGTAAATGCGCAACGGGTGGATCGGCGTCGCGTCGCTGTGCAGCAGTTGCGCGTCGCCCGCCGTCGCCTGCCGGACCGCCGCCTGCAGCCGGGGCAGCCAGTCCCCGGCCCAGGCGGGGGAACCGGTCGATGGCCTGGCGGCATCTGCCAGGCCAGCGAAGACCGCGGTCAGTTCCCCGAAGGCTGCTCCGGCCAGGTCGCAGTGGGTGGCAAGCTGGCTCTTGGCATCGGCCAGGTGGACCACCTGCGCCGGGGCCGTCCCGTTCCGGCCGCCGAACCGGCCGTAGCCGAGTCGGAAGTCCAGCGGAGTGCCGGCCACGAGTACGAGGTCAGCCTCCCCGAGTGCGACCGAGCGAGCCCTGGTGACCAGCAGCGGGTGACCGGCAGGCAGGACGCCGCGGCCCTGCCCGTTTGCCACCACGGGCAGCCGTAGCTGCTCGGCGGCCGCCCGCGCCGCGTTCTCGGCCCGGTCCAGCCAGACATCGGAGCCGAGGATCAGCACCGGCCTGCTCGCCCGAGCCAGCAAGGTGGCGATCTCGGCGATGGCATCCTGATCGGGCCGGTCATCGCCGTTAGGCGCGACGGCGGAGCCGGCCGACGCGCTGGCTGCGCCCGCGATGGCGGCCGAACCGGCGGTTGGCGAGCTGCCGGCGGCAAAGCCGCTCCCGGCCGCGCGCTTCGGGTCCCCGGCCCCGAACAGGGCCTCGAGGCTGACGTCGAGGAAGACGGGTCCGCGGTGCCGGGCGGCAGCCAGGGCGAAGGCCTCGTCCACCGCGGCGCCGACCTGGCCGGGCACGTGCTCGGTCCAGGCCCGCTTGGTAACCGGCGCCAGCAACGGCGGATGATCGAGCTCCTGAAGGCTGCCTGAGCCCCAGCGACCGTCGGGCGCCCGGCCTGCCAGCACCACGACCGGCGAGCCGTTGAAATGCGCCGTCGTGATCCCGCTGACGCCGTTGGTTACGCCAGGCCCGGCGGTGAGAACGGCCAGCCCAGGCGACCGGGTTAGCCTGGCGGTCGCCTCGGCTGCAAACACCGCCGTCTGCTCGTGCCGGACGTCAACGATCCGCATCGGCGGGTCGGCCGTGACAGCTCCGTCATACACGGGGAACACGTGGCCGCCGGACAGCGTGAACATGGTAACGACACCATGGCCGCGGGCCGCGGCCACGGCCTGCGCGCCGCCGTGGACCGGGCGCTGCTCCTCGTTCATGGCGGCGACGTTACCAGCAGGTAGGCGTTCCCCTTTAGTGCCCGCTTTGGGTTGTCACGCGAGAGACGCCGGCCTGGGATGATGGCTAGGTGCCAACCCTCGCCGATCTCGCCAGCCAGGCCGGGATCCGCGGCGCGCAGCTGGACTGGCTGCATGCCCTGGTCTCGGACTGGCAGCTGCTGGCGGACCTGTCGTTCGCGGACCTGGTCCTGTGGGCACCGCTGCCTGATGAGCGCCAGGGTGCGGCTCCCGGCGGAAGGGCTGCCACTGGTCCCGGCGGAGACCGGGCTGAGCCGGATGCTACCGGCGGTGCAGATGCCTGGCCTATTGGCGGTACCTGGCTGGCGCTGGCCCAGATGCGCCCGACTACGGCACCGACCGCCTTGCCCGACGACATCGTCGGAACCCGGCGGCCCGGCGCCGAGCAGCCGTTCCTCACGGTCTCCTACCTGGAGAAGAGGATCTGCCGGGAGGGCGACCCGGAGTGGACCAGGGGAGTGCCGGTCCGGCACGAGACCATTCCGGTCCGCATCGGCGACACGGTCATCGCGGTGATCGAGCGGTCCACGAACTTGAGCTCGGCCCGTACCCCGAGCCGTCTCGACCTTGCCTACCTGCGGGCCGCCGACGACCTGGCCCAGATGGTAGCGGCCGGGATGTTCCCCGGGCAGGGCGAGGAACCCGCCCTAGTCCGCTCGCCCAGGGTTGGTGACGGGATGCTGCGGCTCAGCAGGGCGGGCAAGGTGACCTACGCCAGCCCGAACGCGCTGTCGGCCTACCGCCGCCTCGGCTTGACCGCTGACCTGGTCGGCAAGCCACTCGGCCCGCTGACCGCGAGGCTGTGCGCCAACCGCGAGGCACGCGACGACTCGCTGATGGTGGCTGCGAGCGGCCGGGCGCACGCCGAGACCGAGGTCGAGGCGAACGGGTCGGTTGTGCAGCTGCGGACCATTCCGCTGGTTGTGGACGGCACCCGAGCAGGCGCGCTGATCTTGCTTAGGGATGTGACGGAGCTGCGGCGCCGGGAACGCGAGCTGCTGACCAAGGATGCGACAATCCGGGAAATTCACCACCGGGTCAAGAACAACCTGCAGACTGTCGCCGCGTTGCTGCGTTTGCAGGCGCGTCGGCTCCGCGCGCCGGAGGCGCGGGCGGCGCTAGAGGAGGCCGTCCGCCGGGTTGGATCGATCGCTATCGTGCACGAAACGCTCTCGCATGTTCCGGACGAAGTCGCAGATTTCGATGACATCGCCAGCCGGGTGGCGCTGATGGCGGTGGAAGTGTCCGCGCCTGAGGCGAGAGTCACGCCAGCGCTGCGCGGGGAGTTCGGCATGCTGCCCGCGCTGGTGGCGACGCCGCTCGCGCTGGTGCTGACCGAGTTGCTGCAGAACGCGCTCCAACACGGGCTGAGCCGGCCAGGGCAGGCGGCCAACGGCTGCCTGGAGATCACCGCGGTACGCAAACCCGGTCGGCTGACGGTGACGGTTTCGGACAATGGCGCCGGGCTGCCGGCAGATTTCGATCTTGACTCCACAGCCAGTCTCGGCCTGCAGATCGTGCGCACGCTGGTGCTGACCGAACTGGCCGGCCGGCTGGAGATTTCGCCGCGGAAAGGTGGCGGCACGCGCGTCCTGGTGGAATTGCCGCTAGGTGAGTCGGCTGCGGGCTAACGTGCTGGCTCAGTGTTCGGACTGAACCGCTGTCAAGCGGGAATGCGGGCAGCGCAGTCGCCCGGACCGCAGCTGCGCCGCGACTCCCGTTTGGAGGCGGCGCAGCTTACCGCTGCACTACGTCAGGCCCCCGCGCGCGCGGCGACCCTGCTGCGGCGCTTCAGCGCGCGCCGCTCATCTTCGCTAAGACCGCCCCAGACACCGGCGTCCTGGCCACTGTCGAGTGCCCACTGCAGGCAGGGCTCAATGACCTTGCACCGCTGGCACACTTGCTTGGCCTCGTCGATCTGGAGTAGCGCAGGCCCGGTGTTCCCGATCGGGAAGAAAAGCTCCGGGTCCACGTCACGGCAGGCGGCATGGTGACGCCAGTCCATGAGTCCACTCCTCCTTGAGCTCAGGTCCTGACCGGGCCTGTGCACTCCGTCGCGCTTGTGAACGATTTCACGAGCTAAGTTCTATGTCAGGTACGTGCGCTTTTCTACTCGACCTTGGCTTGCGGTAAATCGGCCGTGCTTGCCTGACACCGGCGACACCGTAGTTACCCGGAAACGCTGCGCTTACCCAGCTAGGCCGTTACTTTCAGGCTAAGCCGTGCGAACAGCGGCACCGAGGCTCCCGGTGACACCGGGCCGGGCTTGCGCTCCGGCCGCTCCGTGGTACAACGACGCCGGACCGCGCCCGCCTTAGCGTCGCCAGCCCGGCATGGCGCGCGCGAGCGCACCGTTCACCAGGAGCGTTACAACCCTCTCAAGATCGGCGATCAACCGCAAGAGGCTTGGGCAAAGGTTCGGCAGGATTTCGGTGTCAGATCAGTCACATGACTGGCATGGGCTGCAGTGCCCGACCTAGGCCCCAGACCCCTTGCCCAAGGCTTATGGAGCCATTAAACAAATATGCCGCGTCTGCCTTCTACGGTCGGCAGGCAATAGCGCCGCAGTTTTGCCAATGTTAGCCCTCAGGCAGGCCGATGACGCGCAGGGCGCGCGGCACCGAACGAAACCTGGCCTCCTCCACCTCGCCCATGTACTCGCCGTCGAGCTGGAATGCGACCGGCCGATCGGCGCGCAACACGATCGAGTCCAGGTCATGACCGGCGGCGACGGCCCGGCCGTCTGGCGGCTCGGTCCTTTCGGTCAGCATCTGCCGCAGCGTTCGCGCGGTGCTAAGAGTTCCCAGGCGGCGCAGCGCCATCAGGTCAAGGCCGGTATCGAAGCTAGCCCGCGGACTGGGGTTGACCGGCCTGCGGCCAAGATAGGTCCAGGGCGCCGAGTTCGACACGATGCACAGATAAGCGGCCTCCGGGCACAGTCCAGCAGGCTCGGTGACCGAGATGGCCGGATGGCGCCGATCTGTAACCCGGTAGTACTGGCGCAGCGCGGTGGTGAAGAACAACGTCGGCGTCAGCCCCTGGCCGTGTGCCCGCCTGCCCTCGACGGCCCGGACGACCTCTGCGTCCAGGCCGAGGCCGGCGTTGAAGGTGAAGTACCGGCCGTTCACGGTGCCGAGCCCGATGCAGCGCTCTCGGCCGCTGGCCAGGTCCTCGATGAGCCGGCCGGTCGCGTCGACTGCATCGGACGGCAGCTGCAGCGAGCGGGTGAACACGTTTGCGTTTCCGCCAGGCAGCGCGGCCAACGCGGGCAGATCCGCTGCGTCGCGCCGGGCCTCGGCATCATCCGGGCTCCCGAGAATGCCATTCACCGCCTCGTTCACAGTGCCGTCCCCGCCCAAGGTCATCACGAGCCCGAACTTGTCGGCGGCCGCGGTCGCGGCAAGCTTGGTGGCTTCTCCCCGGTAACGTGTCTCCACGACCTCGAGGTCGACGGCGGAAGCGAGGGCGCGGGAGATGACGTCGCGTCGTTGCCGGGTTGTGGAGGTGGCGTGTGGGTTCACGATCAAGAGCGCGCGCACGGGCCCAGGCTAGCCAGGCGCCTTCGCGCCCCCCGTCAGCGCCCCGCCTCTCTGCGGGTGGCAGGACCATCGAGGACGCTCCGGTTCGCAGCGGGCCGCGCAGTGTGCTGTACGCAGCGATAGTGCAAGCTGCCGAGGCTGTCGGGGTACTGGCGGTCTCGATCCTGGCCGGTATCGACACCGGCTCTGGCCGCTCCTACGAGCGTGCCAGCGGCGTGGCGCTGACCCTGATCGGCGTTGGTACCGCGGCGGCACTTGGCCTGGTGGCGCGCGGCGTGCGCGGCGGTCGCCGCTGGTCCAGGACCCCGGCGATGCTGACCCAGCTGTTCGCCGGCATCGTGGCCATTTACCTGCTTCAGGCGGGCAGGTATGACTGGGGGATTCCGACCATTCTGCTCGCCATTGCAGGGTTCGCGACGTTGCTGGCACCAGCCAGCGTGAAGGCACTGACGCCGGGAAGGACCGGAAGCCCGGCTTCAGCTAAGTCGCGCAATCAGCGCTAAAGCCGAAAAGGGCCTATACCGGATGCTTTCGGCGGCTGGTTCCCGGGGCGGCGCGAAGCCCAGCGTAGGTATGGGTCGGTTTGGGTTGACACGCTGGGGCAGCGCCCTGACTGGCTAGCTATCTGTGCCTACTCGTCGCTTGTCAGGCCCTCACGCAACTGGGCCAAGGTCCTGGCCAGCAACCTGGACACGTGCATCTGCGAGATGCCGAGCTCGGTGGCGATCTGAGACTGAGTCAGGTTGCCGAAGAACCGCAGCAGCAGGATCCGCTTCTCCCGCGGTGGCAACTGCTCCAGCAGCGGCTTGAGCGACTCCCGGTACTCGACGCCTTCCAGGGCTTCATCGACCATGCCGAGCGACTCGGCCACGGCCGGCGCGTCGTCATCGCCGGAGTCTGGCGCGTCGAGCGAGACGGTGGAGTAGGCGTTGGCGGACTCCAGCCCCTCCAGTACCTCTTCCTCGCTCATCTGCAGATGCTCGGCGAGTTCGGCGACGGTCGGCGCCCTGCCGAGGTTCTGCGCCAGCTCTCCGATGGCCTTGGCCAGCGCGAGCTTGAGTTCCTGCAGCCGCCTCGGCACCCGGACAGCCCAGCCCTTGTCCCGGAAGTGCCGCTTGATCTCGCCCACGATCGTCGGCGTCGCGTAGGTCGAGAACTCGACGCCGCGCTCCAGGTCGAATCTGTCGATGGACTTGATGAGGCCGATCGTGGCGACCTGCGTCAGGTCGTCGAGCCACTCGCCGCGGTTGCGAAACCTCCGGGCGAGGTACTCCACCAGTGGCAGGTGCAGCTCGACGAGCTCGCTGCGGATGCGCAGCCGCTCGTCATCGCCTGGTGGCAGCGCGGCCAGCCGCTCAAACAGCTCTCGCGCGTGGCCGCGCTCGCGGGCGCCGTGCTGCGCCCGCGCCGGCGCCGCCGCCATGTCATCCACCAGCTCAGCGGTGTCGCTGAGGTCTAGTACGACCGGCAGCACGTTGTCGGTGTCATCAGCCGCAGGTCCCCCCCTGGCCGGCGCTGTCGACATCATCTCGAACTCCTCGGTCAAGGCGACCTCTGTTTCCCCCGTCACACCAACCCCGAATTCGGGCGGGCCTTGCGCATCACGATGGCGAGCCTGTCGCCAGGTCCTGCCTGCGCTTCAACGCTGCCGGCTAGCGCCGACAGGACAGTCCAGGCGAACGTGTCGCCGGAGGGGGGGCGGGGGTTCAGCGACGGCACCGAGACCGAAATGGTCATATCGTCGGGACTGAGCGCGAAACTGCATTCAAGGCTGCTGCCAGGGATCGCCTGGGCCAGGAGCATGGCGCACGCTTCGTCGACAGCGATGCGCAGGTCCTCGATGTCGTCGAGGGTGAAGTCCAGGCGGGCGGCGAGGCCCGCGGTGGCTGTGCGCAGCACCGACAAGTAGGCGCCATCCGCGGGCATCCGCACGGTTACCTGGTCCAGGCTGGCCGGGTCCGGAGGAGAGGCGGTAGCCACCTGGCCTGCCGCTGCGCTCGGGCTGGCGGCCGACCCGCCGCCCGGATCGCTGGCGCGGGCGTCGCGGCCGGGCGGAGTGCGGCCCGCCTTGCTGCCGCCGTCCGCGCCGGCAGTCGCCCCGGCGCCGCCGGGGCTGGCCGCCGCGACAGCCGCCGTCGTGGTCTCCTCCGTCACTAATGCCCTCCCCGAAAGATGCCGGATAAGCCGTACACCAAGGCACTGCTCTCCCTACGCAACTTACAGTGACCATCCGACTGCATCTGACGCCGGCTGGGTCATTATGCAATCGCGCGCCGCCGCATTGAGAACGGCGGGCCGCGAACGGCCCGCCGATCAGGATCTTGCCGTTTGCTCAGCCCTGCTTGGTCTCCCAGAAGATCTTGCTGATCTCCTCGATCTTGCCAAGCAGCTGGTCCGCCGTGGCGGGGTCGGTGCTGCCCTTGGTGCCGCCCGCGCCCGCAAGCTTGGTGGCCTCATTGAACAACTGGTTAAGCTGCGGGTACTTCTCAAAGTGCGGCGGCTTGAAGTAGTCAGTCCACAGCACCCAGAGGTGGTGCTTGACAAGCTCGGACCGCTGCTCCTTGATGTCAATGGCGCGAGTGCGGAACGTGGGGTCGGAGTTTGCCTGGTACTTCTCGCAGATCGCCTTAACGGACTCGGCCTCGATGCGCGCCTGCGCAGGGTCGTAGACGCCGCAGGGGAGGTCACAGTGAGCGTGCACGGTAGCCTTCGGCGCGAGGAGACGTTCGAGCAGCCTCATTGATCGCCTTCTCTCATGTCAGATCATTGGCTTGGGTTCCGACAGTACAACGTCGGCGAATTCTGCCCACGCGGGAGGGATGCATGCGCTGGCCGCTGTGGCGCGTCGCTGTTGCGGAACGGTCGATGGAACCGGCGCTTCACCCCGGCGACTGGCTACTGGCCTGGCGCGGGCTGCGCCGTGAGCGTACGCTACGGGTCCGGCCCGGCCAGCTCGTTGTGGCGCGACATCCCCAGGATCCCGAGCTCCTGCTCGTCAAGCGGGCGACGATCTTGCTGCCGGACGGCTGGTGGTTGGCCTCGGACAACGCCGCAGCCGCGGCGGTCGACAGCCGGAGATTCGGCCCCGTTCCCGTCCAGATGATCGTGGCGACCGTTATCCTCCGGTACCGGCGCCAGGCATTAGTGGATCCGAGCTGGGAAACGCCTCGGGGGCGGGCCGGAGAACCCCCGGCCCGCCCCCGATCGTGATGCGAGTAGTTACGTGACGAGGTGCGACTCGAGTTCGATCGAAGCCTCGGCCTCGACCTCGGTGACGGCCTCCTGGACCTTCTCCACCGACATGGCGGTGTTGGCGGCCCAGTAGTAAATGACCAGGCTCATCCCAGCCACGGCGACCAGATCCCACCATTCAGCCAGACGGTTGGTGGCGACCAGGGTGATGCCGAACACAGTGGGGGGCGCGCCGTTGTAGCGGCCCAGCCACGAAATGATCAGCAGCGCGGCCAGCCACGGCACAAGCCAAGTCGCTGACCGCAGGTCGAGGATCGTCCGCTTCTCGGCGGGCAGGCTCACCTGGTAGAGCGCGAAGATGATGAAGCCGGCCAGGATGAACATCTCCAGCCAGAAGATCGTGCTGTACCCGGAGACATACACGACGATGTTGGCGGCGATGAACGCGATCGGGCTCAACACGGCTGCGGCAGGCAGCCGGTAGCCGCGTGGCCGGTCAGGATCTTGCTTCCGAAGGCCGGCCAGGGCCAGCGGAGCCATCGCGTACATGATGACCGTCGCCGACGTGATCAGGCCGACCAGGCTGAACCAGTCGGGGAACGGCAGGAACGTCAGCATGCCGATCACGAAGCAGATGCCGATAGAGACCAGTGGGACGCCCCGCGAGCTGATCTTGCTGATGATCTTCGGGAAGTAGCCGTTACGGCCGAGGCCATACGACAGCCTGGACGAGGTCCCGAGGTAGACCAGCCCGGTGCCGCCCGGAGAAACGACGGCGTCGATGACCAGCAGAGTAGCCAGCCAGCCGAGGCCTGCCTGGG
>JBKQTJ010000078.1:0-65977 GCA_052143255.1 Streptosporangiaceae bacterium | reverse complement strand
CGTCATCAGCACGCTCGTCATCAGGCCGAGCGAGCCGAAGCCCTGGGCCACAATGTCAGACTCGACGTCGCCGTCGTAGTTCTTGCAGGCCCAGACGATACCGCCGTGGCCCTTGATCACCTGCGCGACCATGTCGTCGATCAGCCGGTGCTCGTAGGTGATGCCGGCGCCCTCGAACTCAGCCTTGAACTCCGCCTCGAATACCTCGGCGAAGATGTCCTTGAATCGGCCGTCGTAGGCCTTCAGGATCGTGTTCTTGGTGGACAGGTACAGCGGGAGTCCGCGATCCAGCGCGAAGCGCATGGTCGCGCGGGCAAAGTCGCGAATCGAGTCATCGAAGTTGTACATGCCCAGCGCGATGCCACTGCCGACGAACTCGGCCACTTGAAGGTCGATCGGGGCGGCCGCCGGGTCAGCCGGCAGAAAGGAGATGCGGACCCGGCCCGCGCCGGGAACGACGAAGTCGGTCGCCCGGTACTGGTCGCCGTGGGCGTGCCTGCCGATAACGATGGGCTCGGTCCAGCCGGGCACGAACCGCGGGATGCTGGAAACCACGATCGGCTCACGGAAGACCACGCCGCCAAGGATGTTACGGATGGTGCCATTCGGCGAGCGCCACATCTTCTTCAGTCCGAATTCCGCAACCCGGTCCTCGTCTGGAGTGATCGTCGCGCACTTTACGCCCACGCCATGGCGCTTGATCGCGTTCGCCGCATCGATCGTGACCTGGTCGTCCGTCGCGTCCCGGTTCTCGATAGACAGGTCATAATATTCAAGATCAATATCCAGGTACGGCAAGATCAGCTGGTCCTTAATGAAATGCCAGATGATCCGGGTCATCTCGTCGCCGTCGAGCTCTACGACGGGGTTCAGCACCTTTATCTTCGACATTGCAGCCGCGTTCCCTTCATCGCGCCGGCATCATTGCCAGGACGAAACCTGACCGGGACCTGACAGCCCGGTTCCTGCGCCAGCCCAGGCTCCAGGCCTGCCGGGCTGCGCTCAGCCCGGCACCTTGAGGACCAGTCCGGCAATCAGCAAGCCGACGCCCAGTGCCGTGAGAGCCGCCACATCAACCGGTCGCCGCCGCGACCCGAGCAATCCTGCCCGGCCCTCGGGCAGCACCGCCCTGGCGACAGCGCCCGCCAGCAGTGCGCCTGCTATCACCAAAGTACCGCCTTTGACCGATTGCACAGTGCCCCTCATGGTCGCGAGCCCGAGGCCGATCCCGGCCAGCACGATCCAATAGGGCAACTGGTTGACCAGCCCGCGCCCGGCCGCCTCTCTGGCCTGCCGGGCGGCTGCCTTGGCGGAGTGCTTCATCGAGCCTCAAGCGGTACCCAGCTCAGCCCGCTCTCCCCGATGTACTCGCTGTCGGGCCGGATCAGCCGGTTGTCGGCGTGCTGCTCGATGACGTGCGCCGTCCAGCCGGCCATCCTGCTGGCCGAGAAGACCGGCGTGAACAAGTCAGTCGGGATACCCAGGTAGTGGTAGACGGTGGCAGCGAAGAAGTCGACGTTCGGGTACAGGCCCTTCTCCGCGAGCACGACCTCTTCCATCCGGCGGGACATCTGGTAGTAGGTGTCGTCGCCGCTGTCGGTCGCGAGCTCGGCCGACATCCGCCGCAGGTGCGTAGCCCTGGGATCCTCGGTCTTATAGACCCGGTGGCCGAAGCCCATGATCTTCTCGCCGTCGGCGAGGCGTGCGCTGACCTGGCTGCTGACGGCTTCAAGCGGATCGCCGCCCGCCTGCCTGATGGCCTCCAGGCCACGCATGACCTGCTCGTTTGCGCCACCGTGCAGCGGTCCTTTGAGCGTGCCGAGGGCTGCGACCACGGCCGAGTGCATGTCGGACAGGGTCGCGGCGCACACCCGGGCCGCGAAAGTCGAGGCGTTCATGGTGTGATCCGCGTGCAATACGAGGCAAGTGTCGAAGATCTCCGCGGCACGCTGCTTCGGCCGGGCGCCGGACAGCTGCAACAGGAAATTAGCCGCGATGCCGAGGCCCGGATCGGCTGCGGGAAGCTCCCGGCCGGTGCGCGCCGCATGGTAGGCCGCGATCAGGACCGGTTGCTGCGCGGTCAGGCGTGCGGCCTTCCGCAGGTTAGGCGCCGGGGCGTTAGATTCGGCATCGGGATCGTCGGCACTGCCCAGCGACACCAGGCTGCGCAGCGCCTCCATCGGCTGCTGGCGCCTGGCCACGCCGTCCAGGTCTTGGACGGCCAGCGAGCCAGGTACCCGCCCGGCCGCAAGCTCCGCGCGGTAGCCGTCTAGTTCGCCTCGGCTTGGCGCGTGCCCGCGCTGAAGCAGGAAGGCGATCTCCTCGAAACTGGCGCGGCTCGCGAGGTCATTAATGTTGTAGCCGCGGTAGAACAGGCGACCGGCCCGGCCGTCGATATCACTAAGGGCGGTGGACGCCGCAACCACGTCAGCCAAGCCTCGCGACGGCTCGTCCGCCATATGCCCCTCCTCGCGCACCGCTCGCTCGGCAGTGTACTTCCGTCGCCCGGCTTCTCCCGACTTACCCGGCAGACTTCGGTTCGCAGCGCCGCGCGCGCTCCCGCCCTAACCGCGCTGCCTTTCGCCTTGTCTGCAGGCATAGCCACGGCAATGGCTGGGTAACCCTGAAGTGACACGCCGCTAGCTGCCCGGACATGCCGGAGAAACGCCATGGAAACCCCCCACCTGCGGATCGAGAGCTCCGGCGCCGTCATGAGGCTGCGCCCCTATGTGACCACGATCGGGCGCGGCCGGTCGGTCGATGTCCGGCTAGACCATCCAAGCGTCTCCAAGCTGCACGCCGAGATCATCCGCCGCGGACCTTATGCCTACGTCAGCGACCTCGGATTATCGCGGCATGGCACCAGAGTCAACGGCAAAGTCGCGGCCCAGCGGCTGCTAGAGAACGGGGACGTGCTGTCTTTCGGCTCCCAGCGCTGCCGCGTCGGCGGGCTATCCAGCGAGGACATGCAGCCTGAAACCGATCCGCGCCGGTCCGTCACGCCAGAGCTGACCAGGCGCGAGTGCGATGTGGTCGCGGCGCTGTGCAAGCCAGCACTCTGCGAGGACGCGTTCGTGGCTCCGGCGACGGCCCGCGATATCGCCGCCGATCTCGTCGTGACGGAGGCGGCGGTCAAGCAGCACCTGCTCAGGCTGTACCAGAAGCTGCGGATCGCCGAGGGCCCCAACCGCCGCGTCCGGCTGGCCAACGAGGTCATGGCGCTCGGCCTCGTCCGGCCGCTCCCGCCGGCCGAGGCTAGCGCCCCCGGATCGCCGCCATCCCAGGCCGCAGCTACCGATGCCGCGCCGTCGCAGCTGGCCAGCTAACCCGGCAGATTCCCGGGTTAGAGCAGTACCGTCCGGTCCCCCGGATGCCTAGGTTCACCTAATGTGCGTTTCGTTGCCGTAAATCATGACAAACCGTCAGGCGCGGACGCTGAAACCAACACTACGTGGTCCTAGGTATAGGAACGAAGAGGATTAATTGGGGTATACGGAAACGCCGCAGCCGCGGCTCCGGTCCGGGCGAACGGTTAGCCGTGCTGGCCCAGCCAGTGCGCCAGTTTCCTGCCGAGTTCTGCCACGTTCCCGGTCAGATGGTTCAGACCTGGATGCAAGATCGTGGTGGTATGCAGCTGATTGCCGAGATGTGCGTCAGGCCAGTAGGCCGGGAGGGCCGTGGCTGCGGCGGCTACCACGACCGCCGCGAGTGCGACAACCCCGACAGTGCTCAGTACGGCCGCCGACGGAGTGCGAGTAACGGCGCCATAGAACTTGCTGAGCGGCCTGCGGCAGGCAACCGAGCCTGGTCCCACGCAGTAGCACGCGACGATCGCGCCGACAGCGTAGCCGCCCGCTCTGGGCAGCGAGGCGGACCCCGCAGCCAGCACCGCCAGCAAGGCGGCGCAGGCCCCGCAGAGCAGGGCCAGCGGGCTGATCAGCAGGAAGCGCAGCACCGAGCGGCACACTGCCAACGGATAGAACGCGGTCGCCGCGACCGGATCGCTGGGGCGCGGACCGCGCGCGGATCTGCGCCTGGCCAGCCAGCCGGTCGTGACGTCGGTCGCACGCAGCAGGATCAGCAGCGCGAGGGCCACGATCGCGCCTGCTACCGGCAGCAGCATGCTGGCCGCCACCAGCGCAGCGAGCGTCGAGAAGACCAGCGGGCGCCGGGCCGGGCCTGGTTCGGCCCGGGTACCGTAGCCAGCCGCGGCCGGCCCGGCCGGACCAGCGGGCGCCGGGTCCGGGCCGCTGAAGGCGGCTGCGGCAGCGCTGCCCGGGGTTGCCAGCTGAGCTACGCCGCCTGCGGCAGCAGGCGGCGCATAGCGGACGGGCGGCAGCAGGTCGGCGAAGTCATCTGGGGCTGGCGAGCTGATAGCCCGGGTATCCGGCCAGGCCGCCGGCGCGGGTGCAGCCGGAGGTGCGCCGGCCGGCGCGCCTCCGGCGGCAGCGGTGCCAAGGCCGACGACCGCTGCTGGCAAGTCTTGCGCCGTCAGGGCCGCGTGCCCGGCTTGCCCCGGTGCGGCGGCCGGGTAAGCAGGCCCGGCCGGGATGGCTGGTGCACCAGCCGGGAACCGTGTCGCCAATCGCGGTTCGGCAACCGCCGCGATGGGCGTTCCCGCGCCCGCGGTCAGCGGGTGCGCGGGCGCCGTTACCGGATGAGCCAGCGCCGTTACCGGGCGGGCTGGCGCAATTGCCGGTTCTGGCAGTAGCGCAGTCGGGTCCAGCGCCGCGCAGAGCTGGGCCAGCTCGGGCGCCGCCGGGCGGCGCGCAGGGTCCCTGGCCAGCGCGGCGAGCACTACCGGCTGCAGCGCCGCTGGCAGGCCCGCCAGGTCAGGCTGACCGTGCACGATGCGGTAGAAGATCGCCTCGAACTGCCCGCTGCCGAACGGCGGATGCCCACTCGCGGCGAACGCCAGCGTCGCGCCCCAGGAGTGGATGTCGGCGGCCGGCCCGCTGGTACGGCCTTCGATTATCTCGGGCGCGAGGTAGCCGGGCGTGCCCATGAACATGCCGGTCATGGTCAGCCTGGTGGCGTCCGGGGCCTGCGCGATGCCGAAATCGATGACCACCGGCTCCCCGTCCACCATCATGACGTTGCCGGGCTTCAGGTCCCGGTGCACGACGCCAGCCTCGTGCACGGCAACCAGCGCCGCGGCCAGCCCGTTCGCCAGGCGGGCCAGCGCCGGGCCGGTAATCGGCCCGTCCGCCGTGACCACGTCCTCCAGCGTTAGCCCGCCGACGTAGCGAGTGACGATATAGGGCGGGCTGCCCTCAACGTCGGCGTCGAGAACCTCGGCCACGTGCGGGCTGTGCACGCGGCGCATCGTGTCCACCTCGCGGGCCAGCCGCCGCCTGGCGGTGGCTTCCGCCGGGATGCCCTGGCGGAGCACCTTGACGGCAACCTGCTGGCCGGACGGGTCGCTGGCGAGGTACACCACGCCCATCCCGCCCTCGCCGAGTTGCCGATGCAAGCGGTATGGGCCCAGCCGTTCGTCCCCCGCATGGGCACTCATAGCCTCACAGCCTACGGCGCACCCGATCGGCGGGGTAACGACGACGCCCTCGGCCTAGCCCTCCGTCACCAGCCTGCGCAGGGCGTCGGCGGTGGCAGCATTCTGCTCCGCATAGCTGACCAGCGCCTTAGCCAGCTCTGCTGCCCACTGGCCGACCGGAACTGGCTGCCGGGACAGCACCACTCCCCTGACTTCCCGGCAAATCTCGGCCGCCGGTGCCCCCTTGGCCAGGCCGAGCGTCATGACCAGCTCGCCAAGCCGGACTGTGATCTTCGTCACGGCGCCCGGCCTGCCCTTCATCCGGTCCGAAACCGATCTGTCCCGGTCCACTGTCACGCAGCCGGGCGGCAAGGACTCGCCCAGCGACTCGGTCAGGACTCTGGCATAGATGGCGATGTCGCTGCTGTCCGCGCGAAGCGCGGCCGTCACCATGTCCAGCGACAGGCTGTCTGCTGGCTCCGTCATCGCTTCGCTGGCTCCGTCATGGCTGGCGCATCCTTCCGGCGGACCGGCGTCCGCCGCCGCTGCTGGCACTGCCGATGTTCATCCCTGATCATGTTCCCGTAAAGGGCCGCCTGCTGCCAGGTCAGTCAGCCGCCGGAGAATACCGCCTTCCCTGGCCCATTCTGCAGGAAACTGCTCATGCCAGCCTTGGCGTCTTCGGTGGCGAACAAACCGGCAAAGCTGACCCGCTCGAATTCAAGGCCGGTGTCCAGATCGGTGTTGAGCCCCGCGTCGATGGCCTGCTTGGCCGCGGCAATCGCGATCGCCGGACCAGTCGCGTAGCGCGACGCGAGTTCGCGGGCGGCACCGTAGACCTGGTCGTCCGGCACGACTTTGTCGGCGAGCCCGATCGCCAGGGCCTCGGTAGCATCGACGAACCGGCCCGTGAAGATCAGGTCTTTCGCCTTGGCCGGGCCGATGAGCCGGGGCAGCCGCTGCGTTCCGCCGGCGCCCGGAATGAGGCCGAGCAAGATCTCCGGCTGGCCGACCTTGGCGCTCTCGCCTAGCACGCGGAAGTCCGCGCACAGCGCAAGTTCCAGGCCGCCGCCGAGCGCGTACCCGGTGACGGCGGCGATTACCGGCTTGCCGATGCGTGCCACCGCAGCGAACGAGTCCTGCAGCCGCTTGCTGTCGTGCACCATCTGGGCATAGCCGGCCTCCGACATCTCCTTGATGTCAGCACCCGCCGCGAACACCCGCTCGCCGCCGTACATGACTACGGCCCGAATCGCCGGATCTGAGCCGACCTGCGCCGCCGCGTCAGCTAGTTCCGCCTGCAGCGCGCCGCCCAGCGCGTTCATGGGCGGACGGTTCAGCCTGATAGTGGCTACTGCCTGGTCGATCTCTACCTGGACCAGCTCGCCCACGATGCACCTCCGATGCCGAGCCACGATGATACGCAGCCGGGCTGAGGGCAGCTACGGCGAGCGCCGCAGGCCCGCCGGCCAGCGCCGCAGGCCCGCCGGGAGAACCTGCCCCAGAGCCGCCGCCGGGGCAGGTGCCGCCGCGGTCAGTCCCCGGATGCACGCGGCAGCGAAACGCCCTGCCAGCCATTCAGGAAACCGCGAACCTCGCTCTCGCTGTAACGGCGGTGGCCGCCCGGAGTGCGGATTGACGAAAGCTTTCCGCCACGCGCCCAGCGAGTTACCGTCTTCGGATCGACGCGAAGGATTGCGGCAACTTCAGCCGGGGTGAGAAGGCGGGTGTCCAGCTTGATCTGTGTTCTCACGAAAGGGTCCTCTCACACTCGACGGTAATTGCAACGTTACAGAACGTGACGATCAATGAAAGTCACTCTCTGAAAGCGCAGTATCACAGGATGTCACAATGATCTTGTCTTTACTGGCGTTCTGGCTAGCGCGCGAGGGAATCCCCTTGGCTGCCCGGTGATGTCCGCCGCTATGAGGACGCTGGCCGCAGCCCGGCGGTTTACGTCCGGCCGCCGATTTCTGGGTGCTTATGTCGCACTTATAGTGCAGTTACAACCCCGCTATGTGTCAGCACGGCCAGTAATGCCGAAAGCCGGTAAACGATGAACGGGAAAAGGCAAGGTCGCAATGGCTAGCGCAAGTCCCCGTTGACCATTCCGGCCGGTGCGTCGGGCATCGCAACCAGGCCGAGCTCGGCCGGGCCGGCCAGTAGCTGGTGGCTGGGCAGCACACGGACGGTGTAGCCGAACGGGCCTGGCTTGCCTAGTTCGGCCTCGCCGACGTACCTGGCCGTGCCGTCGGGCGTCGCCGCTGCATCTAGCCGCAGCGGCGACCGGACCGGATCGATGATCTCGTCGGATTCACCGGCCCGGCCGTAGACGACTTCAACCGTGACATCATCCGGCGCCAGCGAGCCGAGCGTGACGCTAGCCCGGACCGTCAGCCGCCCGCCCGGGCTCAGGTCCCCGTCATCAGCCTCGACGTGGCCGACCTTCACCTCCGGCCAGGCCGTCGTCACGCGGTGCTTCCAGGCCGCGAGCTGGCGGGCGCCGTCGAAAGGCTCGCCGTTACCTGCCGTCCCGTCCGCTGAGCCTTCCAGCCTGCGCGAGGATACGGCGGCAGGCGCGTACATCTGGGTGACGTACTGCCTGACCATCCTGGTAGCAAGCGCCCGCGGGCCCAGCGTTCGCAGCGTATGGGACACCATCTCCAGCCACCTTGCAGGCAAGCCGTCCTTGCTGGTGTCGTAGAACAACGGCGCCACGGACTGACCGATCAGGTCGTAGAGGGCCGCGGCCTCCACCTCGTCCCGGCGGGCCGGGTCGGTCACGCCGTCAGCTGACGGGATAGCCCAGCCGTTCTGGCCGTCGTACCACTCGTCCCACCAGCCATCCAGCACCGACAAGTTCAGGCCGCCATTCAGGGCAGCCTTCATGCCCGAGGTGCCGCACGCCTCAAGCGGCCGGAGCGGGTTGTTGAGCCAGACGTCGCAGCCCTGGACCAGGGTCCGGGCCATGGCCATGTCGTAGTCAGGCAGGAACACGATCCGGTGCCGCACCTGGGGATGATCGGCGAACCGCACCAGTTGCTGGATCAGCTGCTTGCCGCCATCGTCAGCCGGGTGCGCCTTGCCTGCCACCACGATCTGCACCGGCCGGTCCCGGTCGAGCAGCAGCGCGGTGAGCCTGGCCGGATCGTGCAGCATCATGGTCAGCCGCTTGTAGGACGGCACCCGGCGCGCGAAGCCGATCGTGAGCACGTCATCGTCCAGCACGGTGTCGGTCCAGATCAGCTCCGCGTCGGACGCGCCCCGCTGCCGCCATGATGCCCGCAGGCGTCGCCTGGCCTCGGCTACCAGCCTCGCTCGCAGCAGCCGCCGCAGCTCCCACACGCGGGCTGGGTCGCGTGCCGCGCGCTCCCAGAACGCCGGGTCATCGGCCGGATCTGCCGCGCCAGCATCGGCGTGATCCTCGCTGGCCATGGCAATCAGTTCCGGGGCCACCCAGGTCGGGGCGTGCACGCCGTTGGTGATCGAGGTGATCGGGACTTCGTCCTCATCGAAGCCCGGCCACAAGCCGGTGAACATGGATCGGGAGACCTTCCCGTGCAGCTCGCTCACGCCGTTGACGCGCTGCGCCAGCCGCATCCCCATCACTGCCATGTTGAACACGGCCGGGTCTCCGTCGGCGAACGTCTCCGCGCCAAGCGCCAGTACCCGGTCCAGTGGCAGCCCCGCAGCACGCCCGGCGTCATGAGCGGTGGCATTCGTCGCGGCGAAGGCGTAGGCCGCGCTGTAAGCCTGATCGCCCGGACCGGCCGGACCGGTGAACTGCCCGGCAACAAGATCCCGCGGGAACCTGTCGATCCCGGCCGGTACTGGCGTGTGCGTGGTAAACACGGTGCCCGCCCGGCACAGCTCAAGCGCGACGTCGAAGTCCAGCCCCTGCTCCAGGTACTCGCGGATGCGCTCCAGGCCGAGGAAACCGGCGTGTCCCTCGTTGGTGTGGAATACCTCGGGCGCTGGATGGCCGGTGATGGCGCAGTACGCGCGGACCGCCCGGACGCCCCCGATGCCGAGCAGTAGTTCCTGGCGCAGCCGGTGCTCGGTGCCGCCCCCGTAGAGCCGGTCGGTGATCTCCTGCAGGTCCGGGCTGTTCTCCTCTACGTAGGAATCCAGCAGCAGCAACGGCACCCGGCCCACCTGGGCGACCCAGATCTGGGCCGCTAGCGCGGTGCCGTCTGCCAGGCCGACGCAGACCCGGACGGCATTGCCCGCCTCGTCGCGCAGCAGCGTGAGCGGAAGCCCGTTGGGATCCGACGCCGGGTAGCGCTCCGCCTGCCAGCCCTCAATCGATAGTGACTGGGTGAAATACCCGTGCCGGTATAGCAGGCCCACGCCGATCAGCGGCACGCCCAGGTCGCTGGCGGCCTTAAGGTGATCGCCAGCCAGGATGCCGAGGCCACCGGAGTACTGCGGCAGCGCAGCGGTGATCCCGTACTCCGGCGAGAAGTACGCAATCGCGGCCGGCAGGCGGCCTGCACCGGTTTCGGCCTGATACCACCGCGGCTCGGCCAGGTAGTCGCGCAGATCATCGCTCGCCTCGGCGAGGCGCCGCAGGAATGCCGCATCGGCGGCGAGCGCGGTCAGCCGGGTCTGGGCCACGCTGGCCAGCAACGCCACCGGATCCTGCTGGGCAAGCTCGCGGCTCGCCAGATCGATGGCAGCAAACAGCTCACGCGTCTGGGCATGCCACGACCAGCGCAGGTTCAGCATCAGCGACCGCAACGGATCGAGACTCGCTGGCAGGACCGGATGAATCGTGAACCGGCGGATAGCTCTCACGCGAAGCGACCTTAACCCACCCGGGGTGCCGCGGTGACCCACGGGTGGCGCGCGGCCGCTGCCATCAGCGACCTCAGGGTCGGCCCGCGTACCTGCCGCTCTGGCGGGCGGGCCCGGCGGCAATCACGCGGTGACCTCTTCCGCTAAGGCAGGCCCGATTCGCATTGGCCGGCAGGTAGATGGGTAGCTTTCATCCGTGATCGGCAGGATCCCCATCATCGACGTCCAGCCTGTGGTGCGCGTGCCAGGCTGCGACGGGCCGGAGTGCCCCGCGAAAGCAGTGCCTGGCGAAAGCTTTCAGGTCACTGCCACGGTATTCCGCGAAGGCCACGAGATGCTCGGGGCCGGCGTGGTGCTGACCGACCCCGACGGCCGCCGCCAGCCGCCCGTGCGGATGCGCGAGATCGCCCCCGGTACCGACCGTTACGGCGCCGAAGTGGCGCCAACCCGCGAGGGCCAGTGGCACTTCGCGGTCGAAGCGTGGGGCGACCCGGTGGCCCGGTGGCAGCACGACGCAGCCATCAAGGTGCCGATCGGCCAGGACACCGAGCTGACGCTGGCCGAGGGCGCCCTGCTACTCGACCGCGCCGCCGAGCACGTCACGGTTCCTGCTCACGCGCCGCCAGGCCAGTCCCGGCAGGCCACAGCCGCCAGGGACGTGCTGTCCAGGACCGCTCGGCTACTAACCAAGGCTGATCTGCCGGCGGTGGACAGGCTGGCGGCTGCGCTGACACCCGAGGTGCAGGACGCCCTGGCCCGGTTCCCGCTACGTGACCTGCTGACCAGCTCGGCCAGCTACCCGCTGGTCGTACACCGCCAGCGCGCCCTGTTCAGTGCCTGGTATGAGTTCTTCCCACGCTCCGAGGGCGCCAAGGTGGATCCGGCGCGCCGGCGAATGCCTCAGTCCGGCACGCTACGCACGGCGGCCCGGCGCCTGGACGCGATCGCTGACATGGGCTTTGAGGTGGTGTACCTGCCACCGGTGCACCCGATCGGCACGACGGCGCGCAAGGGCCGGAACAACTCACTCACGGCGGCGTCTGGCGACCCTGGCTCGCCTTGGGCGATCGGCTCGGTGGATGGCGGTCATGACGCCATCCACCCAGATCTTGGCACGATGAACGACTTCGATGCATTTGTCGCCAGGGCCAGCGAACTCGGCCTCGAGGTCGCCATGGACCTGGCCCTCAACGCGTCACCCGATCATCCCTGGGTCACCAGGCACCCCGAATGGTTCACCACCCGGGCGGACGGCACCATCGCCTACTCCGAGAATCCCCCGAAGAAGTACCAGGACATCTATCCGCTCAACTTCGACAACGACCCTGAGGGCATCTACGCCGAAGTGCGCGTCCTGGTCCGGCACTGGATGGACCACGGCGTGCGGATCTTCCGGGTCGACAACCCGCACACCAAGCCGGTGGCATTCTGGCAGCGGCTGCTCGCGGACATCGCCGCCACCGACCCGGACGTCATCTTCTTGTCCGAGGCATTCACCCGGCCAGCCAGGATGCACACCCTGGCCGCAATCGGCGTCCATCAGTCCTACACGTACTTCACCTGGCGTAACTCGGCGGCCGAGCTGACCGAGTACCTGCTCGAGCTGTCCGGCCCGGCGGCCGTTTACATGCGGCCGAACTTCTTCGTGAACACCCCTGACATCCTGTGCCAGTACCTCCAGCACGCCGGACCGCAGGCCTTCGCGGTACGGGCGGTGCTGGCGGCGATGATGTCGCCCTCGTGGGGCGTCTATTCGGGTTACGAACTAGCCGAGAATATCCCGCTGGTACCCGGCAGTGAGGAATACCTGGATTCGGAGAAATATGCTTACCGGCCGCGTGACTGGGCCAAGGCGGCCGAGGATGGCCTGACCCTGGCCCCGCTGCTGACCCGGCTGAACCAGATCAGGCGCGCCCACCCGGCCCTGCACTGGCTTCGGAATATCCGCTTTCACGGCAGCGATCAGCCCGACATCCTGTGCTTTTCCAAGCGAGTTAGCGCAGACTCCGGTAATAAGCCCGACGCCGTTATCGTCGTGGTAAACCTGGATCCCAACTCGGCCCGGGAGGCTACGGTCTGGCTCGATGGAGCAGCTCTGGGATTCGATCCGGCAGCGGGATTCACTGTCACCGATGAGCTAACGGGCCAGCAGTTCAGCTGGGGACAGGCGAATTACGTCCGGCTCGACCCCGCAATAGCGCCAGCGCACATCTTGACCGTGGCCTAGCGACCCGGCCACGTTCCCGCCCTCGTGCATGCTTATTCAGAAGGGAACGGCATAGCCAGATAATCGGCGGTAGTTAGTCGCGAATCGACCATCGGCGGGAGAGCGGGAGTGAATCAGTCTGGGCAGGCCACCGGGCCGCACGGTTCGCCGGCTGACGCTCCGTTGCAGGAATTCAGGGGTGGCAGTAACGAGCCGGTGCCCGACTCGTTCTCGTTCGAGAAGCCGCGTGACCCGCGCTGGTACCAGCGGGCGGTCTTTTACGAGGTCCTGATCCGGGGTTTCCACGATTCCAATGGCGACGGAACTGGCGACATCCGCGGCCTCATCGACCGCCTGGATTACCTGCAGTGGCTTGGCATTGACTGCATCTGGCTGCTACCGATCTATGCGTCCCCGCTGAAGGACGGCGGGTACGATATCGCCGACTTCACCGCGATACTGCCCGAGTTCGGCACCATCGGCGACTTCGTCGCACTGGTCGAGCAGGCGCACGAGCGCGGCATCCGGGTCATCGCGGACCTGGTCATGAACCACACGAGTGACGCGCATCAGTGGTTCCAGGCCTCGCGCTCCGATCCGGACGGCCCCTATGGCGACTTCTACGTCTGGTCGGACACCGACGACCGGTATGCCGACGCGCGCATCATCTTCGTCGACACCGAGCACTCCAACTGGACCTACGATCAGGTCCGTGGCCAGTACTACTGGCACCGGTTCTTCTCTCACCAGCCAGACCTAAACTACGAGAACCCGCGCGTCCAGGAAGCCATGGTGGAGGTCCTGCGGTTCTGGCTTGACCTGGGCATTGACGGCTTCCGGCTGGACGCGGTGCCGTACCTGTACGAGCGGGAGGGCACCAACTGCGAGAACCTGAAGGAGACGCACGAGTACCTGAAGCGAGTCCGGGCCGAGATTGACAGGCTCTACCCCGACCGGGTGCTGCTGGCCGAGGCGAACCAGTGGCCCGCAGACGTGGTCGAGTATTTCGGCGATCCGTCCACCGGCGGCGACGAGTGCCACATGGCGTTCCATTTCCCGCTGATGCCGCGCATCTTCATGGCGGTCCGGCGCGAACAGCGCTATCCCATCTCCGAGATCCTGGCGCAGACGCCCCAGATCCCGTCGCTGTGCCAGTGGGGCATCTTCCTGCGCAACCACGACGAACTGACGCTTGAGATGGTCACCGACGATGAGCGCGACTACATGTATGCCGAGTACGCGCGCGATCCCCGGATGAAGGCGAACATCGGGATCCGGCGGCGGCTGGCCCCGCTGCTTGACAACGACAGGAACCAGCTCGAGCTGTTCACCGCCCTGCTGCTGTCGCTGCCGGGCTCGCCGGTGATCTATTACGGCGACGAGATCGGCATGGGCGACAACATCTGGCTCGGTGACCGCGACGGCGTGCGCACGCCTATGCAGTGGACGCCGGACCGGAACGCGGGATTCTCCCGCTGCGACCCGGCCCGGCTCTACCTGCCGCTGATCATGGACCCGATCTACGGGTACCAGGGGCTGAACGTTGAGGCCCAGGAGCGCATTAACGGCTCACTGCTCAACTGGACGCGGCACATGATCGACATTCGCAAGCGGCACCCAGTCTTCTCGCTCGGCGAGTACCACGAGCTCAACTCATCAAACCCCAGCGTCCTTGCCTTCGTCCGCGAGTACCGCAGTCCGGAGGGCCAGGGCGCGGGCACCGACCGCATGCTCTGCGTCAATAACCTGTCGCGCTTCCCGCAGCCAGTCGAGCTCGATCTGAGCCGGTACGCGGGCGCTGTCCCGGTCGAGTGCACCGGCGGAGTCGCGTTCCCGCCTATCGGGGAGCTGAGCTACCTGCTCACGCTCCCCGGCCACGGCTTTTACTGGCTGACGCTCCAGCCGTCAGCCGCTTACGGGCCGTAGCCTTGCGACGGCAGCTTGATCTGGCATGCTGGAGTCTCGTCCCTCTCCGTTCCGCGGTTGCCGCCCCGCCGCTTGTCATTCTGGCTGGTGCGCCGGCCGCCCCGATACGATCCGCGGCGTTCGGCCGGGTCGCCGGCCAGCCGACTTGCTGAGGTTGCGCATGACTACCCGGGCACGGCGCGCGTTCGGACGGCGCAGTGCCGGGATGGCCCCGTTCCCGGCCATCATGGTCAGCCTCGTGGTCCTGGTTTGCGCGCTGGCGGCCTGCGGCGCGTCGGCCGGCCCGCCGGCCGGCAGCATGGCTACGCAGCGGCTGCGTATCGGCCCCGTTACCGCAGCCGGAACGCCCGCCGGCGGCTTCCGGGTCACGAGCAGTGCCGCCACTGCGATGTGCGAGCCCGGCTCGGAGGCGATCGGCCAGGCGTACCGGTGCTTCGCCGGCAATTCGATCTACGATCCCTGCTGGGCCGAGAAGGCGGCTACGCCAACGGTGCTGTGCCTGCCCTATCCGTGGTCACGCAGCGAGGTCAGGCTCCGGGTGCGCGGCCAGCTCGGCGCGATACCCAGCCAGGGCGGGCCCGGTCTGGGTGAGCCGTGGGGCGTGGAACTAGCCGGCGGCGAGCGGTGCCTGCTCGCGCAGGGCGCGCATTCCGAGTTCGGCGGGCGCGTCATCGATTATTACTGCAGCACAAGGCTGTGGTTGCTGCGCGGCCTGGGCGAGCACGGTCTGGTATGGCGAGCCAGCAGCGTGCTCATGTCCAAGTCAGGCAAGCTCTCGCGCGGTCCGGTTGAGCAGATCCGGATCGCGTGGTTCGGCCGCCCGGACATCTTCCAATGACCTCAACCGCCATGAAACCTCGTATCCGAGCGCGACTCCGCTGCCGCCGCGCACACACAAATTGCGCATATCGGTTCGCTTAAACCAGCCCGGGTTCGGGCAGGAGGTCACAGTGTGCGAAAGTACCGCGACGCGCGAGTTCGCCGACCGGACCGCATTGCTGGACATGCTGGCGGTGTGGCTGCCCAAACAGCGGTGGTTCCCCGGTCGCGGCAGCACGGTGTCAGAATTGCGCCTCATCTCCGACATTGACCTCCGAGCCGGGGACCCTGCGCTGTACCACCTGATCGTCGAGACGCCGATGCACGGCGCGCCCGCCAGGTTCCAGCTACTGGTCGGACGCAGGCGCCAGCCGGCACCGGCGCTCGGCGCCGCGCTGATTGGCTCGCGCGACGGCGTGACCTGGTACGACGCGCTGCACGATCCGCAGCTGGCCGGCGAACTCATCCGCGGTATCGAGGAGCGGCGCACCGCCGGGCCGCTCCGGTTCGTCGGGGAGCCGACCTCGCCCAAGCCATCCGGCCGCTGGCCGGCCGGCCGCGTGCTCACGGCCGAGCAGAGCAACACCAGCCTGGTCTTCGGCGAACTGGCGATCCTGAAGGTGCTGCGCAGGCTCTTTCCCGGCGCCAATCCCGACCTTGAGGTCGCCGACGCCCTCGCCCGGCTCGGCTCGTCCCGGGTCGCCGCACCTTACGGCTGGATCGAGACAGAGTTGGCCGGCGAGCCGGTGCTGCTTGCCGTGCTCTCGGAGTACCTGGCCGGCGCCAGCGACGGCTGGTCGCTGGCATTGACGGGCCTCAGCAGCTTGTACGCACGGCACGGCTCGCCGGGGCAGGAGTACCTGACTGCCCCCGGCGCCGCGACGGCCGGCGACCTGACAGCCGGCGAGCTGGCGGCAGTCGTGCCGTTCGCGGCCGAGGCCCGCCTCCTCGGTGCGGCTACCGCCGAGCTGCACGCGGACATGGCGGCGGCGTTCGGCATCCGCGAGCTAGGCCCGGCCGAGCTGGCGGCGATGGCGGGCGGCATGAACGCGAAGCTCACCGAGGCCACGGCCGTGGTACCCGAACTCGGCCCGCATGAGGGCAGGATCAGGCTCGCTTTCGACGCGGTCGCCGATCTCGCCGGGCCCGTGCCGGTGCAGCGAATACACGGCGACTACCATCTGGGCCAGGTGATGCGCAGCACACACGGCTGGGTCGCGCTCGACTTCGAGGGCGAGCCCGCCGCGCCGCTGGCGCAGCGCAGGGCGCTCGCGCCGGCTCTCAAGGATGTGGCGGGCATGCTGCGATCGTTCGATTACGCCGCCCGGCATCAGCTCATCGGCCACCCGGAGGCACCGAACGTGGCCGCCGTGGCCGACGGCTGGGTCCGGCACTGCCAGGCCGCCTTCCGCGCTGGTTACGCCGCCAGCGGCGGAAGTGACCCGGCCGATCATGACACATTGCTACGGGCGCTGACGCTGGAGAAGGCGGTCTACGAAGTGGTTTACGAATACCGGCACCGGCCATCCTGGCTGTCCGTTCCGCTCGACTTCGTGGCGGCGGCATGACCGCGGACCTGTCGCCACCGGACCAGATCAGCCACGCTGAGATCGACGCCCTGGTAGCCGGCGTGCATCACGATCCGCACGCCGTGCTCGGCGGTCATCCCGGTCCGGACGGCGTGACGATCAGGGCGCTGCGCCCGCTGGCCGAGTCCGTCACCGTGGTCCTGCCCGGCGGCAGCAGGGTGCCCATGCAACACGTGTATCAGGGCGTGTTCTCGGTCACCGTGCCGGGCGCGACGGTGCCCGACTACCGGCTGGCCGTGACCTATCCGGGCTTGGCGGAGACTATCTCAGACGACCCGTTCCGGCACCTGCCGACGCTCGGCGAGATCGACCTGCACCTCATCGGCGAGGGCCGGCACGAGGCGCTCTGGACAGTGCTCGGAGCGCGGGTAAGGCCCGAGGCGGACGGCACCTCGTTCGCGGTCTGGGCGCCGAACGCTCGCGGTGTCCGGGTGATCGGTGATTTCAATCACTGGGACGGCCGTGCCCATCCGATGCGCTCGCTTGGCGGATCGGGCGTCTGGGAATTGCTTATTCCCGGTGTTGGCGAAGGCACCAGGTACAAGTACGACATCTGCGGTCCGGACGGAGACTGGCATCGCAAGGCAGACCCGATGGCGGAGCTGGCGGAGCGGCCGCCGGCCACCGCCTCGGTCGTAACGCAGTCACGCTACGAGTGGGGCGACAGCGACTGGCTCACCGCCAGGGCCCGGCAGGACCTGCTAACGCGGCCGATGAGCATCTACGAGGTGCACATCGGCTCCTGGCGGCCGGGGCTGTCCTACACC
The DNA here is from genome assembly GCA_052143255.1 of Streptosporangiaceae bacterium. Lineage (GTDB taxonomy): Bacteria > Actinomycetota > Actinomycetes > Streptosporangiales > Streptosporangiaceae > JAJYUU01. The sequence goes on along the minus strand of JBKQTJ010000078.1, from coordinate 48,379 downwards.
GAGCTGGCCAGCCAGCTGACGAGCTATGTCATCGAGATGGGCTTCACTCACGTGGAGTTCCTGCCGGTGGCCGAGCACCCGTTCGGCGGTTCCTGGGGATACCAGGTGACCTCCTACTACGCGCCAACGGCCCGGTTCGGCACGCCGGACGAGTTCCGCTTCCTGGTGGACTGCCTGCACCGGGCCGGAATCGGCGTGTTCCTGGACTGGGTGCCAGCGCATTTCCCGCGGGACAGCTGGGCGCTGGCCCAGTTCGACGGCACCCCGCTGTACGAGCACCCCGACCCGCAGCGCGGCCAGCAGCCGGACTGGGGCACGCTCACCTTCAACTTCGGCCGGCCGGAGGTCCGCAACTTCCTGGTCGCTAACGCCCTCTACTGGCTGGAGGAGTTCCACGCCGACGGGCTGCGGGTCGACGCGGTCGCGTCCATGCTCTACCTCGACTATTCGCGTAAGGACGGCGAGTGGACGCCGAACTCGCTCGGCGGCCGGGAGAACCTCGACGCGGTCTCGTTCCTGCGCGAGGTCAATGCGACCTGCTACAAGCGAGTGCCCGGTATCGCGATGATCGCCGAGGAATCTACGGCCTGGCCGGGCGTAACCCGGCCGGTCCATCTCGGCGGGCTCGGTTTCGGCCTGAAGTGGAACATGGGCTGGATGCACGACACGCTGACCTACCTCAGCCGTGACCCGGTGCACCGCAGCTATCACCACGACGAGATGACGTTCTCGATGGTGTACGCGTATAGCGAGCATTACGTGCTGCCGCTGTCGCACGACGAGGTCGTGCACGGCAAGGGCTCGCTGCTGCGCAAGATGGCCGGAGATGAATGGCGGCAGTTCGCCGGGCTGCGGTCGCTGCTCGCTTTCATGTGGGCGCACCCCGGCAAGCAACTGCTGTTCATGGGCGGCGAGTTCGGCCAGGGAGACGAGTGGTCGGAGCAGACAGGGCTGCAGTGGTACGTCCTGGAGTACCCGCGGCATGCGGGCGTGCAGCAGCTGGTCAAGGACCTCAACCGGGTCTACGCCCGCCAGCCCGCGCTCTGGCAGCAGGACACTTCGCCGGCAGGCTTCGAGTGGATCGACGCCAGGGACGCGTCAGCGAACGTGCTGTCGTTCCTCCGCTTCGGCTCCGACGGCAGCATGCTTGCCTGTGTTGCCAACTTCTCCGCGACGCCGCATCACGCGTACCGGATCGGGCTGCCCGCTGCCGGCGGCTGGACCGAGGTGCTCAACACCGACGCGGACGGCTACGGTGGCAGCGGCGTGGGCAACCTGGGCCGGGTCGAGGCCACGGACGAGCCGTGGCACGGACGACCGGCTTCGGCGGAGCTCAGCATCCCGCCGCTCGGCGTGGTCTGGCTGGCCCCGGAGCAGCAGACCGGCTAATTGGATGGGGACCGGGTGCCCGCCTCGTAGCGCAGCAAGTCGCCGGGCTGGCAGCCGAGTCGGCGCAGAGGCTGGCCAGCGTGCTGAACCTGATGGCCCGGGCCCGGCCGTTCCTCAGTACCGACAGGTTCACCACCGTGATCCCGATGCGCTCAGATAGCTCGGTCAGGGTCATGCCCCGGGCACTGAGCAGCTCATCCAGGCGTAGACGTCAAGAGGAGCCGGCACCGAAGTTTCCGCCGGCGAGCGGCGGCCAGCTTCAGGTCACGGCGATGAGCCGGGCGGCGATGAGATTGCCGCTCTCGATGGTCAGCTCGCCGAACGTGCCGTCCGGCTGGCGCCGCCGGTCGGTGGGCGAGCCGGGATTGAAGATCCGCAACCCCGCATTGCTGTGATCGAGCGGTATGTGCGAGTGCCCGAAAACGACCAGGTCGGCAGCCGGGAACAGCCGCCGCAGCCGGGCCAGCCGCCCGGCGGCCTGGCCGCTGTCGTGAATCATGGCGGCGGCGACGCCATCGAGGTCGAGTTGCAGCGTCGGGCCGGCACCCCAGGCCGCCACATCCGGCTCGTCGTTGTTGCCGACCACCGCGCGCACCGGCGCGTACTGCGACAACTCGGCCAGCACCGTAGCGGTGCATACGTCACCGGCGTGCAGGATGAGATCTGCTCCGCGCAAGCGAGCGGCAACCGCTGGCGGGCAGCCCTGCCAGCGCCGCGGCGCATGAGTATCGGAAAGCACGACTACACGCACGCAGTCATCTTGCCCGTGCACCGGGATCGGCGGACCGGTCGCCCCTGGGCTACCGTCATGTCAGCGGCAGCAGCTGGAGGCAACATGGACGAGGAACTCACCGGGCAGGCGCCTGACCACGAACCGGTGCCGGCTGACGCGGCCGACGAGGTCAGCAAGCGTGCCGCTGCCGCGATCCAGGCCGACCGGATGCCCGCCATGTACCTGGGCCATGGCGCGCCGCCGCTGGTCGATGACCCGCTGTGGGTCGTGCAGCTCGAGGCCTGGGCCAGGGCCTTGCCCAGGCCGACCGCGATCCTGATGGTGTCCGCGCACTGGGAGAACGCGCCGCTTGCCATCGGGGCGACCGCCGACGCAGCGCCGCTGACCTACGACTTCTACGGGTTCCCCGAGCGGTACTATCACGCTCGCTACCCGGCCCCGGGCGCGCCGGATCTGGCCAGCCGGGTGCGGTCCTTGCTAGCCGGGCAGGAGCAGGTGGCTGATGTGCCCGGTCGCGGGCTCGACCATGGTGCCTACGTGCCGCTCACGGTCATGTATCCGGGCGCCGACATCCCGGTGTTGCAGATCTCGATGCCGAGCCTGGATCCGAGCCGGCTGCTGCGGGTGGGAGCGGCCCTGCGCCCGCTGCGCGACGAGGGCGTGCTGATCGTCGGCAGCGGATTCCTCACCCACGGGCTGCCGTTCTTGCGCGACTTCCGTTTCAATGCCGAGCCACCGGCGTGGTCAGCGGAGTTTGATCACTGGGCAGCTGGAGCGCTCGACGCTGGGGACGTGGATGCGCTAGCCGGCTTCCGGGGCGCTCCTGCGGTGCGGTACGCGCATCCGACGACCGAGCACTATGCGCCGATGTTCGTCACGCTCGGCGCAGCTGACGGGCCAGCGCCGGTCACGACCATCACCGGTTACTGGCTGGGCCTGTCGAAACGCTCGGTACAGGTGGCATAACTCCCGAGCCGACCGCGGCCGCGCCTGCTTTCCCAGGGCGAGGCCGACCAGCCAGGCCGCGGGTCCCCCCCCAAGCCCGGCATGCTGGCCATTTACCCCGTCCGTCTGCAAAGCAGCCGACAAGACGGAACACCAGGCGCAGAACTGCCTCGCCCTGGTTGTCAGGAGTTAAGCGGAACGGGGTTCAGTCGGGCCATCCCCGAACTCCGGGATGCGCCGGGCCCTGCGGCCAGCCTAAGATGCGCGCTACCGCGGCCAACCGGGATGGCGAGAGTTTCCGCTAGCAGCATGCAACGACGGGCAGGTGCCACGATGGCCCTCGACTCCACCCAGTCCGCCACGGCTGCCGTTGCGCACCTCACCACCCCGTCCGGCGCGGTGACCGCGATCCCGGAAGGTACCAGGCTGGTGTTCGGCCGGGGTCCGGACGCGGATCTGGTGATCCCGGCGGGCCGGGGGTTGTCGCGCCGCGCCGGTGCTATCAGCGCAGTGGCCGACGGAGCCTGGGTGGCCAATCTCAGTCACACCCACGCGCTGTACGCCGAGGGCGACGGTTACCGGGTACGGCTGCCGCGGATGGCTGCGGCGGACGAGCCATCGGAAGGCTGGTTTTTGCGGCAGGGAACCGCGCTGGTGGGATCGCGCTCCATGCTGGATGAGGGGCTACCGCTAAGGCTTGTCGTTACCGCCGGAACCGGGCCAGCCGACGGTGCGGGTGCCGCGGGCGCGCGCCCGGACCCGGAATCGACATTGCTGCCCTTGTATCTCGACCCGAATACGAAACTGTTTCTCGTCGCGCTGCTGTGGTGCCGTCCGTGGCTGGTAGACCCAGCCCGCGGCACACCACTCCCCCGCACGCCCGAGATCGCGCGGGCCGCACTCCAGGTGACCGATGCCCACCATGAGATCGAGTGCTTCGACGCCGACCCGGCGTTCCGCGACAGGCTGTCCGCTCGCGTCGGGGAGCACCTGAAGGTGCTGCGCCGCAAGATTCACGAGCGCGGCCTGGTGCGGCCGGACGTGCGGCTGTCAGACGAGGTAGCGGTTGGCGCGCTCATCGAGAATGGCGTCATAACTCCCGGCGATCTTGACCGGATTGGTGATCCCGCATGGTGCTCGCGTCAAGAGGACCTGTGGTGGACTCCCGTCGCATGACTCATTCCGGACGGCGCGATCCGCGGCCGTTGCGCTGCGCTGTCACGGTCGCTGCACGTCAAACCTTGCCGTCGCGGTTGCGCCGCTCGCATCGGTGACGCGAACCGTGTAGACGCCAACAGGCAAGCCACCTCGCAGGAACTCGTGATCCTGATTGATCGCATAGTTGAAGGTGCCCATGCTGTCGGACACCGGGTGGATGGACGAGGCGCCGACGCCGACCAGCGTCACGCTCACCGGCTTGCCGGGGGGCCAGCCCTGCCCGTGCACGACAAAGATGGTGCGACTATCGCCAATATCCTGGTTCAGGCCTATATAGGGCTTCCCGGCCGGATCGGCCACGGCCGGGTTAGGCGCCGCGCCTTGGGGCGGAGGTCCCAGGACCGGGCCCAGTTGGTCGGCCGGCAGCTGCCCGCCTGGCTGGGGCTGCAGTGACTGGCCAGACTGGCCCGAGTGCCGCGATTGGGCTGAGAGCTGCGCCGGCTGGCGCGCGCCGATGAGCCAGCCGGCGCCGATTAGCGCGCCCGCCGCGACGGCACCGGCAGCCACCAGGACGAAGCGGCGGCCCGGCCGGACGGGCGCCGGGACCGCCTGACCGGGGCGGGGCGGCGCTCCTGCGTCACCGCTTGGCTCGCGCGCGGCTCTGCTGGCCGGCTGGGAGCCAAGGGTCCGGTCGCCAGCTACCCCAGAATCGGGTTCCCCGGCTTGCGGCCAAGGCGCCCGGCGATAGTCCTCAATCAGCTGGATCGCAGCTGGTGGCAACGGCGCAGAACCGGCAAGGGGTGCGTCCAGCCCAGCGGCCAGCCGAGCGACGATGGACGCTGAGGTCGGCCGGTTCAATGGATCGCGCTCCAGGCAGGCCGCCACGATTTCGGTCAGTCCCGCAGGCAGCCCGCTCAGGTCCGGCGGTTCGGTAGCCAGCCGGACTAGCACGTCCATGACCGTCTCGCCGTGATAGGGCGCATGCCCGGTGGCCGCGAACAGCAGCGTGGCGCCAACCGCGTAGATGTCGCTAGCCGATGTTGCCAGCCGGTTGTCCCTAGCCTGCTCCGGAGCCATGTAAGCGGGCGTGCCCACGCTGGCGCGGGTCACCGTGAGCTGGACTCGCTCAGCTGCCCTGGCCAGCCCGAAGTCGATGACTCGCGGGCCGTCCGGCGAGATCAGGACATTAGCTGGCTTCACATCACGGTGCACCAGACCCGCATTGTGGATCGATTCGAGTGCCTCAGCGCAGCCAGCCCCGAGCCAGCGGACCGCCTCCGCTGGCAACGGTCCGCAACCGCGTACGAGCGTGCTCAGCGATGGCGCGGGCACGTAAACCGTGGCCAGCCATGGCACTTCTGCCTCGGAGTCAGCCGCGACGACTGCTGCGGTGAACGCGCCGCTGACCCGCCGAGCGGCGGCGACCTCCTGCCCGAACCGGGTCCTGAAATCAGGTTCCTCGGCCAGCTCGGCCTTGATCGTCTTGATGGCGACGAGCCGTCCCGCCGCCGACCTGCCCAGATAGACCTGGCCCATCGCGCCAGCCCCGAGGCGGCCAATCACCACGTAGCCGCCGACCTGTTCCGGATCCCAGCGACGCAACGGCTCGACCAAGACTGCCTGCGCCACGATGAGATCTCCTCTGGTGTCTACCGATCTCCGCATATCATGCCGACTTCCCGCCGCCCGGGGTCGTTGTTCGCCCGACTCTGCGGACTGACGTCCAATGGCTCCACGCGATCTTCACAGCGACGGCGCCCGGCCTGCACGATCGTCGGATTACCTGAAGTCAGTCCGGGATCAGCGACCACGGGGGAGCACAACATCATTGAGCCGTGGTTTCGGCCGGTGCGATTGCCTAGAAATGAGACAGAGCCGACCGGACCTGGCATTTGCCGCACCTTGGCCCCGGTGCGTCGCTGACCCGGCGGCGTTGTCCGCAGATCAGCTGCGACCCGAGAGGAGTAGTGATGCACGCTTCGCGAATTTGCGATCCCGCCGGGGAGGTACAGGTCATTGCGATCCTGGCCAGGTCCCGTGCACCTGCCATGCCCGCCGATGTCACCGGTCGGATCGTGGCAGCGCTGGCCGCCGAGGCAGCCGATCGCGGCAGCCACCGGGCAGAGACCCACCGCCAGTTACCGCTGTGGCGCGTGTAGGGCATATGTAGGGTACCTTGTAGGGATGGTAAAGACTTCGGTCTACTTGCCGGATGAGCTGAAGGAGCGGCTGTCTGAGGCGTCGCGGGTTTCCGGTGAGTCGGAGGCCACAATCATCCGCAGCGCTCTTGAGCAGCGACTCGCTGACATGCTCAGGCCCCGGCGCTCGCAGAATTGGGGCACCGTCGACTTCGGTGACGCTGAGCTGGCCGACAAGGCGGACGAGATCCTGGCGGCCGGGTTTGGCCAGACTTGATTATCTGCGACACGAGCGGTCTGATCGTGGCCTATTCGGCGGCTGATCCTCGCCAGCGCAAGGTCGCGCAGCTACTCACCGGCGATCCCGACGCGTTGATCCTGTCCCCGTTCGTGCTGGCCGAGCTTGACTACCTGATGTCAGCCCGGGCAGGCGTTCGCGCCGAGCTCAAGGTTCTCGGCGACGTCGCTGCCGGCGTATACCGGCTGGCTGAATTCGACCGTTTCGATGTCGCGCAAGCGGCCGCAGTGGCAACGCGCTACCAGGACATGGGCATCGGGCTCGCCGACGCGTCTATCGTGGTCCTCGCCGCCCGGTATCGGACAACTCGAGTGCTCACCCTGGACGAGCGGCACTTCCGCGCGATCAAGCCACTGACCGCCCAAGCGTTCACTATCCTGCCTGCCGACACTGATAGCCCGGTCGCGGCACGAACTGGGACGGTGGACCATGCCGCGAGCCCAAGCTTGCAGTTACCGGCCAACGGCGCCGTCCAGGAGCTCGCGGATCATGTCCGCATGACCGTTATGACGCGCGTACTCCTCGATCATGTGCAGGTAGATCCACCGCAGCGAGATCGGCTTGCCGAAGAAGGTCCCCTCGAAGTCAAGCTCCTTGTCCTCGGCCGCGGCCTGGCTGCGATCGCATTCGTCCTGCCAGGCCGCGACGTCTGCCGCCCAACTGGCGTCGTCGAGCGGCACCAGCTCGTCGTCCACGCCGCCGGGCTGGTGCCAGATGAACGGAGCATCGGCTATCGACAGCAGGCCGCGGGCGAACCAGTTTCGTTCAACCTCGGCCATGTGCCGGACCAGCCCGTGCAGCGACAGGCTTGACGTCGGCACCGGCCGTGATTTGCGCTGCGCGTCCGTCAGGCCTTCGCACTTGAGCAGCAGCGTCGCGCGGTGGTAGTCAAGCCACCCCTCGAGCATCTCCCGCTCCGACAGCAGGAAGGCCGGCTCAATCCGGCGCGGGTCGTCAAGTTCGCCAGCCATCATCGCCCTCCGCAGCGCTACCCCGGTTACCTTAACCCGAGCAGCCAGGACGGTCCGGCCACGCTGGCGCCTGCTGCCCTGCACCGATCACGAAGCTCCCGGTCCGCCGTCACCACGATGCGCCGGCCCGGAAGCTGCCCGGCCAGCGCGGCAATGGCGTCGTCACCGGAACCGGCGGCGGCAACCAAACGGACCGGGCTGTCGCCGGCATCCTCAGCAGCGGGGCGGGCGGCGCCCTCCACCACGAGCACGACATCGGGTATCCAGCGCATCCGGATGTGGCCGTCGGCCATCTTGCCCGCTGTGCGTGCGCCACGGCCGTCGAGCAGCCCGCCGGCGGGCAGAGCGGGTACGTCCATTCCTTCGGGCAGCGTGGTGATTCCCTCACTGACCAGCGGCGCCAGTTCATCCCGCAGCCGCCGCGCGGCACCAGCCCGGTCGCGCCACCAGCCGTCAGGGCGGGATCCGACCACGTTGGCCCCGTCAACGATGATGGTCAGCGGCGAGAGCTGGGCTGCCAGCTCAGGCCAGTGCGCGGCCAGGCCGGGATGCAGGCTCAGCGAGGGCACCTGCGGTGCGGCCACCCACGCGACCTCATCGGTCTCGTCGTCGTCGGATTGGACAGCGAACGGATCGGGTGCCTCGGCCAGCACCGATGCATACGTCCAGCCGCCGTGATCGTCGGTGAACATGCCGCGCATCGTGACCGCGCCGGCCGGCACGCCGCATTCTTCGGCAGCTTCCCGGAGGGCAGCGGCCAGCGCGGATTCGTGGCTATCGCGGGCCCCGCCGGGTAGGCCCCAGGTGCCACCATGATGGCTCCACCAGGTCCGGCGCTGGAGCAGCACCGGGCCGCCGGTGACGTAGGCAAGAAGTCCGGCCGCCCCGAAGCGGCCCCAGTGCCGGTGGCCGAGTTGGCAGCGGACCCAGCCGTTCCCATCGCGGCTAGCCATCGCCAGCTCGCCGGCCGTGCGCTCGCCGTCGGGCGCGCAACGCGGTCCTCATCGCGCCGCGGCGTAGCGAAGACCGTCCATCAGGCTCTCGGTGAACGGGTTGCCGCCGGATGCGAACGCGTCCGACATGGCCTTCTTGGTCGTCATGTACTCGATGAAAAAGTCCATCCAGGAACGCATTGCCTTGTCGTCCGACGCCGAGGCGGCGGCTCGGCTGTGGGAGGTCAGCGAGCAAACCCTGGCCGGCTAGCTCGCGTGCCGCAGCCGCCAGCCTAAGCTGGAGACATGGCGGAGTCGCAAATCGCAGCCCGGCTGGCGAGATTCCGCCAGCAGCGGACGGCACCAATGATCCTCGAGCTGGACCTGACCGACGGGATCGTCGAGGCACATCCCGCGGACCCGCTGTCCGCCATCATGGCGCGGAACCGGGTTGCGCTCGCCGATGTGCTCGGTGGCTTGCGCCGGGCACGCGAGGACGACCGAGTCACCACTCTGGTGGCGCGCCTGGGCGGCAGGGGCATCGGCCTGGCGGCGGTACAGGAGCTGCGCCGGGCGGTGGCCGACTTCGCTGGGGCGGGCAAGACCACCGTGGCCTGGGCCGAGTCGTTTGGTGAGTTCTCCGCCGGCAACGTGCAGTACTACCTGGCGACCGCGTTCGAGAAGATCTGGCTTCAGCCCTCCGGAGACCTCGGACTGACCGGCATCGCGGTCGAGCGAGTGTTCCTGCGCGGGCTGCTGGATAAGGTGGGCGCCGACTTCCAGGTCGCCAAGCGGCACGAATACAAGAGCGCGGCCGAGCAGCTGACCGAGACCGGCTTCTCCGCGCCGGCCAGGCAGGCGACCGACCGGATGACCGAATCAGTCACCGAGCAACTCGTGCAGGCGATCGCCGAGCGCAGGGGCCTGGCCAGGGACAAGGTCAGCGCGCTGATCGATGCGGGCCCGTTCTTGGCAAGCCGGGCGCTGGCCGAGGGCCTGGTGGATCAGCTCGGCTACCGCGACGAGGTGTACGCCGAGGCGCGCAAGCTGGCCGGCCCGGACTGCGTCGTCCAGTACCTGGGGCGTTATCACCGCAGCCGGGTAGTGGCTGAGCGGGTCCGCCAGACCGTCACCAGGCTGCCGGGTAGCCAGGAGCCGGCCGTGGCGCTGATCTTCGCCACCGGCCCCATCCGTCGCGGCCGCAGCGGGCGCGGTCCGCTGTCCGGCAATTCGATGGGCTCGGACACGATCGCCGCGGCGATCAGGGCCGCGGCGAAGGACGAGCACACGCCCGCCATCGTGTTGCGGGTCAACAGCCCGGGCGGTTCCTATGTCGCCTCAGACACGATCTGGCGCGAGGTCGTCCGGGCTAGGGCCGGCGGCACGCCCGTCGTCGTGTCGATGGGCGACGTCGCCGCGTCTGGCGGCTATTACATCTCGATGGCAGCTGACGAGATAGTGGCGCAACCGGGCACCATCACTGGCTCGATCGGCGTGCTGACCGGCAAGCCCGTGCTCGGCGAGGCGCTCGGCCGGGCCGGCGTGACCAGCGACCTGATCAGGCACGGCGCGCACGCCGCCATGTTCTCCCAGCTCCGGCCGTTCTCGCCGGACGAATGGGCGCTAGTGAATGACTGGCTCGATCACATCTACGCCGACTTCACCGGCAAGGTGGCCACCGGCCGCGGCATGACGCCCGAGCAGGTGCACGAGGTCGCCAAGGGCCGGGTGTGGACTGGTGCGGACGCGCTGGCGCACGGGCTGGTCGACGAGCTTGGCGGGCTCGACCTTGCGGCCGCGATCGCCCGCCGCCGGGCCGGCTTGCCGGCTGCCGCGCCGCTACGCGTCTACCCGCGAGTTCACCCGATTGACCGGCTCCGCCCGCCAAGCTCCAGCGAGAGCCGCGGCGTAGCGACCGCCGGACTGCTCGCCGACAGCTGGGGTCCGGCCTGGCAGCTTGCCGCCCGCGCGGGCCTCTCACCGCTCGGACCGCTGATGCTGCCAGGGAGCTGGATCTTTGAATGAGGGAACGGGAACCGTCCGCTGACCCGGTCCCGGCCGGGTCTGTCCCGACGGGGTCTGAACCTGCCGCGCCTGTCCCGGCCGGGCCTGTCCCCGCCGGGTCTGTCCCGGCCGGGTTTGCCGAAGCTCTCGCCGCCTGGCCGGGGGCCGTGACGCTGCTGACCGCCGCCGATGGCAGGGACGACATCGGCACCACCGTAAGCGCGTTCTGCCCGGTCTCAGCCGATCCCCCGCTGGTCCTGGTTTCGCTCATCGCCACCTCCTACCCCGCGGAGGTGCTCGGCCGGCTCGGCCCGTTCGCGGTAACGCTGCTCGCCGCCGCGCAGCGCGTGCTGGCCGGGCGGTTCGCGGCGGCCGGGCGGCCTGGTGCCCGGATACTGCTGGAGAACGTGCCGCACCAGCGCGGCCCGGCATCCGGAGCGCTGATCCCGGCCAGCGGTCTGGCCGCGCTTGAGTGCGAGGTGGCCGCCAGGATCCCTGCAGGCGATCATGTGCTCCTGCTGGCGCGAGTGGTTAATGTCCCCTATGTGGGTGAATCGGGTGAACCACTGATCCGGTTCCGCGGCGGCTACCTGGCGGCCCGCTAGCGCTGGATGAACCTTTCACCTGATTTGCGCCATTGGCCTGTAACTTTCATCCCTATTTGCGCAGCCCAAGTTGGCGGCGCCGCAGGTTGACTGTTCAGTGGCCCAGTGTGCCGGGCGAGCTGGTCGGGTATGCCCGGTAACCGGGGTCGACAACGGGGGGATCGTGCGTACACGGGTCACCGCGGCAGCTTGCGCGGCGCTCGCAGTTCTCGCCGGACCGGGCACGGCCGCTGGCACGGGCACTGCCGCTGGCGCGGGCGCCGCCGCTGGCACGGGCGCCGCCGCTGGCACGGGCACCGCCGCTGACACCACCAGCAACGCGGCCGATACCACCCACACCGCGGCCGGCACCACCAGCACCGCGGCCGATACCACCCACACCGCGGCCGGCACCACCAGCACCGCCGGCACGGACATAGCGCTGGCGGCTGCCGGGCTCGTCGTGCTCCTGGCGCTCGTGCTGCTCGCCGTGCGGCGGATAGCTCGCCGGACCGGCGCCCCGACCACAGGTCCCGCGCTGGCCGAGCTGACAGCCGATGCAGGGCAGGCGCTGGTGGAGACCGACGATGCGGTCCGCACCAGTGACGCCGAACTGGGCTTCGCCGTCGCGAGGTTCGGCGAGCAGCCAGCAAAGCCGTTCTCGGCGGCCCTGACGGCCGCCCGGGCCGAGCTTGCCGCGGCGTTCAGGCTCCGGCAGCTCCTAGACGACGATGTCCGCGTGTCCGAGGCGCGGCAGCGCGCCATGCTGACCGAGATAATCGCCCGTTGCGCAGCGGCCAACCGCCTGCTCGACGAACAGTCTGAGGCATTTGACCGGTTGCAGGACGTCGCTCGGCGAGCCCTCCGGGTACTGGCCGAGGTGGACGCGCATGCCACTCAGCAGGCAGCCCGGCAGCCTCAATCCCGGCAGATCCTGGACCACCTGGCCGGCAAGTACACGCCGCAGGCCGTGGTCACCGTGGAAACTAACCCTGCTCAGGCGGCCGATCGGCTCGAGTTCGCCGCGGGCAGCCTCGCCGACGCCCGGCAAGAGCTAGCGGCCGATCAGGCCAGCCGGGCCGCGGTGTTCCTGCAGGCCGCCGAATCGGCCGCGGACCAGGCCGCCGACCTGCTGGACGGAGTTGAGCACCGGGAGGCGGAGCTGACGCAGGCCGCTTCGGGACTGCCGGCCGCCCTGCGCGAGATCGACACCGATATCGCCGAGGCAACCGAGCTGCCGGGCGGACGCGAGGGCGGTGACCAGGGCGACCCGGTGGCAGCGGCGCAGGCAGCCGTGTCCACCGTCCGAGGCCAGCTCGACGCCAGGTCATACGACGCTCTTGCCGCGTTGCGCACCGTCGCGCAAGCCGACGCCGTCCTCGATCGGGCCATGGCTGGTTCCCGCGACGAGCGCGACCGCCAGGTGCGCGCCAGGGCCGCGCTTGACCAGGCGATGCTGCTGGCTCGCAGCTCCATCCGGGCGGCCGAGGATTTCATCAGCACCCGCCGTGGCGGCGTCGGGCCACCGGCCAGGACCAGGCTCGCTGAGGCGCACCGGCTCTTCCGGCTGGCAATCGGGGCCGCGCAGGCAGATCCGGAATCGGCACTATCGCAGGCGCGGCAGGCCGACACGCTCGCCCAGCGGGCCATCGCGCTAGCCGAGCAAGACGTGGCCCGGTTCCGCTCCAAGCCGCACACCCTGATAGCCGGCGCCGGCGCCGCCGAGGCCCGCCTTCGCGCTGCGATTCTCGGCGGGATCCTCATCGAGAGCCAGGCCGGCGGTGGCAACCGTGGCGGTGGGCTCGGCTCGCGCGCCGACGGCGGGTTCGGTGTAAGCGGCGGTCTTGGCCCAGGTAGCTTCGGCGGCCCGGGCACCCAGGGCCGGCACCACGTCGTCGGCGGGTTCTAGCCGACGACCGAACCACTGCTCCGGCCCCCCAGGCAGGCCGGGGGTCACCGCGGGCGGCGCGTGCTTGGCGCGCTGGCCAGTCACCTATCGGCCAGTCAGCTATCGGCCAGTCAGCCGTTGAGATACGCGAGCACGGCAAGCACCCGCCTGTTGTCGTCGTCTGAGGGAGCCAGATCAAGCTTGCTGAAGATGCTCGTGCTGTGCTTGCTGACGGCCTTCTCACTGACGAACAGTCGCTGCGCGATGGCGCTGTTGGACCGTCCTTCGGCCATCAGTTCCAGCACCTCCCGCTCCCGGGCCGACAGTCTGGCCAGAGGTTCCTCTCTCGCCCGCCTGCCGAGCAGCTTGGTCACGACCTCGGGGTCCATGACGGTCCCGCCGGCTGCGACCCTATGCACCGCGTCGACAAACTGGTCGTCGTTGAACACGCGATCCTTGAGCAGGTAGCCGACACCGCCAGCACGATCGGCGAGCAACTCGCGGGCGTAGAGCTGCTCCACATACTGGGACAGCACGAGAACCGGCAGGCCCGGTACGGCACGCCGAGCCTCGATGGCCATGCGCAGCCCGTCATCGGTGAACGTCGGCGGCAGCCGTACGTCCACGATCGCCACGTCCGGCCGCTCATCGATGAGCGCCCGCAGCAATCCGGGCGCGTCACCGACAGCCGCCGCGATCTCGAACTCATGTGCTTCGAGCAGCCGGACCAGGCCGTCCCTCAGCAGGAAGAGATCTTCGGCGACGACAACACGCACGGCACCTCCATCAGCACCATCGTCGGCCCGCCGACCGGGCTGCTGACCACCAGGATCCCGTCGAACGTCGCGAGCCGCTTCTCTACCCCGGCCAGTCCGCTGCCGCGGTCGGGGTCGGCGCCACCAAGGCCGAAGTCGGTCACCTCGATGCGGAGCAGGCCGCTTGCGTGCGACAGCGAGATCCGCGCGTCCCGCGCGCCCGAGTGCTTGGCCGCATTGGTGAGTATCTCGGCAACGGCGAAGTAGCACGCGGTTTCCACTGGCGCGGGCAGGCGGCCGGGCAGGTCCACGTCAGTCTGCACGTTCAGCGGGCAGTCCAGGGCTAGCGCCCGCACCGCGTCGACCAGGCCGCGGTCGGCGAGTACCGGCGGTAGCACGCCCCGGACCAGCTCGCGCAGTTCAGTAAGCGCCCTAGCCGAGGTTTCACGCGCCTCGGCGACCAGCGCGATAGCAGCCTCCGGGCTCGTCGGGATCAGCCGTTCCGCTGCTCGCAAACTCATGCCAAGTGCCACCAGCCGGGCCTGCGCGCCGTCATGCAAGTCGCGCTCCAGCCGCCGAAGGTCGGCGCTCGCTGTGTCGACCGCGACCGCCCGGCTTTCGGTTAGCCGCTGCACCCGGACCAGCAGCTCTGAGTCGGCAGCCATTCCGAGCAGTCGCCTTACCTGCGGGAACGTCTGCGGCGCCAGCCAGACCCCGAGCGCGAGCAGCGCCAGACCCTCGACCCCGGCGGCGAGGGCGGTGTGCTGGGTTGACACGAGCACAGGGCCGTACAGGATGCCGCCATAGACAGTCCGCGCAGAGTCGAAGCCGCCCCCACTAGCCCAGGCCGCCAGCGCGAGTCCCATCAGGCCCAGGCCCATGATGCCCGCAGTCGCTGTCCTTGCCGCCAGCTCAGGCCACTTCCGCAGGACGACCACGGTGCCGCCTAGCAGCAGCAGTGTCCAGACGATTCCGGGGCCTACCCCGAGCCACAGGTTCGGGGTGGCGAACGCAGCTGAAGTGATCACTGCGGGCAGCAGCAACAGCGCCAGCAGCTGACCTCGCGGCCGCAGGTCTGCCAGCCGACCAAGCACGCGGCTCAGTCCGGGCGACGCGCCTTCCGCACGCCAGAGGAGCCACAGCCCGAGCAGTAGGAACAGGTACGCCTGTGGCAGCACGAAATCGGCTTCGAGGTCGGGGTTACCGACCGGGGTCAGGCCGTAGGTATTCATGCCGCCGCCGACGTAGTCGCGCGCCACCACGAATCCGAACAGTCCGTACAGGATCAGCAGCACCGGAACTACTCGCCGCGCCGACCACGGCCTGACTGCAAGCACGATCACCGCCGCAAGCGGGATGAGCAGCGCCCACCACTGCAGGTTGTTCCGCGCGAAGAGCGGATAGAGAGCACTCAGCACGCTCACCGAGATCAGCAGTAGTGCGGCACACCACGCCAGCTCGCGAAGGCGCCCCTGCGGAGTCTTCGCTGCCCGGATGCGGCTCGTGCGGATCACTGCTGCGACCACACCGCTGGCCAGCACCGGCAGGATCAGGTCCTGCATCCGGATGCTCACGCTGGCTCCTTCGCCGCTGCCGTCGTGGCCAGGTGCGAGCTGTCGCAGCTGAGGTACGCCGTCACCCGACCGCGCGCGGCCGGACGAGCCGGCTCGGGCCAGCCAGCGCAGACCTCAAGATCGGCCCGGCCAAGGAGGCCGAGGATCTCATTGCGCGCGGCAGCATCCGCCGCCTCTCGGCCGGCCGCCCCCGGCAGCACACTCCGTCCAACGGCAATGTCGCGCACGTGCCGAACCATGATCGTTCGCCCCTTCCGGCAGCCGCCCGCGGGCTCGCCAGGATTAACCGTGCCCTAGCGAGCGCGGTTACCGCGATGGGCCGTTCCCCACTTTTGCAGGTGGGGATATGCCTACCAGCTTTGCCCGGCCGGGAGCCAGGGTCAGCCTTGATGCTCCCCCGACCGCCAGACGCCGGCTACTAGCGGCACGCCGGGACGGTAGGCCAGGTAGGCGTGTGACGGGGCATCTAGCATGACCAGGTCGGCGCGCGCGCCGACGCCGAGGTGCCCTATGTCGGTGCGCCGCAGCGCATGCGCGCCGCCTGCGGTCGCGGCCCAGACCGCCTCCTGCGTCGTCAGCCGCATTTCCCGGACCGCGAGCGCCACGCACAGCGGCATGCTCGAGGTGAAGCACGAGCCGGGATTGCAATCCGTGGCAAGCGCCACCGTTACTCCGGCCGCCAGCAGCCGCCGGGCGTCGGGATAGGGCTGGCGGGTAGAGAACTCCACGCCAGGCAGCAGCGTGGCAACCGTTCCGCCGGACGACGCGAGCGCGTCTACGTCCGCATCGGTCAGGAACGTGCAGTGGTCGGCCGACGCGGCGCCGGCCTCGACGGCCACCTGCACACCGGGGCCGGGTCCGAGCTGGTTCGCGTGAATCCGGGGCTCGAGCCCGGCCGCCTCGCCGGCCGCGAGCACCGCGCGCGCCTGGTCGGCGCCGAACGCGCCCCGCTCGCAGAACACATCGACCCACTTGGCCAGCGGTGCGCATGCGGCCAGCATGTCGCCGCAGACCAAGTCGACATAGCCGGCCACGTTCCCCTCATATTCCGGCGAAACCACGTGCGCGCCGAGGTAGGTGACCTCGCCCGTTACCTCAGCTGCCAGCGCCAGGCTGCGTGCCTCGTCGGCGATCGTCAGCCCGTATCCGGACTTGCACTCGAAGGTGGTCGTCCCCTGCGCCAGCATCTCGGCTGCCAGCCTGACTAGGTTGGCCCGCAGCTGCTGGTCGCTGGCCGCCCTGGTGGCCGCGACGGTGCTTCGGATGCCGCCAGCGCTGTACGGCAGGCCCGCCATCCTGGCCGCGAATTCGGCGCCGCGTTCCCCGGCGAAGACCAAGTGGGCGTGCGAGTCGACGAAGCCCGGGAGCACGGCACGGCCAGCCGCGTCGACCATCTCGTCGGCCGCCGGCGCCTGTGCGGCCGGGCCGGTCCAGGCCACCAGCCCGCCATCCAGCACCAGTGCCGCCGACGCGAGCGTCTCGAATGGCCCGGGAGCGGCCACGCTGACGGCATCACGCGGCGCGTTGATGACCAGCTCGCCGATGTTGGTGATCAGCAGACTCACCAGCGCATCGTGCCACAGCAGCCGCCAATCCCGGTGCGCCCGGCGGTCACCGGAGCAGGATGGCCAGCCGGGCCCGCTGGTGGACGTCCAGGCTCTGGTCAGCGAGCGGGTCCCCGGCTGCGCTCGGCGGCTGACCGTTCCATGTCCCCCGGGCGGATCTGGGCAGCCGGCGCACGCCGCCCCGAAGAAGATCTCCCGTCGTCCGTAAGGTTCCGGCAAAGCGGGGGAAACCGGCACAGCATTTGCGGGTAGCCTTCCTCCGGGACCTCAACCGACCTCCGCCGCGATCCTCCGGCTGCGCTCCAGCCGCGGTGTCCAGCAGCAGCCGGGCCGGCGAGACGGAGTGGAATGCGTTACCGAGCGGGCGACCGAACGCCAGACGACTACGACTATCGCCCGGTGCGGCGCGGCCGAGCGAAGGGCGGATTGCGGGCCCGCTTTGGCCGGGCTCGCCAGTCAGGAAGCCGGCCCGGCCAGGGCCGCTCTGCCTGGCGGCGCAAGAGCCGGCTGGCTAGAACCGGATACGTGCTGGCAACGGTATTCGCGCTGGTCCTCGTGGTCGCCGGGCTCGGCGGCTACGCAGAGTTGCGCCATCTAGAAGGCAACATCACCGTCGTCAAGGTCGGCGGCCTGACCGGCCGGACGATCTACGGAGCGCAGAACATCCTGGTGCTCGGGTCGCAGATACGGGCTGGCCAGCATGGCAAATTCTTCGGTATCGCACCCGGCTCGAGCATTTACACCAGCAACTCCGACAACCTGCTGGTCGTCCACCTGGATCCGACCCACACGCACGCGACGATCCTGTCCATCCCCAGGGACACGTTCGTGTACGAGCCTGGCTGCAAGGCCCGCAACCACTTCATCGGCTACGGCATCCTGGGGCCCTACGCCTACCCGCCGGGCAACATCATTGACGGCGCGCTGAACATCGGCGGCCCTACCTGCGCGGTAAAGACTGTCGAAGACCTCACCGGCATCAAGCTCGACCACTTCGTCGAGTTCAACTTCAACTCGTTCCGCCGGATGGTGGACGCGCTCGGGGGCGTGGAGGTCTGCGTACCGCCCGGCGGCTATCACGACCCGGCGTCCGGCGTCAATCTCCGCCCTGGCAAGCACCTGCTGCACTACAACCAGGCGCTTGCCTACGTCCGGCAGCGACACAATCTCAAGGGTCCCGACGCCGGCGGCGACCTGCCGCGGATCGAGCTGCAGCAGGCGTTCATCTCCTCGGTGGTGCAGAAGGTCAATCAGCAGGGCTTGCTTAGCAATCTCCCGGCGCTGGTGCGGATCGCCGACATCGCCACCAAGGCACTCACCGTCGACAGAGGGCTCGGCTCGCTCACCTCGCTACTGCACCTGGCCAGGTCGCTGGTCCATCTGAAGACCAGGGACGTCACGCTGGTCACCATGCCGACGACAACCGACACCTACCCGGGGTTCTCCTCGCACCTGATGGCAGTGGAGCCGCAGGACGACGTGCTGTTCGGGATGCTGATCAAGGGCCAGAACTGGCACGGCCACCTGCCCACCAAGCCGCCTGCCAACGTCCAGGTGCGTGTTGTCAACGGCACCGGACGCTCGGGCCTGGCGGCGCGGACCAGAGCCAAGCTACGCAAGCTCGGCTTCGACGTGATCGGCATCGGCACCGGAACGTACACGTCGACCACTACGGTCAGTTACGCCGGGATCGCACAGGCCGATGCCGCCTACACGGTGATGACGGCGCTCACCAATTTCCCGGCGGGCCAGAACCTGCTGGTCGAGCCGGCGCCGCAGCTGGGCACGCCCGGGCCGGTGACGCTGACCCTCGGCGCTGACTTCGCCGGGGTGAAGGCGCCGGCCCCGCAGACCGGCCAGAGCAGCACACCCGGCAAGACGAAGAGCAGCGATGGCAAGGGCGGCTCGAGTACTGTACTGGGCGCTGGCAGCCAGGGACCCAACGCTGTCCAGGCCCGCAACGCCGCAGCGAACATCTGCTCGGGACTCCCAAAGGGCTGACGGCCCCGTACCGGGCGGTCCCTTAGTCAGCTGACCCTAAGTTGAATGGCGTCATTGCCCAGCACAGAGACTTCCAGAAGGTGACAGGATGTCGATTTGAAGTCTGTGCGACAAAAGCAGCGAGTCGGCGTTTACCCACGCACATTGTGATGTGAGGCAAGCGCCGCAGGCGAGGAGGGTCGGGTCTTATGTTGATCAACGGTCGACGCGCCGCCGGTGCCGGTATCGCAGCAGCGGTGCTCGTGACCACCGGCGGATCTGGACTCTCCGCCGCGTCGAATGTCCCCGGCTGGCGGATAGTGTCGACCGACCAGCGCACCGGCATCGATGACGAGCTAGCCGTCGTCGCGCTTAGCCGCACAAACGCGTGGGCCGGCGGCAACGTCGCCCCGTCGCATACGCAACCGCCTGGGGTTCCCTTTGTCGAGCACTGGAACGGGCATCGCTGGCGCAACTACCGGTTGCCCGCCGGGATGTCCGGCAGCATCGAAGTCCTGAGTGCCAGCTCGTGGAACAACGTCTGGGCGATCGGCGCCCCATACACCGGCAGCGGCGGCGCGTTCGCGCTTCGATTCAACGGCAGCAAATGGCGTGTGATGAAGCGGTGGCCCGCGTTGAGCACACTCGCGGGCGCCGTGGTCAACAGCCCGACAGACGTGTGGCTATTCAGCGGAGTCAGCGGCGCCGTCGAGCATTACGACGGGACCCGTTGGCGGGCGGCGACGATCGCGCCAGGAGTCAACTGGTTTGACTCTGCCCGCGCCCTGCCAGGCGGTCAGATCTGGGCACTTGCGAACGCGGGCGGCGGGATGGAGGCCGTCACCGGCACGCCCGATGCGGGCGGCTACACCTGGGCGGCCACCCAGCTAACGGGTTATTCGTCTGGAAGCGCAGGCAGCGATGCCCTGACGACCATCGTCCCGGTGTCAGCTAGCAACGTGTGGGCGCTCGGCGGCGGCCTTCGCATTGTCAAGGGGCGCAATCACTGGTATCCGCTCGTCGCACACTGGACCGGTCACGGATGGCACCGTGTGCAGGTGACCGGCTCGTTCACGCTGCAGCTGGATGCGGCCGCCAGCGACGGCCACGGGGGACTCTGGGTTACGACCGGCTGGGACAGCACCGGCATTCCGCCACACCTGCTGCACTTCGTGAACGGCAAGTTCGTCAAGGTCAGCGTGCCGCCGCGGGGCGGCCGCTACGTCGGAGTCTTCGGGCTCGCGAGGATCCCCGGCTCGATCTCAGTCTGGGGCGTCGGTGCGCTGACCGGCCTTGGCGCGGGCGGCCCGAACGCGGGGATCATCCTCAAGTACGGGCACTGACAGGTCCGGCTGCAGGTGAGGCGGTCGTGGCCTGGCGCGAGCGGCCGCGAGCTTGGTGTCTAACTCGCCAGCGCAATGACGCCGCTAATCCGCCGCGTTTGCTAGTGCAGCACAGCGCGGATGGCGGCGGCCAGCGCGGCTGGCACATCAGGGACAAGGACGTGGCTGCCGTCGCGGACCACGTCCCTTCCGTCCACGACCAGGTGACGAACGTCAGCCGCGGTTGCACCGAAGATGACCGACTCGAGCGCGGTGGCGGCGGCCGCACCCGCGGTCCGCGGCGAGTCCAGCGCGACCGTGCAGAAGTCGGCGAGCGCACCCGGAGCGAACTCGCCCGCGTCCGGCCAGCCCAGGCTGGCATGGCCGGCCTCGGTTGCCGCCGTCGCTAGCTCGAACGCGGTGAAATGCCCGCGCTCCTGGGTCGCCAGCCGCTCGCCGAGCTCCACCCGGCGGGCCTCCTCCAGCAGGTCGATGACGGCATGGCTGTCGCTGCCCAGCGTCAGCGGGCTGCCCGCGTCGGTGAGCATCCTGGCCGGCCCGATGCCATCGGCCAGGTCGGCTTCGGTCGTGGGGCAGAAGCACGCATGGCACCGGCTGCCGCCAAGTAGTTCGATGTCGCTGCCAGTCAGGTGGGTCGCGTGCACTGCGGTGCTGCGCGGGCCGATCGCCCCTGCCTCGCCCAGCACCTCCGCCGGGGTAGCGCGGTGGGCGGCGATGCACGCTCGATTCTCCGCTACCTGCTCGGACACGTGTGCGTGCAGCGGCGCGCCGTACTGGTGCGTCCAGCTCACAACTTCATGCATCTGGTCTGGCGGCACGGCGCGGACCGAGTGGATCGCTGCCCCGGCGCGCGCGTGCGGCGCCAGCTGGCCAAGCGAATCTGGCCCGAGGGCGGCGGCCCTGGCCGCCCAGTCCGCAGCGTCCGCGTCACCGAATCTCAGCTGCGGTCCCTCCAGCGGCTGCTGCCTGCCGTCCGCGGACAGCCCGCCGGACAAGTAGCAAGTGTCGAGCAGGGTGATCCGCAGCCCGGCGCGGCGCGCCGCTTCGAGCAGCGAGCGGCCCATCTGGTTCGGGTCGGAGTACCTGGCACCGCGCTGGCCGTGGTGCAGGTAGTGGAACTCGCCGACGCAGCTGACGCCGGCCAGAGTCATCTCGGCGTAGACGGCGGTGGCCAATGCCAGGTAGCTGTCCGGGTCGAGCCGGTCGGCTACCTCGTACATCCGCTCCCGCCAGGTCCAGAAGGTGCCGCGGGAGGCCTGGGTGATGCCGCGCAGCGCGCGGTGGAAGGCATGCGAGTGCGCGTTTGCCAGCCCTGGCATGGTGAGCCCGGCAAGCCGGGTCGCATGGGCCGGAATTTGGTCAGCATCCGGGGTGGCCGCGGTGAGGCGGCCCCCTGCGGCCTCCAGCAGCACGTCGGTACGCAGCCCGAAGGCTGGCGACCAAGCCAGCTCGGCCAGCCAGGCCCGCTCTGGCTGGCCCGGCCGGCCGATAGGCGGCTGGCTCATCGGTCGCTCATTCACCGGCCAGGTCGGCGAGCACGGCGGCGAGCGCGGTAACGCCCGCCTCGCAGTCGGCCGCCTCGGCATGCTCGGCGGGTGAGTGCGAGACACCGCTCGGGTTGCGGACGAACAGCATCGCGGTCGGGATCCGCGCCGCGAGCACTCCGGCATCGTGGCCTGCCCCGGTGGGCAGCACCGGCGCGCTGAAACCCGCTGAGCCGAGGACTCCGACGAGCCGGTCCCGCAACCCGTGGTCGAAGCTGACCAGCGGAGTGACCGACTCGCGCCGTTGCTCAACGCCCACGCCATGCTGGCTGGCGGCGGACTGGGCAGCGACCCAGATGTCGCTGACAAGCTGGTCGAGCGCTTCCTCGCTGGGTGCGCGCGCATCGAG
Source organism: Streptosporangiaceae bacterium (assembly GCA_052143255.1). Classification (GTDB taxonomy): domain Bacteria; phylum Actinomycetota; class Actinomycetes; order Streptosporangiales; family Streptosporangiaceae; genus JAJYUU01. The sequence continues at coordinate 26,229 of JBKQTJ010000078.1, read as the reverse complement.
CCAGGCATGCACGACCGAGCTGATCGCGTTGGCGCCGCCCGGCTCGGCGACGACCCGGCCGAACGTGGCCAGTGCATCGTGACTGGCAGCGGCCGCCCTCGCGGCGAGCACGGTCAGGGCATACGGGAGCATCGGGTCGCGGCGGTCTGCCAGCCTCGTCGTGCCGGCATGATCCGCGCGTCCGGTGAAGTCGATGCGCCATCGGCCATGCGGCCAGATCCCCTCGGCCACGCCGATGGGTGCGCCGAGCGCGGCCAGGGCGCTGCCCTGCTCGATATGCAGCTCGACGTAGGCACCTAGGCCCTCCAGTAGCTCGTCGTCGGGGCCGAGCAGTCCGGCGTCGCGGTCGGCTGACCGCATCGCCTCGGCCAGGCTGACACCGTCGCGATCGCGCAGCTGGCGCGCGGCGCCCGGATCGATGGCGCCGGTCGCCAGCCTGCTGCCGAGGCAGGCGACGCCGAACCTGGCGCCTTCTTCCTCAGTGAACGCAGCGACCCCGATTGGCCGGGCAGGCCGGAAACCTTCCTCGCGCAGCTGGCGGATGGCCGCGAACGCGGACACGATTCCGAGCGGACCGTCATACGCGCCGCCGTCCGGCACCGAGTCGAGGTGACTGCCGGTGGCGACCGCCTGGCCCGAGGTACCGTTCGGGCGTCCCCACCAGGCCCACAGGTTGCCGTTGCGGTCGAAGTCCGTTCGCAGGCCGAGCTTGGTCGCGGTGCGTGCGAACCAGGCACGGCAGCCTGCGTCGGCGTCGGTCCACGAATAGCGGCGGTAGCCGCCAGTCCGCTCGTCCAGCCCGACCGGCAGCAACTCGGCCCAGAGCTCAGCGAAGCTCATCAGCGGCTCCGGGCGGGCGGCGGTTCGGGCATCGGGCCACCCTGGTCACGAACCAGCCGGCGGCATCGGCAACCGGACGCCTCGTTCGGACGCCACCTCGATGGCGCGCTCATAGCCGGCGTCCGCGTGCCTGATGACGCCCATGCCCGGATCGTTGGTCAGCACCCGCTCGAGCTTGCGCCCGGCAAGCTCGGTCCCGTCGGCGACGCATACCTGACCTGCGTGGATGGACCGCCCGATGCCGACGCCGCCGCCATGATGGATGCTGACCCAGGACGCCCCGGACGACGTGTTCACCAGTGCGTTCAGCAGCGGCCAGTCCGCGATCGCGTCGCTGCCGTCCGCCATCGCCTCGGTCTCCCGGTATGGCGACGCGACCGAGCCGCAGTCGAGGTGATCACGGCCGAGCACGATCGGCGCCTGCACGTCACCGCGCTGCACCATCTCGTTGAACCGCAGCCCGGCCAGGTGCCGCTCGCCGTATCCGAGCCAGCAGATTCTGGCCGGCAGGCCCTGGAAATGGACCTTTTCCCTGGCCATCCGGATCCAGCGGGCCAGCGCCTCGTTCTTCGGGAACAGGTCAAGGATCGCCGCGTCGGTGGCGGCGATGTCGTGCGGGTCGCCGGACAGCGCCGCCCACCGGAACGGGCCCTTGCCCTCGCAGAACAGCGGCCTGATGTAGGCGGGCACGAAGCCGGGGAACGCGAAAGCCCGGTCATAGCCGGCTAGCTCGGCCTCGCCGCGGATGGAGTTCCCGTAGTCGAATACCTCCGCGCCCGCGTCCTGGAAGCCGACCATGGCTTCCACGTGGGCGGCCATCGACTCCCTGGCCCTGGTCGTGAACCCGGCCGGATCCTCGGCACGCAGCGCTGCCATGTCCTCGAACCGGACGCCGCGGGGCAGGTAGGTGAGCGGGTCGTGAGCGGAGGTCTGGTCGGTGACCACGTTCGCCGGCGCGCCCATCCGCAGCAGCTGCGGGACAAGCTCCGCGGCGTTACCGAGCAGCCCGATGGAAAGCGCCTGGCCTGCCCCGGCCGCTGCGACCGCGCGGCTGACCGCGTCATCAACGTCGTCAACTGCCACATCGAGGTAACCATGTTCAATCCGGCGGCTGATCCTGGACGGGTCGCAGTCGATGCACAGCGCCACCCCGCCATTCATGGTGACCGCGAGTGGCTGCGCACCGCCCATCCCGCCAAGCCCGGCCGTCAGCGTGATCGTCCCGGCCAGCGAGCCGCCGAACCGCTTGGCCGCGACGGCCGCGAAGGTCTCGTAGGTGCCCTGCAGGATGCCCTGAGTGCCGATGTAGATCCACGACCCAGCGGTCATCTGGCCGAACATGGTGAGCCCTTCGGCTTCCAGCCGGCGGAACTCTTCCCAGTTGGCCCATTGCGGTACCAGGTTGGAGTTGGCGATCAGCACCCGCGGCGCCCACTCGTGCGTGCGGAAGACGCCGACCGGCTTACCCGACTGCACGAGCAGGGTCTCGTCTGCCTCCAGGTCGCGCAGGGAGGTAACGATGGCGTCGAATGCCTCCCAGCTGCGTGCCGCGCGACCCGATCCGCCGTAGACGATCAGCTGATCAGGATGCTCGGCAACCTCAGGATCCAGGTTGTTCATGAGCATCCGCATGGCGGCCTCCTGCGGCCAGCCCTTGCAGCTCAGTGCGCTGCCGCGGGGCGCGCGGACGGGCCTGGCGCCAGTTACCTCGGGCACAGCGGTCATGGTCAGCTCCTCTGGTGACAGGCATCATCATCCACTGTCACGAGCACCAGCCGGAAAGCTGGGGCCGCCTCTGCGCGGCCGGGCAGCCAGTCCAGCACCGACCTGGCCGGCGCCTCGCTAGCTCGCGCCAGCCAGCATCCGCTCCACATCATTCGCGGTCGGCTTAACGGGCGCATTGGCGAGCACCTCATCGTCGAGCGCGTCCGCCGCGATCTGCTCGAACTGATCCGCACCGATGCCGAAATCGGCGAGAGTCCTGGTCATGCCCACTGACCGTGCGAGCTCGGCCACGGCGTCGACCGCGGCGACCGCGTTCTCCTCAGCGGACGCCGCGGTTGACCCGGCGCCGAGCGCAAACGACAACTCAGCAAGCCTGCTACCGCAGGCCGGCACGCTAAACGACAGCACCTCCGGCAGCACCATCGTCAGCGCCACGCCGTGCGGCACGTCGAACCGCCCGCCGAGCGCGTGCCCGATCGCATGGCACGCTCCCAGGCCGGTGGACGCCATCGCCAGGCCGGCCATATGCGCCGCTAGCAGCATCTGGCCCCTGGCTTCCAGGTCTTCGCCGTCAGCCCACGCTCGCGGCAGGTACGCCGACACCATGCGCACTACTTGCATCGCCAGGCCGGCCGACCACGGGTTGGCCCGCACGGACAAGTACGACTCGATCGCATGGGTGAGCGCATCCATTCCGGTCGCCGCGGTGGCGCCGGGCGGCAGCCCGACCGTGAGCTCCGGATCGAGTACCGCCGCGGCCGGCATGGTGCTGGCGTGCCCGACGTAGAACTTGCGATGCGTCGCTTCGTCGGTCACCACGCCGAATGCGTTGGTCTCCGCGCCAGTTCCCGCCGTGGTTGGCACGGCCACGATAGGCAGCGCCGGGCTAGCGAAGTCAGACCGGTAGTCAAGCTCCCGGCCGCGCTGCGGATTGACGGCTGCCAGCGCGATTCCCTTCGCCGCGTCGATCGGCGACCCGCCGCCCACCGCTACGAGTACCGGTTTGCCGGCCCCGGTCATCGCAGCAGCCCCGGCGGCGAGATCGGCTGTGGTCGGGTTCGGATGGATGCCGCTGAAAACCGTCACCGGGACACCGGCGGCAGCCAGGACCGCCATCACCGCCGGGAGCACCGGCGTGGCCGCGAGCGCGGCATCGGTGACGATCAGCGCGTGGCTGCCGGCGCGCTGCACGATGGCGGGCAGCCTGGCGATCGAGCCGGCCCCGAACTGGGCAGGCGGCGTGTCCCCGATAGCAAGCTCGGGCGGGATCGGCATCGTTACTCCCGCGCGAGCCGGAGTGGGGTGGCCGTCACGTCCTCAAGCAGCTTGATCGGCAGCATCTCGCCGCCGTTATCGCCGTACTGCGCCCGCGCCCGCCGATAGATCTGCTCGACCAGCGCGCTGACCTCAGCTGGTACTCCGGTGTCCCGGGCCAGGTCCACCGCCAGGCCCAGGTCCTTGCAGGCCAGCGCCAGCGCAAAGGAGTCGTCATAGTCCCCGTGCTCGAGCACGGACAGGACGTCGCGGTCCAGGAAGTGGCTGGCGGCCGGGCTGGCAAGCAGGCACGTCCGCAGCGTGGCCAGGTCGACGCCGGCCCGCACGCCGATCGTCAGCACCTCGGCGGTTGCCGTCAGGTGCGCAAACCAGAGCAGGTTGAGCATCAGCTTGACCGTGTAGCCGGCCCCGTTCCCGCCCACGTGCAGGATCCGATCCGGGTCACCCATGGCCTCCAGCACCGGCCGGATGCGCCGGTAGCCCTCCTCGCTTCCGCCGACGAATATCTGCAGCGTGCCGGCCTTAGCACCGGTCGCCATGCCGCTAACCGGCGCGTCCAGGACAACGACGCCGCGCGGCTCCGCGAGCGCCCGCACCTTATCGGCCACGGCCGGCACGCTGGTGGACATGTCAGTCCAGATGCTGCCGGCGGCCAGCCCGTCGAGCAGGCCGTTCTCGCCGATCAGCACCTCTTCGACGTGGCGGGGCGCAGGCAGCATGGTGATGACCGCCTCGCGGCCGTGCCCTGCCTGCCGCGGCGAGCCCGCCCAGGCGGCCCCAGCCGCGAGCAACCCGGCCGCCGCCTCCGCCCTGATGTCATGCACGACCAGGTCATGACCGGCGGCGAGAATATTGCGGCACATTGGCTCGCCCATATGGCCAAGACCGATGAATCCAACTCTCACAGGTTCACTCTCCAGCGGGCGACTGCGTCCTCGTCAATCTCTGCGCCAAGGCCCGGACGCTCTGGTACGCGCACGCAGCCCTCTGCGTCTATGCCAACAGCCTCGGCAAGGAAAAAATCGCGTCGCTGCGGCGTCCAGCCAGGCGGGTCATAAGGGAACTCCAGGTACGGGCCGCCGCCGACGCCCGCCACCACGTGCAGGTTTGCCAGCAGGCCGAGCCCGTTAGTCCAGGTGTGCGGGGTGAACCAGCAGTTCCGCAGCAATGCGACCTCGGCCACGGTCCTGGCGCGGAGCAGCCCTACCGCGAGCACCACGTCGGGCTGCAGCACGTCCAGTGCGCCGGCCGTGACCGCGTCAAGCAACTCAGCCGGCGTGCGTGCCATCTCGCCGCCCGCCACCCGGATGCCGGTCTGCTCGCGCAGCAGCCGCATGCCGGCCAGGTCGGTGCCCGGCAACGGTTCCTCCAGCCACACGACGTCAAGCTCGGCAAGCTTCGCCGCGATCCGGCGAACGGCAGCGGAGTCAAGCGCCGGGGAGATGTCGCCCGGCATCCGCCACCACTGGTTCAGGTCGACCATGATCTTCATCTCGTCGCCGGCTGCCTGCCTGGCGGCCCGGACCGCGGCCAGGCCGGAACTGACATCCGCACGACCGATCCGGATCTTCACGGCCCGGAAACCCGCCTGTCCCGCGGCTGTGACGGCCGCTGCCCGCTCGGCCGGGCTCTTATGCTCGCCGAACGACGCGTACGCCGGCAGCCGGTCGGTCGCCCCGCCGAACAGCACGCTTACCGGCTGACCGCAGGCCTTGCCGATGACGTCCCACAACGCCGCCTCTACCGGCCAGTACCGGCCGGCGTGAAAGCTGATGGTCTCCAGGGTCCGTACGTGCGCTGCGATCTGCATCGGATCCTTTCCGGTGAGCAGATCGCTGAAGGCCTCGAAGCCGTCCATGGTGTCGCCGGACCCGTAACCGGTGATCCCGGCGTCGGTCTCGACCCGGACCAGGGTGGCGTCAAAGTGGCGGCGCGGTACCGGGTCCCAGGCTGCATCGAACGGCGGATCCAGGGGCAGTCGCATCCGGTCCAGGCGGATCGCGGTTATTTTCACCGCGACGAATAGTACGGGTTAGCCGGCTTGACCCGAGCCGCCAGCACGGTAGCGAGGTCTGGCTTGCCCGCCACGCTGGCGCGCAGCGCAGCCGCGGTCGCGGCGCGGTTGTTCTGGTAGACCAGATCGGCGTCGCTCGCCTCGGGGTTGACCCAGACCGCGGCGATCAGCACTAGCTGGTCTGCATCGGAGGAGGAAATGACGCCGTCGGCGACCGCGTCCGCGACTCCGCCGGCCACGCCTGCCTGCGCGGCACCCCAGGTCAGCGTCCCGTGCAGGTCGCCGGTGATAGAGGCCTTGTTGACGAACAGCGTCAGCGGTTTGACCGGGATGCCGGGCTGCAGGACGGCGACGAACGGCGTATGGCCCGCTCTCGGCGTGGCCAGCGCCGTCGCCCAGGCCGTGCCCACAGGCCCGGCTCGGTGGCCGAGAACGGTGTTGATGTGCGCTGCCTCGGCGCCGGCGCCGACGAAGCTCTCGCCGATGAGAACGCTTGCTGGGTCGCTCATGTTTTCAACCATCCTCGGGTGCCGGGGCCTGGCCGGCCGCCGACTCGTAGCATCCTCGATCCCGGCATCGTGCGTCCAGTCGGGCCGCTGGATGGGTGCGCCGGCGGCAAAATGTGGCTAAGTTGACCTCCATGGCGGTGCCAACTGCTTGACGCGGCGGCATGCCTGGCATTGGCGAACTGGTGCGACCCTGAGAGGCACGGGTGACGACATACCTCCTGAGACGCCTCGGCCTTGCCGTCATCACCCTCTGGCTGCTCAGCCTGATCATCTTCTTGGCCGGCCAGGTCCTGCCGGGAAACCCGGCCAGGTCCATCCTGGGCCCGCTGGCCGCCGAGAGCGCGGTGCGCGCGCTTGACCACCAGCTCGGTGTTGACCGGCCGCTGGTGACGCAGTACTGGACCTGGATCACCGGCATGTTGCACGGCAACATGGGCCAGTCCTACCAGTACCAATCGCCGGTCGAACCATTGCTGCGGGCTGCGCTGCTGAACTCGGCCAAGCTGGCCGCGCTTGCACTTGTGATCATCGTTCCGCTCGGCATTCTGGGCGGCGTCATCGCTGCGCTGAACGTCGGCCGGCCAGTGGACCGGTTCATTTCGCTGACCGGGCTGTCCGCCGCGACGCTGCCGGAATTCGTCTCCGGCATCGTCGTCATCATCATCTTCAGCGTCGAGCTGAAGATCCTGCCTGCCACCGCTCAGGCACCGGCGGGGTCGTCGTTCCCCACCCAGTTGCGCTACCTGATCCTGGCCGCTGTCCCGCTGGTATTCGTCTTGTTCGGATACATAGCCCGGATGGCGCGGGCCGGCACCATCGAGGTACTCGAGTCCGACTACGTGCGGACCGCGACCCTCAAGGGGCTGAAACGCCACGTGGTGATCTGGCGGCATGTGCTGCGGAACTCGCTACTGCCCACGATCACCGTGATCGCCACCCAGACCGGCTACCTGATTGGCGGCCTGATCGTGGTCGAGACACTCTTCAACTATCAGGGCATCGGGAACCTGATCTTCCACGCGGCGACCTCAAAGGACTTCCCGATGCTGGAGGCCGGGGTGCTCACGGTTGGCGTGATCTACATGATCGCGACGCTCGCCGCCGACGTGACGACGACCCTGCTGAATCCGCGGCTGCGCACTGGGGTGATCCAGTGACCGAGATTATCGCGATGCCGGCCGGCCTCGTCGCCCGCGATGCCGAGCAGCGTGAGCAGCCAGTCTGGCGGCTGCTGCTCAGCCGGCCGGCGTTCGTGATCGGCGCGGCGATGCTGCTGTTCTGGATCGTCTGCGCGATCTTCGGGACTGCGATCGCCCCGCATAATCCACTGGCCCAGCAGCTGCTGGGCACGAACGCGGCACCGTCGGGCGCGCACTGGTTTGGCACCGACCAGCTGGGCCGTGACGTGCTGTCCAGGGTCATTGTCGGCAGCCGGACCATCCTGATCATCGCACCGCTCGCCACCCTGCTGGGCACAGTGCTGGGCACCGCCCTCGGACTCGCGCTTGGTTACCTGGGCGGGATAGCCGACATGCTGGCCAGCCGGCTGGTCGAGGCAGTGCTGGCGCTGCCTGCCATCATCATCATCTTCCTGTTCATGGTGGCGCTCGGGGTGTCGACGTTCACCCAGATCCTGGTCATCGGCTTCGTCTTCACGCCGCTGATCGCCCGTACGGTCAGGTCAGCGGTCCAGGTGGAGGGCCAGCTCGATTACGTGCCGGCCGCGCGGCTGCTCGGCGAGCGACCGGGCCGGATGATGTTCGTCGAGATCCTGCCCAATGTCATCCCCACGGTGCTTGTTGAGTTCACCGTCCGTCTTGGCTATGCGATCTTCGCGGTGGCCACGCTTGCGTTCCTGGGGTTCGGCGTCCAGCTGTCGACACCGAATTGGGGTACCGATATCAACGCGAACTACGTGCTGCTCGGCGCCGGGTACTGGTGGGAGACCCTATTCCCGGCGCTTGCCATCGCCTCGCTCATCATCGCCATCAACCTGGTCGGCGATTCGATCGAGCAGGTGCTCGCCGGATGACCGCGACGGCACCGGCGCAAGTGCCAGGTCCCGCGGCTGAGCCGCAGACAGCCGTCCAGGTGGACCACCTGGATGTCAGCTACCGGGTCCGCGGGAACGACCGGCTGGCGCTGCGCGACGTTTCTTTCCAGATCGGGCGCAACGAGTCCTACGGGCTGGTCGGCGAATCCGGCTCAGGCAAATCGACTGTAGCGCTGGCGCTGACCAGGTACCTGCCGCGGAACGGCCGGGTCAGCGCGGGCTCAATCCGGATCGCCGGGCGCGATCCGGTCGCCATGAACGCGGCAGAGCTGCGGCAGCTGCGCGCGCGCGAGGTATCCATGGTCTACCAGGAGCCCGGGAAAGCCCTGAACCCGGCCATTCAGGTGGGCCGCCAGGTAGCTGAGGTGTACGAGGTGGCCGGGCTCGGCCGGGCCGATGCGCTGGAGCGATCGGAGGCCATGCTCCGCAAGGTACAGATCGCCGACCCGGGCCGTGTGATGGCGCGGTACCCGCATCAGCTGTCCGGCGGCATGGCGCAGCGGGTCGTTCTCGCAATGGCGATCGCAGCGGAGCCGTCGCTGCTGATCCTCGACGAGCCGACGACCGCGCTAGACGCGACCGTCGAGGCTGAAGTGCTCGACCTCATCGCTGGCCTGCGCGCTGAGCTTGACACCTCGCTGTTGTTCATCAGCCACAACCTGGCCGTCATCGCGAAGATGTGCGACCGCGTCGGCGTCTTGTACGCGGGCGAGCTGATCGAGGAGGGCGCGGCGCGCGAGGTCTTCGAGCAGCCCAGGCATCCGTACACCGTGGGCCTGCTGCGCTGCATCCCGCGGCAGGGCCAGCGCAAGGACCACGGCAGGCTCGACGCGATTCCCGGTTTCCTGCCGACACCGGGGCAGGCGCCGGCTGGATGCATCTTCGCGCCGCGCTGCCCGATCGCGGAGCAGCGCTGCCGGGACGCGGCGCCGCCGCCGTTCAGCGTCGGGCCAGGTCGCAGCTCGCGTTGCTATCTGCACGACCAGACCGGGGACCTGCCCAGAAACACGCCAGTCGACCTGCCGCTGCCAGTCACAGCCGAGCCGGCCCACCCGATCGTGGTCATCCGTAACCTTTCGAAGACCTTTGGCTCTTCCGGCGAGGCGGTCCAGGCGCTAGCCGGGGTGAGCCTGGACATTGACCGCGGTGAGACGCTCGGCCTGGTGGGCGAGTCAGGGAGCGGGAAGACAACGCTGGCGAAGATTCTGCTGGGGCTCGTTGCGCCCGATACCGGGTCGAGCGTAGAGCTGGACGGTCAGCCGCTCGGATCTGACCTCGGCAAGCGCAAGCAGGCGCAGCTCAAGGCGATGCAGATCGTGTTCCAGAATCCAGACTCGGCGCTGAACCGCAGGCACACAGTGCGCCGGCTGATCAGCAGGCCACTGGTCAAGCTGGCCGGCCTGTCCGGCGCCGCACTGCGGGAGCGGCTGGCTGACCTGGTCAGGTCGGTCCGGCTTGAGGACCGTCACCTGCCGCTACGGCCGCGGCAGCTATCAGGCGGTCTGAAGCAGCGCGTCGCTATCGCCCGAGCGTTCGGCGGCGGGCCGCGCATCGTCGTCTGTGACGAGCCCACATCGGCGCTTGATGTGTCGGTGCAGGCGGCCATCCTGAATCTGCTTGCGGACCTGCAGGCTAAAGAGCAGGTGACTTACCTTTTCATCTCGCACGATCTGGGCCTGGTCCGTTACCTCTCCGACCGGATCGCGGTGCTCTACCTAGGCCGCATCATGGAGCTCGGGCCGGCCGAGCGCGTGTTCAGCGGACCGCACCATCCCTACACTGAGGCGCTCCTGTCGGCCGTGCCCAGCCTCGATGGGCAGCGTGCCGAGCGGATCCGGCTGGCCGGCGAGATCCCGTCCGCGGCGAACCCGCCGACCGGCTGCGTTTTCCACACCCGCTGCCCGCGGCGGCTGGCATCGGGGATCTGCGAGTCCACCGAACCGCCATTGGCTGAGGTCCAGCCCGGCCATTTGATGAGCTGTCATATCCCTATCGATCAGCTAACAACCCTGCAAAGCCCAGGGCGAATGCCGTGACAAACACGGGCGCAGTCCGTAGCTTTGCTTTCCACGAGCGTCGGACTGCGACCGCGCGGGTCCGGTGAAGGTTCCTAGGAGGACCTGTGAACGCAAGAAAAAACCGGCTTGACCAGCTGCGCGCAGAGCAGTCGGAGATCGGGAATCACGTCATCGACGAGTTCGTGGCTGGCCGGCTCAACCGCCGGGACTTCCTCCGCACCGGCGCACTGGTCGGCATCTCGGCGCCAATACTTGGCGGCATCCTGGCCGCCTGCGGTTCGAGTCCTGCGTCGTCGACATCGACACCTGCGGGCGCGGGCGGCGCGACGATCAAGGTCGGCATCGTCACACCCGCCGCCGCCATCAACCCGGTCACCGTGGCCGACCAGGGCGGCCTGGACATGCTCGCGCAGACTGGCGAATACCTCTGCCTGTCCAGTCAGAACAGGATCCTGCAGCCGGTGCTGGCCACCGGCTGGACGTCCAACTCCACCGCCGACGTCTGGACCTTCAAGATCAGGCAGGGCGTCAAGTTCCACGATGGCAGCGCCCTCACCGCCGACGACGTCGTCTACACCTACAAGCTGCAGACCAATCCGAAAGGCAAGTCCTCGGCGCTGTCGGCGTTTGCTGGTGTGCTGACGCCCGGCGGAGTGCAGAAGGTCGACGCCTACACCGTCGCGTTCCATCTGCTGGCGCCGAACGGCAACTTCCCGTACCTCACCTCGTCCGACAACTACAACATGATCATCCTGCCGAACAATTACGACCCGGCCAAGTGGGAAAGCTCGTTCATCGGTACCGGGCCGTTCATCATGAAGAGTTACACGGCGAAGCAGGGCGCGACCTTCGCCCGCAACGAGCAGTACTGGGGCCCGAAGGCCAAGCCGGCCGGCACCGTATTTACCTTCTACGACACCCAGACGCCCTCGGTCCTGGCGTTGACCAGCGGGGCCATCGACGTGCTCGGGCAGTTCTCAGTCACCGGCGGCGAGCAGCTGCTTAATGGCAGCTATAACGTCATCAAGCTGAAGTCCAGCGCGCACCGCGAACTGTCCATGCGCTGTGATCAGGCGCCATTCACCGATGCCAGGGTCCGCCAGGCGATCGCGCTCACCCTGGACCGGCCGGCTATCGTCTCAGCGTTGTTCAAGGGCTACTCCGACATCGGCAACGACAGCCCGTTCGCTCCGGCCTTCCCGTCGACCAACACCAGCGTTCCGCAGCGCGCCCAGGACATCGCCAAGGCGAAGTCGTTGCTGGCCGCAGCCGGCCATCCGCACGGGTTCTCTACTACCTTGACGACCGAGAACATCCAGGAGATCCCGCAGTTCGCGCAGATCGTGCAGCAGTCCGTAAAGGCGATCGGCGTGAACATGAAGCTGAACGTCGAGGCACAGCCGAAGTATTACGGCAACTACCTGTTCGGCACCTCCGACTGGCTGGATGCGACGATCAGCCTGGTCGACTACGGCAACCGCAGTGTGCCGAACGTGTTCCTGACCGCGCCGCTACAGACGATTAACGCCAAGACGGGCACGGGGGCGTGGAACGCGGCGCACTTCAACAATGCCGAGTATGACCGGCTCTCCAACCAGTACATAGCAACGGCCGATCTCCAAAGCCAGCAGATGATCGCCGGGCAGATCGAGACGCTGCTCCTGGCAGAGACGCCCATCATCTACGCGTACTTCTACAACTACCTGACGGCCACGGCAAAGAACGTGACTGGCGCCTATCCCACCGCAGTCGGTCACATCTTCCTGTACGACGCGGTCAAGAGCTAATCGGCCGCACAGAACGCCCGCGGCCGGTCTGGCCGGCCGCGGGCGTCGTGGCTGCTGCACGGCGACCGCAGGCCCGGCCGGCCGGCGAGGGTATTGATCGGCTCGCGACTGGATGCTGGCTGCCCGAAATCGGGAGCATAATGATTCTCCTCACCTGCAGGAGGTCAGATGTCCATCGCCGCAGTCGGGCCAGAAGCGACCGCCAGGCCAGCAGCCGCCGCCACGGCCGAAGCCAACCGCGAACGTTGCGAGCCGGCCAGCGGCTCGGGCCTCAAGCCCGGCTGGGGCGTCAGCCCGCAGCGGCAGCAGGCCATCGGGAGCACGCTGCACGGCCTCGCACCGCACTCAGGGCGGCTAGCTCCGGCGCAGCTGCGATCGATCACCACGGCCGTTGCGGCGCGCCCTGACCTGTGGGCTGACCTGGTCGTTCACGACCCCGATGTGCGCTGGTACCTGCCCTTGCACAGGTCCAACTCCTGCGATGTCTGGTTGCTAGCCTGGGCGCGCGGCCAGGACACCGACTGGCACGACCATGGTGGTTCCTCGGGTTCCTTGGCAGTCGCCGAGGGCAGCCTGCTTGAGCACTACCGGGCGCCGAGCGGTCGCCGCCTCAGCCGCAGGCTGCTTACCACCGGACAGGCGGTGGCCTTCGGACCGGGCCACGTGCACGACGTCGCGCATGGTGGCGAGGACCCGGCCACTAGCATCCACGCCTACTCACCGCCGCTGAGCGCGATGACCTATTACACGTCAACCGATTATGGCCTGCTCGCCAGGGAGACGATGGCCATTGACGGCCCGGAGGGCGGACGCGGCCGGGGCGGTGTCGACACCGCGCTTGCCCGGGCCAGCGCGTCCGCATCACGACTAAGCTCGGACGCGCTTCCCGTCGGGGCCCCCGGCATCGACGAGTTGCTTGCCGAGGCCCGCAGCGGACTGCGGCGGCTCCGGCCCGAGGCAGCCTTCGCGGCACTCACCGACGGTGCTGCCCTGGTCGATATCCGGCCGCTTGAGCAGCGAATCGTCGAGGGAGAGGTACCTGGCGCCATCCTCATCGGCCGCAATGTGCTCGAATGGCGCCTCGACCCTCGCAGCGAAGCCAAGATCCCCGCCCTGGCCAGGTCAGACATGCGGATCATCGTGATGTGCTCGCAGGGCTACGCCTCTACTCTGGCGGCGGCCTCGCTCCGTCGTATCGGGCTGAACGAGGCCACCGACCTCGATGGCGGCTTCCAGGCGTGGAAGGCGGCCGGGCTGCCAACGCGCCCCGCTCAGTCACTGGGATAGCGGTAGCGCGCGATAATGATCGTGGGCACCTCGTCACCCTGACCGGTAAAGTAACGAGGCTACCTGGGCCTGTGGTCGGCCGCCGGGAACCTGGCCCGCGATGCCCGGCCATCCCAATGCAAGGCGAGCTTTTATTATGACATCTGCTGATAAGTCAGCCTCCTCCTCCACGATCCGCTCATCGAGCGCGCCGGAGACGCACGAGGCGCACGGGCACAAGCACCGTGACGTCTCTGGCGGCTGGCTGCGGCCTGCCGTCTTCGGCGCCATGGACGGCCTGGTCACGAACGCCTCGCTGATCGCCGGCGTCGGCGGCGCCGGAGCCGTGCATAAGACGATCGTGTACACCGGGCTGGCCGGGCTCGCCGCGGGCGCGCTGTCGATGGCCACCGGCGAGTACGTGTCGGTTTCCTCGCAGAACGAGCTGGTGCAGTCAGAGGTGGACAAGGAGCGCTACGAGCTCGAGCACAACGCCGCCGCCGAGCAGCTTGAGCTCGCGGCCATGTACAAAGCCAGAGGGGTGGACCCGGAGCTGGCCGATGAGGTCGCCCGGCAGCTTCACGTGCACCCCGAGCAGGCGCTAGGCATCCACGTCCAGGAGGAGCTGGGCGTCGACTTCAAGGAACTTCCGTCGCCGCTGACCGCAGCCGGTGCGTCCCTGATTACCTTCGCGATCGGCGCATTCATCCCGCTGCTGCCGTACCTGCTCGGCTATTCATCAATGATGGCGGCGCTCATTCTCGCCGCCATTGCCGCCTTCGTCGGCGGCGGCGTGGTGGCGCGCATCACCGCCAGGCCGTTCTGGCGCGGGGCGCTGCGGCAGCTCGCGCTGGCCGCGATTGCCGTGGCGATCACGTATGGGATCGGCAGGGCAGCGGGCGGGCACTTCTGACGCAGCCCCAGCGGGGCGGTGACGGCGTCGCCTGGCTGTCAGTTACCAGGAGTCGGAGCCGAACTCGTCGCCCGCGCTACCGTCAGAGGAGGCGAGCAGTTCCAGGTCGGCATCGACCATCATCGCGATCAGTTCCTCGAAGCCGATCTTGGGCTCCCAGCCGAGCTCGTCCTTGGCCTTCGCCGGGTCGGCGCACAACCGGTCGACCTCGGCCGGGCGGATGAATGCGGCATCGGTCACGACATGGTCGCGCCAGTCCAGCCCGGCAGCGCGGAACGCGGTGTCCAGTAGCTGCTCGACCGAGTGGGTGACGCCGGTGCCGATCACATAGTCGGCCGGGGCATCTTGCGCCAGCATCATCTGCATGGCCCGGACGTAGTCGCCGGCGAATCCCCAGTCCCGGCTGGCATGCAGGTTGCCCAGCCTGAGCTGCCGCTCGTAGCCCAGCTTGGCCTTGGCTACCCCGAGCGTGACCTTCCTGGTCACGAACTCCGAGCCGCGCCGGGGTGACTCATGGTTGAACATGATCCCCGAAACCGCGTACATCCCGTAGGACTCGCGGTAGTTCTGGGTCAGGAAGTGCCCGTACACCTTGGCCACGCCATACGGACTGCGCGGGTGGAACGAGGTTGTCTCACTCTGCGGCGTCTCGCTGACCTGGCCGAACATCTCCGAAGTCGAAGCCTGGTAGAAGCGGATCTGGCCCCGGCCCGGGCTGCGGGACGCACTGATCCCGCTGCAGACCCGGATGGCCTCCAGCACCCGCAGCACGCCGAGGCCGGTGACTTCGCCGGTGAGCTCAGCCTGCTGCCAGGACATCGGCACGTAGGAGATCGCCGCCAGGTTGTAAACCTCGTCGGGCTGTACCCGCTCCACCGCAGCGATGAGACTGCCCTGGTC
This sequence comes from Streptosporangiaceae bacterium, assembly GCA_052143255.1. GTDB lineage: Bacteria > Actinomycetota > Actinomycetes > Streptosporangiales > Streptosporangiaceae > JAJYUU01. Next base: position 10,929 of record JBKQTJ010000078.1, on the reverse strand, counting down.
GAGCAGGTCACCGCGAATGAGCCGGACGTCGCCCAGCAACTGCCGCAAATGGCGAACCCTCGGGTTCGCCTGGCCGCGGATCAGCCCCCAGACCTCATATCCCATGTCGACCAGGTGCTCAGCGAGGTAAGAGCCATCCTGGCCGGTGATACCAGTGATCAGCGCACGTCGAGTCAGCGGAGCCTCCGAGTTATACCTTCGTCGCGGCAGCTTACATATATAACTGCTGCCACGGACAGACAGGCTTACCAGTGGGTCCAAACGGCACGCAAGTTGCTTGCTTGATAGGGTTCGCTCGCTAAGGGGTCACGCGGGTCGGCCGTCGTGGGGAGCCACTGGCGAACGAGGAGGCGCGAACCTGCGTGAGTACCGCAGCAGCCGATCAGATCGGGGCTGGCATCATCGCCGGCGCGGCCTCTAGTCCGGGCCCGGGCACCAGCAACCAGCCAGCCGGTCAGCTTGCCGACGACGGGCCGCTCCGGGTCGCGCTGCTGTCTTACCGGAGCAAGCCGCACTGCGGCGGCCAGGGCATTTACCTCAGGCATCTATCCCGCGAGCTGGCCGCGCTCGGCCATCACGTGGAGGTCTACTCCGGCCAGCCTTACCCCGAACTCGAGCCCGGGCCACTGCTCCGGACGCTGCCCAGCCTTGACCTGTACCGCGACGAGGACCCGTTCCGCACTCCGCACCTGCGCGAATACCGGGACTGGATCGACGTGCTCGAGGTTGCGGGCATGTGGACGGCATACTTCCCCGAGCCGCTGACCTTCAGCCTCAGGGCCCTGCGCGCATTGCGCGCCCGCCGCGCCGACTTCGACATCGTGCACGACAACCAGGTGCTGGCCTACGGCAACCTCGGCCTTCTCAGGCTCGGGCTGCCACTGGTCACCAGCATTCATCACCCGATCAGCGTGGACCGGCGGATCGAGCTGAAGGCAGCACGTGGCCTGCGCAAGATCCCCAAGTGGCGCTGGTATTCCTTCGTCGGCATGCAGGCGCGGGTTGCCCGCCGGGTCGGTCCGGTAATGACAGGCTCGGATTCATCCAAGGCTGACATCCTCCGCGATTTCAAGGTGCCAGCCGACAACGTGAAGGTCATCCCGCTGGGGGTCGACACGCGGCTGTTCCACCCCCGGGCCGGGGCTCGGGTCGCTGGCAAGATCGTCGCCGTGGCGAGCGCTGACTCGCCAGTCAAAGGCGTCGCGACGCTGCTGCGCGCGTTCGCCAAGCTCGCCGTCGACCGGGACGTGTCGCTCACCCTGGTAAGCAAGCTCGTGTCCGACGGCCCAACCGAGCGCCTGCTCGGCGAGCTCTCCCTCACCGGGAAAGTCGAGTTCGTCAGCGGCATCAGCGACCAAGAGCTCGCGCACGTAGTGGCGAGCGCCGCGATCGCCGTCGTTCCCTCCCTGTATGAGGGATTCTCGCTGCCGGCCGTCGAGCACATGGCCTCCGGCACCCCGCTGGTCGCCAGCCGTACGGGCGCGCTGCCGGAGGTGACCGGCGACGCCGCGATGCTTGTGACGCCGGGCGATCCAGAGGAGCTGTGCGCGGCGCTCCGCCTGCTGCACGACTCGCCGGCCGAGCGGGAGCGGCTGTCGCAGGCTGCACTCGCCCGGGTCGCCGAGCGATTCGCCTGGCCGGCCGTGGCACGCGCCACGGTAACCGAGTACCGCCAGGCGATAGCTGCCCACGCAGCGCTGCTGACCGCCCGCGACGCCGGCGACGCCACGGATTCCCCGGAGGCCGCCGGGTGCTGACTGTGGACTTCCGCAGGCTTCCGATCGGGCCGGGAACGAGACTGCTCGATCTCGGCTGCGGCGCCGGCCGGCACGCCTTTGAGTCAGCCCGCCGGGGAGCCTCGGTGGTGGCTCTCGACACCGATCGCGGGGAGCTTGCCCGGGTGGCAGCGGTTGCGACCGCCATGGCGGAGGCCGGGGAGCTTTCCGCGGCCACGGCGATCATCCCGGCGGCGGGCGACGCGACCCGGATGCCGTTCCCCGACGACTCGTTCGACATCGTGATCGCGTCCGAGGTGCTCGAGCACATCCCGGCCGATCAGGCTGCGATGACCGAGATCGCCAGAGTGCTGCGGCCAGGCGGCATCGCGGCGCTGACGGTGCCGTCCTGGCTGCCAGAGCGGGTCTGCTGGCTGCTGTCCGACGATTACCACAGTGTGCCGGGCGGGCACCTGCGTATCTTCACCCGCCGCGAGCTTGAGACAAAGCTGACCCGGGCCGGCCTGATCGTGGGCGATCACCACCATGCTCACGCGCTGCACTCGCCCTACTGGTGGCTTAAGTGCGCGGTGGGGGTGCATGACGACGAGCACCCGCTGGCAGCCGTTTACCACAAGCTGCTGGTCTGGGACATCATGCGCAAGCCCGCGGCGACCAGGCTGGCCGACCGGGCGCTGAACCCGCTGATCGGCAAGAGCCTGGTTGTCTACGCCAGCAAGGCTTCGGTACCGGTCGCGCGCCAGCGGCCTGCCGCTCCGGAGAAGGTGCATGCCGCAGCCTGAGCGCCTGGCCGGCGCCAGGGCGCTGGCCGGAACTGGCAGCTGGGTGCCGGAAGTTCCAGGCATCCTGTCCGCGGACCAGCTGATGGCCACCGGGCGGGCCATCGCGGCCAGTCAGCAGGCCGACGGCTCAATCGGCTGGCCGGACGGGCACGTCGACGCCTGGAACCACATCGAGTGCGCGATGGCGCTGTCGGTCTGCGGGCTCATCGAGCCAGCCCGCCGCGCCTACTCCTGGCTGGCCGCCGCGCAGCAGCCCGACGGATCCTGGCCGGTACAGGCTCCCGGCGGCGGGATTCAGGAGTGGACCACCGAGAGCAACCACGCCGCCTACTGCGCGGTGGGCGTCTGGCACGAACTGCTCGTCACCAGTGACGAGGACTTCGCCGCCCAGCTCTGGCCGGTGGTCAAAGCCGGCATCGGGTTCGCCATCGGGCTGCAGACGCAACGCGGCGAGATCATCTGGCGGCGGCACGAGGACGGCACGCCGGATGGCTACGCCCTGCTCACCGGCAGCTCCAGCATGTACTCGAGCCTGCGCTGCGCGATAGCACTGGCTGATCACGTGGCGGACCCGCAGCCGGACTGGGAGCTGGCCGCCAGCCAGCTCGGGCACGCGGTGGCCTGCCACGGCGAGGCGTTCGCCGACAAGAGCAGGTTCTCGATGGACTGGTATTACCCCGTGCTCGGTGGTCCGGTCCGCGGGGCGGCGGCCGAGCAGATGCTCAAGGCGGGCTGGGACACCTTCATGGTGCCGGGACTGGGGGTGCGCTGCGTCAGCGACGAGCCGTGGGTGACCGGGGCCGAAACCTGCGAGCTCGCTATCGCGCTGGACGCCATCGGCCAGCGGGACCAGGCCATGGAGTTGTTCGAGCAGATCCAGTTCCTCCGCGATCCCGGCGGCGGGTACTGGACAGGCTGGCAGTTCGTGACCCGGAAGCACTTCCCGCACGAGATGAGCAGCTGGACCGCCGCCGCCATCGTGCTGGCCGCCGACACGCTGGCCGCCGGCGCGGGCGGCACGAGCACCGGCGCGGCCGGGATCTTCCGGGAAGTGGCGGCCGGACCCGCGGTCTGGCAACCGGCCGACCCCGTCGCTTGCGGCTGCCCAGCCCGCGATAGCAGGCGATAGCCAAGCCCAGGCGGCGCACGCGTGGTCACGTGCCCACAGCCCAGCTTGGCCGGGACCGTCCGCTGGCCACGGCTGCTCGCTGGTCCGGTCGGCGTTAGCGCGCCCTGGCTTGCAGGTTCGACGGTCAGCCGATCCCGTCACCAGTGCGCTGCAGCACCCGCAGTGAACCGGTGACGCTGACCTCGATGAACGCGCCAGAGGCCAGCGCGCGCAGGTAGACGCGGTACGGAGCCTGCCCGCCGTCCGCCGGGTCGGGAAAGATGTCATGGAAGGCCAGCGCGCCGCCATGTGCTACCCACGGCGCCCAGCCCTCATAGTCAGTTACCACGTTCGCCTCGCTGTGCCCGCCGTCGATGAACAGCATCCCCAGCGGCGTCCGCCACAGCCGGGACACCTCAGCTGAGGTGCCGACAACGGCGACGACATGTTCCTCCAGCCCGGCATCGGCCAGCGTGGCGCGAAAGAATGGCAGCGTGTCCATCCGGCCGGTACGTTGGTCGACCAGTTCCGGGTCGTGATGCTCCCAGCCAGCCTGGTTTTCCTCGGATCCGTGATGGTGGTCGACGGTCACCACGAGCTGGCCGGCCTCGGCGGCAGCAGCGGCCAGGTAGATGGTGGACTTCCCGCAGTAAGTCCCGACCTCACCGATCGGGCCGACGGCGGCGTACTGCGCGGCCGTCCGGTACAGCGCCAGTCCTTCGGCAGGCGGCATGAAGCCCCTGGCTGCCTCGGCCGCTTGCCTGAGCTTTTCCTGCATGGGCATGCGGTACAGTCTGCCGTTGCCTAGGTTGCCGCGCGAGGCGAGGACGTGCTCTACTCCGGTTGACCCAGGCACGAATGGAGCCGGTGATGAGAGTTGAACCCGATTACGACGCCTGCGAGGCAAACGCAGTCTGCGCCGGCCTCGTCCCCGAGGTTTTCATGGTCGACGATGACGACAACCTCAACATCCTGGTCGACGAGATACCCGAGCGCCTGATCGAGGGTGTCAGGCACGCTGTGCGGTCATGCCCTAAAGCAGCATTGCGGCTGGCTGAGTAGCCGCCTGGTTACGACGACACTTCCGGCACAAACACGAACGGGGACCTGCGTGGTTCGGTCATGGCTCGTTACTGCCGTATGCGCTGCAGCGGTGGCTGCTACCGGCGTCCTGGTCAGCGTCAGCGCGACCGGCGCCAGCCCGGGTGCGGCCCGGCCGCCAGCGGCCGCCTCGGCTAGCGCGCAGCTGAGCCCGGTGCGCATCTATCCCGGCGTCGCACTCCTGGCCAGGAGCAAGACCGCCGGCCCCGGCGGCGGGCTGACCCCGCAGCAGATCAGGGCGGCCTACGGCCTGCCGTTGCTGACCGACCTCAACGGCCCGGGGCCGCTGAAGGGAATCACCGGGGCCGGACAGACCATCGTGATAGTGGACTCGTTCGGCTCGCCCACTATCGCTCATGACCTGACCAAGTTCGACGCCACTTTCGGGGTGCCGGCGCCGCCGTCGTTCAAGGTGATCCAGCCGGCCGGGAAGGTGTCGAAATTCCACGGCAGCAACAGCAACCGTGTCGGGTGGGCGCAGGAAACAACGCTCGACGTGGAATGGGCGCACGTGATGGCGCCGGGCGCCAGCATCGTGCTCGCCGAGACGCCGACCTCGGAAAACGAGGGCACCACCGGCTTCCCGCAGATCGTGACCGCGGAAAAATACGTGCTCAGCCATAAGCTCGGCCAGGTAATCAGCCAGAGCTTCGCGGCGACCGAGCAGACCTTCCCGTCCCAGGCCGCGCTGCGCGGGCTCCGCGGCGCCTACCAGCTGGCTGGCAAGGATCACGTCACCGTGCTGGCCGCGACCGGCGACGAGGGCGCGACGGGCTACCGGTACAACATGCAAGACCTCTTCACTACGCGAGCGGTGTCCTGGCCGGCCACCGACCCGCTGGTGACGGCCGTCGGCGGCACCCAGCTTGCCCTGCGGGCCAGCGGCGCACGCCGCCTGGCCGACGTGGCCTGGTCGGGCAGCGGCGGCGGCCAGTCCATCGTCTTCGCCCGGCCCGCATACCAGTACAGCGTGCGTAAGCTCACCGGCGGGCACCGCGGAGTGCCGGACATCTCCATGGACGCGTCCTGCGCAAGCACGGTGGCGGTGTATGGCAGCTTCGGCGGCATGGGCGGCTGGGGCGCAATCTGCGGAACGAGCGTGGCGACGCCCCTGTTCGCCGGCATCGTCGCGCTGGCCGACCAGGTCGCCGGCCACTCGCTCGGGCTGATCAACCCGGCTATTTACCAGATCGCGATCCGGCACGAGCCAGGCATCGTCGACGTCCGCAAGGGAAACAACACCGCCACGTTCTATCAGAACGGCAAGAGCTACACGGTGCCCGGCTTTGCCGCCCGTAAGGGCTACGACCTTGTCTCCGGGGTAGGTACGGTCAACGCGGCGTACTTCGTGCCGGAGCTGGCCAGGCTGGCTGGATAAGCCGCAGCTGACAGTGCTCAGCTGCTAGCCCAGTGCTGCTAGCCCAGTGCTGCTAGCCCAGTGCTGCTAGGCCAGTGCTGCTAGGCCAGTGCTGCTAGCTCAGTGCGCCTGCCGCGATCGCGATACCCACCGAGATCAGCATCAGCCCGGCGAGCTGCTCGCCTCGCTCGCCGGCGAACCTGCCGAGCCGGCCGCCGAGCTCCAGGCCGATCAGCGAGAGTGCGACGCTGACGATCCCGATCGTTATCGCATCCACCGCGATCGAGGTGTGGTAAGTGCCGAGGGCGAACCCGACTAGCAGGTTGTCCATGCTCAGCGCCAAGCCGCTCAGCAGCAGCCGCAGATGCCCGACCGGCAACCTGGGCCCTGGCGGCCGGGCCGCCGCGCGCGTGCCGCGGATCGCGTTCACGATCGCGTACGCGCCGACCGCGATGAGCAAGCCGGCCCCGACCCAGCGCGCAGTGTGGCCCAGGTCGCCAGCCACTTGCGCCCCGAGCAACAGGCCCAGAACTGGCATCCCCGATTCGAAAACGCCGAAGACCAGGCCGACCCGCAGCCGGGTGCGCGCATCCACGCCGGACACGCCGATGGCCACCGCGGCGGCGAAATTCGACATCCCGACCGAGGCGGCCACCAGAAGCAAGGCCAGCATGCGCACACCGTAGCCGCACTCCGGCCTAACGAGGAAGAGACACCAGGTGGCGGACCTGCCGCCGCGGGTCAGTCGTGCCGGTAATCCGCCGGAATCTTGCCCTCTACGTGCGCCAGCCGGACCCGGTCCGCGCGATAAATGTAACGGGTGAGCCGGATCGGCCGGTCGCTGCTGTAGGAAGTCCTGTTCACCACGATCACCGGCGTGCCGCTCGCCAGCTTGAAGAAGTCGAACTCGCGCGCATTCGGCATCCGGGCGCCGATCTCATCCACGAAGCCCCGCTGCGGATGGCCAAGCTCGGCCAGCAGCCCGATGCTGCCCATCTCGATCTCCCCGGCCTGCTCAAGGGCGGTGCCCTTGGCCAGATCGCTCGGGTAGTACGAATTGATCAGCTGCCACGGCACATCGCCGATGAAGTACTGAGATCGGCGGATAACAACGGGATCTCCGGCGTGCAGGTCCAGCTTCTCCGCCACGCTCGGGCTCGCAGTTCCGGTCTCGACCAGCAGCCGCACCATTTCCGACTCATCAGCCTGGCTGATCACCGGTAGCGCCTGAGATGCGTGCAGCTCTGTGGGCGGTTCGCTAGTCCTGGACAACAGCGCCGTGAAAGGCCTGGCAGGCTCGAGCACGAACGTGCCCATGCCCTGGCGGCTCACGACCAGCCCCTGGTTAATAAGTAGCGCGATGGCCAGCCGCACAGTGTTCCTGGACGCGTCGTACTCGGCTGCGAGCTCCGGCTCGCTCGGAAGCCGCTGGCCAGGCTCCAGCGCGCCGCTGCTGATCTGTGCCCGCAGCCGGTCGGCGATCTCCTGGTACTTCGGGTGCGCCACTGTCACTCTCCTCGCCCAGCCGCTTAGGCAAAGAATTTCCTGTCCAGATCGTTTCAAACACCCAGCTCATTGGTATGAGTCAGATGGCCAGTACCATAAGGAAGGGTAACCCTGGTTCGTCTCGCGGCAAAGCAGACACGCCGGTCGTACCAGGCGAGCCCAGAAGGCAGGCGAAATGATCTTCCTGTTAGTGGCGGGGGCACTAATCGTGGGCGCGCCGATACTGGCGACGATCCTGGTTTCTGTCGCCAGTCTCCGCGAGGACGCACAGCGCAGCCTGGCTGGCCGACCGCCTGGCCAGCTAACGGCCGCCGCCCGCCGGCTGCTATCCGTCCGGGCCGACAGCGTCCAGCGCGCTGACACTGGTCCAGCTGGCGGCCGGCTGCCGCACGTTCCGCGCCCGCGGCTCGCGGACCACGAGCAGGCCGAGGACGTCCTGCCCGTGCCGCGGCCCTAGTCCGGTCTGCCGGCCGGCGCCAACCGGGGCGGCGCAGGCCGGCCAGCCGGGAATACCCGCGTTCAGTCACCGAGCCTGCCCGCTGGGGGCGCAAGCGATAGCGGCGCCACCAGCGCGGCGGCGTTACGCTCACAGCATGCGCGTCGCTCTCGGGCAGATCCCGGTTAGCTCGACTCCGGCAGTGAACCTCGGCCGCGTACGCGAGGCCGCTGCGAGCGCCGCAGCGCAGGGCGCCCGGCTGGTCGTGTTTCCCGAGGGTACTCAGGCCAGCTTCTCGGTCAGCCTGCGCGCCGTCGCCGAGCCGCTCGACGGCCAGTTCTGCCGCGGACTCGCCGAGATCGCCAGGTCGGAAGGCATCGCCGTGGTTGCGGCAGTCTTTGAGCCGGCTCCGGACGGCCGGGTGTACAACACCACGGTCGGCTATGACACCGACGGCGCACTAGCCGCCGCGTACCGGAAGATCCACCTCTTCGATGCCCTCGGCTTTCGCGAGTCCGACGACGTCGCGGCTGGCAATGAGGTTGTCGTCGCCCAGCTAGCCGGTCTCCGCGTCGGCTTCATGACCTGCTACGACGTGCGTTTCCCGGAACTCGCCAGGGCACTTGCCGCTGACGGCGCTGACCTTCTGGTCTTGCCGGCCGCCTGGGCAGCAGGCCAGTTCAAGGAGGAGCACTGGGTCACCCTGGTCAGGGCTCGTGCCATCGAGAACACGATCTGGGTAGCCGCCGCCGACCAGGTGCCTGACCCGGCCGAGCCCGCCACAAGAGCGCCGACCGGGGTCGGCCGCAGCATGCTGGTGGACCCGATGGGCGTGGTCAGGGTGGACCTCGGCCCGGCAGCGGGACTCGGCGTCGGCGACGTAGACACTGCCATGACCAGGAGCGTGCGGGAGGTCCTGCCAAGCCTGGCGAACCGGCGTGCCGACCTGCAGCCTGGCCCGGCGCCGGCAATTCACTAGCTCGCCGGTTCCGCGCCCGCCGGTTCGGTGCCCGCCGGTTCGGTGCTCACCGGTTCGGTGCTCACCGGTTCGGTGCTCACCGGCTCGGTGCCCGCCGGTTCCGCCGCCAGGCCAGGCCCGCGATCGGGCCTGGACGCGGCCAGATGGCGGCGCACCGACCAGACCACTACCGCTGCTACGACGAGCACTCCGAGCGCTATGGCCAGGCCGGTGCCGACCCGTTTCTCGACGACCGCGTAGGCAGACCCGGCCAGGTAGCCGAGCATGCAGTAGCCAACACCCCAGATCAGGCCACCCAGCACGTTGTATACCGCGAAGGTGCGATACCTGACCCTGGACGCGCCCGCGGCAGCCGGCATGACCGCGCGGACGATGGCGACGAAGCGGCCGAGCAGGACAGCTGCGCCGCCGCGCTGACTCAGCACTGCCCTGGCCTTGTTGGTGCCGCCCTGCACCCGGCGCAGCGCCTTGGCGGCGAATAGGCGGTCGCCCATCCGCTTGCCGATCTCGTAACCGATGAACGGTCCTGCTATCGCGGCGGCCACCACGATGACGATGAGAAATGGCAGCGACACATGGCCCCGGCTGGCTAGTACGCCGCCGAGCACCACAGCGATCTCGCCTGGTAGCACGAAGCCAACAAAGACGGCTGTCTCACCGAAGACCAGAGCAGCGATAACAAGGTAGGCGACCCACCCGCTCAGGTTGGTGAGGCCGGTGGCGAGTGCGCTCACGGCTGCGGTCCTCTCCTGGCCCGCTGCCCGGAGGGGCGCGGCAACTCCGGCCGTACCGGCGGGCCTTGCGCGAGCTGGTCGTGATCTAGTAGGAAATCATGCGTCGCCCGCAGACGCACCGGGAAGGGGGCGAGGATGCAGGCCTCGCAGCCGCCTGGGTCCGGACTCGTGACTGGCGGGTTCGCCCGTCCGGCTGGCGGCTTCGGCGGCCGCGCCAACGGCGACATCGCCGGCAAGTTCAGCCGGGACGGCTCGTCCGGCTTCCCCGCTGAGCCTGGCCGGTACCAGCTGTACGCATCACTTGCATGCCCGTGGTCCCATCGAGCCCTGATCGTTCGGCGCCTTCTCGGCTTGGAACGCGTCATAGGGCTGAGCCTCACTCATCCGGTGGTCACCGAGCACGGCTGGCGTTTCCCCGACGAGACCGGCGGTCGCGACCCGCTGACGGGTGCTCATTATCTGTCAGAGCTTTACCTGGCTGCCGATCCAGGCTATGCGAACCGGCCGACATTGCCGATGATCTGGGACACCCGGACCCAGCGCATCGTGACCAACGACTTCGCCCAGATCACGGTCCAGATGGAGACCGCGTTCGCCCCCTTCCACCGGCCGGGCGCGCCTGATCTTTACCCGGCACCGCTGCGCCGGGAGATTGATGCGCTGGCCACGCTGATTTTTCACACCGTCAACAACGGCGTATATAAGGCCGGGTTCGCGCCGAGCCAGGCCGTCTACGAAGAAGCCTTCGACGCTCTGTTCACGACACTAGATGCCCTGGAGGAGCGCCTGGCCAGACGCCGGTTCCTGCTCGGGGGCCAGCTCACCGAGGCCGACGTGCGTCTGTACCCGACGCTGGCCAGGTTCGACGCCGTGTACTACTTGCACTACAAGTGCAATTTGCACCGGCTTGTCGATTACCCGTACCTGTGGGGCTACGCCCGGGACCTCTATCAGCGGCCAGGGTTCGCCGACACGACCGACTTCGCCCAGATCAAGCGCCATTATTACCAGACCGAGATAGTCCTCAACCCGGCTGGCATCGTGCCGAAGGGGCCGTACGTGAGTTGGCTGGAGCCGCACGACCGCGACCGGATGCCAGGCTAGGCCAGCTCGGCCGGGCGAGATCGCGTGAAGCGGGCGGCCGGGGGTGCGCCCGGCCCGTTCCCCTTGGCAGAGCGACAGCCCACCCC
>JBKQTJ010000077.1:0-7748 GCA_052143255.1 Streptosporangiaceae bacterium | reverse complement strand
ACGGCGCACAGGACAGGTCAGTTTCCGGGCGTCGTCACCACGCCGTTCCCGCCGCTGGCGGCAAGCACAGCCCGCCATCGCCGCTCAGCCGCCCGAGAACTATCCGTTGTTCAGACCAGTCCTAGGGCGACGGCGTGGCAGTCGGGGTTGGAGTAGGGGCGGGCGTGGGCGACGGCGACGGCGTGATTATCGGTGGCGGTGACGTGTGACCGGGCTTGTGGTGCGACTTGCGCGGCTGCGGCGTTAGCACGCCCGCAGGCTCAGTCGTCGTCGAGGTCGGGGCGACCGGTACCACAACGCTCGGGGGCTGAGCGAGCGGCAGCGCCGGGCGCACATGCCGATGATGGTGCTTCGGCACGATCCTCGAGTGTCGCGCTGCCGGCGAAGGGCGGGGCGCGGCCGGCGAAGAAACCGCGGGCTCCGCTGCGCCAGTGTTCGCCCTCTGCGCCACGTGGGTTTCGGCATGGCCGGAGGCGGCCCCGCCGAGGTACACGATCCCGGCCGCTGCGGCCCCAGCGGCCGCGACCAGTGCCGCTGAGATGCCCAGACGCCGACGGGCCCGGCTGAAGGCCGCCGGCCGATCACGCGCTCCCGGGGCTGCGAGCACCGAGGCCGGTCCGACAGCAGCGTCAGCCACGGGCGCCGGAGTGTCGTTGAGATCAGCGCCGGCACTCGCAGGGAACGCTGCACGCGTAAGTTCCCAGATCCACGACTGCTGGTCCAGCAACGGCGGTTCGGCGCTCTCATCGGGCCCGTCATCGCCTGGCTCGCCAGATTGCTCGTCCTGGCCACTTCCGGCCACCTCGGCGCGCGCCTCAACATCGGCCGGCGCCACAACATCCGCCGCGGCGTCCACCTCCGCAGGTGCCTCAACCTCCGCCGAGGCCACGACTGGCGCAGCGGCGTCAACTTCCGCGGGAGCGTCGACCTCGTCCCGCGCGTCCAGCTCGTCCCGCCGGTCAGGTTCGCCGGGCACCGCTGCATCGGCGAGCTCGTCGTCGTCAGACTCCGCGTCGGCCAGCATCGCAGTCGCCCGCTCGGGCGAGACGCCGAGGACAGCGGGCAGGTCTGCCGGCCTGATGCCGTGCCGGTACACCAGGTCCCGGATTTCGGCGCCCGGGTTCTGTTCCGCCGGCTGGAACTTGGCCGCGATTTCCTGCCGTGCCAACGCGAACAGCCAAGCCCGGAGCCGGTCCGGATCAGCCAGCAGCGACCGTGCCGCGACCATGGTGGTTGCCGTGGTGCTCGCGGCGCCGGCCTCATCGCCAAGCAGTCGGCTGAGGTAGTCGAACACATGCGCCTCGTGCTGGGCGAGCATCGCGGCAAACGTCTTCTGATCATCCGGGCCGTGCGGCTCAGGTTCCTGGCTCGCTGCCGTCGCCGACCTCGAGTTCGACCGCAACCGCTCCAGCAGATCATTCGGCAGCACAGGCACAGACGGAGGGCGACGACCGCTTCGCGTTGACAACGGCACCTCCCCGCACGTGTCATGCCTCAGACATACCGTGACCGTGCTTCGGCTATTTAAAGACGGTAGCCGAAGTAACGTACCTTTCCCAGGATCAAGCTGCATATGGCTGATCCTTCGAAAGTGCCCATCCGACACGCCAGTGCGGCCAACTCACCCATCAATACGAGACAATCGTGTTCCGTAATCGAGAGCGGGGATGCTGCCCGCCACCGCATGATTCCGGAACGACCCCGTTCCCTTATTAGGGCTTCTTGCGTATCGCCCGCGCGATCGCGCCGGCTGCTGGGGCCATTGTCAGCCAGAGCCCGATGGTCACCACCATGGCGGTGAGGTAGCCGAATGGCCGGATGCCGACGTCGCCTCCGGTGATGCCAGCAAAGATCATCAGCACCCACGAGCTAACGAAGAACGCTGGGCCGGCCGCGATTACCCCGAAGAAGTCACCCATTCACTGCGCCTTTCTCATCGCGTCGCGCGGCGCTGGTCCGATGCCGCTCCGACACCTGGCACGCTGCCAGCTGCGCAGGAGACTCAGACAGGGCAAATGGTCCTGAGCCGCGAGGGGCGATTGACCTCGTTGGTGTTTCCGCCCAGGTGCGGGTTGGCCGTCACCCAGATACCGACCGGATCCGCAGGTTGAAGAAATCGGCGATCAGGACGTTCCCCGCCGGGCTCACTGCCACTCCATCGGGCCCGTCAAGTGCTGCATGCGTGCCTGGGCCGCCATCTCCGGAGAACCCGGCCTGCCCGTACCCGGGCGAACCGATGCCAGCGATGTTGTAGAGGTGCCCGGCGGTCATCCGCTGCCCGTAGAAGGTGCCCGAAACGACGGCGAACACCTGGACGTGATGCTGAGTCTGCTCGGCTGCCACCACGTTCCCGGCGCCGTCCACGGCCAGCGAGAAAGAAGCGACAGCCGGAAACTTGGCGATGGAGTAGATGTCCCCGGCGGTCATGTGCTGGCCGTAGAACATGCCGGTCTTGACGGCTACCACGCGGATGTTACCGGCTGCAATCAGCACGTTGCCCGTGTGGTCGACTGCCACTCCACCGGGATAGTCGACCCCGGCGTCGATCGCCGGACCACCATCGCCGGTGTTTCCTGGTTGCCCGTTCCCGGCGATGGTGTACACGTCACCGGCAGTCATCTGCTGCCCGTAGAACGTTCCTGACTTCACCGCCATGACCTTGATCAGATCGTCGACTTGGTCAGCGGCCAGGATGTTACCGACGCTGTCCGCTGCGACGCCGAACGCTTCGAACCCGTGCGCGATGTTGTAAAGGTGCCCGGCGGTCATGGGCTGCCCGTAGAAGGTTCCGGACCTGACCGCTATCACGTTGACGTCGTTGCCACCGCCCTGGACCACGTTTCCAGCGCGGTCAAACGTCACCGCCGCCGCGTCTACTCCGGTAGCGATGCGGTAGATATCTCCCGCGGTCATCTTGCGGCCAAAGAAAGCGCCCGGCCTGGCCGGTATAAACCACACCCTGGCCGCGGAGTCATCCGCGATCGCCGTATCGCCGGCGGAGTCGGCCGCCACGCCGTACGGCTGAAACTCGGCCCTGGTCGCTGGCTGACCATCCCCGGAATTCAGGATGTTGCCGTCGCCGGCGATGGTGTACATATGACTGGCTCGCATTTCGCGCCCGTACATTCGCCCAGTCCGGGCCGCCACCACCCTGACCCGCGCGGACCTGTCAGCGAGCACCACATTGCCCCGGTTGTCCACTGTCGCATTGATGGCGTCGACGCGGGCCTTACCTGCCGGTCCGCCGTCGCCTGAGTAGCCCGACGTGCCCGTGCCGGCGACTGCGTAAATATGACCAGCGACCATGGGCTGGCCATAGAAGCGCCCGGGCCGCGCTGCCAGCACGCGAACCTGGCCGCAGTCGGCGATCACGACGTTGCCTGCGCGATCAATGGCGGCCGCGGCTGCGCAGGCGAGTTCTGCCCTGGTGGCGAGCCGCCCGTTGCCGGAATCGCCGGCCTGGCCGTTGCCCGCGATGCGGTAGATGTGCCCGGCGGTCATCCGCTTGCCGTAAAAGCGCCCGGTTCTAACCGCCACAATCCGTACGGCTGGCGCCAGCTTGGGTATAGGCAGCGGAAACCCCTCGGTCCCCCCGTCAGCGACGACCAGGTTCCCGAAGCGATCCGTCCGCACCGACCCGACGGTCATGCCAAGCCACGCCTTCGTGGCCAGACTGCTCTTGCCGGTCCCTGGTGCTGACGTGCCCGCGACAGTGTAGATATCGCCCGCGGTCATCTTCTGGCCGTAAAACCGTCCGCTGTGCACCGCCACGACCCACACCAGCGCACCGAGCGGAGGACCGCCGCGCTCTGGTGGTGAGCCTGAGTCGGCCACGATCAGGTTGCCGGCGTGGTCAAGCTCTACATCCGATGCGCCGGAGAACACTGCGTCCAAGGCCGGGCCGCCATTTCCATTCGATTCCCCCAGAATCCGAGGCACGCCAGCGCCCGCGATCGCGTAGATGCGCCCCGCGATCATCTTCTGGCCGTAAAAGCGCCCGTTCCGGCTGGCCTTCGCCCGGACCTGCCAGCCGTTGGCTTCCAGCACGTTGCCGGCCGCATCTACGGTCACCCCGCATGGCCCGGTCAAGGCCGCTACCGGGTTACCTTGCCAGCCGCTGACGGCGGTGGTCAGCCAGCCAGTGCGCGGATTCACGCGCCGGACACTGCCGTCGCCCCCGATGTAAAGCGCGCCCCGCACGAACTTCACTCCGCAGGCATTGACGGCCAGGCTGACGCCCGGCCCGGGTCCGCCTGTCCCGCCGGCGACTGTCGAGATAATCCCGCCGGGCGGTCTTCCCGCCAGTGCGACCTGAGCCGGGCCAATGGCCATGCCGAGGCCCGCGGCCAGGAGCATCACCGGCACCCCGGCCCGGCTGAGCCGCTTCCTCAATGATCCGGCCATGGACCAGGCCCCCTTTGCCACGAATCTCGTGATATCACGCGGTTACCCGACCTTAGGCGGTTTGCGACCGCACCACAAAGGGGAGACGTCCCCATCAGCATCGGACACAATGGCATCGCGCGAACTGCCGAAGCGCCATAGCCGAAGGACGCGAGATGAGAGCTGAAGACTTCGCTGATGTCCTTGCCGCGGTCCGTCAGTTCGTCAGGGCCACGGTCGTCCCGCGCGAGGAGGAGATCGAGGAAACGGACGCTATTCCCGATGACCTGCGGCGGGCCGCGGCCGACATGGGCCTGTTCGGCTACACCCTGCCGGAGCAGTACGGCGGTCAGGGCGCGACGCTGACCGAGGACGTGCAGCTGGCGTTCGAGTTCGGCTACACCACGCCGGCGTTCCGGTCCATGTTCGGCACCAACAACGGCATCGCCGGCCAGGTCCTGGTCAACTCCGGCACCGATGCGCAGAAGCAACTCTGGCTGCCGCGGCTCGCTGAGGGCGCGATTGCCTCGTTCGCGCTGACGGAGGCCGAGGCTGGCTCCGATCCGTCCGGGCTGACCACCCGGGCGGAGCGGGACGGCGACGGCTACGTGATCTCGGGTACCAAGCGCTTCATTACAAACGCGCCCGTGGCTGACCTGTTCGTGGTGTTCGCCCGCACGGGGCAAGAGCATCGAGGCACCCGCGGCATATCGGTATTCCTGGTCGAGGCGGGTAGCGAAGGAGTGCGGGTCGGCCCGAAGGACCGTAAGACCGGTCAGGCCGGCGCCTGGACCGCGGAGGTCGTCTTTGATGAAGTCCGAGTTCCAGCCTCGGCCCTGGTCGGCGGGCAAGAGGGGGCGGGCTTCGCGGAGGCTATGAAATCGCTGGTGCGGGGTCGGGTGCACATTGCCGCCATGTGCGTCGGCATGGCGCAGCGATTGCTCGATGAGTCGGTCGGGCACGCCCGCGCCAGCAAGCAAGGCGGCCGCCCCATCGGGGAGTTCCAGCTCGTGCAGGCCATGCTCGCCGACATGCAGACTGGCCTGTACGCCGGCCGGGCGATGGTCCTGGAAGCGGCGCGGAACTACGACTCCGGCGCCGACCGGCGGGTCGGCCCGTCTGCCGCCAAGCTGTTCTGCTCGGAGATGGTCGGCCGGGCTGCGGACCTGGCAGTGCAGATCCACGGCGGCCTCGGCTACATGCGCGGCGTGCCGGTGGAGCGGATGTACCGAGACGCCCGCCTGTTCCGGATCTACGAGGGCACCAGCGAGATCCAGCGCCTCATCATCGGCCGGGCGCTGGTGAGAGACGGTATGCCAGTCGCTTGAGCTCGGCTTCGCCCCGCCGCGTCAGCAACTGATTGCCTCGCCAGCCGGGACGGCCCGTCGGCTGGTGTTATGGTCGGCGCGATGACTTTGCCGTGCGTCCTGTTTATTCCTGACCGGTTCGAGGACTACCGGAGGTGGTCCGATATCCCGGACCGGCTTCAGGGCCGCGCCCAGCTCATTCATTTCGAACAGCACGCGCACATACCCTGGACGACCGGAGCCACGGCCGAGTTCGCCGATGCGGCGCGTTGCCTGGCCCCGGACGGCACCTTTGACATCGTGGTCGGGGCGGGCCAGGCGGCCCGCTTCGCCTTCGCGCTCGCAGAAGCAGGGCTGGCCAAAGGCCTGGTGTTCTTCCAGCCGTCGCTTGATCGCATCCCCGATGACCTCCTTGTTGACTGGTCAGCAGTGGACGAGGGGATCGAGCTCACCCTGCCCATCGTTGATGCTGTCGACGAGCCCGACCCGGCCCGGCGCCGAGACATCTTCCTACAAGTCCTGAGCGATATTGCCGAGTCGGACACCGATGCGGCAGAACTTGAGCTGGCGAACGCCATGATCACCGATCACGCTGACGAGTACTTCGCAGACTTGCAGGAAGTAAAGGCGGCGGCAGCGGACGAGCGGATGCAGCCGGACCCGCCCTGGCTATTGCGGCCGTGGATCGACCGGATCGCCGCGCTCAGCGTGCCCGT
Organism: Streptosporangiaceae bacterium; assembly: GCA_052143255.1. GTDB lineage: Bacteria > Actinomycetota > Actinomycetes > Streptosporangiales > Streptosporangiaceae > JAJYUU01. The sequence goes on along the minus strand of JBKQTJ010000077.1, from coordinate 1,342 downwards.
CACGACGGTAGGCCACTTTTCCATCGGAGAGGCGATCGCCCGCCGGGCACAGGACGCAGAAGTCATCGACGTGATGGGCGGCGGGGCCATCATGGCACCCGCCGAGAGCCGGGCCCGAGCGACCGAAGCCCTGCTGCGCATGCTTGACCGCGTCAGCTGAGTGGACTCCGTCAGCTGGTTCGCGCCCCGGCCGCCTGATTGCGAGGCGCTCCCTCTCTTGTGCCCCACAGGTACAAAAATCGACCTCCACTCCGGTGGAGCGGACGTACCGAGACGCCCGCCTGTTCCGGATCTACGAGGGCACCAGCGAGATCCAGCGCCTCATCATCGGCCGGGCGCTGGTGAAAGACGGCGCCTGACAGCCGGGCAGGGTGGCGCTCCCGCTACTCGCCGACCTCGCCGCCCGCCAGCTCGCAGACGATGTCGAGCTGGCCGAGGTGCCGGGCGTACTCCTGGACCAGGTGGAACAGCACTCGCTCAAGCGCCGGGGGATCAGCTCCATCCCATCGCTCACCGGGCTGCCCGATCTCGGCCAGGTCGTGGGACTCGATCACTGCCCGGGAGACCGCGGCCTGCGCGGTCAGCTCGGCTGCTAGCCGGTCCAGGCTGTCGTCCGGTGCCACGTGCCAGCGGCCGCCCTGCGAGTCGCCCCATGGGTTGGCGACCGGCCGGCCCTCGAACCCCCACTCGAGCCAGCGGCGCTCTACGTAACGCAGGTGCTTGAGCAGCTCTAGTGTCCCGAGTCGTTAATCCGCTGGCAGTAGTCGCTCTGCTGGGAGCATTAGCGAAGCTCCTCCAGGTCCGCGAGGGCAATGCGCAGGTCACCGTACGGCTCGAGTGGCAGCGGATCGCCTTTCGCGGCTCTCAGAAGGACATCAAGCGCGCGAACCGCGGCTGCCAGGCCGGGATTGAACTCTTCCATCCACATCGCAGCTAGCCCCATGGGCAACCAGGTGAAAGCGGCGAAGACGCACGCCTGGCGGCTACAGGAAGCACCCGCGCGTCACCAGGCCGTTGCTGCCTGCGCCACGTGCCCTGATGCAGGCGGCCCGGTCCGGAGGAGTCACGTCGCCGATGCGGGCGGTTCGGTCAGTGAGGCGATGCATGCAGTGAGCAGGCGCCGCATCTGATCTTGTTCGCTGGCATCCAGATTGGCCAGCATGTCTTGCTCGACGCGGCGAACCGCGGCGCTGGCCACCTTGAGCTGGCGGCGCCCGCGGGCGGTCCGCTCGGCCGGCAGGGCCCTGCCGACGGGTGCCCGTGCCGGGCGGGCAACGAGTCCCTGGCGTTCGAGGGCCTGCAGGAGCACGTTCATCGACTGCCGGGTGACGAAGGCGCCGCG
>JBKQTJ010000076.1:0-7835 GCA_052143255.1 Streptosporangiaceae bacterium | reverse complement strand
CGTCTACATCGCCCAGGCGGACATTGGCATCACTCGCGATTCCGGCGATCGCGGTACTGGCAGGCGGCCTCGCCGCTCCCGCCGCTGCGACGGCGGCACCTGCCGTGAGCCGCACGGCCGCGGTCTCGCCGCCAGTTGCATATGTCGTGAACGAGGGCGGTGGGGTCGTTCCCGGCACGGTGACGCCCATCGACACAGCGACCGCCATTCCCGGAACGGCCATCAAGGTGGGCGGCGTTCCGTTCGCGATCGCGATCACGCCCAGCGGCCGGACCGCGTTCGTCACCGATATCTCCCGTAATCTCGTCACGCCGATCGCCACCGCCACTGGCAAGGCTGAGAAACCCATCAAGGTTGGCGTTGGCCCGTTCCACCTCGCGATCACGCCGAACGGCAAAGAGGTCTACGTCGCCAACGACGACTCCAGCACCGTCACGCCGATCTCCGCCAGTTCGCAGCGAGCGGGTCGGCCCATTCGGGTCGCCGAGTACCCCGGCGCGATCGCGATCGCGGCCAACGGCAAGACGGCCTACTCGGTGGGCCTGTCGATGATGTCTGCCATCTCGACTGCTACCAACACGGCGCGCAAGCCGATCCGCGTCGGGACCGGCGGTCACAGCATCGCGATCTCGCCAAACAGCAAGACGGTGTGGGTGTCCGATGGCAACACACTGTTGAGCGTCAACGCGGCAACGCTGAAGATCACCAGACGGCTGCGGGTTGGGGCCAACTGGGCACTCGCGCTCTCGCCCGACGGCAAGACGCTCTGGGCGTTCAGCTGCTCTGGCCATGCGTCGGGCGACGCGATGACACAGATACCGACCGCAACACTGCGCCCGCGCAAGCAAATCAGGCTCGGCTTCTGCGCCGTCAACGCAGCGTTCACCCCGGACGGAGCGACGCTGTACATCGTGAACTCACCGGACGGCTTGATTCAGGGCGCCGTCATCCCTGTCCGCACCGCCACCGGAACGCTGGGGGCGCCGATCAGCGTCGGTGAGCAGCCAGGGGCGCTAGCCATGCTGCCGAACGGGACCACGCTGTACGTCGTCAACACCGGTTCTGGCTCGGTCACGCCGATCGACACGGCGACCAACGTGGCCGGGCCGGCCATTCCGGTGGGATACCTGCCTACCGACATCGCCATCACGCGCTGAGGCCGCTGCCTGGAGAAGACGGCCCGCGGCAGCAGCTGGGTGGCCGCGGCGAACGCGCGCGACGCTGCCTATTCTGCATGGTGTTGCCCGATTCTGCGCAATGCTGCCCCATTCTGGGTGACATCACCGGACCTTGCGAACGTATTCACTGGGATCTAGCGGGTTGCTATCGGTCCTCGGCCGCGACGGGAAACTGCCACACACCGGCTGGTAGCCGCCGAAAGCAGTCTCCAATACACCTTCTCCGCTGGTCAGCCACGGCAGTTGCTGCCGAAGACTGTGAACCTGCGCAGCGGGCAGCACCGCCTCGAGAACGGACAGCTCACCGCGCACCGACGGCGTGCCGACAGCGGCTGCGAGCTGGGCCAAGGCGGAGAGCACGCCTCCGATAGTCCCCACCGGGATCTCCAGGATGACGCGAGTCATAGGCTCGCAGACCACTACGCCGGCCTGCTTAACCGCCTGCATAAGGACCAGCGGTGTCAGCTTGCGAAAATCAGCCGCCGTTGTGCGCTCAGTGGCGAGCACCTGCTTGCCTGGGCCGTCTCCGACGTAGTAATTGCATCGGTTCATCGTCACGACGCAGTCAGTGACTCGCCAGCCATGAAGGCCCTGCCGGAGCGTGTCGCGAACATACTGCGTCATAGCCTCAGCGAAGCTCTCCGTGGTCTTGTAGATGTAAAGAGGGACATCGCGAGGATGCACGTCGAGGCGGAACCTGATTCCCGAACCGGCCGGCGCAGGCTCGACGCGCAACCCTACCGTCGCGGAAAACGGATGCGTGTCCGCCTGAAGTACCTCGACGGCGCTGCCAGTGCCTGCCAGCCGCTCAATGTAGAGCATCGTTGTTTCGCGGAACGTCACCCCGATGCCGAAGTCGTTCGCGAGCGTCGCCTGGATGACTTCCTTCTGAACCTCGCCGTAGAGCGACACGTAAGTCTCTCGGCGGTTGTCATCTTGTCGCAAATTGATGAGCGGATCCTGCTCGGCGATCTGGCCGAGCGCGCCCCGGAGCCGCGCCCCATCAGCGGGATCACGAGCGGCGACGACTGATTCCAAGGTCGGCGGAGGGAACTGGGGGCGCGTGCCATTGGTGCCGACCTGCCCAATCCGGTCGCCGATCTGGATGTCCGCCAGTCCCCAGAGCTTGCCGATCTCGCCGGCCGAGACCGATCCCTGCCGGACCGCGGACCCGCGGTCGAAGACGGCGATGGCAGTCACCTTGTCTTCCTGGGCGACGCCGAACCGAAGCCGGTCGCGGGCACGTACCGTTCCCGAAAACATCCGAACGTACGCGATCTTCTCGCCGCTGACGCCGCGTTCGATCTTGAAGACGCTGCCCGCGATGGGACCGTCAGGATCGCCCGCGGCAACCGGCAGCAACTCGGCGATGCCCGCCATCAGCGGCCCGATTCCCGCCCCGGTGATCGCGGAGCCGAAGAAGACGGGATGCACCAGCGCCCGCGTCGTCTGAGCTGCAAGTTCTTTCCGCAGCCGTGCGTAGGGAACGCCTGCGTCGTCCTCGATGTATGCCGCCAGGATGCCGTCGTCGCGGTCGGCGAGAACCTCGGTGAGCCGAGCCCGGAATTCAGCATCGGCTGCGCCCGACGGCGTGAAATCGGAACACTGGGTACCGAGGGCGCACGTCGAACCCATCGAAATGATGGCGAGGCCGAGTCGCTCGGAGATCATCGCAAGCACACCCTCGCCGCCAGCACCCGGACGGTCAATCTTGTTCACGAACACCAGCGTCGGAATCCGCAGGCGCTGTAGCGTGCGGCTCAGAATGCGGGTCTGGGGCTGCACGCCGTCAACGGCAGAGACGACGAGCACCGCGCCGTCCAGGACGCTCAGCACCCGCTCCACCTCGGCAATGAAATCCGGGTGGCCAGGCGTGTCGATCAGGTTGACAGCCACCTCGCCGATGGGGAACGACGTGACGGCGGACTTGATGGTGATCCCGCGCTGCCGTTCCAGGGCAAGTGAATCGGTCTGCGTTGTGCCGGCGTCGACGCTTCCGGGCTGGTCGATGACACCGGCGGTGAACAGAAGCCGTTCCGTAAGAGTTGTCTTACCGGCGTCTACATGCGCCAGGATGCCTAGGTTGAGCCGTTGCTGCGACATGCGTCATACCCTCTGAATAGGTCGTAAAGGCCTGCTCAATGGACACCAACGCCTGGCGCATCTACCCTCCCTACGGATCGAGACTGAACTCTTCGAAGTAAACCATACTGGCGACATGGCCGGCCGCGTCGCTGCAGCCGACTTGAGCTCGCGTGCTCCACGTGCAGGTCTGGTGGCGTGCGGCGATAGCCGCGGTTCCAGCGAGCGGCGGGCTTATACCTTGATGACCTCTATGTCGGGCATGGCGTCGTAGTCAGCGTCCTGCGTCACGATCGGGACGCGATGCGCGATCGCGGTCGCGGCAATCCAGCTGTCATTGATCGGCACCTTGCGTCCGGCCGCCCGCAGCCGAGACACCAACAGCGCCCACGCATCAGCAACGGACTCGTCCACGACGAGCGCCTCAAATCGCTGGGCAAGCTGATAGGTCGACAATCGCCGCGATGCCGTCTCCGGATCCTTAGCCTGCAGGACACCGAGCCGCAACTCGCCTAGCGTAATCGCGGAGATGCCCCACTCGAACCTGGCGAACTGCTCGGCATCGAACCGGTCCGCCTCAAGCCCGACGAAGATCGACGTGTCCGCCAGCGCTCGCTGCGGCATCACCATGCCAGGTCGTCCGTCGTCTCAGTCAGGGTTCCACGCAACTCCTCGGCCAGACCCGTCGTGTCCGGCCCGAGACGCATAAGCTCCTGGGTGATCTCAGACGCTGGCAGCCATCGGCGGCGCCAGGTCAGCGGGATGATCTTTGCCACCGGGCGGTTGTCCTTGAGCACCTCGATCTCCTCGCCCGCCTCAACGCGACGAAGCACCTCTGCAGTGTGGTTACGAAGATCACGCGCAGGGATCGCACTCATAACACAATCGTAGCTTGGATACTACGAATGTAGCAATCGGCCGGGTCGCAAAGTCTGGCGTTCGTGCCAGGAACCAAGACGGTCTGGGGAGCTGGCGGAGAATACGGAGTAAAGGCTCCTAATCATGAGATCGGGGTCATCGTGGCTTACGGCGCGCTCCCGGCCTAGCCACGCGGGGAAAGCGCTCAGGTGGCAGCCAAAGAGCCGCGCAGCTCCCGCGAGTCGCCTGCTCACGGGCGATATCGGCATCAGTCTCTGGAGCGTCGGCCCGCTCGCGACACGCAGGGCGGGTAATCTCGCTCCATGGGTACGGCGCCAGGAGCGAAGGGGCCAGCGTTGACGGGCTCGCAGCGGCGGGCCGGGGGCAGCATGATCGACGAAGGCCTGGTCGACGGGTTGCTAGAGGATGCCTCTAACTTCGACCTGAGATTCGTCCCGGACTTCGAGCAGATCCGCGCCATCGTCGAGGTGATGCGCGAGCGTGGCCTGAAAATCGTGCTCACGAGCGGGTCCTTCGACATCCTGCACGAGGGTCACTCCATGTACCTAGAGGCGGCTCGGCGGCTTGGAGACTTCCTCGTCGTGGGCGTAGATGACGACGAGAAGATCAGGCAGCGGAAGGGCCCTGGTCGACCAATTGTCCCGGAACAGGAACGCCTCCGCATGGTCGCGCACCAGCGCGGTGTTGGTCTGGTTACGCTGAAGAGCCTCGGGCATCCGAAGTGGGCGCTGGCCAAGGCTGTCAAGCCCGACGTGCTGGTGGCGACCGAAGACACTTATGACGGTCAAGAGATAGCTCTCCTTGAGTCTTCGATCTGCGGTCGCGTAGAAGTACTTAGCCGGATGGCAACTATCTCGACCTCCGCTCGGCTGCGCCTATTGCACCTGGCCCTGGCAGATACGCTCACGGCGCGCGTGTCTGAACAGCTGCCGGCCCTGTTCCAGCAAATCATCGATGAGATCTTGGCGCCATGCCCGGGCAAATGATGCTCTACATGCCCGTCATCCACGCTGGTTATGACCGGCTGCTCAGTAAATATGCCTCTAAAGCGCAGGTCTTGCTCATCGGAGAAAGCTTTGCCGATGAATACCCGGTGGTCCGCAAGGAAATTCGAGCGCTATCCCCTGAGCGCGTCGCCAAGTATATCGCCGCGACTCAGGCAGTTGCTGATGTGCGAGTAGTTGAAAGGGGAGATCTCCCGGAGATCGTCACCGGACCGACCCTGATACTGCCAGACGAAGATCTGATGCGCGATATCGCCAAACGATATCATCTCGCGGAGCGAGCCAGACTGCATTTCGAGCGCACGTTCTTGCGCTGGGACCGAAGCTGGAGTAAGGCCACCCGTCCGCCTAAGTTTACTGGCCGCGTCACCTCCGATCAGCTGGCGAATTCCTTCGCCCGCCTCGCACTAGGTGTAGGCCGACGCAGTTCCGATTGGTGGCGGCAAGTGGGTGCCGTCGCCGTCCGCGATGGCGAGATACTCGTATCGGCTTACAACGAGCACGTCCCATCTGCGTACTCACCGTATGTGAACGGTGATCCTCGAAATAATTATCGCCGTGGTGTCCGCGTAGATCTTTCTACTGCGCTCCATGCCGAGGCCGCCGTCATCGCGGACTGTGCGCGTCGAGGGATCAGCCTCGAGGGCGCAGATCTCTACGTGTCGACGTTTCCGTGCCCGTCGTGCGCCCGGCTTGTCGCAGCCGCCGGCTTCGCGCGCTGCTTCTTTGCCGGCGGCTATTCGACGCTCGATGGCGACGACATCTTGCAAGCCGCCGGGGTTGAGTCGGTCTATGTCATGCTCGATGACGCCGATTACCAGCAGCTGTCGTTCGACGACATGGAAGGCTCGCGGCAGCTAGGGCTCGACTAGCTATCAGGGCCAGGGCGGGAATTCAGCTTCAGTCGCACCGGTTCGTGCGTTGGATCTTCAACATTCCCTACTATGACCTGGGCCACGATCACGTCTTGAGTGATCTTGGGGGGTTGCTGACCTGTGGTTTCGCGGGTTGTGGTGACTGGAAGTGCGCACTAGCCGGGTGTCCGTAGAGTTGCCGGTTGCCGTATGTGCGGACGGTGAGGACGTCGTCGGGCGCCACACAGGCGATGCCGCTGCGGCGAAATCAAGTCGCTGACGTCTGAGGGGCCGAAGTAGTGTTGCACGGTGCTTGAGGTAACAGCCTGCGTGGACGAGCCGGACGAGCTGACCTCGCTGGAGGTCTACAACACTGTGTGGCCGCAGGACGCCGTGACGATCGACGCGGTGCACTCATTCAGGGACAGCGCCCAAGATTACATCGACTACCTCGTCCGCGAGGATGGCGTCATCCTGGGATCCGGGGCCGGGGCTATCTTCGCCTATCGCGCGCGCCGTGTCGTTACGCTCATCACCGTGTTCGCCGGGCAACGCCGACGCGGCGCTGGCACGGCGCTGTATGAGGCCATCTCCATGTGGGCCAGCGAGCGAGGGGTACGCGAGATGGAGGTGTCGGTCTCCGACAACGATCCGGAGAGCCTGTCCTTTGCCCAGCGGCGCGGCTTCACCGAGGAACGGCGCGAAGTGGGCCTCGTGCTCAGCCTCGCCGGCATCTCACCGCCGCAGGTCCAGCCACCGGCCGGGATCGAGATCGTCACCTGGGCGCAACGGCCGGAGCTGGCACGCGGGATGTACGAGGTCGACCTCGAAACCCATCCTGACATCCCCGGCTTCGAGGACGTCGTCGTCGAACCGTTCGAGGACTGGATGGCGCACCATATGCAGCGGCCCACGGACTCTCCCGAGGCGACGTTCATCGCGCTCGCAGACGAGGAGGTCGTCGGCTTCGCAAAACTGTCGCTGACCGCGCCGACGGCCGCAGGCCACGCCATGACCGCCGTCAAGAGAGCCTGGCGCGGGCGCGGCATCGCGCGTGCCCTGAAGGCGACAGAAATCAACTGGGCGCTCGCCAACGGCTACACCGAACTCCACACCAGCAACGAGGAGCGGAACGCACCGATCAAGCGCCTGAACGCCCGCCTCGGCTACCGACCCGGAATCGGGCGGATCCACCTAGTCGGCCCCACCATTGGTGGACTCTCTCGATGAGACCTGTCTTCGGCCACGATCTGCCCTTGATCATTTCTGCGGGTCGCTGACTTGCGGGTTCGCTGTTGGTGATCGCTGACGTTGCGCACTAGGCGCGGGCCTGGGCTGGGCCGATATCGCCGTATCTTCGGACGGTGAAGACCACTTCGGGCGCGACGGCCGTGCCGATCCTCCATTCGCCCCCGGGGCTCTCGGTATATCGAGCACGTCGGGTCAGCTCATAACGAGGTGGAGGTGGAGGCCGCCGAGGCGGTCGGTTTGTCCCGGCGACCATCTACCAGACGATCCGCGAGTACGGGCATCGTCGCCCCGGCGGGTGTTGTGACCAGGCTCAGGTTCGGGCAGATGCGGAGCGGGCGATAGTGACGTACCAGGAGCCACCCGCGAGATTCAGCGCCCCAACAACCAGGAAGAAGGCTGCCCATCCGTAGACGCCGTAGGAGAGGCAAATGAAGCCCGCAGCGGCCGCGACACTGCCACCGGCAATACGCGTGACGCCAAAGAAGCGGAGGTGGCGGTACTCCGATGGGTGGATCAGGCGTTGCAGGCCGGGTCGCGGGGGAGTTAGCCACCACCCGCGCAGGCCTTTCGGAGCGGTGTTGTCGTTG
>JBKQTJ010000075.1:0-2534 GCA_052143255.1 Streptosporangiaceae bacterium | reverse complement strand
TGAATCGGGGGAGCCGGCAACTAATGATTGAGGTGTTGCGGACGCTGATCAAACCGCGCTGTCGGAGATCCTTGCTCAGGGCGTCCGACAGGCCAGGAGCGTCGCCGACGCGGCGATCAGCGGTCTTGCCGAAGTTGCCGACAACCTGGATTTGCGCGAGACCGCCAGCGGTCTGCGCCTTCTGGGAGAGCAGTTGCGGTCGGACACCTTCAACCTGATCGTCATGGGCCGCTTTAAGAACGGCAAATCGACCCTGGTGAACGCGCTGCTGGGCCCCACCACCCGGCCGGTCGCCCTGCCTAATGGCTGCAAGGGTCCGATGATGGTTGATGACCTGCCCGCCACGGCGACGCTGACCGGTGTCCGGTATGCCGAGGAACCCTACGTCCGGGCCTGGGGGTTTGACGCGAAGGCGGAGACGTGGTCGCTTGCCCGGTACCTCGATGAGTCCACCCTAGGAGTCGATGAGTTGGAAAACCAGCGGCGCTTCCAGCACATCAGGGAGTTCGAGATGGGCTATCCGGCGGCGTTGTGTAAGGAGGGAGTCCTCATCTACGACTCGCCGGGCGTTGACGAGCACTACAGCCGCACCGCGATCACTCTGGATGCGGTCAAGAGGTGCGACGCCGCGATCATCGTCTACCGCAGCGGCACCCTTATGGGACAAAACGAGCTCGCGAATGCTGCGCCGGTGCTGGCCGAAGGCACCAAGGTATTCACCGTTGTGAACCTGCTGGGCGGCAGGCAGGTGGACGACCGGCTGCGCGGCCTCGTGTGGAACAGGTATGTCCGCGACCTTTTGTGGGGTCCTGCCTGGACCGGGCAGGACCTGTCTCAGTACGGCATCTACATGGTCGACGGCATGCAGGCACGCGACGGCCGCTACGGCCAAGACGAGGACAAGGTCATGGCATCGGGCCTGGACGACTTCGAGCGTTCCCTGGCGAAGTTCCTCGTCGAGGAGCGCCAGCCGGTCCACCTGCAGAAATTCGTTGCTCTCGCTGGCGGCCTCGCGGCAGCTATCGACGTGCACATCGCACAGCGGCACCAGGCCGCCCGGCAAGACCGGGAAGCCTTGAAGGCCGTGTATGCCGTGGCGTTGTCAGAACTAGCGATGATCCGGGCCGGTCTGGCCAAGATGCCGGAGATCTTCGCCCGCTACCGCGCTGAGGCCGAGGCCGCGCTGACATCCAGCTTCGCCCGGCTGGTCGCCGACATCCGGGCCGAGCTTCCAGGACACATGGAATCGCTTGCGCTGCCTTCGGCCAACAAGATCGCCATCACCATCTTGCACCAAAAGAAACTGTATGAAGAGGCGGCAACGGCGATCAGCGACTTCGTCGCCGACCGGATCGGCAGGTGGAGCACGGACGACACCGAGGCCGAGCTCGCCCCGATCCTGGAGCGGTTGGCCGACGAGATCGAGAGCCAGATCGCCCAGGCCGGGCAGCTCGACAAGCTCGACGGGCTCAGGGTCAACGAGAGGGTCCTTGCCGTCGTCGCAAGCGCTCGCTTTGGTGCTACTCCACGCGGCACGGCCGTAGATCCCCATGTCCTCTACGCCCTCTTCGTCACGGTCTCCGTCCCCGCCGCAGCCAGCTCGCTTTCCCACGGGGGCCTTGCCGGAGGAGCGGGGCTTGAGGCCCGGATCAAGCAGAGAGCGCTAAAGCAAAGTGACGATATGCTGGCGCAGATGCTCGAGCAGGACCGAGCGGTGCTCGCGGGAAACGTCGCGGAGGGCTTCGAACTCCTCAAGACCGCCGCTACCAGAGAACTCAGCGCAATTATTGACGAGGAACAACGCCAGATCGAGCGGGCAGTTGAACTGAGCCAGCGCGAGGACAAAGACCGAGACCAGGCCATCGCTGCCCTCACCAGCGCAGCGGCGGCCGTCGCCCAGCACCGCCTTGCACTCCAGCGCGCGCTGATCATAGCAGGGTCCCGGCAAGGTTATTTAGCCTGTTGAGAGGCCCATTCCGCTGAGGATCTGGCGGTCGGATCCGTTGAGGCGGCGGCGTTCGGCGGCGATGTTGGTGACTCCGTGTATACGAAGCAGGTTGAGGGCGGCGTTACCGACAGTGGCCATGAAGCGGGGCGCGCCAGGGGCGCGTGCTCGGGAGGAGTCCTCTTTCATGTCGACGTCCCGCACCCAATGGGTGGCCTCCGTGGCGGCCCAGTGCCCGCGGTTGAGGGCGAGCAGGTCCGCGGGCGGTGCCTCATCAGCGCTGGCGGTGGTGAGGATCAGGACGGTCTCGCTGCGGGTGACAGCCTTGCCTTTGCTGTCTTTGAAGGTGGTGTACCGCTCGATCAGGGCGGCCTGCTCCATGCCGGGGTACTTCAGCCCTGCGGGCGCGGCGCCGACCTGGATGCTGCGGGTCTCTACGCGGCCGCGGTCAGCTTCGAAGGTGGCCGCGGTGACGGGGACCTGCTCCCAGGCGATGTCGTTGAGGGCCTGGTAGGTGCGGGGCTGGTTCCCTTTGATCACGAAGATGACGTGGCCGCCGCGGGCCAGCACCCGCTTGCCCAGGTCCGCC
>JBKQTJ010000074.1:0-18631 GCA_052143255.1 Streptosporangiaceae bacterium | reverse complement strand
TGCCGAGCGCGAAGCCTCCCGGTCCGACGAGCCCAGCCAACTGCTGAGTCGTCTCGCCGAAGCCGCACCCGATGTCGATGCAGCACCCACCCTCGGGCGGCGGCAACAGCCCGAAGGCCTCCTCGGTGACCTCCGCCAGCGCGCCCACGAACACCCTGCGGTTCGACTTCCACCGCTCATACAGCACCGTGTCCCATGCACGCACCGCTTCCTCGTTGGCAACCGCCACCGCACCCGCGCGCTGCTGCTGCGTCATAGGCCGATTTTACACTTCAACGCTGCTCCGATCCGGGCGGCCTGCCTGTGCGGTCGCGGTGCTTGCACCCAGGCCAGCAGCAGGGCCGGCGCTGGCCTTCCTCCAGCTCTTCCTGCGTCCGTCGAATGCGGCGCTCTCGGGTGGTTTCCTGCTTGGCATCCTCGACCCAGCAGATGAACTCGTTCCGGGCCAGAGGCGTGATGTCCATCCACGCATCGAGTGCCGTCGGGTTGGCCATCAGCGCCATCCGCAGGTCCGCGGGAAGCTCGTGCACTACCCCGCCGGGCACTGGCTGGCTGCTCACATGACCACGGTAGCGGTCCAAGGGCCAGCCTGTTTCACCAACTCAGCGGCACTGATCACCCAATCAGGCGGCTCGGAGTACACTCATTGGCTGCCGCTCCGCCGATTGGCCGACGGGACCCCGGATCCGCGCCCATATGTATGCAGTCGCGCTCACCAAGCAAAGGGACGGATCTGCCGCTGCTGGCGTGGATGGCAGCTGCGGAAGTACCCAGGCTTTCCGGCGCTGCAACCCCGCTTAGTTCTGCGGCGCAGTTAACGTCGTCTCATGCCACGGGTGAGCGCCTTTTACGGCGTGGTGATCTACATGTACTGGAACGGCGCGACCACCCGGTCGCTCATTTCCATGCTTACCACGTAGGCCGACGTGCCTCGGTTTCCGTAGACGGAAACCTGCTGGCCGGGAACCTGGAACCGCGGGCGCTGCAGTTCGTCCGCGAGTGGGCGGCGCTTCGCCGCGACGAAGTGCTGGCGAACTGGGACCGGGCCCGCCGGAGCGAGCCTCTGCTCGAGATACCGCCATTGCCCTAGCATGGTCACTGTGAATGAGGACTACCTGCCCGTCGTGACAGGCGTGGCGGTGATCGGCGACCACCGCCTGCGGCTGCTGTTCAGCGACGGCACGGCCGGCGACGTCGACTTTTCGGGTGTTCTACCTGGCCAAAAACGGGGACCTCGACCTGGCCACCAGTGGGGACTTTTTCATGGCCACGGACAACGGCCCGGCCTTCCGGTCCGGGCGGGGCATGCCGATGGAGCCCGGCATCTTACTGGTCAGGTCGCCGGGTGGTCGGGCAGGCGAACGCCGAAGCCCTTGACCGCGAGCTTGAGCAGGACCTGTCCCGGTGCTTGCAGCTCGGTTACCCTGGCGGCGCTGAGTTCCTCGAGTTCGGCGAGCCGGGCTGCGTAGGCCCCGGCGCCGGCGCGCCGCGCCTGACTCAAACTGATCGCGTTGGCCCACACCTTCTGGCGCGCCTCGCGCAGGAACCGCCTGGTGCCGCTCTGATTGAACGGCTTCAGCAGCCGGTCGAGCCGCGTGCCCGGGCCGTGTACGTTGGCCAGCTCGTCGCCCTCGGCCGACACCCGCGAGGCGAGGATGTCGTCGATCGTCTTGTGGTCCGCTTCGCGCGTGGCGATCAGTTCCGTATCGTCAAATTCGTCGTCGGTGATCATCGCCAGAAGGGCCTGCGGCAGGTCGTAGTTGATGTGCGCGTTCATGCCGAGCAGCAGCCGGTTCAGGACGGGCAGCCCGCCCCGCGCGCCGAAGGCGATGGCCCAGGGCCGCGATGGCTGCTCTCCGGCCTGAAGCTGTTCCAGCGCATCGAGATACAGGTCGGCGAACGCGACGTCCCAGCGCTCGGTCCACTGCGGGTCGGCAAAGCCGCCCGGGCGCTTAATCTGCTCGGCGACGGCGATTGTGGTCCGCAGGTAGGTGGCGTGGAAGATCCGCTTCGGATCGTTAGCGGCTTCCATCGGCTCGAGGAGTGCCGTCATGCGCTCGATCAACACGTCGATCATGCGGCAATTATGACGGTTCTGTGCCCGGACTCAGCCTGTCGTTTCGAAGGGCCGGCGTGCACCTCACCCGACGCTGCCGGATACGAAACAATCCGTACCGGCGTCAGGCGTCACGCTGACCGTACTCCCACCCGGCCAGGCCTTGGGTCAGGCCAACGGTGCATCACGCGACTGGCGGCATAGAAACACTTTCTGCGTGTCGGTTCGTGACGTGGGAACGTCCCCCTGATGCGCTTCGGGCTTGGTGTCCCGCACAGCAGGAGGACGTTCATGGGTAACGGTAGTGGCGTGTCCCGTGGTGACCGCAACCGCAACGCTCGGCTGGAGCGGTTGCGGACGTTGGTGCCGGTGACGAACGCGATCGCCGGGATCGATCTGGCGGGTAAGAAGCAGATGGTCGTGGTGACCGATCATGACTCGAAGGTGATCGCCCGGCGGACGTTCCGGTGCCGGGCCTGGGATCTGGGCTCGGCGCTGGACTGGGCCGCCGGGCGGGCCGCGGCAACTGGGTGGGCTGGGGTGACGGTGGCGTGCGAGCCGACCGGGCACCGGTGGCGGGTACTGGGCCAGCTGGCCGCCGACCGCGGGATGCCGTTGGTGTGCGTGCAGCCGGTGGTCACGTCCTGGTCGCGGCGGACTGAGGACCTGACGTTCGATAAGACCGATGACAAGGATGCGGTGCTGATCGCCCGGCTCACTGCTGAGCTGCGCTGCTACGTGCCCGAGCCGGCGGATGAGACCTGGGCCCGGCTGCGGCATCTGGGTGTCCGCCGCGAGCAGCTGATCACTGAGGCCGGCAGCCAGGTGCAGCAGATGCGGGACCTGCTGGAGTGCGCCTGGCCCGCTGCCCTGGACGCGGCCAGGTGGCCGTTCCGGTCGGCGACCTGGGTCGCGGCGCTGTCGGTCATCACCGGCCGGGACGGCGGGGACCTGGCCCGTACCCGGCGGCTGGGAGCGGCCCGGATCCGGGCAGGCGGTCCGGCGGGAGATCATCCGCCGCGGCGGGCAGAAACCCTGCCTGCGCATCGTGCGCGCGATGTTCGCCGCGCTCGCCGACCCGGCCGGGGTGACCGCGCACCGGCTCGGCGCGCTGGAGCGGGTGCAGCTGCTACTGGAGGACTGGGACCTCACCAGGGAACGTACTAACCAGGCCGAGCAGCGGATGACCGCGGTGCTGGAAGAGCTCGGGCTGACCGGACTGGTCACCTCGATCACCGGGTTGCCGGCCATCGGAGCAGCCGCGATCCTGGCCGAGACCGGCGACCCCCGCCGGTTCGCCACCGCCCGCGCGCTGGACTGGCACGCCGGGCTAGCGCCGCGGGAGAAGCTGTCGGGTGCGTTCACCGGCCGGACCAAGCTGACCGGGCAGGGACGACCGGGCTTGCGGCTGGCGGCCTGGCGCGCGGTCTGGGGAGCACAGCGCGCCAACCCCGTCTACCGGGACCGCTATCAGCATCTGACCACCAGGGCCGGCAACACGCTCGCTCCCACCCAGGCGCAAACCGTGATCGCCGCCGCGATCTTGCGTCACCTGCATGCTGTCATCGTCACCGGGCACGCCTGGGATCCGCTCATCGCGGCGCACGGCACCCGGCGCGCAGCAGCCGCCCTGGCCGCCTGACCGGCAGGCGGCGCCTCAAGCAGACGGCCGGGGCGAGCCCTCCGCGGCATTGAGACACACCGTGATCTCGACGCTCATCACGGGCAGCCCCGCCCGTCGTCTCACCAGCCCGATCATGCGCTGCAGGGTCCAACCCCATAACCGCTATGCAGGGACAGACGACGGACGAGGCACCGGCCGGAGCTTGACGCAAACCGTCTCACGCTGATGTGGGGATGTTCGGGCTTCTATTAGCTGCTCGGGCACAGCGAGCCGAGTGTGGTCCGGCGAGAGCGAGCGTCGACCTCGAGGCCGGTGCCGCAGACGGCATCGCGCCAGGCTAGTGCGGCGGGCGCTCCGCTCGGCTCACGGAGATGTTTGAGGGCAGATCCATCTCATCGATCCACGGCCCCGCAGCCCCGTGCCTAAGGGCTCGCATCACCAAGTGTCCGTTCGCCGCCCGGCGCAGGTAGCCGGGCTCGTATATCCGCCCTGAGACGTGCTCACTGGCATCGACAGGCCCACCGGCCTCCCGGCGGCGCCTGATGTCCGCCTGCACGCTCTCGAAGCAGGCCCGGTACTCTCGCTCGCCGTCGAACGCGGCTACCACCACATGCCTTCGCTCCCGGCGCTGCGGGTCATAGCGGTAATGACAGACGATGAAACGCTCGATGCTGTCATCCTCGGGATCCACGCGCGGCACAGCTCAACGGTAACCCCGGCCACTCCGAGGGATTACCTGCAAACTCGGCTGAGCTGGCCCTGAAGCCCGCGCACCAGGAGCGGCAGAAGCGCTCCTTCACCGGGTCAGACTGGCGTCGGCTGGAACTCCTGGCCGCAGTCTGCGCCAGCAGGACACCGTCGTCCTTGGGCCATCCTCGCCTCTGGCGGCAGCCACTTCCAGCAGGCCAGCTCGCCCGAGCAGGAATCGAGAAGCGGCCAGGCGTCCGCGGACTCTAGCCTCGGTTGAGATGGTCGGCATCCGGCATGG
Organism: Streptosporangiaceae bacterium; assembly: GCA_052143255.1. GTDB lineage: Bacteria > Actinomycetota > Actinomycetes > Streptosporangiales > Streptosporangiaceae > JAJYUU01. Next base: position 13,963 of record JBKQTJ010000074.1, on the reverse strand, counting down.
CCACTAAGCGTCGGAAGGCGGCAGAGAATGCCTGCGAGAAATCCCACGACCGAGTCCGAGGGCTTCAGCGCCGAGGAGCGTGCCGCCATGAAGGCGCGCGCCGCCGAGCTACGCGCCGAGGGCAAGAAGGGCGCCAAGAAAGCCGAGGGGCTGGAGGCGCTGCTGGACAGCATCGCACAGATGGCGCCGGAGGATCGCACGCTCGCCGAGCGCGTGCACAAGACGGTGACGGCTACCGGCCCGGAGCTCGTTCCCAAGACCTGGTACGGGATGCCCGCCTATACAAACGCCGATGGCAAGGTTGTCGTCGCATTCAAGAACTCCGGCAAGTTCGGCTCCCGCTACTCGACCTTGGAATTCCAGGATGCGGCGCACCTGGACGACGGCGACGTCTGGCCGGTCTCGTACGCGCTCCAGAAGTGGAGCCCCCTGGTCGAGAAGAAAATCGCCGAGCTGATCGAAGCCGCCATCTCCTGACTTGCCGCGACCACAGCGCGGTTAACGCGCCTGGCGGCATAGTAATTCGTTTTGCGTGTCGGTCGGAGACGTGAAGACGTCCTCCTGATGCGCTTATCGGGCTTGGATCCCATACGCATGAGGAGGACGTCCGTGAGTAACGGTAGCGGTGTTTCCCGGGGTGATCGCAACAGGAACGCGCGGCTGGCCCGGCTGCGGGAGCTGGTGCCGGTGACCAACGCCATCGTGGGCATCGACCTGGCTGACAACAAGCAGATGGTCGTGGTCACCGATCATGACTCCAAGGTCGTGGCCCGGCGGACGTTCCGGTGCCGGGCCTGGGATCTGGGCTCGGCCCTGGACTGGGCGGCCGGGCGCGCCGCGGCGAAGGGGTGGGCTGGGGTGACGGTGTCGTGCGAGCCGACCGGGCACCGGTGGCGGGTGCTAGGACAGCTGGCCGCCGACCGGGGAATGCCGTTCGTGTGCGTCCAGCCGATGGTCACGTCGTGGGCGCGCAGGACTGAGGACCTGACCTTCGATAAGACCGATGAGAAGGACGCGGTGCTGATCGCCCGCCTGACCGCGCAGCTGCGCTGTTATATCCCCGAGCCGGTCGATGAGACCTGGGGCCGGCTGCGGCATCTGGGTGCGCGCCGCGAGCAGCTGGTCGAAGAAACAGTCAGCCAGGTGCAGCAGATGCGGGACCTGCTGGAGTGCGTGTGGCCGGCCGTGCTAGACGCGGCCCGGCAGCCGTTCCGGTCACGAACCTGGCGGGCGGCGCTGACGGTGATCCTGGACCGTGATGCCGGCGACCTGGCCCGCACCCGCCGGCTGGGCCTGGCACGGTTCGAGACGGCCGTGCGCCGCGAGGTCACCCGCTGCGGCGGGCAGAAGCCGTGCCTGCGGATCGCGCGGCACGTGTTCATTGCGCTGTCTGATCCGGCCGGGGTAACCGACCACCGCCGCGGCGCGCTGGAACGCGCGCACCTGGTGATGACGGACTGGCAGGAGTCTCAGCGGCGGCTGGCAGACACCGAGACCCGGATGGTCACCGTCCTGGACGAGCTGGAGCTGACCGGCCTGGCCACCTCGATCACGAGCCTGTCCGCGGTCGGCGCCGCGACGATCCTGGCGCAGACCGGCGACCTGCGCCGGTTCGCCACCGGCCGCGCGGTGGTCAAGCACGCCGGGCTGGCGCCGCGGGAGAAAATCTCCGGCAGCTACACCGGCCGCACCAAGATGACCGGCCAGGGCCGGCCGGGCCTGCGGCTCGCAGCCTGGCGCGCGGTCTGGGGAGCCCAGCGCGGCAACCCGGTCTACGCCGCCCGCTACCAGCACCTGACCACCCGCGACCAGAACAAGCTCACCCCCACCCAGGCGCAGGCCGTGATCGCCGCAGCGCTGCTCCGGCACCTGCACGCGGTCATCACCACCGGCCGGGCCTGGGACCCCGACATCGCCGCCCACGGCACCCGGCGGCGCGTGGACATGCCTATCGCCGCCTAGACAACCCGACGGCCATCGAGCAGGCGGCCGGGGCGAGCCCCACGCGGCATTGAGGAACCACGGTTACCTCGACGGTCATCATGGGCAGCCCCGCCCGATCGTCTCACCAACCCGGTTACACGCTGCTGGGACCAACCCCATCACCGCTATGCAGGGACCGACGACGGGCGAGGCACCGGCCACCCGCTTGACACAAACCGCCTTACGCTGATGACCGGACGCAGCCGGCGACCGCGTTGAGTTCGGCGGCCGGGACCTGACGGTCATCGCTACGCCAGGGCACACGCCGGACTGCATCTGCCTGCTTGATGAGCACCGCGGCGTCCTGTTTGGCGGGGACACGAATAACACGGGGTCTATCTACGCGCAGCTGCCAGACTCCGACATTAAGGCCTTCGCCCTGTCAGCCCGGCGGCTCACAGGCCTCGCCGGGTCGGTGCGCGTCGTCTACGTCCCGCACTTCGTCCGCTACGCGGTGGACTCGCTCTTGCTCACTGAAGTCGCCGACGGCTTCGGGCGCCTGGTCGCCGGGGACGTCCCGCTCACCCCAGCCGAGGACTACGTCGGATACCCCGCCCGCGAGGCGAGCTTCAAGCGCTTCTCAATCCTCGTCGCAGCCGACGAGCAGGGCGACGGCGGACAGTAAGGCGTGCCGCGCCCCTCGGCACGGCAGATGCAGACGGCCGCGGCGAGTCACAGACCCCGTCCGCCGATACAGCCAACCGGCCGTTCGCGGAATGGCCACGAAGCTTCGTGGAGCCTGCGCAGTAGAGCGCGCATTCCCCCTCTGACCGATCAGGAAGAGTTCGACCCCCGGCCGACAACCCGGACCTCGATGCAGCCGCCACGGACTGTCGGTCATTTGAATGGCCCGGCGCGTGGGCGCGGCGCGTAACATCGGCGCCGACTTGTGGTCGTACCGTAGTGGCATAGTTTGCTTCATGCCGCGCGGCAACCCGTCACCGAAGCTCGCCATCACCGTCGACCCGGACGTCCACGCCGAGGTTGTCAAAGCAGCCGCCGCCGAGGGCGTCAGCGTCTCCGCGTGGATGATCGCAGCCGCCCGGCGGGCCCTGCGGGTCCGATCAGGCCTGGCCGCCGTCGCCGAGTGGGACGCCGAGAACGGGCCCCTGACTGGCGAGGAACTCGCCGCCGCGCGGCGCCGCGCCGGCGCTTCGGAGCGCCGGACTGCATGACGCCGGTCGTCTACGACGCGGGCGTCCTGGCGGCCGCCGACCGCAACGACCGCGCCGTCTGGGCCGACCACCGGATCCGGCTAGAAGCCGGCATCATACCCGTAGGCCCCGCGCCCGTCATCGCCCAGGCCAGCCGCTCCCCCGCCCAGGTCCAGCTCCGACGGCTCCTGCGCGGATGCGAGATCATCCCCTTGACCGAGCAGAAAGCCCACGCAGCCGGCGAACTGATGGGCCGCGCCGCAACGCGGGACGTCGTCGACGCCGTCGTCGCCCAGACCGCCGCCGACCTGCGCGCCGACCTTGTCACCGGCGACCGCGCCGACATCCGCCGCCTCCTCCAGGCCGCAGGCGCCGCCGGTCAGATCATCGACGTACAGCGTCGCTGACCGGTACGAACTCCGATGCTCGCGGCCTATCTCCAGCAGGATCATTCCGGCTGGCATGCCGACGCCCGTCGCTCGAGCGCCCGCTGTCTGCATTCGCGCGCCCGTGGGCCCGAGCGCGCACACCTGAAGCTGGGTCGGGACCAGCACTTCGCCCGGCTCAGCCAAGCCTGCCGGGTTTATCCGTCGGCAGGCTTGGTGGTAACCTCATCTATTTCGCCCTCGCCGAGCGAGGCGCCTGCCGTGAGGAGCCATTCTTCGCTCCCGCGGACCCGCATGACAACGAGCACGACAATGCCGAGCACTAGCCACAGGCCGTCGATCAGCGGCGCGTACTTATACGGGGAGGCCGGGAACGGTATGAACGAGTACACGAGCGCGTAGATCAGCGCGGCCGTGGAGATCAGCGGGAACAGCACGTGCAGAATGATGTTGAAATCCGATCGGCGCTGCCGGAGGTAGTAAGCAAAGACCGCGGCATTGGCCATGACGTAGACGAACAGCACCGCCAGGACTAGGACGAGGCCGTCTACCAGGAAGAACGACTTGTCCGCGCCGATCCAGGCGCCGACGCCGATCCCGGCTACTAGCGACAGCGCCATCTGGGTCAGGATCGCGTTCGTCGGCGTCTTGAACCGAGGGTTCACCTTAGCCAGCGCCTTGGGGAAGGACCCGTTCTTGGCCATCCGGTACCACATCCGGGTGCCGACGTTCCCGGTAGCGAGGCAGACCGCGATCGTGGTGTTCAGGAACGCGAACAGCAGGATGACCCAGGCGCCACCCCAGAATCGGTGCGCCAGAACGAGGCCCGGAAGCTCGGACGAGGTGGTCAGGGCCGGCAGCTTGTTGACGCCCCAGCCGACGATCTGGCCCCAGTAGGCTATGACGAGGAACACGCCGAGCAGGACGACCGACAGCATCGTGGCCCTGGGCACGTTACGCTTCGGATCGCGCGTTTCCTCGGCCAGCGGCGCGGCCGCTTCCCATCCGGTGAGGCCCTGGATCGAGAACACCACCGCCAGGGCGAACCCTTCCACCGCGAGCTTGCGATTGAAGTTGAATACCTCGAACGTGAAGCCGCCAGGCCCGGGCTTGATGAAGCCCCAGATGGCGAGGACGAACACGATGATCATCTCCGTGCCACCGAGGATGAGCATCGCTCTGGCGGAGAGCCTGATACCCCGGTGCTGCAGGAACGCGATGAGCGGCGCTCCTACCAGAACGCACACCCACCACAGCCAGGGCACGTTGATCTGGTAGTTCGTCTTCAGCTCGCCGGCCACGATATAGCCGAAATAGCCGTAGATCGGGCCACCGGCGAGTGGCGCGTAGAGCACGTACATCCACGACGTGAGGAAGCCGGCCCGAGCGTGCAGTGCCCTGCTTACGTAGGTGTAGTAGCCGCCCGCCGACGGCATGTGCTTGGACAGCTGGACCAGCGTGCTACCAAGCATCAGGACGACAATGACCCCGAGCAGATACGCCAGCGGCGCAGTGATGCCGGCCAGTGACACCACGAACTGGGTGAAGAACAGTGCCGCGATGGCAGGCGCGATGTGGGTGATGGCCTGCATCGTGGCGCCGACCAGCCCGATGGCATCACGCTGCAGATCGGTGCCCTCGAGCACGGGCTCGCCGCTGCTCGGTCGCATCGTGCCAGGCGACGCGGTGTCAGACATGGCTCCTCCTCAAGTCCTGCAGTCCGCCCTTGATGCCTGATGCCATCGCCTCAGCCTGAAGCGGCGACGGTCGTTCTCGATCAACATTTCGGAACTCTGGTGCGGTCAGCGGCAACGGTCGTGCTGGCAAGATGCGGCCTCTCGCCGTCCAGCGAGCGGGATCTCAGCCGGAGCGCGCCATTCTTGCTGCGGAGCGCGTGCTTGGGCATGCGATCCCCTTTCCCGGGCGGGCCGGCCGATCAGCACGCTGTTATCCTGCGCTGCTTGGCTGACATTCATATCTGTTTTTGAGCAGATGTCAATACCCTGAGCGTCTGCTCGCCCGGACTACGGGAATGAGCACACGCTGCGGCGGCTCGTGCTGCCAGACCCGCCGAGCTCGTCAGGTCGTCGCGGCACGGCTGGAGCCCTCAAGCTCAAGCAGCTGGATCGCGGCCAGCTCATTGGTCACCAGGACATCCAGGAATCCGCCGTGCAGTGCGCCCAGGATCGCGCGGACCTTGTGCAAGCCGCCCGCGACGCCGACAACTTTCGGAATGCACTTGAGATCGGACAGCTCTATCCCGATGCGCCGGTCGTGGATCGACAGGTCAGCCACCTTGCCATCGGCGTCGAAGAACTGGCCGAGAATGTCGCCGACGACGCCTCGCTCGCGCAGGGTCCTGACATCGGCCGCGGTCAGGTAGCCGAGCTGCACAATCGTGGCATCAGTCGTCGGCGTGCCGACGCCTACGACCGCGTGCTCGACTCCGCTGGCCTGCTTCAGGACCTGCTGGATGGTCGGCTCCTCGCGCAGGGCCGCGGCCAGCGACGCCGATGACGCTATGTTCGGCGCTGGGATGACCGAGGCCGTCGTGAGGTCCGCGTCGGAGCCTGTCTCGCCCTTGGACGACAAGATCGTCTGCAGGTAACCGTCAACGCCACCAGTCAGGGTCACCATATGCACGGGCCCGACGGACCCGAAATTCGTCGCCGCGATGACTCTGGACACCGTCTCGCCCCAGCCAACACCCAGGGTGGCGCCGGGTCGCAGATGAGTGCTGATGAATTGCGCACCGCCGAGCCCGATGCGCGCATTCAGGGCGTGATGGTCCGCGGGTTCCCTCTCGTGGTCAGGCATGACCAGGGCCTCAGACAGACTGAACGTCCGGCGCAACTCGGCGCTGAGCTCGAACGCATTCAGGTACTCCGCATTCAGGTTGATCGTGACGAGGCCGACCCGGCGAGCGCGGTCGAGCAGTCGCCCGACTGAGGCCCTGGACACAGACAGGCGCTTAGCGATCTCGTCCTGGGTCAGCTCGTCCTTGTAGTAGAACCAGGCTGCCCGAAGCAGGAGCTCCTCAGAACTCCATCGCCCGACTTCGTCAAATCCCGTGCTCTTCACTCCGCCGCCTAGTCTGGCCTGATGTACGCCGAGCCTCGCCGAAATCTAGCCGCTGTGCAATGAGGCCATTGCGGCCAGTGTCCGGGCGACGCCGGGCTCGGGCCGCCGCCGGCGGCCCGGTGGCGACGCCGCAACCAATGACGTGCCTGCTCATCAGCGGAAAATAGCGCATGGCCCCGTTCGGTCGTGGGCATGCGGCCCCGGCCGGCTGGCGGGCCCGGCCGACGCCTTGCTTCGCGCCGCATCCGGTGCCGCGGCCAATTGCGCTCTCTCGGCCGCGGACATCGGGCGCACTTGCATAGCACACCCGGAAATGACGCGGTCTCTTGCCAACGTCTGCGCGCAGGTTGATACTCCGGAGTGGAGCGGATGGCCAGTACATGAGCGAATGCTCTCGCCGGGCTTTGCCTCGACCGCCGGCCGGCCGCTCCGTTGAGAGATGCCGCGCGCGAAGGAGGCTGCGAGATGGACAACCTCCGAAGACCTCGCCGCGCAGGTACGCAGGAGCTCACCGAATGAGCCGGGCGAGCCCGCAGCTGAGTGTCGGCGTCCTCACCGCGGACCTGACCAGGCTGGGCGAGGATCTTGGCATCCTGCAGGGGACCGGGTGCTGGGCACACGTCGACGTGATGGACGGGGCCTTCTGCCCGCAGCTCACCGTAGGGCCTGCCGTCGTGGCCGCCGTCGCGTCCACCGGTCTGCCCGTGGACGCGCACCTCATGATGGACGAGCCAATCCGGATCCTGCCGCAGATCGTCGCTGCAGGTCCGGCGGTGGTGACCGTGCACGCCGAGGCAACCCGTCACCTGTACCGGACCCTGCTGGAACTGGCCGCGCTAGCCGACCAACAGGACCGGCGGATTCTGCGCGGAGTCGCAATCAGCCCCGGTACTCCCGTTCAGGCGGTGGAGCCGGTACTGGAACTCGTCGATCTCGTCCTGGTCCTGGCCGTCGACCCCGGCTGGCCGGCGCAGGGTCCGGCGGCCAGCACTCGCCGCCGGGTCGCCGCGGTGCGTCGGCTCGCCGCGGGACTGGGCACCGCGGTACAGGTAGGTGTCGACGGCGGAGTCAGCCTCGCCAATGCCGGCGAGATCGCCGCCTGGGACGTCGATGTCGTCGTCAGCGGCCGGGCGATCTACGACGGCACCGATCCGCCCGGCAACCTGGCCCGCATGCTCGATCTGCTCCGTTCCGCATCCGCGCGCGACCGGATCGATGCCGTGGCTAGCTGAGGAGGACACAAATGGCCGCCAGCAACGGGGGGCAGATCGTCGCCCGCCAACGCCCATGAAGATCACTCAGATCGCCGTCGTGGTCCGGGATATCGAGGCTGCCCTGACGACCTATACGCAGACGCTCGGCTGGGGCCCGTGGAGCGTGTTCGACTACAAGCCGCCGCTGCTGCACGACACGCGGGTAAAGGGCAAGCCGGTCGAGTTCCGGATGATCGGCGCCGAGGCATCGGTCGATGGGCTGGGCTTCGAGCTGATTCAGCCCGTCAGCGGACCCAGCATCTATCAGGAGTTCCTGGACACCCACGGCGAGGGCGTACAGCACATTGCCTGCATGAAGCACACGGTGCAGGACAGCTCGCTGATGCGGGAGCACTGGCGAGCTAACGGCGCGGATGTGCTGATGAGCGGCCGGATCGGCGAGTCGATTGAGTTCTACTACCTGGATACCGCGCCGACGCTCAAGTTCGTGCTGGAGTCCGGCAGCGGACACGCTATAGACCTCAAGCCGACCTACATCTACCCGTGAGCCAGGCCGAGCCCGTGCGCGTCTTGGCCGTGGGCGATCCCTTCATGCCGGTGAGTGTGTTCACCGACGCACTCGCCGCGCTAGGCGATGCTGTCTCGGTCACCGCGCTGCAGATCGAGAATGCCGCGGCGACGTCGCCGCGGACGACGTCGGAACAGCTGATACGCGAATACGCTGGCGACCCGGCAGACGTCGCGGCCGCGGTAGCCGGGCATGAGATCCTCGTCGTCCACGGCGCGCCGGTCACCGCGGAGATCCTTGATGCTGCACCGCTGCGGCTTGTCAGCTGCGCGCGCGGCGGCCCGGTAAACGTCGACGTAGCCGCCGCGAACGCGCGCGGGATACCGGTGACGAATTCGCCTGGCAAGAATGCGCAGGCGGTCGCCGAGCTGACGCTGACGTTCGCCCTCATGCTGATCCGCAGCGTGCCGGCGTCGGCCCGCTTTCTGCTCGACGGCGGGCGGCATGCCGACAGCCCGTTCGAGGGCGGGCAGTTCATAGGGGGCGAGGCTGCGAGCATGACGCTCGGGCTCGTCGGCCTCGGTCACGTCGGCAGGGCCGTGGCCCTCAGCGCACGGCCGCTCGGCTTCACCGTGCTGGCTCACGATCCGGCACCACCGGGCATCGTGCCAGCGGGAGTGAGCATTGTCGGCTTCGATGAGCTGCTAGCACGATCGGACATCATCTCCGTGCACGCCAGGGCCAGTGCGGGCAATCGACACCTGTTCAGCGCCGCGGCTTTCGCTCGCGTGCCGCGCGGGTCTTATTTCATCAACACGGCGCGTGAGTCGTTGGTCGACGAGGAAGCCTTGCTGACCGCCCTGACCAGCGGCTCGCTGGCAGGCGCGGCGCTTGATGTCGCCGAGCGGCCATCAGGCGGAAGCCGCCATCCGCTGCTAGACCTGCCCAACGTGATCATCACGCCGCACATTGGCGGTGCCACCCGTGAGACCCTGCGGCGAGGAGCGGAGATGGTAGTCACCGCGATCACACGGGTGCTGGCCGGGGAGGAACCCGACTATCTGCTGAATCCCGGCTACCAGACCCGGAAGGCGGCGGTGTCGTGACCGGGCGGGCAGGACCTTACCTGCTGGCAATCGACGCGGGAACCGGCAGCTGCCGCGCGCTGCTGTTCACTGCGGCAGGTGAGCAGGCAGCGGTGTCGCAGCAGGAGTGGGCGCATCGCGAGCCGCCGGGAGTTCCGGGCGGTCAGGACTTCGACGTGTATGCCAACTGGACGGCGATCGCTGCCTGCGTCCGGCATGCGCTGCAGATGGCTGGTGCCGACGGGGCCGACATCGCCGCCGTGAGCACTACCAGCATGCGCGAGGGAGTCGTGCTGTACGACTCCGGCGGCACCGAGATCTGGGCCTGCCCTAACGTGGACAGCCGGGCGACCGCTGAGGCCGAGGATCTCATCAGCGAAGGCGCCGCCCAGCGCATCTACAGCGAGGCCGGCGACTGGGTCTCCATCACGACGCCAGCCCGGCTGCGCTGGCTCGCGCGGCACCGGCCGGACATCCTCGGCCAAACCGCCGGCCTGGGCATGCTCAGCGACTGGATCGTCTACCGGCTGGCCGGGGTGCACGTTACCGAGCCCTCCTGCGGCTCAAGCTCGGGGATGTTCAGCCTGGCCAGCCGGCGCTGGTCGGACTCCATCGCGGACATGTGCGGAATCCCCGTGTCCGTGCTGCCACCGGTCGTCGACCCGGGAACGGTGGTCGGATCAGTCACCGCAGAGGCAGCGTCGCAGACCGGCCTGCGGCCTGGCACGCCGGTGGTCGCGGGCGGCGCGGACACCCAGCTCGGCCTGCTCGGGGCGGGCGTGCGAATCGGCGAATTCACCGTGCTTGCCGGGACGTTCTGGCAGAACACGGTGCTGATGGACAAGCCGCTAATCGATCCTGCCATCCGGCTCAGGACGCTGTGTCATGTCACGCCGGGCGAGTGGATGCTGGAGGGCATCGGGTTCTACTGCGGCATGGCAATGCGCTGGTACCGGGACGCTTTCTGTGACAGCGAGGTTGCCCTGGCGCGCAGCCGCGGCCTCGACCCGTATGTCGTGATGGAGGAAGCGGCGGCGCATATCGTGCCGGGCTCGGGCGGCGTGTACGCCATTTTGTCGAATCTGATGAACGCCCGCAGATGGACACACGCCAGCCCGTCATTCCTCCAGTTCGACCTCGGCAACCCGACGGGATCAGGCCGGGCCGCCTGCATCCGCGCGATCGAAGAGGCCGCCGCCTATGTGGTCCGCGGTCACCTCGACATCATCAGCAGTCTGGGCATCGGCAGGCCCGCTGAGCTCACCTTGAGCGGCGGCGCCGCCAAGGGCGCGCTGTGGCCACAGATCATCGCAGACGTGACCGGGGTGCCGGTGCTCGTGCCGGCCGTTACCGAGAGCAGCGCGCTCGGTGCCGCCCTCTGCGCGGGTAAGGGTGCGGGAATCTACGCCAGCCTCACCGATCTCGAGACCGAGCTGCGCAAGCGGCCGGCGACGTTCGAGCCGAGCCCAGCGGCCGTGTCCGTCTACAACGACAGCTACGCCAGCTGGCAGCAGGTTTACCAACGAATGCTGGCGCTATCCGACGAGGGTCTGCTCCATCCGCTCTGGCGAGGTGCAGGTGCCTAGGAACGCGGCCGGCCCAGTCGGCCGGCGAAGGAGACACGATGGCTGACAGTGACGCCGGGATCGATGCCGGCCGGTTCTCCGCGTCGGTGCCCGTCCGGTTCCGGCCGTATGAGCTGAAGGGCTCCGGCGCCCTGGACTGGGGAATGCAGAGCAGGCTAGCGCGAATATTCCGCCCGGCGGACAACCTCACGGTGATGCTGGCGATCGACCACGGCTACTTCCAGGGCCCGACGAGCGGCCTGGAGCGCGTGGACCTCTCGATCGTCCCGCTGCTGGAGTACGCCGACGCGCTGATGACTACCCGCGGCATGGTGCGCTCCACTATCCCGCCTGCGTCCGGGACACCGATCGTGCTGCGCGCGAGTGGCGGCCCGAGCATCCTGCGGGAACTCTCCGACGAGCAGATCGCGGTCAGCATGGAGGATGCCGCCCGGATCAACGCGTCAGCTGTGGCCGTCCAGGTCTTCATCGGCGGCGAATTCGAATCCCGCTCAGTGCACAACATGACCAGGCTCGTGGATCAGAGCCAGCGGTACGGGATCCCGGTGCTTGCGGTCACGGCGGTGGGCAAGGAACTCACCCGTGATGCGCGCTACCTCAGGCTTGCCACCAGGATCTGCGCGGAGCTGGGCGCGCACGTCGTGAAGACCTACTACTGCGCCGACGGATTCGACACGGTGGCATCGGCATGCCCGGTGCCGATGGTGATGGCCGGCGGCAAGAAGCTGCCTGAGCTCGAGGCCCTGACCATGGTCTACCGTGCCATCGCCGAAGGAGCGGCCGGAGTGGACATGGGCCGCAACATCTTCCAGAGCGACCATCCGGTTGCGATGATCCGCGCGGTGAGCGCGATCGTGCACGAGGCGCTCAAGCCGCAGGAAGCGTTTGACCACTACCTGCGGCCCGCTGCGACCGCGGCCTCGCGACCGGGCACGAGCGCGACAGCGCAGGCGAACTAGCAAGCCATGTCGAAAGGGAACTGACATGAAGTTTGGCATCAACCTTTACCTGTGGGCAGATGACATGCACGACGGTCTCATGCCCGTGCTCGAGCGGCTGAAGCTAATCGGCTTCGATGGAGTGGAGGTACCGATATTCGATCTCGACCAGGCGAAATGGTCGCTCTGGGCGCGGCGGCTTGACGATCTCGGGCTGCAGCGAACGGCGAACACGGTGATCGCGGCGGAGCACAACCCGCTGAGCTCGGATCCGGCCGTCCGCGAGGCCGCTTATCAGCACATGCGCGAGGTGGTCGACTGCTGTGCGGCTGTCGGGTCATCCCTCCTGTGCGGCCCGCACCAGGTGGCGCTTGGCGTGTTCACCGGGCGGGGAGCGACGGACGAGGAATGGAAGCGCTGCGTTGAGCACTTGCGGCGGGTCGCCGAGTACGCGGCCGGAGCCGGGGTCGTGCTGGCCGAGGAAGTAGTTAACCGGTTCGAGCTGTATCACCTGAACACCCTTGACCAGGCTATCCGCTGCATCGACGAGGTGGGGCATCCGAACTGCCGCATCCACCTGGACACCTTCCACGCGCATATCGAGGAGAAGGACCCAGCCGCGGCAATCCGCCGTGCGGGCTCGCGGATCGCCCATGTGCACATATCGGAGAACGACCGGGGAGTGCCCGGGACAGGCAGCGTGGCGTGGGAGGCCACATTCGACGCTCTTCGTGACATCCGATATGACGGCTGGCTAACTGTCGAGGCGTTCGGCAACTTCCTGCCGAACCTCGCAGCCGCCACCAAGATCTGGCGCAAGCTGTTCGACAATGAGGAAGATCTCGCCGCTGACGCCTACGAGTTCCTCGCCAGTAACTGGGGGGGCCAGCCCTCAGGTAAGCGCCGCGAGCTAGGCCGGCTGGGCATGAGGAGCGCGCGAGATGCCTGAGCTGTTCGGGGCCGGCGTGAGCCGGGCCGAGCTGATGCGTCGCGTCGGTCGCCTCGAGCAGGTCGCCGGAGTACGGCTGGTGACACTCGGCGATGGCCTGGAGCGTGGCGTGCGTGTCCTGGAGTTCCGGACGGGCAGCGGCTTCGCATTCGACGTACTGGTCGACCGCTGCTTCGATGTCGGCCGGTGCGAGCTTGGCGGGCAGCCGCTGAGCTGGCAGTCGGCTGCCGGAGTTGTCGCACCCTGGTACTACGAGCCGGAAGAGTGGGGCTGGTTCCGTGCCTGGGGCGGCGGCATGGTGGTGACATGCGGCCTGGATCACACGCTCGTACCTGGCACTGACACGGCAGCGCATTTCAATCAGACGCACGTCCTGGAGTCAGTCACGTACGGGCTGCACGGACGGATCGGCGGCCTGCCCGCGCGTCTGCTCGGTTACGGGGAGCGGTGGGACGGCGACGAGTGCGTGCTGTGGGCCGAGGGCGAGGTGCTTCAGTCTGCGGTGTTCGGCGAGAGCCTTGCGCTCCGCAGGCGGATTGAGGCCAGGGTCGGCGACTGCAGTTTCACGATCAGGGACGAAGTGGAGAACGTCGGGCACACGCGCACCTCGCACATGCTCCTCTATCACTGCAACGCCGGCTTCCCCGTCCTGGACGAGGGATCGGAACTGCTCGTGCCGAGCGGCCGGACGACCACGGACTACGGGGTACCGGTCGAGGGGTACGAGCGGATGTCGGCGCCCGTGCCGAATGCGACGGAGGCATGCTTCGAGCACGAGCTCATCGCGGAGCCGGACGGCACCGTCCCCGTTGGCCTGGTCAACCGCGCGCTGGGACTCGGGGTCTACCAGGTCTTCCGCATCGATCAGCTTCCGCACCATACGGTCTGGCGCATGCTCGGCGAGGGCACGTACGCGCTCGGGCTGGAGCCGAGCACGAACCGGGACGCCGGCCGCTCCGACGCGAGGGAACGCGGCGAGCTTCAGTGGCTCGAGCCGGGCGAGGCGCGCCGGTACGACCTTGAGATCGGCGCGCTTGCTGGCAAGGAATCCATCGACGAGTTCGCGGCCAGGGTGTCGC
>JBKQTJ010000073.1:0-28373 GCA_052143255.1 Streptosporangiaceae bacterium | reverse complement strand
TCGATGCCCAGCGACAGCGGGGTCACGTCGAGCAGCAGGACGTCCTTGACCTCGCCCTTGAGCACGCCGGCCTGCAGGCACGCGCCGACCGCGACAACCTCGTCCGGGTTGACGCCCTTGTTCGGCTCCTTGCCGTCGGTCAGCGACTTGACCAGGTCAACCACCGCGGGCATCCGGGTGGACCCTCCGACCAGCACCACGTGGTGGATGGCGTCGAGCTTGATCCCGGCGTCCTTGATGACCTGCTGGAACGGGCCCTTGCACCGGTCGAGCAGGTCGGAGGTCATCCGCTGGAACTCCGCGCGGGTCAGCTTGGCGTCCAGGTGCAGCGGGCCCTGCTCGGAGTGGGTGATATAGGGAAGGTTGATCTGCGACTCGGTCGAAGACGACAGCTCTATCTTGGCCTTCTCCGCGGTCTCGCGTAGCCGCTGGAGCGCCATCTTGTCCTTGGACAGGTCGATGCCGTAGCTGTTCTTGAAGTCCTTGACCAGCCAGTCCACGATCTTCTGGTCCCAGTCGTCGCCGCCGAGGTGGTTGTCGCCGCTTGTGGCCTTGACCTCGACAACGCCCTCGCCGACCTCCAGGAGCGAGACGTCGAAGGTGCCGCCGCCGAGGTCGAAGACCAGGATCGTGGCCTCGCCTTCCTTCTCCAGGTGGTAGGCCAGCGCGGCGGAGGTGGGCTCGTTGATGATCCGCAGGACGTTCAGTCCGGCGATCTGCCCAGCCTCCTTAGTGGCCTGCCGCTGGGCGTCGCTGAAGTACGCCGGCACCGTGATCACCGCGTCAGTGATCGTTTCGCCCAGGTAGGCCTCGGCGTCTCGCTTCAGCTTCTGCAGGATGAAGGCGCTGATCTGCTGCGCCGTGAACTTCTTGCCATCGATGGAGACCGTCCAGTCGGTGCCCATCTGCCGCTTGACCGAGCGGATCGTCCGGTCAACGTTCGTCACTGCCTGCCGCTTCGCGACCTCGCCGACGAGCACCTCGCCGTTCTTCGCGAAAGCCACGACGGAGGGCGTAGTGCGCGAGCCCTCGGCGTTGGCGATGACCGAGGGCTCTCCGCCCTCGAGGACGGCGACGACGGAGTTGGTCGTCCCGAGGTCAATGCCTACCGCACGTGCCATGAGTTTCAGTCCTTGTTCGGTGTAGTTGTAAGATTGAGTCCTGACGGCTCAAGTTTGCCATGCTGAGCCGACCATGGCAAATGAACTTGAGCCATTGATGCTCAACTTTAGGGTGGTCGCTCTTATTCCCGCGTATTCCCGCGCCAACCTGCGAGGACACAGCCTCCGGCCGCGCCTGAAAGATGGCTAAAGGCCGCATTTCGTACGACCTCAGCGGTGGGCGGCGGCACGACGTTCTCAGCGAGAATCTGCCCGGGCCGAGCTTCCGGCAAAATCGCCAGGCGAGCAGGCCCGCCGGCTGTGCTGCCCGTTGTGGCGAGCCTTTCCGGCCAGCGAGGCTGGGTTTGGCCCAGCGCATGGCGACTGGCGGAACTCGGCTGACGGCCGACAGCACTGGTCTGACACAGGTACGGTGACACTAAACCGGGGGCCGGGTAGTTCGATCATGTCGCGCCTCGACTCCCTGCTCCGGCGTGGCCTAAGCGACCCAGCAGGAAAGGCCGGCAATGCCGCTGGACGGCCCACCCGAGAACGGGAACGCCCGGCTGGTCAGCATGCGCGCAAACGGCGAACCTGATCCGGCGGAGCCGGAGCAGATGGTCGGCCTCGAGCCGCCTGTCAGTCAGCCCGCTGGCCCGGACCGGCATAACCCCGGGTCGCCTGGCCGCGCGTCAGTCGGCCGCGGGTCGGACGGTCCGCAACCAGATCTCCGGCGACGAACGCGGCCGGACGCCGGCGAGCAGCCAGCAAGCCCGCCGGGCGCGCAACAGGACCTCGTTACCTGGCTGATCGCGGCCGCCGTGTTCGTGGCGTACACGGTCATATCGGTATTCCGCTACCTGCGCCGTGACCCTACGTCGTGGGACCTTGGCATCTTCACCGAGTACGTCAAGCAGTACGCGCACCTGCGAGCGCCGATCGTCGACGTGCGCGGCGCCGGTTTCAACCTCATGGGCGATCACTTCCACCCAATCGTGGCGTTGATCGCGCCGTTCTTCCGGATCTTCCCGACGCCGGTGACGTTGCTCGTGGCGCAGGCGCTGCTGGCCGCGGTGTCGGTGTTCCCGGTGAGCAGGGCCGGGCGCGAACTGCTAGGGCCAGGCCAGGGGCGCGCGATCGCTGCGGCTTACGGCTTCTCCTGGGGCTTGCAGCAGCTGGTCAACTACGACTTCCACGAGATCGCGTTCGCGGTGCCGTTGCTCGCGTTCTCGCTGTCGGCGCTGGTGCGGGGCCGGATCCGCCCGGCCGTGCTGTGGGCGCTGCCGCTCGTGTTCGTCAAGGAGGACCAGGGCTTCACGCTGGCGGCAATCGGGCTGATCATGGCGTTCGCCGCCTACCGCCGTCGTGGCCCCGGGCTCTTCCTGGCGGGCTGGGGCCTGTTCTGGTCGCTCGTGGCGATCTTGGTGATCCTGCCGCACTTCAATCCCAGCCACACCTACGGTTACTGGTTCGCCGGCGGCGCTGTCAGCCCGGCAGGCGGGCATTTCAGCCTTGGCGGCCTGTGGGGGAACCTGATCAACGGCGCGTCCACGAAGCTGCCCACGCTGGCGCTGATCTTGCTGCCGACGGCGTTCATCGCCGTGCGGTCGCCGCTGATCCTGGCCGCCTTGCCCAGCCTGCTGCTCCGCTTCATCGGCACTAACCCGCATTACTGGGACACGCAGTGGCACTACAACGCGACGGTCATGCCGATCGTGTTCGTGGCTGCCATCGATGCCATCAGCCGCATGCGGGCCAGGCGGGCAGCAGCGGGCGAGGCACTGCCAACGGGAACGGCGGCGCCACCGGGTCACGCAGCCCCGCCGGGGAACGCTGGCCCGCCGGGGAACGCTGGCCCGCCGGGGAACCCAGCCCCGCGTCCGCTATCCGTGGCGGCCGAGAGGTACGGCGCCGCGGCAATGCTGGGCGTTTGCGCTGCCCTGGCGTTCCAGTTCCCGCTCAGCTCGCTGTGGGCTCCGTCCACTTATTACCTGGGGCCCCACGTAGCTGCCGAGAACACGGCCATGGCCCTGGTGCCGGACGGTGCCACGGTCGCGACCGACCTGGACCTCCTAGCGCCGCTGGCAGCCAGGACAGACACATTCTGGCTAGGAAACTTCGGCACTAACCCGCCGACGCAGTACGTGGTCTTCGACAATCAGGACGGGGACTGGGCGCCTCAGACCGACGTGCTGAAGTTCGTGGAATCACTGACCCACAACACGAGGTACGTGCAGATCTACGCGAACAACGGCGTCTTCGTGTTCCGCCGGGCCAGCTAGCGGATTCCGCCAGGATGTCGGCCCAGACTGTTCCGCTCACGCCCGGCGCGGGAGCCGATGCGACCACCTTGACCAGGCATCGGTCCGTTGCCGTGACGGTCATCCTGATCTGCTATCTGGCCGGTGCGGTGGCAGTTACCGCCCGTCTGTGGGCCGGACCCAGGTCGCTGATGGTGGTCGGCAATCCGAACGACAACGATTACTACGCCTGGATGATGAGGTACAGCGCCAGCGCCATTTCGCATGGCCGGCTGCCGGCGCTCGTCACCACCGCGCTGGACGCGCCGCGCGGCATCAGCCTGATGTGGAACAACTCGATGCTGCTGCCGGGCGCCGTGCTTACTCCGGTCACCGACGTGTTCGGGCCGCAGGCGAGCCTTACGTTGCTGGTAACCATCGGCTTCGCCGGGTCGGCTGCCGCCATGCTGTTCGTGCTGCGGCGCTGGCAGGTCAGCCTGCCAGCGGCTGCGCTGGGCGGCGCGGTATACGGGTTCTCGCCTGCGCTTCTGCAGTCGGCCATCGGTCACTACAACCTTCAGTTCGCGGTACTGCCGCCGCTGATCATCGATGCCAGCCTGCGCTTGTGCCTGGGCAAGTCCAGGCCGGTGCGCGGCGGCGTACTGCTCGGCCTGCTGGTCAGCCTGCAGCTGTTCATCGCGGCCGAGGTGCTGCTCGACGTCGCGATAGCGGCGGTGCTGATGGTCGCGGTGCTGGCAGTGTCCCGGCCGCGGTCGGTGGCCGGCCATGCCCGTCAGGCGGCTATCGGCCTGGCCGCAGCGGCCTGCACCACGCTGCTGCTAGCCGGCCGGGCGCTCTGGATTCAGTTCTTCGGCCCGCTCACCGAACACGGCAGCGCGTTCCTGTTCGACTTCTACAAGAACGACCTGAGCGCATTCATTACGCCGTCCGGCCTGCTGCTGTTTCACACCGCCGGAAGCGCCGCCGCCGCCGCCCGGTATCAAGGCGGCCCGCCCGAGTACCTGGCCTACCTGGGCGTGCCGCTCATCATCGTGCTCGTGATCGCGATCGTGGCACTGTGGCAGGAACTGCCCGTCCGGGTGGCCGGCCTTGCGCTGTGCGCGCTCGTGCTGCTCTCACTTGGCGCTCATCCGCTGGTCAGTGGCACCGTTCAGAACGGGATAACGCTGCCCTGGGCGTGGCTTGGCCACCTGCCGGTAATCAGCTCTGTGCTGCCGGCCCGCATCTCGGTCGTCGCCGATGGCGCGGCGGCCGCTGTCCTGGCATTTGCTGTCGACGCGGCCAGGTCCAGGCTGCCCGGGCGGCGGAGGACTGCCCTCGCGGTAGCCGGCGTCGCAGCGCTGGCGGTCCTGCCGCTAATCCCGGTGCCGCTCACGACGCAGCCGGTCGCGGCGCTGCCGGCCGGCTGGGCGCAGGCATTCGCGGCGCTGCGGCTGGCGCCAGGTGCGAGGGTCCTTGTCGTCCCGGTGCCGACTGCGACCCTTACCCTCGCCATGCGCTGGCAGGCACAGTCCGGCCAGCAGATCTCGCTCAACGCCGGCTATTTCCAGGGCCCCGCCTGGAACGGCCAGGCCTACGTGGAAGGTAACGGCCTGCCGCCGCTGGCGTACTACCTCGACCAGCTCTGGACGGGAACGGGCTCCGCGGGGCCGCCCTCCGCCGCGCAGGCGAGGGCGACGATGGCGTACTGGGATCCAGCGGCCGTGGTCGCCGTAACTGCGCAGCGCTCGACTCTCGGGCGATACCTGGTCCGGCTGCTTGGTCCACCGTCGGTCAGGGTCGGCAGCGTCGTGGCCTGGCGAGAGCCGGCCGCAGGCTAGCCGGCGCGGGTCATTTCGGGCACGGTGATCACCGGTTAGGCACCGCGTCGGCGTACGCTGTCACCCAAAACGCCCTACCGGGGAGGTCTCCTTGGCGCTGCGGATCATCATTGGCCTCGTCCTGACGGTGATCGCGGGTGCGATTGCCGGGCGCCGCCTGTGGTGGCTCTCCCGGCTCGGGCGAACCGGGCAGCCAGCCCCTGAGCGCGTGGCAGCCTTGCGGGAGCACCCAGGCCGCGGTGCCGAGACTCAGGTCACCGAGGTCATCGGCCAGCGCAAGCTGCTGAAGTGGACCGTGCCGGGCGTTGCGCACGCACTGACTTTCTGGGGCTTCATCATCTTGATCCTCACGATCATCGAGGCCTACGGCGACCTGTTCAGCAAGAAGTTCGCCATTCCGCTGATCGGGACGTGGGCATGGGTCGGCTTCCTCGAGGACCTGTTCGCCGTCGCGGTCCTGGTCGGCATTATCACGTTCGCGTTGATAAGGCTGCGAACCGACCCCAGGCGCGAAGGGCGCAAGTCGAGGTTCGCCGGGTCGCACACCGGTGCCGCCTGGGTGGTGCTGCTGGGCATCTTCCTGGTGATCGCGACCCTGCTGATCTACCGGGGCGCGCAGATCAATACCGGCGACTTCCCGTATCCCAGCGGTGCATTCGCATCCGAGATCGTGGGCCACTGGCTGCACCCGCTTGGCGCGGCCAACAAAGGCATCGAGACCACGTTCATCCTGCTCCAGCTCGCGGTCATCCTTGCCTTCGGCGTGTTCGTGACCTATTCCAAGCACCTGCACATCGCGATTGCGCCCATCAACGTGCTGTTCGCCAGGCGGCCGGACGGCCTCGGACCGCTTCAGCCCATGCGGTCGAACGGCAAGATCCTGGACTTCGAGGAGGCCGACCCGGACGAGGACGTGTTCGGCATCGGCAAGGTGGAGGACCTGAGCTGGAAGGGCATGCTCGACCTGGCTACCTGCACCGAGTGCGGGCGGTGCCAGTCGCAGTGCCCGGCCTGGGCGACCGGTAAGCCGTTGTCACCGAAGATGATCATCTTGGAGCTGCGTGACCACGCGTTCGCCAAGGCCCCGTACCTGCTAGCCGGCTCGGACGAGGCTCGCGCGGCCCTGCCGGACGCAGTCAAGGCCGAGGCCGAGCGGCCTATCATCGGCGATGCTGACGCGCATGGCGTCATCCACCCGGACGAGCTGTGGTCCTGCACGAATTGCGGCGCCTGCGTCGAGGAGTGCCCGGTCGACATCGAGCACATCGACCACATCACCGGCATGCGCCGGCACCAGGTGCTGGTCGAGTCGGCGTTCCCGGCCGAGGCGGCCACGATGCTGAAGAATCTGGAGAACAAGGGCGATCCCTGGGGGATGGGAGAGTCCAAGCGGACCGACTGGATCGGCGAGCTGGACTTCGAGGTACCGGTGGTCGACGGGCCGATCGGCGATGAGGTCGAGTACCTGTTCTGGGTGGGCTGCGCCGGGGCACTTGAAGACCGGGCAAAGAAGACAACCAAGGCCGTCGCACAGCTGCTGCACACTGCCGGGGTGAGCTTCGCGGTGCTCGGCCCGGCCGAATCCTGCACCGGCGACCCGGCCAGGCGGATGGGTAACGAGTTCGTCTTCAGCATGCTGGCTCAGCAGAACGTGGAAACTCTCAACGAAGCCGGAGTCCGCAAGATCGTGGCCAGCTGCCCGCATTGCTTCAACACGATCGCGCGCGAGTACCCGCAGCTCGGCGGCAATTATGAGGTCATCCACCATACACAGCTGCTTGCTCAGCTCGTCGCCGACGGAAAGCTCAAGCCGGTGAGCCCGATCGAGGAGAAGATCACCTACCACGACCCGTGCTTCCTCGGCAGGCACAACCGGGTCTTCACGCCACCGCGAGAGATCATGGAGCAGGTGCCTGGCGTGCAGGCGCAGGAGATGCATAGGTGCAAGGAGCGCGGTTTCTGCTGTGGCGCCGGCGGGGCCAGGATGTGGATGGAGGAGCGGATCGGGAAGCGGATCAACACCGAGCGGATCGAGGAGGCGCTTGGCACCGACCCGGACACGATCTCTACCGGCTGCCCGTTCTGCCTGGTAATGCTCGGCGACGCCGTGAGTGCGAAGAAGGCCTCAGGCGAGGCGAAGGAATCGCTCGAAGTCGTCGACGTGGCGCAGTTGCTGGTCCGCTCGGTACAGGTGCCGGTCTCGGTGGGGGCGCCAGAATTGGACCCGAGCGCCCAGTCAGGTGGCGGCAGTGACAGCGAACCGGCGGGCGCTGCTGAGCCCGTCGCCGGCTCGGAAGACCAGGCGTGAGTGGACTCCCGGCGGGCTGAGTCGTTCAGCGACGGCGTATTCGCGGTGGCGATCACCGTCCTGGTCTTCAACCTGCTGCCGATTGCCGATAAGACGGCGGGGTTCCTCACTGTCGGGGGTCATCATGGCCTGAGCCACTACTGCCCGTCCTACTTCGCCTACGTTTGTCAGCTTCCTGACCATCGGGATCATGTGGGTGAACCACCACGGGATGCTGCCGCAAGTGACCAAGGTGAACAGGACAGTACTGGTGCTCAACCTGTTCCTGCTGATGGGCATCGTCGCGATCCCGTTCCCTACGGCGCTTGTCGCAGATCACCTGACGGGCAGCGACGGCGCCCACGGGCAGGCCACGGTGGCAGCCGTCATCTACGGCCTAGTCATGATCGTCATTTCGGTCGGCTACGGCGCTACATGGATCTACCTGGCGGCGCACCAAGAGGTGCTCGCCGCTCGCCGCAAAATTCGCACGCCGCGATTGTCTACGTTCAGGTTCACCGTTGGCAACGCTGGCTACGTGGCCGGGACGCTCATAGCGTTCGCGTCGCCAGTCGCGGCGCTGATCATCTTCGGCTTGCTGGCGATCTACTACATGTTCGAGCACCTGCCCCAGCCGGCCGACACCGTCGGCGGTGTCAGCGATGATGCGGCCAGCTAAGGCACGATTCTGACCGGCAGCCAGACCCGGACCTTGGTGCCCTGGCCAGGCCATGATTCCAGGGTCGCGCGGCCGCCGTGGGCGGTGGCGATCGCCTGCACGATGGACAGCCCGAGGCCGCTGCCGCCGCTGCGCTCGGCGGCTGCGCCGTTCCCGCCCCGGCCAGCGGCCGGGCCCCCGTCGGCTGCGCCGTTCCCGCCCCGGCCAGCGGCCGCGCCCCCGTCGGCAGGTTCGCCACGCATACCGGCTGAGTCGCCCTCGGCCGCGCTGCTCACACCAGCGGCTCCATTGACGCGAGCGGCGCCGTTGACGCCATCGAGGCCGCGCAAGAGCGGTTCGGGCGGGCCGGCGCCGCCCCGGCCCACACCGTTCGGGCCGCCGCCGCTCCGGCCAACGGCGCCGTTCGCTTCTGCCGCGTCCTTGCGGCCTGCCTCGCTGCCGCCTGCGCCGTTCTGGCCCGCGCCGTTCAGATGGGCGGCACCGTTCACTCGCGCCGCTCCGTTCGGGCCCGGCCGGCCGCTAGTGTTACCAGCCTGACTGGCTGAGTCGAAATCCAGAACCGCGCCGCCCTGGTCCGAGCCGCTGTAGCCGCCAGCTGCCGCTCGACGGCCGCCCCGATCGCCGCCGGCCCGCCGTCCTTGCTCTGCCGCACGGCGCCGCGCGACAGGTTTCATTGGGCGATCGGCGTCTGGGGAGTCGGCCCGTACAGGCCTGTCAGTGGCGCGATGGAAACGATCGAAGGCACGGATTGCATCTTCCTTGGACATGCCGGGACCTGCGTCAGCCACTTCGATCAGCACGCCGCCAGTGATGGCGCCAAGCCGAACCGCTACTGGTGTAGTGACCGGCGTGTGGGCCCGGACGTTGCCGAGCAAGTTGGCCAGCACCTGGCGGACCCGAGGCTCGTCGACCACTGCCACGAGTCGCGGTGGCGCCTCGGCGCGGACCGGGCGCTGCGGCTCGACAGCGACCGCATCAGCGACGGCGTCCCTGACAATGCTGGCCAGATCGGTTTCGGTCAGGTCGAGTGACGACGTCCGGTCGAGCCTGGCCAGCTCTAGCAACTCGGCGACCAGCGTACTCATGCGCTGGGCCTCCTGCTCAATTCGGCGCATCGCGCTCGGAAGCTGCTCAGGCCCCAGGGCTCCCTGCCGGTACAACTCCGCGTAACCCCGGATCGTGGTCAGCGGCGTACGCAGCTCATGCGAAGCATCCGCGGCGAACTCGCGTACCTTGTGCTCGGAGTGCAAGCGCGAGCTGAAGGCCTGCTGGATCCGGTCCAGCATCGTGTTAATCGACGCGCCGAGCCGTCCGACCTCTGTCTGGTCATCCGCGTCCGGCATGCGCGCTGTCAGATCCCCGCGGGAGGTTATCTCATTGGCGGTGCTCGTCATCTGGTCGAGCGGCTCAAGACCCTGGCCGATGAGCCACTCGCCTGCCACCGCCAGCAGCGCAATCAGGGCCGCGCCAGTGATCAGCTCCGCGATGATGAAGCCGCGCACCTGACCCGGCTCATCTGGCACTGGCTTGGCGACGAAGAGCATGGCCGGGCCGCCCGGCTGGTCGGCCGGGATCCACCGGCCGGCCGCGCGCAGGCCCGGGGTGATGTCGAACGGCTTGCTGCCGAAGTACAGGGACGACTGGGAGTTGCGGGACTGGATTGCCGCCGCAGCCGCCTGCAAGTTACCCGAAGCGGCCAGCCGCTTGACGGCGGCGAAGCGCTGGTTTGCCAGCTTCCTGTCGACCGCTGCGACGAGCAGTCTCGTGAGCTCGGGGAGGCTGTCTTTGGTCAGCGACTCGGCGGCGAGGTAGCGGTGCAGCGGGACCTTGACGGCGGCATATCCTTCTGGGTTGTTCCACAGCATGTCCGGCGTGAAGGTCGACGCAGCCTTCAGGCTCGCCTCGAACTCGCCACCCTGCCTGTCTACCCGGTGGACAAACAAGATCGTGCTGACGGTGCCCATGATGAGCAGCAGGATCGTGGTCACGCCAACGAGCATCACTAGCATGCGCGCCCGTAGCGAGAGCCGCCGGGTCCTGCTCATGCCAAGAGCCCGCCCTGGCCATGCTGGTCCGCTGGCAGCCGCAGGCTGTAGCCAACCCCCCGCTGAGTGTGAATGAGCGGTGGGCCAAGCGGATCCAGTTTGCGCCGCAGGTAGCTGACGTAGGTTTCGACAATCTGCGACTCGCCTGAGTAATCCCAGCCCCAGACGCTCTCCAGCAACTGCGCCCGGGTCAGTACCCGGCCTTGATGCCGCATGAGGTAGGCAAGCAGCCGGAATTCGGTTGGCGACAACTCGACTGGCACGCCAGCTCGCTGAACCGTCCAGCGCTCCTCGTCAAGCTCAAGATCGGCTACCCGGAGTGGTCCCGCGCTGCGGCCCGGCTGATCGGCAGCCGTCGTGCGCGAAGCACGCCGCAGCACCGCCCGCACCCGCGCTACCAGGGCTTCGACCGAGAAAGGCTTGGTGACGTAATCGTCGCCGCCGATCGCCAGCCCGGTCACGGTGTCCGATGAGGTATCGCGGGCCGTCAGGAATATGACTGGTACTTCATTGCCGGCCGCCCGGAGCCGCCTGCACACTTCGAAGCCATCCATGTCCGGCATCATGACATCGAGCACGATGAGGTCCGGCTTGCCTGCCTCCGCCTGGCGCAGGGCATCCCGGCCGCTGGCGGCGGTTGTGACCGCACAGCCGTGGAACTTCAGTGCCACCTGCACGAGTTCACGGATGTTGGGCTCATCGTCCACGACGAGCACCTGCGGTATGCGATCGTTCTCGGTCATCGCGTCCTGGGCTCACGCTCGGCTTGCAGTATTCCGCCGCGACCGCGGCGTGCCCGGAATATCCGGCTCCATGAGGCTACCCCGACCAGCAGCGACGGCTGGCCAGACCGGCGGACTAACTGGAGCACGGAGCCGGGGCGGATGGTCAGGCGGACGGGCGGATCCGGATCAGCCGCGCGTCGTTCGCGCCGCTGACGACTTGCCCCCCGACGAAGACCTGGTCGCCCTGGGCCAGGCGCCCGGCGGATACCCGGTGGCGGCCGTCGCGGACGATGGTCCAGGTTGCCAACGTCCAGGTCCAGGTTGCGCCGTCAGCCGCGCGGACGGTTATCACGCTGGCGGTCGCTGACTCGATTGTGCCGCGCTCGAAGGCGATCGTTTTAGTACCGCCTTTGACCGCGAACGTAACCTCGCCGTGAGCGCCGCCGACAGCGGCCAGCCTCACTAGAGGGTTGTGGCAGAACAAAGTGAGCCGCCGGGCCGCCACTGGGTGATCGTGGCGAATCCTGGCCGCCAGCGCAGCACAGTGGCGCGCAGCCGGGCCGCGTCTGGCGGCAACCGCCCCGGTGGCTGCGAATGCGCCGCCGGTCACGGCCACCCCGATCGCGGCGCCAGCACACAGCAGCGCGGCGGCGCAGATCGCCGCGGCAAGGGGCCGATGCCAGCGGCGTGACCCTGCAGGTCGCGCCTCCGGTGCCGACGGACCCTGCAGGCCGTTCCTCGCAGTTTCCATAGTGGGCAGCCTCGCCGTGCTCAATGGGAGACCAAAGGGCAAATGCTTGGAGCTGGCTGGGAAACTGCCGAGAACTGCGTCCGGATCCCAGTAGCGCGATTATCGCGCATCGCCGATCACATGCGCTCCGGAACGCGGATGCCGAGCAGGTCCAGGCCGGTCGTCAGTACGCGAAGTGTCAGGGCGCACAGGGCAAGCCTGCTCTGCCTGACCTCAGCCTCGGCACCGAGCACCGGGCATTGCTCGTAGAAGCCGGTAAAGGAGCTGGCCACGTCGAACAGGTAGCCCGCCAGTTTGTGCGGCTCGGCTGTTGCGGCGACGTCAGAAACAGCCCGCCCGAAGCCGAGCAGCCGGATGGCCAGGGCGCGCTCGGCGTCGTTGCCGAGTCGCAGCGGTCCGGTCGCGTTCGCTGGCGCCAGCGCCGCCCGGGCGAAGATGGACTTGATCCGCGCCGTCGCGTACTGGAGATAGGGGCCAGTGTTACCTGTCAGCGCGAGCAGCCGGTCAAAGTCCAGTACGTAACCGGAATCCCTGGCCACCGACAGGTCCCCGTACTTCAGCGCGCCGATGCCGACCGCCTCGGCGATCTGACTGCGCTGCGTCGGGTCGTCGTACCTGTCTGCGATGACGTTCCCAGCCCGTTCCACCGCCTCATCGATCAGGCTGGCCAGCTTGACCTGCTCGCCAGTCCTGGTCCGAAGCCGCTGGCCGCCAGGGGCCGTCATCAGGCCGATAACCGCATGCTCGGCGCTAGTGCCCTCGGTCAACCAGCCCGCCTGCCTGGCGAGGGCGAACACCATTTCCAGATGCTGGTGCTGCTCTGACCCGACGACATAGATGATCCGGCTGGCACCCAGGTCCCGCAGCCGGTACCTGATGGCCGCCACATCCGTGCTGTCGTAGCCGTATCCGCCGTCGCTCTTGCGCAGCATCAGCGGCAGTGGCTTGCCGTCCCGGCCGGTGAAGCCGCGCGGGAACGCGCAGAGTGCGCCATCGCTGACCCAGGCGATTCCACGTTCCTCCAGCTCGGCAGCGACATCGGCGAGCATCGGCTGGTAAAAGCTCTCCGGCGCCATGTCGGCATCGGTCAGCGTGATATCGAGGCGCGCGTAGAGCTTGCGCAAGTACTCCATCGAGTCATCGACCAGCAGCTGCCAGAGCCGCATGGTGTCGGGCTCGCCGGCCTGCAGCTGTACTAGCCGTTTCCTTGACCTGTCGGCGAAGACCGGATCGGTGTCGAACTTCGCCCGGGCTGCCTGGTAGAAGGCGGTGAACTCGCCGGCTGCCAGCTGGTCATACGTGGCCTGTTCGCCGATGTCGAGCGCCTGCTCGATCAGCATGCCAAAGGGGGTGCCCCAGTCACCAAGGTGAGCGGCGCGCACCACGTCATGACCGAGGTGATCGAGTACGCGGGCGATGGCATCGCCGACGACCGTCGGGCGCAGGTGACCAGCATGCAGCTCTTTGGCGACGTTGGGGCCAGAGTAATCCACCACGATCCGCTGGCTCGGTTCGGCCCGGAGCACCCCTAGGCGCGGATCATCGAGCTGCGCCGACGCCTGGTCAGCAATCCAGTCGTCGCGGAGCGTGAGGTTAATGAAGCCAGGCCCGCTGACCTCCGCGACCGCGGCCGCGGCGGTGTCGTTGAGGCGCGCCGCGACCGACGCGGCGATGTCACGCGGCGGCCTGCCCAGGTTCTTCGACAACGACATGGCCGCGTTCGATTGGTAGTCGGCAAAGCCCGACGGCCGGATCAGCGGATCGGCGCCCTTGTACTCAGCTCCGAACTCAGCCGCCAGGGCGTCCTGCACCAGCGATCCGAGTGCTGCTTCCGGGTCCGTCATCTCCTCAGCCTATCGGCCTGTCGACTGGTGTCCCGCTGGCGCCGGCCGCTTGGGCTCGCCGCCGGCGACCTGGCTGACCGGCTAGGGGCGCCGCAAGAAGTGTCCGCCACGGCCGTGCCCCAGCCGCTCCCGGATCCGCTCGGTGATATGGCGGCTCGTCAGCTCGGCAGCGAGCCTGCACGCAGCCGCTGCGCCACGGGCCTGTGCCGCTCCGTGCGCGATGACGACTGTGGCCTCTAGACCGAGCAGTGCCGCTCCGCCGTAGGTTTCAGAGTCGAGTCGTTCAGTTAGCTCGCGCAGGCCACGGCGCTGGAACAGGGTGCCAAGGCGGGCCGTACGTGAGCCGCCCAAGGCGGTCCGCAACTGGGCGGCCGCGTAGCTGGCTGTACCCTCAAGCGTCTTAAGGGCCACGTTGCCGGTGAAGCCATCGGTGACAATGACGTCAACCTTGCCGGCCAGCAGGTCGTCGCCCTCAACGTTCCCGGCGAAGCTGATCGGCATGCCGCCGTGCGGCGGATCGGAATTGAGGAGTTCGTAGCCGCGCCGGGCAAGCTTGTTGCCCTTCCCCGGCTCGGATCCGATGGTGAGCAGGCCAACGCGCGGTTCCGCTATGCCGAAGGCCGTCTGCGCGTAAGCGACGCCGAGCTGTGCGAACTGGACCAGCATCTCTGGTTTCGGGTCAGCTATCGCGCCGGCGTCGATCAGGACTGTGGGAGCGGGCCGAGTCGGCAGGGCAACGGCCAGCGCGGGCCTGGTCACTCCGGGCAACGGGCGGAGGCGCATCTGGGCGGTGGCCACGATAGCCCCGGTTGAGCCCGCCGACATCACCGCGCCAGCCTGGCCCCGCCGCACGAGCTGGCATGCGACCGCGATGCTGGACCGGGGGCGGCGCCAGCTGGCCAGTGCGCCCTCGTCCATGGCGATCGAGTCCTCGGCAGGCTCGATATAGACGCCGGGGGCCGGGCCGTACTTGGTGAGCAGTGGCCTGAGGAGGCCGGGGCGACCGGTCAGCGCCACGGCGATGCCGAGGTCGCGCGCGGCTGCCAAGGCGCCGGCCACGATGGCGCCGGGCGCGTGGTCGCCGCCCATCGCGTCCACGGCGATCATCATGTGCGCGCCCGGCGGTTGCATTGGCTCCGGTTGCGCTGATTCCGGCGCTGGCTGCGGCTGCGTTGGCTCGGGTTGGGTTGGCTGCTCCTGCGCTGAGTGGGGCTGCGTTGGCTGGGGCTGCGCTGAGTATGGCCGGGCTGGCCGGGGCTGGGGCTGCGCCGAGTATGGCCGGGCTGGCTGCGGCTGGGGCTGCGCCGGGTATGGCCGGGCTGGCCGGGGCTGGGCAAGTTCGGTACCCGGCTCGCCGCCTGGCTGGGCGGCAGCTAGCCGGGCCGGGGCGAACGGGGAGTCCGCGATCCGGCTCAGCGCGGCGTCCGACTGGTGTCCCGCATGCCGCCTAGCTTCTCACTGCCCGGCCCAGATGGGGACCGGGGGCGCACGCGGGCCAGCTCGGGCGGACGCGGCGGCTGGTTTGCCGGGCAACGGGCCGGGTAAATGGCAACACCCGGCTAGCGGCCGCCCTTCATCGCGGGCACATCGTGAAATCGGGCCGGTCACAGGCAAGGATTCGCGCACAATGGGAGGGCAGGCAACGGGTCGCAGCAAGAACGTCGTCGTGCGGTGCCAGGGACCAGCCGCAGGCAACGCTGAGCGCTCCCTGAGCGTTTCCTAATCGTTACGTCTTTAACTGGTATGACGGTAACGCCCAACAGGCGAAGTGCGTCTGACGGAGGGGACCGGGAACACTGACTGAAGTACGCCAGCTGGCGGCATGACGGGGAGATCATGCGCACAACGATGGCGCCGCAGGTCGGCGGTTGCCGGAGGGAGTTGCATGACGGTTCAGCAGATTTCGCCTGTTATTCCAGCGCAGGGTCGCGGCTTCCGCGCTTACACGGCTAAGCACCTGGACCAGCTAACTGCCCGGGCGGGCCTGGGCCATGCCGAGCGGCTAGCGGTCCGGGCTGTCGCTACCGTGCTGCCATTCCGGACGAACGAGTACGTGGTGGAATCGCTCATCGACTGGTCAGCGGCCCCAGACGACCCGATATACCGGCTGGTGTTCCCCCAGACTGACATGCTGCCAGCTGAGGACATCAATCCGATAGCGGCACTGCTGGTCAGTGGCGCTCCGGACCGCGAGGTGCAGGCCGCCGCGCATGCCGTGCGGATGCGCCTGAATCCGCATCCGGCCGGGCAACTGGCGTTGAACGTTCCCGAGCTAGCCGAGGAGCCGCTGCCAGGAGTGCAGCACAAATATCCTGAAACTGTCCTAATCTTCCCCAAGCAGGGGCAGACATGTCATGCCTACTGCGCATACTGCTTCCGGTGGGCCCAGTTCATCGGCGAGCCGGACCTCAAAATGGCCACTGACGATGTGGGCAGGGTCGCTGCTTACCTGCGTTCGCATCGCGAGGTCACCAGCGTGCTCATCACCGGCGGCGACCCGATGATCATGGGTTCGGCGGTGCTCCGCCGCTATGTGGAGCCACTGCTCGAGCCGGGGCTCGAGCACATCGAATCCGTCAGGATCGGGACGAAATCGCTCGCCTACTGGCCGCAGCGATTCCTGACCGACCCTGATGCCAGCGACACATTGAGACTGTTCGAGCAGGTGAGCAGCACAGGCAAGACGCTGGCCTTGATGGCGCATTTCTCCCACCCGCGCGAACTCGAGCCAGAGCCGGTCACCGCGGCCATCAGCCGCATCAGGTCCGCCGGGGCGATCATCCGAACTCAGGCACCGCTTATCCGCAGCATCAATGACGACCCAGCTTGCTGGTCCAGCATGTGGCGGACTCAACTCCGACTTGGCCTGGTGCCCTACTACATGTTCGTGGAACGGGACACCGGCCCGCAGGGCTACTTCGCAGTGACCCTTGCCCGGGCGGCGGAGATATTCCGCGACGCCTACAGCAGTGTGTCCGGGTTGTGCCGCACTGTTCGCGGGCCATCGATGTCCGCAACTCCCGGCAAGGTATGCGTTGACGGAGTAGCGGAAATAGCCGGACAGCGGGTCTTCGTCTTGCACATGATCCAAGCACGCGATCCGTCGCTGGTCGGCACGCCGTTCTTTGCGGAGTTCGATCCCGGCGCTGTCTGGCTCTCGGATCTGCGGCCAGCGTTCACCGAACGCTTCCCGTTCGATCTGGAACAGTCCGACGACAGTGAGCGCTGGGACGCGGACCTGTTGGCCTCTACGGGCTGACCGGCCGGCTCAGCCGGCGGTTGCCGCCCTCGGCTCGCCCACCTGAGCACGGGCACCAGGCTCGTCGGTCGATGGCTGGGCCTTGATGAACAGGCAGCACGCGGCTCCAGCCAACAGGAACAGGATGGGTACGGCCATGGTGGGCCGCATTGCCTGCACGAATCCATGCGTGAAGATCGCGCCGCCCAGGCCGGCGGCCCGGTGGCCAGAGCCGACCTCGAGCCCGTTCCTGGCTGCTGCCTGGAAACCAGAGATTATCTTCTGCTGCGCAGCCGCGGGCAGGTGACCGGCACGCACGTGCGTCTGGTCGGTGAAGGCCGACACCAGCCGGTTCTGCAGCAACGCCCCGATGCCAGCCGTGCCGATAACGGTGCCGACCTGGCGCGTGGTGTTAAATACGCCTGAGGCAGCGCCCGCCATCATGGGATTCACGTTGCGCAAGGCGATCGTAGTCAGCGGCGCGAAGATGCAGCCGATGCCGACTCCGGCCACGAACTGCGGGGCCAGGAAATCGTACCAAGCCGAGTCGGTTTGGGCGGTGAACGCGATTGCGCCCATCCCCGCGCCGAACAGCAGCAGGCCGGAGAACAGGATGTACTTCCCGCCGATCCGGTCCGACATCCGCCCGGCGGCTGGCGCCACGAACATGGACACCAGGGACGCTGGTGCCATGGTGAGGCCGGCTTTAAGCGCGGTGAACCCCAGGACGGTCTGCAGGTAGATGCTGAACGGCAGGAAGATGCCGAGCATCGCGATTGCAATGCATCCGGCGACCAGGTTCATCAGAGCGTAGTTCCGGTCCTTGAAGAGCGAGAACGGAACCAGCGGCTCGCTGTCCTGACGGCGTGCCTGCGCGTAGATGAACAAGCCGAGCAGCACTACTCCGACGGCGAACAGCAGCGGCACAGAAATGAACCCGGCGATCTTGCCCCAGTCGTACTTCTGACCGTCCACGAGGCCGTAGCAGATCGCCAGCAGCGCAAGGCTGGCCAGGATGACGCCGCCGATGTCGAAACTGTGCCTGCGTCCGGTCCGCAAGTCGGGAATGAGCAGGACGGTGAGGACCAGCACGATGACGCCGATCGGCAGGTTGATGAAGAAGATGTAACGCCAGTCGAACGCAGTCACCAGCAGCCCGCCGAGCGTCGGCCCGGCTATCGTCGCCACGCCTGCGACGGCGCCCCATATGCCGAACGCAGCTCCGCGTCTGTCCGCCGGGAACACCATAGTGAGCAACGCCAGCGTCTGTGGCATCAGCATGGCCGCGCCGAGACCCTGGACGGCCCGGAACCCGATGAGCCAGCCAGGCGTGACCGCCAGCCCGCACGCGGCCGATGCCGCGGTGAACAGTGCGACCCCGGCGAAGAACACAGTCCGCTGGCCGAGCCGGTCGCCGAGCCGCCCGGCCGTGATCAGCAGGACCGCGAGCACGAGAGCGTAGGCGTTGATTACCCACAGGATGTCGTCGAGCGAGGCGTGCAGCTTGGTGATCATGTTCGGTATGGCGATGTTCACGATCGTCAGGTCAAGCAAGGTCATGAAGAACCCGAGTGACACGACGAGCAAGACAAGCCACGGATTGCCGCGGTACTTCGTCACTGCTGCCCCTCCCGGCCGGCTGCGTCTCTAGCCGTCGCCGGACACGCTACGGGAAGGTACTGACAAACGCCGAACCCCGTTCGGCACGGGTCAGAGTCCGCAAAGTATGCTCCGGCCATGAAACTCAACGGAACCGCCGCAATCGTGTCCGGAGGAGCCAGCGGCCTTGGCGAGGCGACCGTGCGCGAGCTTGCCGCGGCCGGCTGCAAAGTCGTGGTGGCGGACCTCAACGCCGAGCGCGGCAAGGCGCTCGCCGACGAGGTCGGCGGTATCTTCGCCAGGACCGACGTCAGTGACGCGGGCTCGGTAACGGCGGCAGTTGAGGCCGCGGCGCAAGCCGGCGCACCGCTGCGGGTCGTGGTCTCGTGTGCCGGAATCGGGTGGGCCCAGCGGACCGTGGGCCGCGACGGTGCGCCGCACGACCAGGCCGCCTTCCGGAAGGTCATCGACGTCAACCTCATCGGCACCTTCAACCTCATGAGCATCGGCGCGGCGGCCGTGGCCAAGACAGAGCCCGCCGACGCTGACGGGCAGCGCGGCGTCGTCATCAACACCGCCTCGATCGCGGGAATCGAGGGACAAACTGGCCAGCTTGCCTACTCGGCGTCCAAGGGCGGGATCATCGGCATGACCGTGCCGGCGGCCCGCGACCTCGCTGCCATCGGAGTGCGAGTCAACACCATCTGCCCCGGCATCATCGACACGCCGATCTACGGCAGCGGCCCGGCCAGCGACGACTTCAAGGCGAAACTTGCTGCCCCGGTCGTGTTCCCCAAGCGCATGGGCACGGCAGCCGAGTTCGCCCAGCTGACGCGGGCGCTGATCGAGAACGACTACATGAACTCCGAGGTCATCCGCTTCGACGGCGGCATTCGCTTCCAGCCCAAGTAAGGATCTCCCAGCTGATGTCCGATGCAGTCCTGACTGAGGTTAGCGGCGGCCTAGCCGTCATCACGATCAACCGGCCCGAGGCAAGGAACGCGGTCAACGGCGAAGTGGCGCGCGGCATAGCGGCAGCACTCGAGGAGTTCGATGCCAGCCCGGAGGTGCGCGTCCTGGTGCTGACCGGGGCCGGTGGCACCTTCAGCGCAGGCATGGACCTCAAGGGCTTCTTGTCCGGCGATGCGCCGACCGCCGCAGGCCGAGGCTTCGGCGGCATCGCCCAGCGGCCACCGGTCAAGCCGATCATCGCCGCAGTGGAGGGCTATGCGCTGGCCGGCGGCTTCGAGCTCGCGCTGGCCTGCGATCTGGTGGTGGCCAGCGAGGCAGCGAAATTCGGCCTGCCCGAGGTACGGCGCGGCCTGGTGGCGGGCGCCGGCGGCCTGCTCCGGCTGCCGAGGCGGATCCCCTATCACCTGGCCATGGAGATCGCACTGACCGGCGAGCACTACACCGCCGCCCGCCTCCATCAGGCCGGCCTGGTCAACGAGATCGTGCCAGCTGGTCAGGCGCTCGCGGCCGCCCGCAACCTCGCCGGCCGGATTGCGCTCGGCGGGCCGTTGGCGCTGCAGGCCACCAAACGCGTGATCACCGCGTCGTCTGACTGGAGTAGTGCCGAGGCATTCGAGCGCCAGGCCGAGATCATCAGTCCGGTGTTCACCTCGGCGGATGCCCGCGAGGGCGCCTTGGCGTTCGCCGAGAAGCGATCGCCGAACTGGCGCGGTGAGTAGGGTTCACCGGACACGCGCCACGATGCCCTGCAGCCGCACGGTTGGTGACGGCTGCAGGGCATAGCTGCCGAGCGGGCTGCCTACCGGGACGTGGTCGCCAACTCGCGCCGCGGCGCGTGGCCGGCCAGCTTCTGGCGAAGCTTGGCCCGGCCGCGGTGCAGCCGCGACATCACCGTCCCGATCGGGGTGCCCATCATCGCTGCAACTTCCTTGTACGGGTAGCCCTCGATATCAGCGAGATAGATGGCAACCCGGAACTCGTCGGGAAGCTCGCGCAAAGCCTGCAGGATTTCGGAGTCGGCTATCCGCTCGAGCGCCTCTGCCTCGGCCGACCTGACTGGCGGGGTAAGCGGGTCGCTGCCAACCTGCCAGTCATCCTGAAAGTCAGCGCCAAGGTCCTGCACGGGCTCACGACGCTTCTTCCGGTAGCCGTTGATAAAGGTGTTCGCCAGGATCCGGTGCAGCCAGGCTCGCAGGTTCGTGCCCGGCCTGAACTGGTGGAAGGCGGCGTAAGCCTTGGCAAAGGTCTCCTGCACCAGGTCCTCAGCATCACTGGGATTCTTAGTCATCCGCAGGGCAGCAGGGTAGAGCTGGCCCATGAACGGGACCACGTCCTGCTCGAATCGCACGTTACGGTCCGGCATCTGCGCTGCCTGCCTCACTGGATGCTCCGCTCCCTCGTTGAAATAGTCACTGCTATGACGCAGCAGGGCGCGGGCGGGACGCGTGATCTGCGTAACAAGACGACTACCATGCGATATAACCGCAGGTCGAACGCCTATGAGGGTCCAAAAACCGCGAGGTATTGGCCACGCGGCCGGAGGCCTAGATCCAGCGGCTGAACCACATCCTGGACAGCCAGGCGGTGTAGGGAATGACCTCGGCGGTCAGCACAGGGTAGAGGTAAGCGAGGTTCAGCAGCACCGCGACCAGATAGCCGCCTGCGGCGACGGCGCCAACCGCCCGGCGGCCAGGCGCCGCCCGCGCCGGGCCGATGATCAGCCCCAGGCACAACGTGATCGCGATGATCAGGAACGGTTCGAAGGCGATCGCGTAGTAGTAAAACTCGGTGCGGTTGTCGTGCCACGCGTACCAGATCCACGGGAGCCAGCCCGCCGCGACTCCGAGCAGGACGGCGCCGGCCCGCCAGTCGCGCCTGGGAGTGCGGCTGAAAACCAGGTCGCCGATGAGTCCCAGAAGCCACCAGCTGAGGCAGAACAGCAGCGCCAGCGTGCCTCCCCACCAGATGAGCGGGGTACCGATGGCCAGCACTTCCTGGGCAACGTTCCCCTTGAGCCCGCAGGAGGGCTTCACGGAGCCAGAGCACCAGTAGAACGAGATCGGCCGCGCGAGCACCAGCCAGCCCAGCGGGTTGGACTTGTAAGCGTGGGCCGACGTCAGGCCAAGGCCGAACTGGAGCATCCAGTGGTTGTACTGGTACCAGGAGTCGATGGTGGACCAGATCGGCGTGTGGTTGCCGTGCGAGGCAGCCCAGTTCCGGTAGTAGCCGTTGCTGTTGGCGAACCAGCCGGACCAGGACGCCGCGTAGATCGCCAGTGGCGCGGCGATGAACCAAACGGGCAGCCACTTGCCGTCTCTGCGCACGCCGCCAACCAGCCAGTCGCGGAAGCCAGCCGCCCGCCGGGCACCCAGATCCCAGGCAACGGCCAGGCCGGCGAAGGCTAGCAGGTACCACAGGCCGTTCCATTTCGACGCGACGGCGCAGCCCAGGCAGAGCCCGGCTGCCACCCGCAGCCAGCGGATGCCGAGATCCGGCCCGCGGCTCGGGTAAGCCCCCGCGGCCGCGGCATCTGCGAGCCGCGCCCTGGTCCGGTCGCGGTCAATCACCAGCAAGCCGAAGGCGGCGAGCACCCAGAACATCAGGATGATGTCGAGGATCGCGGTACGGCTCAGCACTAGCTCAAGCCCGTCGAGCGCCATGAGCAGTCCGGCGACGCAGCCGAGCATCGTTGACCGGGTCAGCCGCCGCGTGATCCTGGCCAGCATCAGGATGGAAACGGTGCCGATCAGGGCAACCGAGAATCGCCAGCCGAACGGCGTGAGCCCGAAGACCCACTGCCCCACTGCCATCATGATCTTGCCGAGCGGGGGGTGGGCGACGATCTCGGGCACCAACTGCCCGTGAGAGTGCTGGTAGAAGTTCGGATCGCCCTTGAGCAGGAGTGAATTGAAGTAGTTCGGGTTGTTGCTGGGGCTTGGGACGTGCGCAAACTCGACGCCGTGATGGAGGATCGAGTTGGCATCGGGCACGTAATAGGTCTCGTCGAAGACGACCGCGTCAGGCGAGCTCAAGCGGTAGAACCGCAGGAATCCGCCCAGGAGCATGATCAGGACCGGCCCAGCCCAGCCCCAGAAGGCGCTGCCGGGTATCAGTGCCCGGGTCGGCCGGCTCGCCTGCGCGGTTCCGGTGCTGTGGTCGAGGCCAGCGGCTTGCACCGTCTCGTTCGCCTTCATCGATAGCCATGCTAGGGGTCCGGGCCGCTAGCCTGGACCGGGACATGGAACACCCAAGCGAGGACCGTGCAGGATATCCCGCAAGAGCGGAGAACCTTTCTGGGCGCTGCCGCGGCGTGGGTTCGGGCCATCCCGGAAACGTCGGAGCGGGGGCCGGTAGCGCGGACGCTGCCGGGGCGGCGGAGACATCGAGGGCCGGGACGTTGACAGTCGCTGCCGTTCCCATCGGTCAGTCGGCCGACGCATCCGCCAGACTCGGGCCAGCCCTTCAGGCGGCCGGCCTGATCGCCGCGGAGGACACTCGCAGGTTGCGACGCTTGGCCGGCGCGCTTGGCGTGCAGCTAACAGGCCGCCTGGTCTCCTACTACGACGACGTAGAGACCCGTCGCACACCCGGGCTGCTGGCCGAGCTAACAGCCGGGCAAGATGTGCTGCTGGTCACCGACGCCGGGATGCCTGGCGTCAGCGACCCCGGGTACCGCCTGGTGGCTGCCGCGGCTGGGGCGGGAATCAGAGTGACTGTGCTGCCGGGGCCATCGGCCGTGACCACCGCGCTTGTCATTTCCGGCCTGCCCTGTGACAGGTTCGTCTTCGAGGGATTCCCGCCGCGCCGAGCTGGCGAGCGGTTCCGGCGGTTCGCCGAGCTGGCGGCCGAGCGCCGCACCCTGGTGTTCTTCGAGTCGCCCCGGCGGCTGGCAGCGACGCTGGCCGAGCTGGCGGACGCTTTCGGGCCGGACCGGCGGGCGGCGGTCTGCCGCGAGCTGACCAAGACGCACGAGGAGGTGCTCCGGGGCACGCTGGCCGGCCTCGCCGAACGCACCAAGGCGGGCGTGCTCGGCGAGATCACGCTCGTCGTGGAGGGCCACCGGGCCGCCGCCGGGCAGGCCACGCCGGCCGACGCCGCGGCGCGGGTTGCCGCGCTCGAGGCCGACGGCCAGGCGCGGAAGGACGCGATCGCGACGGCGGCCAAGGAACTCGGGCTGCCGCGGCGGGTGGTGTACGACGGGGTAGTGGCCAGCAGGTCCGCCCCGGCGAGCGCTAACGATCGCAAATTCGGATCGTAACTTCGCTGTCGCGGTAAGTTACTTCCGGGGACTGACGGGGAACTGTAACCATGTGGGTATTGTGGGCTTACCTACGGTGTGCATAAATGGACAATCCCAGGTTGCTAACCACTCACAAGCCTGGGAAGGCGGTACCGATGTCATCTGCATCCATCCAACGCGAACAATTCGAAACCGTCGCAGAAGCAGAAGTCGACTCACGCGGCCGAGTCAGCCTGGGCAAGGCAGGCGCTGAGCCCGGTCGCCGTTACCGTGTTGAGCGCAACATTGACGGCGTCCTCCTTCTCATTCCTGTCGTCTCGATCCCGGAGCGAGAGATGATCGTTTGGCGCAACCCTGAACTAGCCGCGTCCATCCGCGAGGGCATCGCCCAGGCCGAAGCCGGCCAGACCGTCGACCGCGGCAACTTCGCGCAGTATGCCGGCGATGACGACGACGAATGACCAGGCGCAATGCCCTACGAACTGCGATTCGCCAAGCAGCCTTCCGGGATGCTCGACCTGCTCAAAGGCGACGCTAGCCAGCAGGCAAGGCTGAAGAAGGTACGCAAGGCGCTCGGTCAGTTCGAGCGGGACCCGCGCCACCCCGGCCTGCACTCTCACCACTACGAGAGCTTCCCGGCGGATCGCGACGTCAAAGTCTGGGACTCCTACGTCGAGAACCACACACCGTCGGCCTGGCGGATCTTCTGGCAGTACGGCCCAGACGACGACGGCCGGCCAGTTATCACCGTGCTGCACATCGGGCCCCACCCGTGACCGAGCGGACGCCGAGGCCGAGTTTCCGCAGCAGCACAGTCGTGCAACCGACGCAACAGGCAGATGGTCGCCGGGAGTTCGTTGTAGTCCAGGTCGACATCGTGCCTGTCACCCACGACGGACCATGACGAACGGCCCGGCCTTAGGCTGAGGTCATGACCAGCCGCCACATTCTGGCCGCAGCTGCGTGGCCGTATGCCAACGGACCGCGGCACATCGGCCACGTGTCCGGATTCGGGCTGCCCTGCGACATGTTCGCCAGGTACCAGCGGATGGCCGGGAACCAGGTGCTGATGGTTAGCGGCACGGACGAGCATGGAACGCCGATCCAGGTGCAGGCCGACGCCGAAGGCGTGACAGCCCGGCAGCTCGCGGACCGCTATAACCGGATCATCGCCGAGGACCTGACCGGCCTGGGCATGTCGTATGACCTGTTCACCCGGACCACGACGCGCAATCATTACGCCGTTGCGCAGGACATGTTCCTGGCGCTGTATCACAACGGCTATATCTTCCCGCGTAAGTCGATGGGCGCGGTGTCGCCGTCGACCGGCCGCACGCTGCCGGACCGCTACATCGAGGGAACGTGCCCGATCTGCGGATACGACGGCGCGCGCGGCGACCAGTGTGACAACTGCGGCAACCAGCTCGACCCGATTGACCTGATCAATCCCCGGTCGAAGATCAACGGTGAGACGCCAGCCTTCGTGGAGACCGAGCAGTTCTTCCTTGACCTGCCGGCCTTCGCCGACGCGCTCGGCAGCTGGCTGCAGAGCAAGAGCGGTCAATGGCGGCCGAACGTGCTGAAGTTTTCCCTGAACCTGCTCGGCGACCTCCAGCCCCGTGCCATCACCAGGGACCTTGACTGGGGCGTGCCGATCCCGCTCGACGGCTGGCGCGACCGGCCCGACAAGCGAATCTACGTCTGGTTCGATGCGGTGATCGGGTACTTGTCCGCCTCGGTCGAGTGGGCCAGGCGGTCAGGCGATCCGGACGCGTGGCGCGCCTTCTGGCAGTCATCAGACGCCGAGTCCTATTACTTCATGGGCAAGGACAACATCGTCTTCCACGCCGAAATATGGCCCGCCATGCTCCTCGGCTACGCGGGCAAGGGCGCGCGCGGCGGCCGGTCCGGGCCGCTCGGCGCGCTCAACCTGCCAGCCGAGGTGGTCTCCAGCGAATACCTCACGATGGAGGGACGGAAGTTCTCCTCGTCCCGCGCGGTCGTCATCTACGTGCGAGATTTCCTGGCTCGCTACGACGTCGATGCGCTGCGCTATTACGTGGCGGTAGCCGGCCCGGAGAATCAGGACACTGACTTCACCTGGAGCGAATTCGTCCGGCGCAACAATGACGAGCTAGTGGCCAACTGGGGCAACCTGGTCAACCGGAGTATCTCGTTCGCGGCTCGTAACATCGGCGAGATCCCCGCTGCCGGTCAGCTGACCGAGGAGGACTCACGGCTGCTGGCCGGCTCTCGGGCCGCATTCGGGGCGGTCGGAGACGCGCTGGCCAGGTGCCGGTTCAAGGCGGCCATCACCGAGGCGATGCGCACCATGGGTGAGGCGAATAAGTACCTGTCCGACCAGGCGCCGTGGAAGCTCCGCGAGACTGATCCGGAGCGCATGCGCACCATCTGCCACGTCGCATTGCAGCTTGTCGACGACGGAAAGACGCTGCTGACGCCGTTCCTGCCGAGGTCGTCGCAGCAGGTGGCCGAGATGCTTGGCGCTAGCGTGCCATGGTCGGGCATGCCCAGGATCGAGGAGGTCGACGAGGATGGCGGACCGTCGTACCCGGTGATCACGGGCGACTACGGGACCGCCGCTCGCTGGACAGCCGAGCCGATCAGGCCTGGTACGCCGCTGGCGCCGCCCGTACCGTTGTTCGCCAAGCTGGACCCGTCCGTCGTCGACGAGGAGCTTGCCAGGCTGGAGCGCAAGTGATCAATCGGGGAGCCGGCCGGCCGGCCCCCGAGCGCGGCTTCGGGCCTGGTCACGGCATCGGGCGACCGCAGGCCGAGCGGCCCGAGCCGTTGCCCGCACCGGCGTTCGACAGTCACTGCCACCTGGACATGATCGATATGGCGGTGGCCGACACCCTCGCCCAGGCTGCGGCGGCAGGTGTCAGCCGGGTCATCACGGTGGGTTGTGACGTCGCGTCATCACAGTGGTCAGCCGATTGTGCGGCCTCGTTCCCCGCTGTGTACGCGGCCGTCGCAATCCACCCGAATGAGACAGCGGGCGCCGCCGCTGACACGTCTGAGCGCGAGGCCGTGCTCGCCGAGATTGCCCGGCTGGCCGCCTTGCCCCAGGTCCGGGCGGTCGGCGAGAGCGGGCTCGATTACTACCGGGACAGTGCAGCGCCCGATCTGCAGCGTGACTGGTTCCGAGCGCACATCGATATCGCCAAGCAGGTCGGCAAGGCGCTGATGATCCACGACCGGGACGCGCACGAGGATGTGCTGTCGATCCTGGCCGCGGACGGCGCGCCGGATCGAGTGATCTTCCATTGCTACTCGGGCGACGCCGAAATGGCCATCCGGTGCGCCGAGGCTGGCTACGTGCTGAGCTTCGCTGGCACCGTGACTTTCGGGAACGCCGCCAGCCTCCGGGCAGCGGCCGCGGTTACGCCCGCCGAGCTGATCCTGGCAGAGACCGACGCGCCGTTCCTGACCCCGGCGCCCAGCCGGGGCAGGTCAAATGCGCCGGCTCAGGTCGCGCATACGATCCGGGCGCTCGCGGCGGCTAAGCAGATGGACGTGGCGAAGCTGTGCGCGGTGTTGGACGCGACCGGCGAGCGCGTGTTCGGCTCGTGGGATCAGTAGCGTCACCCACGGGGGGACACTCGCCGGATACCCCCCGGACAGCGCGGCCGGCCATCGGCGCAGCACAGTTGCTTGGCCCGACCGATGTCCGGACGCTCGCGGCCGACCTCGGCGTCGAGCCGTCCAGGCGGCTCGGCCAGAATTTCGTGGTCGATGCTGGCACGGTCACGCGGATCACTGCGATGGCCGAACTCGATGGCTCCGACGTCGTGCTTGAGGTCGGCCCTGGTTTCGGCTCGCTAACCCTGCCGCTGCTCGCGGCGGCACGGCGGGTGGTCGCGATCGAGGTCGACCGGGCGCTGGCCGGCCAGCTTCCGCTGACGGTCGCGGCCCGGGCGCCGCAGCTATCGGGCCGGCTGGAGGTGGTCGTGGCCGATGCCGCGCGGGTCGGCGAGCTGCCCGGCGATCCGCCGGTCGTGCTGGTCGCCAATCTGCCCTACAACGTCTCGGTCCCGGTCGTCCTGCACCTGCTGGCCACCGTGCCGTCACTGCGGCGCGGCCTGGTGATGGTGCAGGCGGAAGTCGCCGACCGGATGTGCGCGCCGCCAGGCAGCCGGACCTACGGAGTTCCGTCGGCCAAGCTGGCGTGGTTCGCTACCGCCCGCCGGGCCGGCTCGGTCGGCCGGGCCGTTTTCTGGCCCGTGCCGCGAGTGGACTCTGGCCTGGTGAAGCTGCTCCGGCATACGCCGGCGGAGGCGGCGCGGCTGCACGGCACGGTGTCCCGGGAGGCGGTGTTCGGCACCGTGGACGCCGCCTTCTCGCAGCGCCGCAAGACGTTGCGCTCGGCACTAGCGGACTGGGCAGGCTCGGCGGCTGCCGCCGAGACGGTGCTGCGGGCGGCCGGGGTTGACCCGTCCCTGCGCGGCGAGGCTCTAGGCATCGCCGATTTCGCCCGGATAGCTGCCGCCCGCGAGCACGGCGCCAGGCCCTGACGGCAGGCGCCGCGCGGACCGCGTCGCCTGCGCTGCCGCGCCGCGCCGCGCCGGTGCGCCGCCACGCCGCTTGGCATGAGGTTTGGCCTTGGCGGGTCTCAATGTTCCCTTGCATGAGCTGCCACTGCATGTATTGCGACGGTTCGGTCGCAAGGAGGGTCAGCGCAGCGGGCGCGAATTGGCGGCCATAGTGCCCAAACGCGTTGATCAGGGCCTGGTGCCGCAGCCACGCATCCCGCTCTTTGTGCAGGATGTTTGACCAGTAACTGATGGTTTC
>JBKQTJ010000072.1:0-3595 GCA_052143255.1 Streptosporangiaceae bacterium | reverse complement strand
GATCGTCCCAGTTCGCTGGCGTCACTGATGGGAGCTGGGTCGCGGGGACGATTTCACGGCCGGGCTCGATCTCCCAGGCGACGGTCAGCTCGTCGCCGAGGTCATCGTCACTGACGCTGGTGAGGGTGACGAGGGTACGGCCGGGGAGTCTTGTCGCGGCGAGCTCGTCTTGGGGCTGGTGGCTGTTGTTCACCTGGCTGACCACCCACTGCTGCCCACGGACCCGGACAAGCTGTCCGGCCTCGGGCACGTCCGGATTGCTCGGCGTATGTGCCGCATGAAAAACGTCGGCGGAAACTGTCGTCATCGACCACCCTCCCCGGCTCGTAGTTTTGCGCACCGCGTTGCGTAACGCAAGGCTAGCGGCAGGTCACGCTCCCCGACGTTTTTCGCCCAAAACCAAGGTCACTCATCCGAGCCACCGTAGTTTCAGACCACGACTCTAATACCGTGACTGCTATTGCTGCCGTCCTGATCGCGAGGTTCCGCATTCGCGTAGAACCATCATCGCCACATGTCCACGAGAGTGTTCTGCTGATTCACCTTCATGAGCAGGGCTGCATTCTCAGGGGATAGGTCGCTCCACCGCGGCTCTAGAAGATCATATCTTCGTACGGTCTTGTGACGAGGAGTTGACGCGTCGTGGAGAGTAAGGCCCCGAGTCCAGCACGTTTTCTGCTTGGGCCTTGGCGTTGACATGTCGCGGCGCGCTCGCCTCGCATGCTTACGGCTCTTTCGCTCCGCTGCGGCCGGGGTTTGGCTCTGCGGCGCATCCGGCGGGGTCAAGGGACCGCGCCTGCTCCCCGGCCGCGCAGTGTTTTGGGACGTCGACTGCCCGGCGAGCCGGTATGCGTCCCACATCCGGAGAGTAGACGGGGATCTGGGCAGCTCGTAGGTACTAAGGAAATTCTTGTACTTCGGGCACACCGTCCCGGCGTTTCGGTCGCTCGCGCCCTGGTCCGCTGCCCACATGATGTCCATTT
This sequence comes from Streptosporangiaceae bacterium, assembly GCA_052143255.1. Taxonomy (GTDB): domain Bacteria; phylum Actinomycetota; class Actinomycetes; order Streptosporangiales; family Streptosporangiaceae; genus JAJYUU01. Next base: position 2,612 of record JBKQTJ010000072.1, on the reverse strand, counting down.
CCGCGATCACGGCGGTCACAGTTCTCTTCCTTCCGGCAGTTTTCGGGAGATCCCGCTCTTGCCGATGCCCTGATTTCGGGGTGTCGGCTACTTGGCAGGCCGCACGGCAGGTGGCGCACACCAAAAGGCCCTCAACCCGCCACAGCGTGACGCCGTAGGCCTTGCATGCCGAACACCGGCCGGATCTTCTATTGGCGCTGTTCGCGTAATCAGCGGCGCTTGCGGGTCGGGAAAGTTCTGGTCGTTCGGGTCGCGTTCCACCTACATCCTCAATGCGGTCCCGGAAGCTTGGCGGCTTCTGCTTCCGGCGCCCTGTCTTCGTGTCGGGCGCCAGCAATAGTGGCCTCTCCACGCGGCGTTTCGGAACGTTTTCCCACCAGAGAGAAGTCATCGTCTGGATTCTCCGTTCGCGGCATGGGCAGCGGCGGGAGCCGCAGCGACTGGGTAAGGGCACAGCAGCTCGGCCACTGCCTTGCCTGCCGACGCGCGCATCAGGCAGCCTCGGCCACGGTGTCGAGGAAGATCACCTCACGGGCGGCCAAGGCAAGCCGCCGTGACAGGCTGCACCGTCGGCTCACCACGGTCACCCAGACGCCCTGGGCGGCGAGGCGTGCCGCCTCCTCGGCGAACAGGTGATCACCTGACCCGATCGCCACGTGCGTGAACCGCCTGGCAACGTTCTCGTGCCGCAGCACGTCCAACAGAGCCAGGTCGGCGCCATCGGGCCCGGACCGGACCCGGTAGCGGGCGTGCGGCCAGCCGAGCGCCGCGTTCAGTAGTGTCAGGTGGCTTGAGGCCACCTCAACCTGGTCCATGGCGCCGAAAGCGAGGCAATCGGCGTAAAGGCCTTGCGCCTGGCGGACCTGGCTGAGGCTTGGCAGCGAGTCGCCGGCCAGGTTCTCGATATCGACAAGGTGCAGCCGGCGTGCCGGGAACCGGCGCCGTGCACCGGCCCGCTGCGGGCCCTTGTCCCCACTGATCGTCCTTAGCATTCCCGGGCTCCCTTCGCGACCCCGGGTACCCCCCCAAGGCACCCACCCTCTCCATGCACCCATCGCATGGACTTCCATGTAAGAATGGCATGGCAGTCCATGCGGTGTCAACATGTAACTAATCGCGACTTAGTTGCTGGTCAGAGGCTTATTTATCTCGAGCCATGCTTGTCTCACATGGAATCACCGGTAAGATGAGAGCTGTGAACATGCCTGCGGTCAGAGATGAGCTTGCCGCGACCCTGGAGGAAACCCTGCGGCTCCAGCAGCGGCTAGTGGACGACGTGCGCGATGAGGGAGTAGACGTCGCGGACCTGGTCGCACAGGTGAGTGTGCTGGAGCGGCTCGACGACCGGCGCGATCAGCTGATCGGCCAGCTACGGCGCACGGCCAGCGCCGGGATGCGCCCAGCGCGGACCAGCCCGCCCGTCCGCGAAGTCCTGCTGGAGACCCTCGCCGACTTCCGCTGGCCGCAAAATGCCGGGTTCCTCGAGGAGTACCTGCTGGCCAGGCACCAGCTGCAACTGGACAGCCGCGCGTTCGCGCCCCTGCGCCGCGACGAGCGGAACGCCTGGGACCGGGCACCAGGCGCCCGCGAGGCCTACATCGCCCCGGCCCTGAAACCGGACGGGTCCGCGAACCCCCGCTGGATCACGCGTTCCGACTGGGAAATGGGACGCCGCATCGTCGCGACGTGCGAACAGAGCGCCTGTTCGACCTATACAAGATTTACGTCCTCGCCGGGCGGCCAGGATCGGCAGAAGCCAGCTACCTCGGCCCCCGCCGTCCCGTCGATGCGCTACTTGAGAAGTATGCGCAGGACATCCTCCACACCGAGCCACCGCCGGCCTCCGCATCCGACGACGAGTTCAGGGCATGGCGGGCGGATATCCGCGAGCGCGCCGGCACTCTCATCGGGGAGGTCCGCGGGGATGACGAGCTGGACCGCAAGCAGATCGCCCGCCAGCTTGCTAGCCTGCCCGACCGTGAGCGCATCTGGGGCCGGAACGCAGGCACCAAGGCCGGAGGCCGCAGCACCAAGCGCCCACAATAACATCGGCCTCAGGCGGTGTGAGTTAGACCTTGGCGCCCAACTGCAGGAGCAACGCCTGGCCAGAATATTCCATCCGCCAGCCACACGGCCTCTAGGAATAACGGAGCGGATCGTTGAGCTTGAGGTCCGACTGAGGGAGACGCTGCGGATTTCGTCTAGGGCGCCATCCCGTGAAGGACTGGATAAGCCGCCGCGACAGCCGCGGTCGCTGCGGAAGAAAGCAACCACAAACCGGGCGGCGGGACCAGCATGAGACATCACGCTGGCGCGGGCGGCCCTGGCCAGCCCAGCAGTACCGGGCCGGTGAGGCGCAGTACTCCCTGGAGCAGCCCACCCCACGCGGTCAGCTTGACCTCGTTGCCCGTCAGGGACAGGGTGGTTGCGATGTTGTCTGCTTTTCGCCACTAGGTAGCCGTTACCATCGACCGACACCATCCCGCATTGTGTGAAGAGCGGAGTAGCTATGCCCGATAGCGGCTGGGAGGCCGAGTTTCGACGTAGGCGCTTTGCGCAGCTTAGAGCTGCCTACGACCATTGCTCTGATCGAGTCGACGTGGAAGAGATAG
>JBKQTJ010000071.1:0-3078 GCA_052143255.1 Streptosporangiaceae bacterium | reverse complement strand
CCCGGGCGTTCAGCCCGGCGTTCTCCTGCCGGAGCCGCACTGCCACCGCCTCGGCCTGCTCGGCCCGGGCACGCCAGCGATCGATATCAGCGCTGGCGTCGATCGCCTGTGCAGGGAACACGCCCCCAGCACACATCACCGCAGTCCCGCCGTCACGCACCAGACCCGGCGTGTCGCAGACGCCCCGAACCCGCCCATACGCCGCAGCACGTCCCCCATTAGGTCCAGGCCACGGGTTCACCGATTACTTACCAGGCCGGAGTCAGGCATAACGGGCTGGCCTCGATGATTACCGCCTGATCTCCGTTACTGCGCCTTCCAGCCGGTATGGCTTGCGCCGTGCCGGCTTGTCCGGACGCGGAATACGGCCATTAGTACGGTCGGCAGAATCCGGGTCGGCGACGAGGATTCCGGTGATTTCGCGGCCATCAGCTGCCGCGACCACAGCGGTGCGAGCTAGCTGGTCGGCGGTCACCGCACCCGCAGAGACCCCTATCACCGTTGCGGTCGTGCGCATCGTGTCCGGAATTTCCGGTACCTGGTCGTCGACGACCACGACGACAACGATCAATTCCGCGTCCGCCTGTCCTGCGACGTTGCCGTCATCGGAGACGGTGACTCGCAGCAGGTTGGGTCGTTTTGACGATGCGGACGGCGGCACGGCGCTGGCGGTGCGCAGCCCAGCCGTGGCGTTTGCGTCCTGCTGCGGGCCGATGACGAGCGCAGTGGGAATCCCCTGGGACGCGGCGAAGATGGCCAGTTGCGGACCGAGCGCGAGAGCTTTGGGATCGCATGAGAGAGACAACACGGCGAGCGAGAAACCGCCGCCATCGCCGTTGTACGCAGGGCGGCCCAGGAGGTTATGTTCGGTCATCCCGAGTTGCTGCAGGGCAGTGTGCAGCTGCCAGGCGTCCACGGCGGCCGGCTTATAGTCCTCCATAAGCCTCGTCCAGCCCGCAGCGTCCGAGGGATGACCAACTGGGACCGATGAAAGGACGGGAATCCCGATCGAATTCGCTATATCGTCGCGCTCTCTGAGCCGCCGGTCTTTGCGGCTGATCATCAGCGAAACGATGACTCCTAGCAGCGCGCCGACCAGCGCGCCGATCAGGGCCGTACTTACCTGCGCAATCAGTCGTGACGACCCCGTTGCATTGGTTGCGCGCTGCAGCACTCGCGCCACCGCATGCACCGGACTGTTCTTTTGAGCAACATAGGCGGCATAACTATCAGCGATAGCATTCGCGGTTGCGTCAGCCTCGGCGGGAGACTTGCCTTTTGCACTTATCGAAATGATACCGGAGGTAGTGCTCGTGACCTTAACTTCGCCACGCAGCATCGTGGCCGATATCGGTGGACTAAGGTTCTGCAGGGCGCCTGAAAGCACTGGATCACTGCCTGCGACCACCACTTGAAGGGACGTAAAGGCGTCGATCGTACTGCTGCCTGTTGCCGAACCGTCTTGTACGGATTGCGCGGATTGCGCGGCTTGTGCGTCTTGCGGGAGCAAGACCAGCGCGGTACCCGTGAACATCGGCGGGTGGAGGGTGGCGTAGGCGGCGCCGGCGAGCAGACCCAAGACCGCCATGATGCCCACAAGGATCCTGTGCCGGCGCACGGTCTGGACAGCCCTTGGCAAGTCCAGCGCCTGCTGGCTCATCTGGCCTCCGCTCGGACTCCCAGCGTCTTCCCCGGATGGACGCCGGATGCGTTCCATGATACGGCCTGATGGGACACGGCAGCTTTCGGCGGCTTGTCAGCTTCGAGGAACTCCAATCGCGTGGCGAGAGGAGCACCGGGCACGCAACGGCCGCAACCGACGAGGCTAAAAGAGGGAACCCGGCGTCCAAGGCCGGGAGAGTACCAGCCAAGGATCGGGTCACTCTCACCCCAGTGCAGGCTCCACCGGAGTCCGGAGGGCAGTTCCAGCCGTGCAGTTCCCGGGTTGAATGCGGCAGGCCAGCACAGGACTGCGCAGGACCCGTCCAAGTCAAGCTGAACTTCGGGACCGAGGTGGAAGGCTAGGCGAATGTCGTGGCTGCCGCCGTCAATCTCGTCGATGATATCGACGCTGCGCGACGCCCGGTCGAGGAGGACCGAACGACGATGCAACGCGGGCGGATCAAGCGAGGCATAGCCGTCATGCTCGGCAGTCCATCTGGCGATGTCGCCGTCATCGATGACCTCGACCTCCCAGGCATGCGCATGACGCACCCACATGAAGGGGCCACCTTCGCTGGACTGGCTCTGGCCGTCCAGTTCGGCGGTGTTGTGTGCGATAGTCGACCGGAAATATGACCGCCACGCGCGCTCACCGTGATAACAGTAGGTGCCAGGGTCGGCGAGGATGTCCACACCCGCGTAGCGAACCTCTACCGACAGGGCATCGGCGTGAGAATGCGCGGCAATGCTGAGGTACCCGTGCGGGCCGGCGTCGCATCGGCACCAGATCTCGTTTTCTCCAGACGTCCGCAGCAATGTCGTCCCGGCGTCGGCGAATCGCGATGGGCGCTGGGCGGGCCTGCCTTCGACGGAGTGCCGGGTGCCCGCTAGGGCGCCAACTATGGAGCTGCCCGCATCCGCGGGCGGCCGGGGCCACCAGTCAAGCCGGCCCACCAGCGAATCGGCCAGCGTCAGCAACGACGGCCAGCGGTTAGCCGCCGGAGCGTCGAGCAGCAGTGCGCGGCCTTCGTCGGAATCGCCCTGACGAGGCGGGCGCAGCCGCTCGTCGACCAGGGCCGCCGCACTATCGGCCATCGCGCACAGGCGTTCCCAGGCCATCGGGCTGAGCGGATGGCCAGCCGCCTCGGCCTCCACGGCCGCGAGGAACCCGGCTTCGGCGACGAAGCACTGGTAATCCGAGGCGAGCTCACGGCCGATGCCGGACGGGAAAGTGTTCCGGATGAGCTCTCGTTCGAGCAGCCGTGCGGACTTACGCCGCCAGCGCTCGCTGTCCGGGAACCACGGGAAGGCGCAACTTGCGACAAGTTGCCCGGCCGCCTCAGCGATCACGTGGTTGTTAGCCGATGAGCCGCGGCTGGGAAACGCGGCGAGGTACTGCTGATGCCACTGGATCTG
>JBKQTJ010000070.1:0-3343 GCA_052143255.1 Streptosporangiaceae bacterium | reverse complement strand
AACCGGTACGCTAGCTGCGTTCGCGGTGTCGTACGGCGCCCGGAACGCAGGGGCGCATAGCTCAGCGGTAGAGCACTCGCCTTACAAGCGAGGGGGCGCTGGTTCGAACCCAGCTGCGCCCACCAGGCAAAACAACCTGGTGAGAGACGTTGCTGTCGGGCACCGAGTGACTAACTGAGTGACTATGCGTCGCGGGCCGGAAAGATGCGGTTCATCGCGGTGGCAGCGTCCTCCATGACCGGGCGGAGTTGCTTGCGGTATACCGTCTCGGTGACGGTCGTGGTCCGGTGTCCGACCAGACGGGAGATGTCTTCCAGCGGCACCCCGTCATCCGACAGCAGTGATACGAAGCTGTGCCTTAGCTCACGAGGTGCCCAGTCCTTGGCGGCGAGCCCGGCTGCTCTGACCACCGTGCGGAAGCTGCGCAGCACGCTGTGCCTGTCAAGTGGTGTTCCTGCCCGTGAGACAAAAACGAGGCAGTCGCATTCTGCGCTATGTCGGCAGCTGCGCTGATGCCACAGTGGGGTAAGCGCATCAACGCAACGCTGTGCCATAGCCAGCGTGCGGCGGGATTTCCGGGTTTTCGTATCGCCCCCGGCACGGACTGACCTCCAGATCGCGATTGATGGCGGGATAGGAGGGTCCGCGTCAGGGTTTCCGGCCAGATCCATGTGACACCAGCGAAGCGCGCGCAGTTCCTCTGTGCGAGCGCCCGTAAGCAATGACAGGACAATATAAGCATGCAACCGGGATTTCTCTGAAGCCTTGAGGATGGCTTCGGCCTGGTCCAATGTCAGCGACTTCGACGGCCGTCCTTGACGGCCCGCGGGAACGCTGCACAGCATTACCACATTGCGACGTACCTTATCCCGTGCCTGCGCATGCATTACCGCCCGGTTAAGAATCGAGTGAATTATCTTGAGTGATCGCGTGCTGAGACTGGCGGATTTAGCGGAGAGCAATCTCTCGATGTCTTCAACGGTCAGTTGTCGAAGTTTGCGCTTGCCAAGCGCTGGGATTATATGAGTCTCCGAATATATCCGATACATGCTTACCGTCTGGTTACTGCGCCCGCTCAGTCCGAACGCTAGCCAGGAGTTGATCGCCTCACCAACGGTGTAGCTGCCTGCCGGTGCAGCCAGGCCGTCATCGTGATCCCTGACGAGTTCCTTGAGCTTATCCTTCGCTTCGGTCTTGGTCTTGCCGCTGGCCTTGCGGGTGATCCGCTTGCCCTGGGAGTCGTAGCCGATGGTCACGGTCGCGATCCAGCGCTGCCGGTGTTCATCCCAGTGCAGGCCGCCTTCGCCACGTCCTCGCCGCATCGTCACCTCGTTGGTTCCTCGGATTCGTTCTGCAGGAGAGTGATGTAATCGCGGATCGCATCAGCAGTGATAAGCCGTGCCCGGCCTTGCTGGACTGAACGCAGCCGTCCTGTCCGGAGCAGTTCGTAAATGACGGTACGACTGAGGTTCAATAGCCGCATCGCATCTTTGACCCGGTAGAGCTGAAGATTATCCAGCCGTTCCACGCCAGATGCGGACGTGACAGCCATTACGGTCTTCTCCTCTCCTGTCAAGTTACCGTATGAAGGTTTTGACGCTTAAGTGTCAGCAGATGGCGACCGGCTTATGCAGCCTGCCGTCCAGTACTGGCGCGGTTATATTCCTCGGCAAGTTCTTCACGTCCGGCTTCACGGCGTTTTCTGGCTTGGTCGGCGGCGGTGTTGGCGAGCAGGGCGTCGCCGCTGGTTTTCCAGCCGGTTCCGGCGTAGGTGAAGGTGCCGACGATGAGGGTGGTTTCCTCATCGGTGTGGTCGGTGGTGCGGATGGGGCCGTGTTCGGGGCCGGTGTCCTGACCGCGCCGGTAGAAGATACGGGCCTCGCGCAGATCGCGGAACCGGACGGAGTAGCGGCGGGCTTTGGTGAGGAAGTGGCCGCCGAAGCCGAGCATGTGCGCCCAGCGGCGCAGGCTGGTGTAGTCGGGGTGGTTACCGATGCTCCAGCAGGCGTGGATGAGCCGTTCGGGGTGGGTGCCTGCGGGGTTGGCGTACAGGTCGATGGTGTCGGCGGTGATGCGGGCCGAGGCGTGCCCAGCGGGTTCGGTGCCTTTGGTGGAGTATTTGGCCAGGTAGCTGGCGACGGCTAGGTCCGTGACGTCTCCGGTGCCGGTCATAGTGACAGCTCGGACGTCGGTCTGCGTACCCCAAGTGACCGTCCACCCGCCCGGTGCGGCCGGGTGCGGCGCGGTGCGGTAGCTGATGGCCTTGGCGGCCCAGGTGGCGGCGTCTTGGAGGTCGGTGACGGTGATAGCGGGCGGCGGGGGCAGGGGCGTGCCGGGGTCGCGGGGGTCGTAGCCATCGAGACGGAGCAAGGCGTGGAAGTGGACTGCTCCGCGAGCCTGGTATTCGGCAGCCTTGCCGTGGGCGACGCGGACGGGGGAGACCAGACGATACCGGCCGTCGCCGTTTAGGACGCGGATCGGGGGGATGCCCCGGTGGCGGGCGAGCTGGCCGAGGCGGCGTTCGATGGCTTGCTTGGTGCGCCGCCAGAGTTCCCCGGCCTGGTTATTCCACACGACATGAGCGGGATAGTCGTAGCAGTCCGCGCACAGCGGCTGCCCGAGCCGGGGATCATCGGGCCGGTGGCGGAGGAAGCAGGCAGCTGGTTGTCGGTGTTCGCAGGTGATGGCGTCGCGGCGGGGGTGGCAGGGTTCGGGTCGGCAGGTGCAGCGGGTCTTGTCCTGGCACGTGTGCTGCCGGATCGGGCGGGCGTGCACGGGGCCGAAGGAAGGCGCGGTGAAGGTGACGAAGATGGCGGGATGGGTGGCGACCTCGGGAGTGATGCCCTTCCCGCCCGTCAGCCCGGCGCGGATGAGCTGGTAAGCATCGCGGCGGTAGGTTTCGGCGCAGCCGGGGCAGGTGGTGACACGCCGGTTGCCGCAGGGCTTGTAGATCACGCCGTCCGGCATCCCCAGGGTGGGGATGGTGCGCAGGAGTTCGCCGGTGGCGGCGTCGATGTGGCGGATGTCGCCGCGTAGCCGGATTGGGCGGGTGCAGGCGGCGGCATGCCAGACGTGATCGAGCCAGGCGTCATATCCAGCTGAGTGCAGCGCGGCGAACGCGGCTTCGGAGGTGAGCTGGCTGTAGGTCATGACGGTTACCGGTCGCGGTAGATGCCCTGGCGTAGCCGCCAGTCCCGGGACTCGGCGGCCCACAGCGCTTTGATTGAGGTCATGGGGATGCGCATGGGGCGGCTGGCCCGGTTAGCGACCAGCAGGCCAGTCGCGATGAAGTCATAGACCGTGCTGCGCGAGACGCAGATGCACCGGGCGGCCTCGTGGACGG
>JBKQTJ010000069.1:0-18354 GCA_052143255.1 Streptosporangiaceae bacterium | reverse complement strand
ATACCTGTCATGATGCCGCTGAGCTGGTATTCCACTGAGTGCTGGCTCGCATCGTAAGGCAACTGGATTTGCTCGGGTACCTATCTGCCCGATCGAGGTGTTTACGTCCGGTAGATGCGCCCAGCTGGCAGATACCTGCGAACGTTTTGTCGCTCTAGGAATTTGCGTGTCATTTCCCGAAGAGGGATCGGCGCGTTGGGCCGCCCTTTCTGTATTGCCTTGGTGGAAATTTATCAGCTTTTCAACTCTTCCGCGAATAGCGCGCGACTCCATAGATAGAAGAGGAAAAAGCCAAGCAAAACGTTGGCAATCGTCAGCGCCAAGCCGGTACACCTTGCGGGGTCTGGCCGATTGTCCCCGTTGTGCTTGTAGGTCATGGACCTGGCCGGCCGTCCGTCCTCGCCCGGGCACGGGCAGGTAGCGTCCATCTAGTGACCAGCGACAGCTCCCCTGAGCGCACCTTGTGGAAGATCCATGGCGAACGTCTCGTTGACGAGAACCCGCACATCCGGCTGTCAGTTGCCAGCGTCGAGCTACCCGACGGCAAGCGCTTCGATCAGTACGTGATCCGCATGCCCCGCTGCGTGATGACCGTCGTCCTGGATGATGCGGGCGAGCACATCCTGCTGATCTGGCGGCACCGGTTCATCGTCGGCCAGTGGGACTGGGAAGTGCCGGGCGGCTACATCGATCCGGGCGAGGACGGTCTTGTGGCAGCTGCCCGCGAAGTGGAGGAAGAGACGGGCTGGCGACCGCGCAACCTCAGGTTCTTGCTGACCTTCCAGCCCGCGCTGGGATCGGCTGACGCGCCGCAGGACGTCTACGTGGCCCGCGGGGCGGATCTTGTCGGGCAGCCCGAGATCGACGAGGCCGAGGAAGTCCGCTGGGTCCCGATCGCCCAGGCGCAGGAGATGATCCGCTCGGGCAAGATCATCGGTGCGGCTACGGTCATCGCGGTGATGCATGCTGCCGCAGAGTCGGCAGCGCCGCATGAGCGTAGGAGCTGAACTCGCGGACCTGGACCTCATCCTGCCTCGATGCGAGCTGGTGCAGGAGATGGCGGATGTAGGTCACGGCCCGCGCCGAGTCGAGGGCAGCGGCCAGGCCCACGGCGTCCCGGCCGTGGGTGCACGCTTCGTCAAGCTCCCCCTGGAGCGCGTATCCGATGGCCAGCAGCGCCATGTTGAACGCCCTGCCCCGGACGTAACGCAGGTTCATGTCCAGCGACCGCAGGGCGTACTTCTCGGTCTCGCTGCCCTGCCCCAGCGCCCGGAAGCAGTGGGCGATCTTGGCGGCGAAGTAGGCCTCGTCAAAGTAGGTGAGCCACGTCGGCAGGTCATCGTCGGCGGCGCGCCGGAAGGCTGTTTCCGCGCGACTCAGCGCCCGTGAGCACGAGCCCGCATCCTGGCGGAGCGCGTGACCATGGGCTTCCATGACGATGCTCTCGGTCTCCAGCATGGCCAGTCCGGCTCGGCGTCCGGCCGCCTGCGCTGCCTGCGCCATGTCGATGGCTTGGTCGGGCTGGGCGACATAGACGGCCTGCTGGCTCATCGCAGCCAGGATCTCGCCGCCGAGTCCCTCGTCTTGAGCGAAGCGGGCCATGGTGAGCGCCTGCACCAGATAGCGCTGCGCGAGGCCGTGCAGCTCTAGGTCATGCGCCTGCCAGCCACATAGCTGCGCGAGTTCGGCGGCGGCCGAGAAGAGTTCGCGGCGCACGTCCTCCGTGCACCGGCAGTCCCTGAGCAGCGGTGCGATGTCCGAATGCAAATACTCCACCACCGTCGGGCGGATCCGGCCCCCGCCCAGCCGGTTATCAAGCACGCGGAACGCATCAATGGCCTCCCGGATCTCCTGGACCTCTGCCATCCCGATGCCGCGGGTTCCGCGGCTGGGCGTCATCGCGGTCCGGGGCGCGACAAGCCACCGCAGCGCAGCCGAGGAGTAGGCCACCAGATCAAACTGCGAGGTGATCAGCGGGCGTCGCTGCTCTAGGTCCCCCTGCGCTAGATCACGGACCAGATGGGCGGCCTCCGCAGCGGTCACGGGCATGCGCAGCGACGCTCCGGCCGGCAGGTGATCATCGGCCATTCCCATATCGGCAGGCGCGACCGGCCGACCAAGCTCGGCGCTGAACACCTCCGCCAGCAGCCAGACCGCGTGTGCACGTGGCCGTTCCCCGCGCAGCCACCGGTCAACTGAACTGTGGTTATATTCCAGGCCAGGATGCCCGCGGACCTCTCCCAGCCGGACGACACGCCTCGCCAGGCCCTTATTGGATAGGCCAGCCTCGGCGATAAGGGCGGCGAGGCGGTGATTCGGCTTTCTCGGCCGCTGCGCCATCGTGGTCGCCTTCCCAGGTAGCGGGATCGCTGTCAGTGTGCCACGGGCCACAGGCTGCACACCAGGATAGGCGCATTCCGCACGCCCCCCGGTTCACGCTCCCGCCCATGCGCGCACGTCTTGCTGCGCTTCCTGACACCCGCTTGGCTGCCGGTGGAAGGGAGCTTGCAATGGCGGACACCACGACAGCCGAGAACGTCGCGGCGCAGTTCCGCGATGCGGCTGCGGACGCGGCGCGGATCGAAGCTCGCATGAAGGCCCAGCAGCAGTCCGGGCATGCCGCGGTTGGCCTGGAGGAGAAATGTCGCGCCCCCGGAGTGACGGCGCGCTTGATCGGCATCTGGTGTCCGCTCACTGAGCTGCACACCGCACCTGGCTCATCTCGTCGGTACGCAACGGCAGGAGGCATTTCACATGGAATGGACGGCAGGAGGTGACGCTGCCGGGGGCCACGCCGACAAGGCCGCGACGACGCAGGGCTGGACGACTGACCCGGCGACCCTGCACCGGGTGATCGAGGCGCTGCTCACCCAGCTGGGCGGCGCGCTGCCGGTTGTAGCGGGGCACGAACCTCCGGACCGGCCGGGCGACTACTTGGAACGCAGGACGTTCACCCCGCTCCGCCACGTGCGCGGACCCGGAGGCGGCCGATGAGAGACCGTGAGATGAACCGTTTCGAGTGGCAGAACCCAGATCTCGCTGAGCGCATAAAGGAATGGGCCGGGGAACACCCGGACAGTTCCCTTGAGGACGCGGTGCGGGACCTGGACCTATGGCCTAACCCGAAGGACCGCGACGCCCAGTGGTTCGTGTTGCGGTACCTGCCGAGTAATGCGGCGGGCCCGGACGCATACCGGATTGAAGACAGCCTGATCATGCCGGCGATGCAGCAGGACGGCACGGCGGGCCCCGACGTGTTTCAGGCGGACCAGGACCGCGCGCTGGCCGAGTTGGAGCTGGCCTGGGCCGATGACGGCTACCACGGCTTTGGCGTCGATGACGGCACCTGGTCGGCGATCAGCAGCGCCGGAGACGTGCTGACCGGGGACACGCCGGACGCGCTGACCAGGAAGATCCGCGCGCACTGGCAGGCGATGCAGTGATGCCCGGCAACCGTGCCGCGCTGTCCCCGGTACCGGACGAGCCGGACCAGGTGCCGCGGCTTGAGCGGTTCCGGGCCGAGCACCCCGAGGTGATCATCCTGCTGCGCGGCGCCATGCCCAAGGCCTGGGTCGGCGGGCGGAAGATTGCGCGGCCTACGCTGCGCGACCTGCTCGATGAGCTGGAGGACATCTTCTCGCCGGACGCGCAGGCCAGCCACGCGGTTGGCTCGCAGTGACTGCCGGGTTCGACAGCGCCACGCCGAACATGGCCCGGGTCTACGACTACTGGCTCGGCGGCAAGGATCACTACGCTGCCGACCGGGCCGAGGCCGAGCGGCTGCTGGCGATCTACCCGCCGTTGCGGGATCTGGTCCAGGAGAACCGGGCGTTCGTGACCCAGGCCGTCACCTGGGCCGCGCGGCAAGGGATCGCCCAGTTCATCGACCTGGGCGCGGGACTGCCGACCGTGCAGAACACCCATGAGGTGGCCCGGGGGGTGAACCTGGCGGCCCGGGTCGCTTACGTCGACATCGACCCTGTGGTGCTCTCCCACGCCCGGGCACTGCTAGCTACGAGCGATGGCGTGACCGCCGTCGCGGCGGACCTGCGGGACCCGGCAGGCGTGCTGGCGGACCCGCAGCTGCGGGGTGTCATCGATCTCCGCGAGCCGGTGTGCGTCATCCTCGCCGCGGTCCTGCACTTCCTCGACCCCGATGCCGCCCGGGTGGTGACCGCGGGGTACGCGCGGCTGATCGCGCCGGGCAGCTGCATGATCGTCTCGATGGCGTGCTATGACGACGAGGCGCTCGGCAAGCGGCTGGCCGCCGAGTACACCGCGGCGACCTGGCACAACCACACGCGTGCCGACGTCGAGTCGTTCGTCGCCGGGCTGGACCTGGTGGGCCCGGGCGTCACCGAGGCGCAGACCTGGCGAGCGTGGATGCCCGAGCCGGTAATACGGCGCCGCGAGGGCCACGTGCTGGCCGGCGTGGCGCGCAGCCGTGCCGGACGTCCGGGGCGCAGGTCGGGAGAGCTGGTGACGGCATGAGCGGCGCTCACGAGCGGCCCTGCAGGTCATAGTCGCAGCGAGGGCACGAGGTCTGCCGCGAGCATGCCGATCACGGTCAATCGGCCGCAATGGAGCCCGCCATCGGACGGCCGGAGCACTCGGCCCGCCGTCGGACGGCGGGAGCACGATCATGGTCAACGCGGCGCAGACGCAGGAGATCGCACCGCAATGGAGCCCGCCGCCGAACGGCGGGAGACCAACTGGTACGGGCGTGAGCGAGCCGCAAGGCTTCCTACCGCAATGGAGCCCGCCTTCGAGGGCGGGAGCACGTGATCGGTGTGAACGCGGCGAACAACGACGCGATCCGGCCGCAATGGAGGCCGCCGTCGGACGGCGGGAGCACGCGCCTGCTGGAAGTCCCCGGCGGTGCCGGTGTTGTCGCCGCAATGGAGCCCGCCGCTGAACGGCGGGAGCACGGGGTCCTCGTTGGCCAGCAGCCGGTTAGCGCCCACGTCGCCGCAATGGAGCCCGCCGCTGCATGGTGGGAGCACTCAGTCCCGGCTTTCGCGCCCCGGATGTTGTTATCGCCACCGCAATGGAGCCCACCCGGAACGGCGGGAGCACCGGCCAGCACGCGGCGGCCAGGTTCATCCATAGCATGCCGCAATGGAGCCCGCCGTTAAGCGGCGGGAGCACGCAGACCCAACCGATCACTATCAACACCACGACTGCGCCGCAATGGAGCCCGCCGTCGGACGGCGGGAGCACACCATGGCCTTGCTGTGGGCTCATCTGCTGGGCGAGGAGCCTCAATGGAGCCCGCCGCTGGACGGCAGGGAGCAACTGCGTCGACTGCAGGCGGTCTGCTGTTCGGTGACTTGCCGCAATGGAGCCCGCCGTTGAACGGCGGGAGCACCCCGAACTTCCTCGACACCTACGGCTACTTCATGGAGCCGCAATGAAACCCGCCGTCGGACGGCGGGAACACTGCGAATTGATCCATGCGCAGGATAGGCATTGCCTGGCCTCAATGGAGCCCGCCGTTGGACGGCGGGAGCACCGCCGCTGGCCGGAGGCGTCACCGTCGAGGGATGATTGCCGCAATGGAGCCCGCCGTTGAACAGCGGGAGCACGCGGGCGTAGTTGCCCTCAGAGCCGATCTCGACCTCGCCGCAATGGAGCCCGCCGTTGAACAGCGGGAGCACGGGCGTCGGGGAGATCTGGATGACGTCACGGGGCTCGCCGCATGGAGCCCGCCGTGAACAGCAGGAGCACACATGCTTACCCAAGGCGCTGGCCTAAACTACCTGCTGCCGCAATGGAGCCCGCCGTCAAAAGGCGGGAGCACATGGATGACCTGGTGTCCAGCCAGGCCTGCGGGTTGCCGCATGGAGCCCCGCCATTGATAGGCGGGAGCACGAACGGGTTCCGCCAGCACGTCTGGCTGTTCGGGGGACCGCAATGGAGCCCGCCGTTGAACGGCGGGAGCACCTGGGCGCCCCGCTGTCGCCGGGCACCGAGATCCACAAGCTGCAATGGAGCCCGCCGTCGAACAGCGGGGAGCACGCGGGCGTAGTTGCCGTCGGAGCCGATCTCGACCTCGCCGCAATGGAGCCCGCCGTCGGACGGTGGGAGCACTGGCACTGCACACCGCCCCCGTCAACAATCCCGGGGTGCCGCAATGGAGCCCGCCGCTGAACGGCGGGAGCACGGGCTACATCACCTACCACCACGCCGACTGCATGACGCCGCAATGGAGCCCGCCGCTGAACGGCGGGAGCACCCGGCCCAGATGGTGCTGGATGAGGACGTCAAGGAGCCGCAATGGAGCCCGCCGTCGGACGGCGGGAGCACGCGTGGCTGGAGGCGTACGACCAGCCGCCCACCATCCTGCCGCAATGGAGCCCGCCGTTGGACGGCGGGAGCACTTTGCCGTTCTGGCGGCAGCAGATGCACAGGCACTCGCCGCAATGGAGCCCGCCGCTGGACGGCGGGAGCACGGCTCGCAGTTTCGAGGCCGTCTGAGCTGCGCTAACAGCCTGTCCTGCGAGCGGCAGGTGGAAGCATGGTGCCCGGGGCCCGCTAAATGGACTTGTCAAGGTACAAAAACGCCCGCTGACCTGCATGCGAGCGCTCCTCGGGTTTGGACTCACCACCTCAGCGCTCGCACTCAGACGATGACCGCACTGGACGAAGGCAGTTTCTCATGGTGACCGACGAAGAGGAAGCGGGCGAAGTCACCGGCCCGGCCGAGGTCGATTACCATGACGCTGTCCTCGAATGCCCGTCATGCGGACACCTGTATGGTTCGGCCCATGGGAGACGGCTAGCGAGAACGTCCGGAGCACCGAAACTCCCATATCCGCCCTGATCGGTTCGCCGTATCGGCGCCTCAAGTACTGACAGGATGCCTCGCGCGGCCAGGTCGTCTGGCCGCAGACGGGTCCTGCGCGATTGCGATACCAGGGTCCCATCGGCTACGAGCGAGCTAACGACGTTGCGGGTGCACGGAACTGACCAGACCGGCCACCGGAAGGCACTGCGTTTCCATTCAGGGTCGCATGCCGTTGTCCGCAAGGAGCCCGTCACGGCTCGGGTGACGGGATAGAAGATGAGCCCGCGGAAAGCCAGCCAGTCTGCTCCGGGAACGCCGAGCCGCTTTTCCTTCGATGGGTTGGTCGCCCGGACGGCGTACACCCGTTCGCCGCGAGAATCCCAGGACAACGACGGCAGGGAACTGTCATATCTCCACCGACCGCATACCGCCTCCCGGAGCCGCTCGCGATCGACCTTGGCCGCCAGCAACCGGACCATCTCAAGGAACTGCTGCTGTCCTGCGGTGAAGTGCAGGTGGGTGGGTTTGGCCTTTTCGTTCCCGTCCAGCGCTCCTTCAGCAACAAGAGCACACAGAAGGTCAGAGTCAGCACCGCGGCCGTGCTCGGCCACAGCTTCGACCCACTCCCGCAGCAGCTTCACGCCTGGCTTGGCATCGGGCAGCGGCGAGTTCTCCGGGAAGCCGAGCAGGGCGCTATCGCGCCACATCTCCCGGTCACGGTCGAGCACGTCAAGGAGCAGGTCAAGGTCACTGACGCCGCCAACCATCGCATGCGGCACCAGTTCGTCCGTCCACCGAAGCGTCGCATCGGGGTTCTCGCTCGTCAGCGCGTCGAGGGTGCCGAGCGCGGCGAGGAATCCCACAGGGTTCGTCGCTTCAAGGGCCGGAAGAGCCACTTCATTCATCTAGCGGCCTCCCCTCGATGGTTCTCATGGCGATTTGCTCTCGGGCGCTTGCCCTGTGGTCTGCTAGCCGCAGGATGCTTTCGAGCCACGTCAGCCCGAACCACCCGTAGCGGCGTACCAGGCACCAGAATCGCTCGGCCGTCCCCGAGTCGATCCGCGCCATCTCTGTCGCGCTTGAGCCTTCCAGAAGCTGCCCGTCGAAGTTGACAGTGACGGTGACCGGGTGTGCGTCGCGGATAACGGGCGCGAAGGGCCGGCAGGTGCCGTGGTGGCTGGCGATCAGGTGCAGGACGAGGTCCCAGTCGGTGGCCGCGTCCGCGAGCGCCGATGAGCCCTGTGCCAGGGCTAGGCTGAGCAGTTCGTGCCCGCCGCCTCGCGGGTAGCCTGCTTCCCGCCGGGCTCGCTCACGCTCCGCGTGCTCGCTGGCCATGACGCCTGACTTGGCGAGCATGCCGTTCCCGGTGATTAGGCCATTGCGCAGCAGGGCCTGGAACCGGGGATCTGCCTTTCCAAGGTCGTGGAGGCGCCCCGCCAGCTTGAGGTCATCGGCTACCGTGGCGGGCAGGCCACAGGCGACGGCTAGCGACCGGGCCCATTGCCCGACATCTTCCAGGTGCTCGTACAATCCTGTGGGCGATCCGGTGAAGGAACTTGTTTCCGGCTCATACTCAACGGTGTCCTCCGGCGATTCCGGTGTCGCCGGATGCGGCATTGGTCGTTGAGAAGTGATCACGAAGATCGCCGCGCTGGACATCTCATTGTCGGTGAGGGGCACCCGCATGATGATCCGCCGTGGGTCCTGGTGGAGCCAGGCGACGATCCTGTCAGTGATGGCATCACCGCTGGACATGGCGATTGCTGAATCCAGCCACTGGTCGATGACGGTCTGGTCGTCGGCGTAGATATCAGCGTCGACGGCGCCTGGGACAGGAAGCCCGGGGAGATTTCCTGGCAGTTGCCCGAGTACTGAGGGGTGGAGGCGCAGTGTGGCCTGGAGACGTTGCGCGGCCTGAGCGCGATGGCCAAGGTCGGTGACGGGGAGGCGGTTAGCCGGAGCCCAGTTGAGCGCCATGATCCCGCCGTAGCCGGCAGGGATCACCAGTGTGTCGCCGGGGCGGATGTCGCGCACTTGCCCCGCCACCTGACTTTCATCGCCGCGCCACAGCAGTACGGGCCTGATGGGTGTATTGCCGCGCAGCCGCCCGCCGCCACCGGCGTCTGTCGCCGCGCCCTCGATGTCGGCGACCTGTACGCTCTGCCCATCCGGCGCGGCGTCCGCGAGCCATGCGCGCACGGCTCGCAGTGGTACTGGCATTGCTTCCCCTGATCCTGGCCGGCAAGAGCCCACCAGGTTCTCTGCCAGCGGGCCGTCGTCCTCGGTCAGCAAGGCCTCAGTCAGGTCAGCCCGCCAGATGAGGTTCACGTCCGCCGAGCTGTCCGCCAGCCCGTGTAGCCAGAGCGCCACGTCCGGATTTGCGTCGGGATATGGGTAGGTCTGCACCCACCGGTCGAGATGACTTGGCCGCAAGAGCGGCGCCGGGGGCGTTGGCGCCAGAAGACCAGATGCCTGACCGGGATCCGGCTGCAAGCCGGCGAAGTCGAACTCCCTGCTGGGTAGCCACGCCCACGTCTTCGCCAAGGCCCGCGCGTAAACTGGATCCTGGGCATTCTTCTTCACATCGTCGGGAACGGCGAGGATGACGGACTCCGATGGCGTGTTACGGGCGCTCAGCTCACCGTCTCGGTCCACGCGCCCGAAGCGCTGCTTCAATGCGTCGTAGCTGGCGCATTCCGTGACAAGGGCATCGAAATCGAAGTCGGCGCCGGCCTCGATCGACTGAGTGGCAACAATTACCACCGGCCGGTCGTCGCTCTGGCGCGCGCGTCCCATGCGAATGCGCGGGCTGATCCGGGCGAGCAGGTCGTCGCGGTCGAATGGCCGCATGCGTCCGGTGATCAGGTAGCGGTCGAAGGCGAGGTCGTCGCCTAGTTCCTCGTAAGCGAGCCGCGCTGTGTCCACCCGGTTGACGATCACGCCGACTGCCCTGTGCTGGCCAGCAGAAATAATCGACCGGGCAGCCTCTGCAGCTTCCCTCGCCAAGGCCTGTCTCTGACCTGGCCCGTCTTTGCCGCGGCCCTTGGTCTCACGCTTGGTGGCGGGTTTGCGCGCCGAGAGCCGCCGCGCGAGCAGCGGGGTGACCGCCGGATCGCGGTCGCGGTCGCTGAGCCTGTGCACGCGACGGCGCTCCGCGGACTCTCCCGGCGTGGCGGAAAGCTCCGCTACCTGCCAGCGGTCCGGCAACCCAGTCTCGCCCGGTGGCCGGTAGCGGCTGGCGATGGCGCCGAGGGTGTCGGCGAATGGCCGGGCCAGGTGTACTTCATCGAGCAGGAAGAGTACGTCGTTGGCGAGCAGGCCTGCGTGCACGGGGCGCATTATCTGGCTGATTCCGTACCCGCGGAACAGCAGCCGGGAGCCGACCTGGTCGACGGTCGAGACAAGGACCGCCGGGACATCGGGGCGCAGCGCCCACGACTCATCGCGCACTATTCCGCCGCGTAGTTCGGCCCACTGCAACGGCGGGCTCCCGGGATCGACGTCGTGCGCGGTGAGCCGCCTGAGCTGCTGCGCGACCATCTCGATGACCGGATCGTCACTATCCAGCAGCCGCTCCGCCAGGCGGCGAGCCCGTGCGGCGGCCTGCTGGACGACGACCCGCCGGTCGATCACGAAGACGATCCGGCGGGGCGCGTCGTCGCGCAGCGCCATGAGGAACACGGCAATGTCGATGACGGCTGTCTTGCCCGCTGCGGTAGGAAGGTCAAGCAGGTCCGGCCACCGTCCCGTCGATGCGACGCGTTCGAGCAGGTCCTGCTGCCAGGGGAACGGTTCCGGGGGTTCATCCGGTGACCCGTCGGCGGCATTGACGGCGGCGAAGAAGGCGGGGAAGCAGGATGCGTCTAGGTCGCTCATGACGGTCTTCTGTCCTTGGCCTCACGGGGAAGGCACAGCCCGTAGCCGAAGTAGCGGCCAGCTCCGACCAGGACGGGTCCTCGAACCGGCTCAGTGAACTCGATCTCGGCATGTACGCAGGCTCGCGGCGTTCCGTTGCCTGTCTGGTAGACGGGGAACTGCCGCTGCCCGGGGTTGCGCCGGCCTCCTGGGCTGGCGGGAACCCCGACCAGAGGGGAATCCAGCCGGATGGTTACGCCGACTTGCCCGGGCAAGTCCGCGAGCCCGGCGAAAACGCAGGCCCGGGCGACCGAGGCAGCCGCTTCGGCCTCGGCGCGTTCGCGTGCCAGTGGCTGACGGCTCCGGAGATTGCCGGGAAACCGGTCGAGCGCGATAGGCGTGACACTCAGCCAGCGGCGCGCGGGCCGGCACCAGTAGTCGCGCGTAGTTGTCTTGCGCCGGGCGGTCAGAGCAGTGTCAAGCCACCCCTGCCGGCCGCTCGCCCGGTCAACGCCGAGGTCTTCCAGTACCAGCCGGACTGGCTGGCCGCTGGGCAGGGCGGGAAGCAATAGCTCGAAGCCGGCCGCCGACCACGACCGGATCGCGCGCTCCACTACTTCCTTATCGTGATCGGGGCAGTCGGCGGGGAGGATGAGCGCGATTCCGAACACGGCACCGTCGCTGTACCGGTTCCCGGCGTTCACCACGGGCACCACAGCGAGGTGAGGCCGGTCGAGCGGCGGCGTCGGGCCGCTGCTCCCGGCGGAACGCTGGTGCCCGGACAGGATTTCCGGCGATGGCTGATCACCATGAGCCAGCAGCGAGCTTCGGGCGGCGCGGGCAATGGCAAGGGCCTGCATCGCAGACGGCAGACGGCGCCCGGAGATACCAAGGACGTACCAGTCGCCGCCCAGAAGGGGAGACCGCGGACTCGGCGCTAGCGCCCGCGGCTGCTGGTAGTAAACCATCCCGGCCGGCAGCGTCCGGGGTTCCTCCCCGCCGTGTGCTGCGAAGGCATCCTCCAGGTGATCGATGAGCCCGGGCCGCGGTACCCGCAGCCGTGTCCCGGTACGATCACGGGCAGGTGACCAGGTGGGTGACGGCGCCTCATCCGCGCAGCGGCACGCGACCAGGGTCGAGGAATGGCCGATGCGGGCGACACGGCTGAGCAGCCCATCAAGTGCATTCCGCTGCTGCTCGCTGGGCTCTGAGCCAGGCCAGATAAACCAGACCGTCGGCTCATCTGGGACGACGGTCGGGTAGGTACGGCCTTGCTTGCCCCGGTTCTCCGGCAGCACCTCCAGGACTCCCGCTATGACTTTACCGCTTTCGCGGCCAGTCGGCTGTCCCGCGCGCGCCACGTCAGTGACCGCCTTGGCGTCGGCTTTCGCTACCGCCGCGCGTGCGTGCCTGATGCTCCGCTCATCACCGGACTCTTCCGCTTCCTCAAGCGCGCGAGCAGTTTGGATCATCGCATCGTAGGTGCGGGAGATGTCGCGGGTCATGGCGGTGGGATCGTTCACCGGGACGAAATGTGTCACGACCTGACGGCTGCGTCCCTGGCTGCACCGGATAGCAGGCGGGTCTTGCTGCTCAAGCCACCGCAGGGCGCTCCGCTCGGCCGGGTCGGGCTCGTCGATGTCGGCCCAGGCAGCCACCATGGCGGAGAACAGACGAGCCGGGTGCGGCGGCCACTCGGGCCGGGTCCGGTCATTGAACTGCATGGCGGTGTAGCGCCCGCATAGCAGTTCCACAGCGATGGCGAACATCACTCGTCTCCGGCCTCGCCGCGTGCGGTCAGGATGTCGCTCCGGCGGATCAGCTCCACGAGCCGATCGGCTGGGCGAAGGGACACTTCACCGTCTCGCCATGGCATGCCAGCGGCGGCGGCCCGGTCAGCCGCTTCCGCGACTAGCTTCAGCGCGTCGGCGCTACTGAGGTCGAACGGCAGCACCGTCCCGTCGCGCGCCACTGCCTCGAAGGTGACCGGCCCGGCGGTGACCAGGACACAGCGGGATCGCAAGTCGAATCCTTGCTCGAAGGCTAGTGCTGCGGCGGTCAGGCCCAATGCCGCCAGGGCTGTGCGCGCCGCTAGTTCAGCCTCCTGCCGCCTATGGTCGTCGAAGGGCGAACGGTCTAGGCTCGTCGGGAACCGGAGCCGCCGGAGCTGGATAAGGGATAGGACGGTCGTGCCGGTGATCTCCTGGGCGGTAACCCCGCCAGCCTTCGTGTCGATACTGGGCGTGACGTTGCCGAGGTTGGCCTGCGAGGGACGGCCCGCTTCGCGTCCGCCTTGCCGTCCGCCGTCTTTCGCGCCTCCCTGCTGCCCGCTGTCCTTAGCGCCGAGCAGCTTGGGTTTGCCCTCCTTATCTGGCTCCGCTTCGTCCGGATCAAGCGTCCAGGTCCCGTCAGGGGCCTGGTAGAGAGGGCCTGCCCGCAACT
The DNA here is from genome assembly GCA_052143255.1 of Streptosporangiaceae bacterium. Taxonomy (GTDB): domain Bacteria; phylum Actinomycetota; class Actinomycetes; order Streptosporangiales; family Streptosporangiaceae; genus JAJYUU01. The sequence continues at coordinate 5,270 of JBKQTJ010000069.1, read as the reverse complement.
CGATGCCTGCCGGGTCAATGCGGGACGCGGTCTTTACCCCCCGCTCAATCCCCAGGGCCACGATCTCCGATGTGATGGCCCGCTCGTACCTGGCGCCGCGGGCACCTCGCGGGCCGGTGGAATCCCATCCGCCGAACACGAGCGTGTGCGGGCTGTGATGGTACAGGCCAGCGGCGTCCCGGGGACGAGCCTCCGTGATCGCCTTCCCCGTCGGGCCGTTACGGAACAGATGATCTCCGTCGAAGCTGTCACGAAGCAGGGCGTCGAAAATGCGGTGTGGGGCCTCGAAGTCGCTGATCCGGTCTAGTCCGGCCAGCTCAGGAATATCCCGGAAATCGACAGACGTCACCGGCACTGCCAGATCGCCTCGCCGTATCGCATCAAGCAGCGCCAGCTCGAACCGGTTGGCCTGCGATGCCACGGAATCGAGCACCACCGACCGGGAAACCGTTCCGCTGCCCCCGTTCTCGGACGGAACGTAGCGTTCTTCGGTCGCATACCTGGTCTCAGCGTTGTCCGGGACACCGTAGGTCGGCGGGAACACCTTGTCGCCTCGTCCGCTGAGCGGCTCCAAGATCGTGCGGTACCTGATGCCGACGGCGTCACCTGCAACACCTGTACGGAGTTCGTCGTAGGTCAATGACATGATTGCTCTCCTTTGCATGGGTCTGGGCGGTCTGTGGGCGGTCTTAGCTGTCTCATTGACGTCAGCGGAAGAAGCCCATGAGGTCGATAGGTGTCCGTCCGCCAGTCATGGTGACGAGCGCCAGTCCGGCGAACAGCACAGACAAGATGACCATCAGCCGGATAGCGACTCCCCAACCAGGATCCGCGGCACTGAAGATCGTCTCCCCACCGTTGTCTGGCGCAGCACACCATGACCGAGCCCCACCATTCCGTGAGGCCCGAGACCGCCGTCATGCAGTCGACAGCCAACGTCAGGCGCACCACGGGCGAGCAAGTCGTGAAGAAGCGAACATCCTGGCCGCAGGATGGCCGCCATAGGCAACACTGACGCGCTCGTCGTCACCTTGACACGAAGCCGCACGACACTCCTCACAAGACGTAATCACGCGGCGGCAGATCAATGACGGCAACCTAACAGCACCCACCGACAATTACGGCGAGAACACCAAAGAGATACGCAACGCAGCCAATCCCGTCCGACACAGAAGACGGCGTGCGTTCCTTCCGCAGGCTGGCACCCCCCGGAGCAGTTGCCGGTCATCTCGATGGCGCGTTACGTTACGAGGCGCTCGACAGCGGCTGTCGGCGGGGTACACCGCGGCGACCTGGCACATAACCACACGCCTGCCGACGTCGAGTCGTTCTTCGCCGGGCTGAGCCGGTGGGCCGGGCATCACCGAGACGCAGACATGCCGGCCGTGGATGCCCGAGCCGGTGCTGCGCCGCCGCGAGGGCCACGTGCTGGCCAGGGTGGGGCGCGTAATCGCGCCTGACGTCCAGGGGCACCGGCCAGGAGAGCCGGTGACAGTATGTGCGGCGCGCACAAGACGTACGTGGCCGACTGGCACGGCATCAATACCGGAGGCGGGTGGCGGGCCGTGCCTGTGAGACCATGTGGTAACAAGGTCCGTTCACCGTATCTCTGCGAGCGCTGAGGCGTTGCCTCAAACCCTGGGGAACGCTCGCATGCAGGTCAGCAGCCGTTTCGCTCCTTGACAAGTCCAAATGGCTCATTCAGCCGCAGTGTCCGGACCGAGGTGCTCGCATGCCCTCCCGTTTCCGCAGGTCACACGGCTCCAATTCCGCGAGCCCTCATCCCGTCGAATCTTGGCGGGCCTCATTGCGGCGCCTTGTTCTGCTCGGCCACGGCTTCCTTGGCCGCGCTCCTCATCCCGTCGAATCTTGGCGGGCCTCATTGCGGCATCGCGAGCTTGAGGTTCGTCGCGGTGATCTGGGACTCATCCCGTCGAATTTCGGCGGGCCTCATTGCGGCGGCCAGATGTACGTCGGCCAGCGGTGGAGGCTGACCGCCTCATCCCGCCGGATCTCGGCGGGCCTCATTGCCGCGGCGAGGTGCCGATCATGCCGACGTCCATCGGCGTGCCAATGCCGTCGAATCTCGGCGGGCCTCATTGCGGCAGACCCTCTTTCGTGAATGCTTCGCTGCTGACGACTTTCTCATCCCGTCGAACTGCGGCAGGTGTCAAGGGCCTCATTGCGGCTTCGCAGGCGACGACGGCAACCTGCACCGCAACGACCCGTCCATCCCGTCGAACCATGGCGGGCCTCATTGCAGCAAGACGCCCTTGGGCGTGATGGTGAAGTCGGCCAGCCCATCCCGCTGATCTACGGCGGGCTTCATTGCAGCCTACGGATCACGGCAACGACCTGGTTGGTGCCGTCTTGTCATAATGACGACCGCGGCGGCCGTCACTGCGTCAATCGCTACCGGTGACGATCGGGTCCTTCCCGAGACATGACGAAGTTCGTGGCCTGCACCAATCGATCGCCGAGCGTCTGCTTACAGGTCGGCCATGGCGATCGGGGCCAGGACACTCGCGCTCTTGCGCCCTTCGATGGTGATGCGCTCCGCACCGCATACCTCGAAGACCCCGAGCGGGAACAGCCTGCTGCGGCTCACCTGGGGTCGTGCCTGCTGGCCGCGACCTTGGTCTGGCGGCTGGAACCACGCGAGCCGGTCGCGTTCGAGGTGACCGTCCGCATCGAGGTTCCAGGGCATTACGGGCATTCTCACGTTCAGGTGCTCCAGCTGACCCTCACGCTGGTCAGCCGTCTGACCGCTCGCCTGAATGCCGACCGACCGGGCATGCTGCCCAGGCGCCGGGCTGGACGCCGCCGAATGGGCGGCGCTGCTCGACGGGGGTGGCAGCGACCCTGACAAGCCCGGCCGTGGTCGGCCCGGTGGCCGATCTGGCGGACGTCGACCCGCTCACCGTCCGGCAGCCGCGCGTGCTCCACATCGTCAGCGGGCCCGCGATGCCGGATCTACTGCCTGCCCAGCTGGCGCCCATCCGGGACGGAGGCGTGTCTCACGGCGCGCACATGCTGGCCGACCCGGCGCTGGACCTGTCCGACACGGCTGACCGCGCCGAGCAGGCCGACCGGTGGCTGATCCAGATAGCAGCCGACGCCGGACTGCTCGGCATGGAGCAGCTGATCAGCAAGATGCGCGGCGATGCGGCGCGCTTATCTACTGTGGCCTGCTGAATCGCGCTGCCGACCAGATGCGGCCTGCCACGCGGCCCATTTGCCGCTTTCGGGCCGATCAGGCTACGGCTGGTCTGCGAGGCCGCCGTCCGTTCCTGTGCGAAGGGCGCCGTTCCAGGTGACGAGCCGGTCCCAGCCTGGCGCGGCGAAGGCTTGCGGGGGCCAGGAGACCTTCGGCTGCCCGAGAAGCGGCGGCCAGATGCGGAGGAGCGCCTGCGCCAGGGAGGCCGGCGTGTGGTCGTTCCAGGCGGAAGCCTGGTGCTGACCGGCGGCGACGTAATCGACGGTGAAAACCTGGAACGCGACGTATCCCAGGGTGAAGGTGGCGAAGTGCCCCTCGACCTGGCTGCCGTCCGGCACCGGCAACGGCGCGCTGGAAGGCGCGTACCGCATCGGGATTGTCTGCTGGCAGTCCCAGCAGCCCAGCCACACCAAGGAGCGGGGAGGCGGCTCGGTGCTGGCCCGCAGCCAGGCAAACTCCGGCTGGGTGGCCTGGTAACCCTCGGTCGACCGACTGGCCGGGTACATCTGGCGGAACGCAAGCTCAGGCAGGAGCACGGTCTTGACCGCCCACTATCCGTAGGGTCGCTCCTCCGGCTTACGGCTGAGCGACGGCGGCGGAAGGCCCGAAGCGTATGCCCTGGAGCGCCATACCTGGGCCGGCGTAGTTCGGGCCGTAGCAAATGAGCGCCGTCGGCTCGGCAGGACTGAAAATCCACTGCCCGGCGATGTCATCGCGTGGCCACCGAAAGTAGTCTGCCTCTGGTCGGCCCGCGGCCATCGGCACAAGGCCGCTAGTGAACGTGCCGGGCGCCGATGGCACCCGATCGCGCCTGACCATCGTGCACATCACATTCGGGCCGACCTTGCGGTTCCGGGCTGCCACCGTACGAACGGCCCGCGCCAGAAGCCTGGCAACTGATTCCGGGCGGCTGATACGCCCGAGGCACCGCCTTATGTCCCGCTCAAGCGCCGATCGTTCCGGTCCAATGAAGGGCTGGCCAGCCGCATGGAGTCCAAACGGCTCGTCCTCTGCTAGAAGTACCAAGCTGATAGAGAAATCCTGATCCGCGACCGGGCGCCACTCCTCCTTTCGGCCTTGCGCGTTGCTGATCACGACCATGAACGGATGCAGCTCGTCTGCCGAAGGCTGCCTTAGAAAGCGAACAGGATTCCTTATCCCGAGAAACCCGGCACCCACGAACGATGTCCGCCGGAGTACGCGACGTTCTGATGGGCGCACCGGAAGCGATAGGCCCCGTATGGACTGGGCGGCTGACTTGGCGAGCTTGTCGAACACTTGGATGATCGGGACATTAGGTTCCGCCAGGCAGCGGAGGAGCAGTTCGTCAGTGCGTTCGGTAACGCTGCATCGCGCCAGACCCGTGTAAGCGAACGTTGCGTGGTTGCCGAGAAGCGTCGCCTTGTTGGCGATGTCTTCAACGACATCACCATTTGGGAGGATCAGACGCCGATCCGACGCCTGTACGACAAAGCGGTGCGTTACGCACGTTAGCAACAGGGTCACAGGACGCAGGTTAGCCACCACCGTGCGCTCCCCCGAAACTCGGCGCCCGTGAAGACCGCTTCGCGGTGCCAGGCAGCGCGCAGCTTGGCACCACCGGTTGCGTTTCCGTTCGTGAGCGTTGGCACATGGATGGGCTACGGGGCCGACCTCGACACGATGCTGGCCGGCGTAGGCGTGCTCGGCGGCGTGGTTGTCCTAAGAACTGGAATTCGAGCCCTGCCAGCAAGCTCGCGACCGGGGCGTCAAGCTGGTATCCCCTTGATCTGGCGCCAGCTCGGTCGCGGCGAGCAGCGCGGACCTCCGCCGGGCCTGGCTTGGCGCTCCTGGCAGGATGCCGAGGTGAGCCTTATCGCGGAAAACTGATGATTTTCTGCGATACCATGGAAAGCGACCAGGGAAGACGCGCCGGTCCCGCCGGGCCCACTCCGCCTGCTTTTCTGCGATAGGGAGAGTGAGCCAGCCATGGGCACCGTGCACCCGATCCGCGACCAGAGCCACATGGCGCTCGGCAGCGCCGTGGAAGCGTTCCTCGTCACCCTCGACCACC
>JBKQTJ010000068.1:0-2745 GCA_052143255.1 Streptosporangiaceae bacterium | reverse complement strand
TTACCCGGGGGCAATTGGGAAACGCGGCGCAGCCGGGCGATCTTGCGCTGCTCGCGCGCTTCGGCCTCCATTTCCAGCACTTCCAGCACCAAACGCAGCGCCTCATACAGGTAGCGCGCCGGGTAGGCCAGCGTCGTGTCCCGCCCGGCGGACCACACGCACGAGACGACCGGTATGGCGTAGTGGGCGATGAAGTAGCCGCTGAACCCCTCCCGCTCCAGGAACTCGCCGTAGGTCGTGAGGTTCTCCTCGTCGGTCGTGCGCAGGAACGCTAGTGCGCGCCGGTGCAACCGCCTCACCTGCCACAGCATCCGGAGAAACCAGGGGTCGATGAGGCGGCGTGGCTGGGCGAATACGCCGCGGAGCCCGCGGCCGCCGGCATACTGCAGCCCGCACCCCTCGCAGCTGACGCTCATGCTCATCTCGGCGGGACGCACCTGCACGTCCAGCTCGCCGAAGAGCCTGCGCAACCAGGGGTAGGTCACGTCGTTGTGGACGATGAACCCGCTGTCGACAGCGTGCTGACGGCCATCGGAGTCCGTGACGTCGTGGGTGTGCGCGTGGCCGCCGAGCCGGCCCTCCGCCTCGAAGAGGGTGACGTCGTGGGTGCGGGAGAGCACGTAGGCAGCGGTAAGTCCGGAGACCCCGGCGCCGATCACGGCCACGGACGGCCGCCGTGCGCCCGCGGCTGTGCCGTGCTCCTGGGAAGCGGAGCCGGTGGCGGTCGCCGGGCCGGTGGCGTGGGAACCCATGATGTCAACTTTCGTCTAGGGTTTGTCTAGATATGAAGGTAGCTTTCGCCGGGCAATCTTGTCAAATATTTGTCTAAGGATTGTGGAGTGTTTGCATCGACGCTCCCGAAGGCTCGCCGCTGCTGCGCATCGGTGAGCTGAGCCGGCGCCCCGGCGTGAGGGGCCACGTCCTGCGGGCGTGGGCTCGGCTCGACGACGCCGGCACCCCTGCCGGCGCACCTGCGCAGCCGCCGCCAGGGCGAGAAGCTGCCCGGGTGCGGCGGGGTTCCCGTGACTGCCCTGCGCGCCGGGAATCATCGTCGGGCACGGCGGCGTCTCGCCGGAGCTGGGCGAGACAGCCCCGTTGAGCGCCTGCCCGTGATGGTCACGCCGAAGCCGGTCAGCACCGCACCCAGCCCATCGCCGCCGATGGCGTGGTGGGGCAACTCGGGTCCGGCCCCGCCTTCCAGCGAATGCGGGACCTCTACCTCGCCTACACTAAAGCCGGTTTCCGGACCGGCTAGCTCGATGTCCGCCAGCTCCTGCCGGACCGCAGCTGGTGACCGGATCGCCGTCCGCGCGCCCGCCCTGGCGCCGGGGCTCCGCCAGCCGGCGTCCCGGCGTACCCTCAGATAATGAACGGGATATCGTTCCCGCAGCTGGCGGCCCGTGATCTCGGCGGACGCGAGGTGGCACTGCCGGCCGGACTGCCCGGCGAGCGGAAAGTCGTCCTGATCGCCTTCCGGCGTGACCAGCAACAGCTGGTCGACTCGTGGGTACCCTGGCTGGAACAGCGGGCAGCCGCCGACCCTGGGCTCCGGTTCGTTGAGCTGCCAGCGCTCGGGCTGCGATGGGAACCCGCCCGGCCGGCCATCGACGGCGGCATGGCGGCGGCGATCCGCGACCAGGCGGTGCGGCGCCGGACCCTGACGGTGTACACCGACCTGCGCCGGGTGACCGTCCCGCTGGGTATCGATGACCGCAGCACGATCTGGCTGTGCCTGGTGGACCGGGCCGGCCGGGTCGCCTGGCGCGGATGAGGCGGCCTGGACCCGGCCACGGCGGCTGCCCTCGACACGGCGCTGGCCACCGCACCGAGCCAGCTGCCGCTGCAGCACAGGCAGCGCGGCCGGAGGCCGAGCAGTTCGAGATGGCGTTCGACCCCCGGTTCCGGCTGCTGCTGGCTGCGCTTGGGGTCTCGTCGGCGACAGCGCACGTCACTGTCGCCGGCGACCGCCTGGTCGCCTGTTTCGGGCCGTGGTCTGCCGCACGGCCCCGGCGAACGTGCAAGAGGTGCGTCTCACCGGCCCTTACCGCTGGTATCGCGCGATCGGCCCGCGGCTGTCGCTGGCCGGCCACGGCCTGACCTTCGGCTCCACCCCCGCCCGCGGGGTCTGCCTGCTCTTCCGGGAACCCGTACCCGGCATCGGCCCGCTTGGCCTGATGCGCCACCCGGATCTGACACTGAAGTCGAAGCCGACGGGCCCGCCGCCCGCCGGGCCGGCCGGCGGTCTGCTGCACCACCGGGGCGGTCATGGCGATCTTTTCGGGGTGTTCCCAGCCGGCTTTCTGCTGGGTGACCGGAGCGGTCATCGCGATCTGGCGGCGCGAGCGGCTGGCGCCGTCGATGTACCCCGCCAGCGGACGGAACGCACGGTCGGGCGCCTCATCAAACGAGCCGCGCACCTCGATTCCGGCTATCAGGTGCGACGTAGCCCGAACCGTCTGAGCGACCCACCGCCTCATGCGGCTGCTGCCCGGTCATCCCTGCCCCCGCGGAGAGATGACCGGGCAGCAGCCACGCTGTCCCGCCCTGCCTGCGCCAGCTTCGGGCGAGTCGGTGGCGGTCGCCGCGGCTAGGTGGTCCCAGAGCTTGCGTGCGGTGCTGGGGTCTGCCTCGCGCGTCCACGGCAGCGGGTATTCGGGCCGGGCGCGCCGGTCGTGCCAGAACCGGCCGCTGCCCAGGCTCACCTGCGGCGCGGTGGCCAGCCAGACGATCGTGTCGGCACCCTGC